>JBBIPZ010000041.1:0-2498 GCA_037442505.1 Deltaproteobacteria bacterium | reverse complement strand
CGAAATATTAATAAAAAAGAAAAATAAATATGCGAAATAAGCTAACCGAAATATTCGAAGACGAAAAACTTGTGGAGAGAATAAAAAACCGTTTGCCTTACTTGTTTCAACTTGCAGAATTGGAAAGTTCAAGGGCAGGTAAAACTGGGATGGAAGTTGGCTCGGTTAGAGAAAGAATAATCGTAGCCTTGCTTATTTATAAATTCGGCGAAGCAAATGTTGAGACAGAAATTCCTATTACTGAACCCGAGGTAGATGCAAAATTATTTGGTGAACCGGTATCAATTAAAAACAATTACGGGTAAAAATTTTAGCGGTGTTAAACTGATATGGATCATTGATGCGCAAAAAGCAAACTTTTAATAAGGGCAAAGGGATAACAAACTATGCTTGAAAAAAGCAAAAATGCGGCAACAAAATTCAGGATAGATGCTGAACTTATCGAAGAAAAGGCGGATACTAAAAAGAATATTGAAATTTTGGGAGACGACCTAACCTTTTTGAGCATCAGAGAATTTGAGAGGACAAAACATGTTCATCGTTTACATCCTTATCTAGGTAAATTCATCCCCCAATTAGTTGAAGTCTTCCTAAAAAAATACTTCAAAAAGGGCGATACTATTTTAGACCCCTTTTCTGGTTCAGGAACAACCCTTGTAGAAGCAAATGTTTTAGGTATGAACTCTATTGGCATAGAATTGTCTCCATTCAATGTGCTGATTCAAGAAGTGAAAACAAAAAAATATAATATTGCAGAGGTAGAAGCAGAGATTAAGAGTGCATTAAAAAGGCTGAAGCGTTTTAGTCATAGTTTACGAAACAAAAATCAGATTCTTTTTGGTGAAGGAATGGAAAAATTTGAGACCGATAGCGGGTATCTAAAAGAATGGTTTTCAGAACGGGCATTACAAGAAATTTTATTTTACAGAAGTATCATCAAAGATTATAAAAATCAAGATGTTTTAAAAATAATTCTTTCAAGGGCAGCTCGTTCCGCTAGGCTTATTCCACATTATGACTTGGCACGCCCTAAAAAGGCGGTTAGAGAAACTTATTGGTGTATCAAACATAAGAGGTATTGTAAACCGATAAATGAAGCATTAAAGTTTATCAACCGTTATAGTTATGATACTATAAAAAGATTAAGAGAATTTGAGAGACTAAGAACAGATGCTTTCATCAAAATTATTCAAGAAGATGCAAGAACAATCAAACTGCCAGAAGACTTGAAAATAGATGGAATATTTACTTCTCCCCCGTATGTTGGCTTAATAGATTACCACGAACAACATAGATATGCTTATGAATTATTCGATTTTCCAAGATACGATGACTCAGAAATAGGTTCTGCTATGAAAGGGCAGAATGGAAATGCAAAAGCGGAGTATGTAAAAGGAATAGTAGATGTGTTAAAAAATGTATCCCAAAATTTAGTTAATGGGGCACATGTTTTTATCGTAGCAAATGATAAATTTAATTTATATCCTGAAATAGGAAAACAATGTGGATTTGAGTTAATAGATGTCTTTAACAGGCCTGTCCTCATGAGGACTGAAAGGGATGAGAATAAATTTTTTGAATCAATATTCTATTTTAAGAAGGTGTAAATATGGCTTTATCGTCAACGACAGCAAAGGAAATTGCAAAACTCCTTACGACGACGGTAATGGAAAAATTAAGAACCTACCAGCCTGAAACTGCGTATATGCCTTTTCATCATAGGCTTCTTGGCAAAGACAGGTATGCTATGTTTTCTTTTATCCAATCAATGAATACTACTTTTGGCATGTCTATTTGGGAACAAGTTGCAGTGATTGTGGCTAGAGGTGCAGGCAATCATGCAGAGAGACAATATAAATTACGTGGCGAGGTAGATCCAGAAACAGAGAATGTCATTACTGAAATTCATTATAAGTTAAGAAAAGGTGAGATCGCCACAAATAAAATCGATGAGGTTGAACACATTAGAAGAAAAATAAAGAGGGGACAAGCCAAGGTTGATCCAGATTCAACAGTAGACTTTTTTGTCAAAATTAAAGATGCAGAAAACTACGTTGATATTACCAGCGCAAAACCCAACATGAAGGAATTCGTAGCATTAAAACTTAAACTTCTCAGGTGGACTGCTCTAAGACTCAGCCAAGATAGAAATGCTAAAGTTTTTACAAGGCTGGCAATTCCGTATAATCCATATCACCCCGAACCTTATGAAAGGTGGACATTGAAGGGATTATATGACTTGGAAAAAGGAGAGATTTTGGTTGGTGAGGAATTTTGGAATTTTGTTGCAAATGATAATATTTACGAGGAATTGTTAGATGTGTTTCAAAATGTTGGTGAAAAATTGAGAGATGAAATTGACAATAAGTTTGCAGAATTTAAAAAGGGGAAATAAACATGTTAATAATAAGAGGCAATCACCAGCGTTGACCTCAGGAACGATGACTAAATGGGAAACTATCGGAAAAAAAATGGGACGAAAACAAGTGCATTTGGCT
>JBBIPZ010000040.1:0-2861 GCA_037442505.1 Deltaproteobacteria bacterium | reverse complement strand
CTGCAATTTCTCGGTAAGAAATCTCTTGTCCATAAAAGATTGCTCTTAAATATCGCTCAACTTCCGGCCTACGCCTGCTCTTCTCTTTCTTATTTCTTTCCCATGATGGGTAAAATAAAGCATAGAGCAAGAATAAATCGTCTTGAATGTTCCATGTGCAATTCCAGTTTCTTGCTGTCAAAGACCACATCTCGCCTAAATAGTTGTTAGTCTCTTGTATTGCCTCTGCAATTTGCGAAAGCCTGCTTGGAAGGACATCAGGAAAAATAATATTTAATTCATCCAGCCTTCTTACATTTTTCGACTTGCCAGCGGTTATATAATTACCAAACACAAATGTCACAGTAGCATAAGATGGCAATTGCCCAAGTCTATTTAATAACCTTTTTTCCGTAGATACAACATCATCACCAGATGCGTTCCACAAGCCTTTAAGGTTCTCATATAGCCTTCTTTTCTCTTGCTCTTCCGAAGGCATTAACTTTATAGAAGGCAAGATCAAGCATTCATTCCCGCCTAATTTGCGAGTCAATGTTTCAAGTAAATGCTGTTTAAATATAAATAATAAATCTGCACAGCCTTGACACAGTTTAAAAGCCGACGAAGGGAAATCATACGATAGATGATTTTCATTAGTAGTCTGATAAAAAGATAGTTCCGCTGTAGTTTGCCACTGGTCTAAAAGTGGGTTTTTTCTCAAGCATGAAGGACATACACCAATATCTTGACCAACTTCAGAAAAAAACTTATTCTTAAACCTGTCAGCACCGTTTTGAAGACCTGCTCTTTGACGAACAAATAATAAATACCTTCTGAATAATTCATATTCTCCGATGGGTTTATCATCAATAGTTAAGCCTACAAAAACAGATTCCCCTTGCTTCGAAGTTGGGAATTTACCTGATATTTTAGGATCACTTTCATCATCACCTCTTACTTGTTTGTTCAAATTTTCTTTATTGGTTTCTATGATTTCAATTATATTTTTGAGCCATTCTCTTTCTTCTTTTTTGTCCTTATCCCAAAATAGTGGACCAGTCTCTGTCTTTGTTTTTTTCTTCCCTTTTCCTTCTTGAATCTGGCAATAATCATTCAATATGGTCTGAAGCGGTGCAATCAAATCATCAACAGAAAAATCATCTTTTTTAGAATAAATCTTATGAGGGGTATTTCTTATCTTATCGCTTTGCGCTCCACCAGAACCCTGCCAGAATAAATGACTCGACCAGTTATTCAATGAATTTATCTCAACATACTTATTCACCTTGCAAGTCTTGTTTGCTGTATCAACATTAACAAGTAATGCATACTTACATTTATCTTTAGGATTTGTATCGGCGAGTAGATCAATAAATTTTATAGACGCACTTTCAACCAATTCTTTTTTATGAAATTTAGCCCACCTATCGCCATTTTGTAATTTATTTTTAGAAATTAAATATAATTCAGTTAGCTGAAGAATATCTTTCAACATAAGTTGCTCTCACAATAAATTTCTTTGATATAATTAACAAAACTTTTCATCCCTACACCTCTACCTCTATTTTAATCCCGACTCTTTCCCAGGGGTCATCTGACACTTTTAGCCAGGTTATTGAGCAGATTAGTTTTTCTCCCCTGTCCATCATCTGGGCTATTACGGAGTTGTCAACTCTGGGAACATATCCAAGTTTTTTATACCGCCAGTAAATTCTATTGCCTCTCATCATATGGGTTTTACAGCTCTCTTTTTAATGCGAGTTTATCACATATTCATGCAATGCAATATACTTTTCCCATCGTTATAGCTGTAGCCAGAAACAGCGGTGTCTACAAGCAAATGCTTTTTGCGAAAAGCCCTCGGTTGTAGCCTAAAGGGGCTAATTAAAATAAAGGGTAAACTAATGAAAAGTTTTAAAAAGTCTCTTTTAAACATATACTCCTACTCCCTTTTTTTGTCTCCCTACTTATATTACTCCAACCAGTCCCCCAAAATATGTACTACTTGTAAATTTTTTTCATTTTTTCTATTTCGCTTTTTATCTCCTTTTTAAGCTCTTTAGGATAGAGCACTTCAACTGATGCACCATATTTTAGTATCTCCCCTTTAAGCTCTCTGAAATCAGCAACCTTAAATCTTAAACAAATGCTGCCATCGGAATTTTCAGTTATCTCCTGTGCTTCATGCCAGATTTGTTCTTTTAGCCAGTCTGAAACTTCTTTGGAAAATTTAAGACTCACTTCTTTGTGATTATCTTTTGTAAATATGGAGCCAAAGTTTTGATTGATAAAGTTTTCGATATCAGCGATCTGAAAAGGTATCTCTTTATTGTTTTTTGACACTTCTAATTCTCTAATCCGTGCCAAAGCAAAGCTTCTCAAATCTTTTTTTTCGTCACAATAGGCAATTAATAACCATCTACCCATATAACAAAGAAGATGTAGGGGGATTATACTTCTTTTTGTCAGTTCTTTTTTATGTGGAGAGTAGTAGGTAATATCTATTGTTTCCTGCTTAAACAGGCTGACAATGACCTTTTGAAATATCTCTGCATCTGTTTTGTAATACTCTATGTTCTTAACAGAAACTTTTGTAGTAAGACTTTCTAAACTTATTTTTTCAGTAGTGTAGTTTTTAAAAACTTTGTTTAATAAATTTTTTATTGATTGCTTGAGCCTGTTATCAGGAACCGTTGCGAAAAATTTTGTAGCAAGGCTTAATGCCACTAATTCGTTTTCACTAATCCAGAAGGGAGGCATCTCAAAGGACTGGTTCTCGTATACATACCCTTTTCGACTTGAATCATAAATTATTGGTGCTCCAAGACGATCTTTGATAAACTCTATGTCTCTTTGTGCCTGTTTTTGGGAAATTTCGAAGT
>JBBIPZ010000039.1:0-4596 GCA_037442505.1 Deltaproteobacteria bacterium | reverse complement strand
TAACTTCCTTTGATTCTTCCTTTTTTTCTATCTTTGTTACTGGTGGTTTTGATTCAGATTCAACTTTTGTTTCAATTTTTGGCTGTTCTTTAATAACTTCCTTTGATTTTATAACATCTTTTTTTTCAGCTTTCTCAGATGGCTTTTGCTCTTCAATCTTTGCTATAACTGGCTCTTCCTTTTTTGACTGTTTAGCATCAGATGGTTCAGGCTTAATTTCCTCCTTTTTCTCTTTTGCCAGTGTCTCTGTTAAAACAACTTCTTGCTTCTTTTCTGACACTTCAGTTTTTGCAACAGCTACTGGAGCGGGCTTTGGAACAGGAACAACTGGCTCATGTTTGACAATTTTACTCTCTTTATGAGCCACTTTTTCTTTTATAAATTCAATTAATATATCTCCTTTGGATTTTTTTGTCGTATATTGCGCAACCGTTTTTAAATCAACAACAAACCTTACCTTATTTTCTTCTTCAGGCTTGACCTGATATAACGTAAAGCTTTTTATTATCTCACTCACATCCCTTGTATCAAAGGTTTTCTGTATATCTTTATTAAGATTTATATCCAGAAAGTCAAAAACCAACATATCTTCTTTCAGTTTATAAACTTTATACTCTTTGTCTCCTATACCTTTAAAACGAAAAGATGCTTTACCATTTCCAGGAACGAAATCTATATTTTTTAACTCAACAACTTCTTTAAGCTTTTCTTTTATTTCCTCAGTTGTAAATTCGATAATAAATTTGTCTTTCTCAGCCTTTGTAAAAAAAGATGGCATACTGTCAGTTGTTACATCAAGAAATAAACGTGTAAGAGACGGAAAAGTCTCAACCCTGATATTTTTTATGATACTGTTTTTTACCGCAAAGGTGGAATTCTGTACCTCATACTTTGCATTTGTCAGATCGAAAACTATTCTTAATGGATTTTTGAGTACATAGCTCATAAACTCTAATTTTCCACTTGTTTCTAATATAACTATAAACTTGTTATGCTCACCAGAAAACATCAGATTGGTTACGGATACAGGTTCTAATGTTTTAGGCACACTTTGCACTGATTCCTTTGTTGCATCTTCAGTTGATTTTTTTATGGACACCGTAACGGTATTAGTCGTCTTTTCGATATTAAAATCAGGCTTCTTAAAAAAATTAACTTCTACTCTACCAATCTGGTTTGGAATTGAGCCTGTATGCTTAACAACGTAATTTTTTATTACACTTTTATTGACATATTTCTCACCTAAATAATTACTGAAATCAGTAACAGGAAACTCTAAAATTAACTTCCACGGAGCTTCTGATGAATAACTTGTATAGGTTATATTTTTATCTGTGCTTATTTTAATTATAAACTGGTCCTGTTCTTCCAAGAAACTAAACGAAGTAACCTTTATCCTTGCTTTATTATTTGATTGAGCAAACGTATCCTTAGCGCCATTCAATGAAAATATCAATAAATATAAAATTGTTAATATTAAAATCTTTTTGAGGCTCATATTGCCCCTCCTAACGAATCTTTTTGATCGATATAAACATTTCGGTGCTCTTTTTCTTACCAGCAGCATCCATAACAATCTCCTCTAATAAAACACCATCCTTACTGATTTTTTTGATTTTATAGCCTTCATTGCCTATCTGCATACCTTCTTTCATAACCCAGCCTTTTCCTTCAGGGTCTTCAAAAATAGCTGCTTTTGCCTTATTGTCAATCATTACACCTAAAAGTTTGTACTTATCTATTTCAAATTTTTGAGTAGGTTTTAAATTTTTTATTGCGCCCCCCATTTTTGTCTGTTTGACGCTTTGTTGCACGATTGGAGAGAAAAACGGATCTTTTACTTGGTAAAAGTCATATTTCGGCAAACTTGCTATCTTGGATGATATGCTAACAAAAGACACAACTTTGCCAGTAATATTGCTTAAAACCGGTTTTTTAGTTGAAACTTGCAAATTTCTATCCTCTGTAACCTTCTCTCCACAGGAAAAGATAAAACATAACGTTACCAAAATTATGAAGCTTCTTAAGAACACCATCATACTATTTTTTCTTTCCACCTTTAGTATCATCTTTCTTTGGGACTACAATCTCATCGGGATTTAAAAATCTGTAAGTTATAGCTTTGCTTTCAACTGAGAGGGTAACCTTTGCATCCGTTTGCTTCAGGTTTTTAATTATCAAATTAGTTATGTTTATTATACGTGGGTAACGACTTATAGTCTGACAAAACTCTCCTACTTCACGAAACGTTCCAGAAAATCTAAGGGAAATAGGAATCTCAGCATAAAAATCCTTCTTTATCTCCCTGTCCGGTTTAAAGCTCAAAATCTCAAGATTATACTTTCTTAAATTATTTTCAACAGCGCGAACAATAGAGGGAATCTCGTCGGTATTGGGAAGAACAGTCATTGAATATCTAAGTTCTTTCTCCAACCTTTGTACCTCTTCTTTAAGTTTTAGCAAATTTGAAGCATCCTTTTTCTTTTCATCGCGTTTGATAGTCAACTGTGCTATATCTTGTTTTAAGGTAACAATGTTTTTATAGTTAGGATAAGCAAGCAGTCCACCATACAGTCCCCAAATAATAACTATTATCCCTGCAACTACTGCAATCTTAATTTTCAGCGAGAGCTTGATTATAAATTCTAAATTAATATTTTTCAAATCAAGCTTAAGGTTTAGTGCCATTCTCCACCTTCACTGTGTTTAACGTAAATCTAATCACCTTACTTTCACCTTTTGACGACTGCTCCAGAGAAACCAACGTAACAGTTTTGAACAGCCCCGTATTAGTCAATCTGTTCATAAAATCAGAAACATATGCAGCCAGCTCAGCTTCACCTGTAAAGACAACCTCTTTTTCCCGTTCCTCAACCGTAACAAGCCACAATTTATCTGGCACGGCATTAGCAACCTTATATAAAAAATCGGTCGCATAAATTCTCTTATTATTGAGCATATCTATAACACTTAATTTTCTCTCTATTTCAGATTTTTGAGACTTTATCTTGTCTATCTGACCTATCTTTTTATCCAATTCAGCAATCTCATTGGTCAGATCGTCTTTCTGAACTTTTAAAACATTTTCGTACGAAACGAAACGCCAATGCACAACACCTACAATCAATAGAGCCAGAATAACTGCACTTATTATCGAGAAAAACTGAAACCAGATTTTCTCTTGCTTTTGAATATCTCGATAAGGCAGTAAATTTATCTTTATCATCTGTCACCCAATCTTCTAATCGCAAGCCCTACTGCAATTCCACTGTGTGGCAAAAAGTCATTAAACTTTTCTGTTTGTAACTTCTTGTCAACAGCTATTGTTGTAAATGGATTGCCTAACTCCACATTTATACCAACTTTATCTTTTATTTTATCTGATAAACCTGCAAGTTTTGCCGTTCCACCAAACAACACTATTTTGTCAATAACATCATTGGTAAACTGTCCATTAAAGTATTCGATAGTTTTTTTCAATTCATTAAGAATAGTTCCCAGTTCATTGTCAATAATATCGTTAACAACTTTTCTATCGAAACCTTCTACTACGCCCTTCTTTATTTTATCAGCTTCCTCAAATGTAACAGACAGTTCCCTCTGAATAGATGCAGTAATCTTATTTCCTCCCAGATTAACCGTCCTTGTTAGAAGAGAATTGCCAGCTTTCACGATGTTAATATTTGTGAAGCTCGCTCCCAAATTACAAAGCAATGTAACCTTTCCCTCGTAAATAGGATAATTCAGTTCAAACATGTTTTGCATGGCAAACACATCAACATCAACAACCAACGGTTCAAGTCCAACTTCATTAACAGCAAGCAGATATTCATCTACGTAAGACTTTTTTGCAGCAACAATTAAAACATTCATCTGACCTGGGGTATCAGGAGATTCTCCTAAAATCTTAAAATCAACGTAAACATCCTTTATGCTAAATGGTAAATACTGTTCTGTCTCCCACTGAATTGATTGTGCGAGTTCTTCTTCTGTAACAAGTGGAACGTTAATCGTCCTAACAGTTACACCAAGACCGGGCACGGAAAGGGCAACATATTTCGTTGAAGGTTTATATTCAGAAAGAAGCTCTTTTAGCTTTTCGGATAGGATAATAGAATCCATCACTTCACCCTCAACTATAGCTTCGCTTGGCATGTCTTTTATGGCAAATCCCTTTAGTTTATATTCCTTGCGAGATTTCTTTAACTCGACTAACTTAATAGAGTTAGAACCAACGTCCAGACCAAAAAGCTCTTTACGAGTCTTAAACAAAGCATCAATCATCAGAAAACACCTTGTCCTTATCCTTAATATCCATACCAAGACCAATCAAGATCTTCTTCATAGTGTCAAGACGGCACTGTTTCCCTTTTTCGATTCGTGCAATTGTAACTATAGAAAGCCCAGTTTTTCTTGCAAGCTCAGACCTGCTAATCAACAATCTTTTACGCCATTCAAGCAGTTTATTGTTTGGCACTTATATCTCCTTTAGAGCAAGTAAAACAAATTTTTCTAATATTGTCAACCTTTTTTTATATAAATTTTATATAAATTTTATATAAATTTTATAAAATTTTATAAAAATTTGCTTTTTTA
>JBBIPZ010000038.1:0-4730 GCA_037442505.1 Deltaproteobacteria bacterium | reverse complement strand
AAATATTTGCCAATCAAAAATTATAAAAAACCGTGTAAAGGTCTTATAATGTAGTTGACAATTTAGCTGACAAGTGATATAAAATTCAAGCTAAAAAACAGTAAACGTGAGGTTGCAATATGAAAAAATTTCTCTTTTTTGCCATTGTTTATGTTCTTTTTAATTCAGTTGCAACTGCACAAAATATTGGGGTTGTGCCGATTCAACCTCAAGCTGAACAGGGTGTTGTTCAACAAGAAATATTTAAGAATCAACTTACACCTTTAAATACAAATATTTCTCCAGAAATTAAGCAGCAGCTTTTAGAACAGTTAAATCCAACAGAATCACAATTAGAAGGGGCAAAGATTGAAAAAAAGTTAGATGCTAAAGAAATAGAAACTACAAAAGATCAAAAAGTAACTGCTGAAGAAAAATTGTCTTCTAACTCTGAAGATGATCTTTTGTCACAGGAGTTTCAAACAGACGATGTCGGTTTCTTGTCTAAAACAAAAGGTAGAAAGGTTAAATTGAGACGTTTTGGATACAACCTTTTTTCACCGCCGTCTGATTTTGTACCTACAAAAAACATTCCTATTAGTCCGGATTATATTATAGGTCCTGGTGATGAAATAAGAGTTACAGTTTGGGGTAAGATTGAAGGTCAGTGGCTTGCCAAAGTTGATAGAGATGGCAACATAATGCTACCAAAAATAGGCACGATCGGTTTAGCTGGATTAACGTTTAAAGAGGTAAAAGAAGTTCTAAAAAGGGAAATTTCGAAGTACTACACTGGTTTTGAGATGAATGTAAGCATGGGAGCATTAAAAAGTATCAGGATATATGTGGTGGGAAATGCTAAAAAACCCGGCGCCTATACCATATCTTCGCTTTCTACGCTTGTCAATGCCCTTTTTGTAGCTGGTGGACCAAATGTAACTGGTAGTATGAGAAACATTCAGGTTAAAAGAAACGGTAATAACATTACTAATCTTGATTTATATGATTTTTTGATATATGGTGATAAAAATAAAGATATCAGGCTTATGCCGGAAGATGTGATATATATTCCAACTGTGGGACCTCTGGTAGGTATCATGGGTAATGTAAAAAATCCTGCTATTTACGAACTTAAAGGTGAAACAAAAATTTCTGATTTAATTTCGCTTGCGGGGGGCTTAACGGCTACTGCATACCTGCAAAGGGTTCAACTGGAAAGAATTTATAATAATGAAGTAAAAATCGTTGTTGACACAAATTTAAATGATTTTGTAAACAGCAAAGAAAAAGATCTGGTACTTAAAGATGGGGATATTTTAAAGATTTTCCCAATAGCTAATATCGTTGTGAATGCGATCACTTTAAGAGGTAATGTTGCCAGACCCGGCAATTATCAGTGGTTTGATGGCATAAGAGTTAGTGATATCATCAAAAATGTAGACAAGGACCTGCTGCCTGAGACCTATTTTGACATGGCATATATTGAAAGATTAGTTGAACCGGATTTCCACCGGGAGCTTATATCTTTTAACCTGGGCAAAGTTTTGTTTGACAAAGACTCAAATGAAGATAAACTTTTAAAACCCTATGATACTATTAACATTTTCTCTAAGTGGGATTTGTCAGAAAAGCCGGTTGTTAGGGTGACTGGTGCTGTTAATAAGCCGGGGACGTTTGAGCTGAGAGAAAAGATGAAGGTTTCAGATCTGATAACGCTTGCAGGTGGATTAAAGTACTTTGCTTATGTTAAAGAGGGCGAGCTTACAAGGGTCACGCCCACTCCCTCAGGTCCAAAAACTGAAAAAATAACAATTAACATTGAGAAGGCGTTACAAAAAGTTCCTGAAAGTGATTTGAAGTTAAAACAGGATGATTATCTTTTTATACGTGCAGTACCAGAGTGGAATTTGTATAAAAATGTTAAGTTAAACGGGGAGGTCAAATTTCCTGGGACTTATACGATAAAGAAAGGTGAAAAATTATCAGACTTGATTGAACGTGCAGGTGGATTTACAGATAAGGCTTATCTACCAGCAGCAACTTTTATCAGACAAAGTGTCAAGGATATTCAACAACGCAATATTAATGATATGGTTAATAGGTTAGAAAGAGAACTTTTAAGTACCGGCGTAGCAGAGATTGCTACAGTTTTGTCCATAGAAGAAGCGAAAGCAAAAGAGACAGAAATTATGCAAAAACAAGAGTTTATTAAAAGGCTTAGAAATGTAAAAGCATTGGGTAGAATTGCTGTAAAATTTGATGTTCCAGAAAAGCTTAAAAACAGCTTTTATGATATAGAGCTTGAGGATGGTGACGAAATTATTATCCCAACGAATCCAAAAACTATTTTTGTAGTTGGAAGTGTTTACAATCAGTCAGCCTTTATTTATAATAGCGATGAAAATTTAGATTATTATTTAAATTTGGCTGGTGGTTTAACTAGTAATGCTAACGACAAAGCTATTTATGTGTTGAAAGCTGATGGTACGGCTGAGAGAGTAAAGAATGGATTTTTTGGCTTTGGATCTGTTACAAAATTGGCGCCAGGAGATACCATTGTAGTGCCAGAAAAGTTAGAAAGAGTTGCGTGGTTGAGAAATTTAAGGGATATCACACAGATACTTTACCAGATAGCAGTAACTGCTGGGGTGTTGATTGTTGCTTTTTAAAGGTTAGATTATGATGGAAGAAACTTACAAAGATGAAGAAATAAATCTGTTAGACTTACTGCTTGTTATAGCCAGAAGAAAAAGGCTGATAATATCTATAACGGTTGGTGTAGCTATTATCACTGCTGTCGTCAGTCTTATTTTAACACCGATTTACAAAGCTGAGACGAGAATTTTACCTCCGAAACCTTCAGAAGGCGGTCTGGCAAGTCAGTTAATTTCTAAGATAGCTGGTGGTTTTGATATATCTGCATTAGGTGGCAAAACTCCCGCAGACTTATATATAGGCATGCTATCATCTGATACGATATCCGACAGGATTATCGAGAGATTCAATATAATGCAAGAGGAAGATATTAAATATAAACTTGACGCAAGAAAGCATCTAAAGAAAATCACTGATTTTAATGTTAATAAAAAATCTGGAATTATAAATATATCTGTTCAACACAAGGACCCTAAGAAGGCTGCAGATATGGCAAATGCATTTGTAGAAGAGTTGAAAAGTTTAAACAAAGGGCTTGCTATTACAGAGGCTTCTCAAAGGAGATTATATTACGAGGAGCAGTTGAAAGACACTAAGGAAGCGCTGATAAAGGCAGAAAACGAGATGAAAAGTTTTCAAGAAAAGACAGGTGCTCTTCAGATAGATGTACAAGCAAAAGCCATTATCAGTGGCATTGCTGATTTAAAGGCAAAGATTGCTGCAAACGAAGTTAAACTAAAAGTTTTGAAAACCTTTACTACTCCCCAGAATCCTGATTATCAAATGGCAGAAGAGGCTTTAAAGGCTTTACGTTTAGAATTAAAACGTCTTGAATCAAATGAAAAAAAAGGACATGACCCTTTGATGCCGACAGGTAATATCCCATCGATAGGGCTTGATTACATAAGAAAATTAAGAGAAGTTAAGTTTAATGAAACACTTTATGAGCTGCTTTTGAAGCAGTATGAGCTTGCAAAGCTGGATGAAGCAAGGGACGCAGTGCTTATTCAGGTGATAGATAAAGCAACTCCACCAGATAAAAGATACAAACCAAAAAGAACCTTAATGGTTATAGTGTCTGCTTTTTCTGCATTGTTTTTTTCGATATTCCTTTGTTTTGTGTTGGAATTTTGCGAAAATTTGCAGAGAGATGAAGATAATAAAAGAAGAATTGATGAGTTAAAAAAATACTTAAATTTTCAATGGTTGAAACGCCGTAAATCATCTTAATAGCCTTCAGATATTATCGCTGCAAAGTTATCGGGGTCATAAAGGGCTTTTTTTAGTTTAACTTTAAAGTGTATTGATAGGTTTTTAGTTGTATCATCATCTATTGGTTTAATAGAGTGGACTCCCCTTAGGTTTTTTTTGATTGTTTGAGCCATTGCTAATGTTTTTCTTCCCATCGGATCATTTTTGTAAATAAATTCATCATTTTTTCTTGTAATTGTTGCAAGTGAAAACTCTACTGACAGTGACATAATTTCTTCTACAAACTGTGGCTCTATTTTGTATTTAGAGAAGTTTTTGATTACATTTAGCGCTTTGTGCCAGTTTTCTAAGCTTGAAAAAGAGATATAACTTTTATAAATTCTCTTGCTTATATTGAACGGGAAAAGATTATAAATCAAAACCCTTTCGAGCATCTGTTCTGCATCAAAAAAGTTGTAAGTTTTAAACTTTTCAGCTAAGTACCAGATTTCTCTATCTATTTTGTTATCTATCCTTGTTTCCCAGTAAAGATGCGTTAAAGTGCGAGTTTTAAAAGTAGATATAATCTGGTAAGGAATAAAGTAGTTGTGCGCAATCACATCAGAAGACAGATGCGCAAGATAGCCATATGCGAAAGCCCTTTCTTTTTCTGAATTAGCCTCCTCTATTAAACATTTTGCTATCTCCCAATTATGACAGTGATTGTGATACGGCATAAATCTTTTACCTATAACAATATCAGGGCTTATGTTGCCATACAGAAAATCTAAGGGGTATTTTTGAAGTAATTGTTGAGTTAAAGGCGAAAATAATGTTAAATAATTAAGTAGCTCGTAGCCAATTTTTAGATGGAAGGCTGGCCCAAAGCAAAAACCATTGTCTGG
>JBBIPZ010000037.1:0-8410 GCA_037442505.1 Deltaproteobacteria bacterium | reverse complement strand
CCACTTCTCTTTTATTCATAAATCCCTAATTCTCCTGCTTATGTCACCGATGTTAAAAAAAGTTTTCATTTTTCTTTTTTTGTTGTATTATTAAGATAATTTGCTTAAAGTATTAAAGTTAAGTTATATTTTGCTTGACATAACTGCAAATTGTAATATAGTTTTTAAGTTAGAAAAATTGCCTAAATTTAAAAAACGTAAATAAAAGGGGGAATTTATGGCGGAACATCCAAAAACAGTATCTCCAACAACTGCTGAGTTGTTAGAGAAAGCAGCGAAAGAGGGGGTAGAAACAGCCTTTGATAGGGCAGAAAAAGTCAAAGCATGTCCAATTGGAGCAGTCTCTGCATGTTGTAAGCACTGCTTTATGGGACCATGCAGATTAAATCCAAAAGATGGTAGCGGTTTAGGGGTATGTGGCGCAGATATAAACACAATACAGGCAAGAAACTTTGCAAGGATGGTAGCCTCTGGTTCAGCGGCTCACAGTGATCATGCTCTAACAACTACTTACGTATTCCTCGCAGCAGCAAAAGGTGAGGTTCAGGGTTACGAAATTAGAGATGAAAAAAAACTTCTGGCAGTTGCTAAAAGACATGGCATACCAACTGAAGGCAGGGCAATTAAAGATATTGCAATCGAGGTAGGCGAATTATATTTAAAATCATTTACACAACAGGAAGGAGAGCTGCCACATGTAAAATGGGCTCCAAAGAAGAGACAGGAGATCTGGAGAAAAATGGGGGTTATGCCAAGAGGTGTCCAGAGAGAAATAATGGAGCTTATGCATAGAACCCATATGGGAGTTGATCAGGATTACAAAAACATAATTCTGGCAGCTTCAAGAACATCAATGGTTGACGGTTGGGGCGGTTCTATGTTTGCATCAGATCTTCAGGATATTATGTTTGGAACACAGAGCCCTAAAAAATCTGAGATTGACCTTGGAGTTTTGAAAGAAGATATGGTGAACATAATAATACATGGTCATGAGCCTGTTCTTGCTGAGGCGATTCTAGCGGTTGCTCAGGATCCAGAGATAGTTCAATATGCTAAATCTAAAGGCGCAAATGGAATAAATGTTGTTGGTATGTGTTGTTCCGGTGCTGAACTTCTTGTAAGACATGGAGTTAAATATGGTGGTAACTTTATGCAGACTGAGTCGGCAATTGTTACCGGTGCTGTTGAGGCTATGGTTGTTGACGTACAGTGTATTATGCAGGGGCTTGTTGAAGTTTCAAAATGTTACCATACATCTCTAATTACGACCAATCCAAGATGTAAAATCACAGATTCTTTATATATGGAGTTTGAAGACCATCATCCAATTCCGGGCGCAAAAGCGATTTTAAAACAGGCTTGTGATAACTTTCCGAAGAGGATTAAGGATAAAGTTTTTATACCCAAACAGACGCAAGAATTAGTTGTTGGTTTTGGTAATGAATCTATTGAGTATATGTTAGGTGGTAGCTTCAGAAGTTCTTTCCGTCCGCTTAATGATAATATAATTAATGGCAGAATCAGAGGTATTGCTGGCGTTGTTGGATGTAACAATCCAAGAGTGAAACATGATGCTGTTCATCTTGCACTTGTTGAAGAGTTGTTAGCAAACGATATCCTGGTAGTTCAGACTGGATGTTCGGCAACAGCTTGTGGTAAGGCAGGTTTTATGACACCAGAAGCTGCTTATAAGTATGCTGGCGCAGGACTTAGAGAAGTTTGTGAGGCTGTAGGTATTCCTCCTGTGTTACATTCAGGCTCTTGTGTTGACAATAGTAGAATTCTTATCGCAGCATGTAATATAATTGCTGAAGGCGGACTTGGCGATGATATCGCAGATATACCAGCAGCAGGTGCAGCACCTGAGTATATGAGTGAAAAGGCGATAGCGATAGGGCACTACTTTGTATCGTCAGGAGTTTTCACAGTATTCGGTGTTACCTTCCCGACCATAGAAGGCACAAAGTTCCATAACTACCTGTTTAACGAAATCGAGCAGGATCTCGGTGGAAAATGGGGCTTTGCTGTTGAGGCATCGAAGCAAGCATCAATGATAATTGACCATATAAACAAAAAGAGAGAGGCGCTTGGTATCCATCAGAAGAAAGAGAGAAAACTCTTTGATATGGCAGATAGAAGAGAAATTAAGTAGTAAAATACTTACTTTAAGGGAGGTTAGAGGTTATATGAAAGCTACTATCGTATTAGATGAAAAAGAGCAGCAGTTGTTAGAATCCATATACGAAGACAAAGATAAAGATGGTGCCTATGATTTTTTGTTGAATGTTGTTCGTGTAAAGGTTCATGAACAGATAAAAGGCGATATTAAGTGTGGCAATATCTTTTCACAAAGTGGCGAAAAGAAATAGTTTAGATTAAGCGTTTAAATTAAAAATAGGTCAGCATTATGAATCAATGCTGACCTTTAATTTTTATAGTTGGCGTTATATTGACATAAAAAAGGAGGTGAATAGTAAAATGAAAAAGTTCATCGCATCATCTGTTTTGGCAATTTTGGTTGCTACATTTGCATTGGTAGCATGCCAGAAGAAAGAAGAAGCACCAGCACCAGCTCCTGCTCCTGCAGTTCAGCAACAGAGCACATCTAAGGCAGCTCCAGAACCAGCACCAGCACCAGCACCAGAAAAGAAGTAGTTGTAATGTATGGGGGTCGGTTTTATTCCGCCCCTATCTTTTTTGATAACCCAGAGTAAGCTTCGTCGTAAATTTTTTTAAAATTTCCTTTGTATCTTGGAGAAAAGTGAAATATTATAAGTTTCTTAGCTTTGACTGCTTTTGCAATAATGTTAGTTTGAGAAGCAGTTAAATGATACCTGTCTTTTGCGCGGTCTATATCTTCAGAAAGAAAAAATGCTTCGCAGTAAAGTATATCGGGCTCTTGAGCAAAATTAGATATTAATGATAGGTCTTTTTTTGAATATTTTATATCAGTTATGTAGAGTATCTTTTCGCCCTCTTTTATCAAAAGAAGCTTATCGAGCAAATACTGTGAAGAAAAACAATTTTTATTGTCTTTCGAGTAGATCTCAAAATGTTCTTTAGGGCCATTTTCAAGGTACATTTTTTTAAGAGTACTTAACCAAGGGCCTGGCTCAAGATTAAGTTGTTTAAGTAAGTCTTTTCTGACATTAATTCTGATTTTTTCCTCAAAGAAAAAGCTTAATACAGGAACTTTATGATTTAAAATTAACGCCTTTACAGTCATTTCTTCGTCTTCGTAAATAATGTTATTAAAAAAATCTCTAACCCCCGCAGATTGTTTTTTTAGTCCATTTGCAGCAGAAAAAAGAGCAGTATAAATTTTATCTTTACGAATTTCATGAACATATATGTTTAAAGGATACTCTTTAATGAGGTTCCAGGTATAACCATCTAATTTGCCTTTTACGTTTTTGATAATATTTTTAGGTCCATATATATGAAGAGGCTCTGTTTTACTAAGAAATAAACGTAAAACAGTATCAAAACCAAAAAAATGATCCATGTGGGTATGTGACACGAAAATTCTGGAAATTTTTAAAATTTTCTTTGTTGGTAGGCGGGAAATATCACCTAAATCAATCAAAAAACTTTCCTTTCTACCAAAGAGTTGAATATAAATGCACGGGTCGTTGTAAGGTTCGTTAATTAATTGTGACTTAAAAAGAGATTTCATTTCAGTTATAACTTTAAAAACTGTAAAGACAAAAATTGTGATGCGACAACAACATCCTCTGCAGAAAGATTTTTTATCACAGAAGAATCAAACATAAACTTCATTTCGGATGGCAAATCTTCATCACCTTCATAAAATACAAGTAATAAAGGCACGAGTGGAAACGCATTAAACTTAAAAGCTATGGCAGACGATGTAAAATCGTACCTTTCTCCCCCTAAAAAATCACATTTTTCAATAAAATTGTCGAGAGATTTAACCTTAAGTTGAATAATGTTAATCGTTCTTTTATTAAAAACAGGCAGATAAAGCGATGCATCCTTAATTTGATAAAAGTTAATCCAATCGTTTTTAGGTTTTTCACCATTTGAATATGCGAGGTAATGCAGGATTAGCCCCTCAGTAGATTTAGAAAAAATTTCTTTTGGAATATCTAAATACAAACTTTCTGGTATAAACTTAATCTGCCAGCGGTAAAAATTAAAAACTAAAGAATGGTCTTGTATAGTAGCACCGGTTTTATCAGAGAGGGCTTTAATGTCAAATGAGCCAATAACTTTTAAAGCCCTCTCTTTGCTAATCTGATAATTCTGTTGTTGTGGTAAGTTAATCGACCCCATTACTATTTTGCAGGTGAATTTTGTTGAGGCTTAGGTTGAGGTTGAGGTGGCAAAGGAGGTTGAGGAGCAGCTTTTGGTGCGGTCTTGGAAGGCACTATGCTTTTAGTTGGAGATTTTGAAAAACTGTAAGTGAGAAAGAGTGATGTAAAAACAAAAATAACTACAGCAGAAATCGTAATTTTAGTTAAAATTGATGTAGGACCGGTAGGACCAAAAACAGATGAAGATGCAGAGCCAAATACAGCCCCCATCTCAGCGCCTTTACCAGTTTGAAGCAATACAATAAAGATTAACACCAACGATGCAATAACGTGCAAAAAAATAACAAATCCAACCATTATTAAGACTCCTTAAAATTAATAATTCCCAGAAACTTTTCGGGGTTTAGCGAAGCACCACCTACTAACAATCCGTTAATATCAGGCATTGACATTAAATCAGAAGCATTGTCAGGCGTTACACTACCACCATAAAGTATTTTAACATTTTGTATAGAGGTTTTGAAATATTTTTTTTGTATCAAATCTTTAATAAACAAGTGAACTTCTTGAGCCTGTGCTGGATAAGCATTAAGACCTGTTCCTATTGCCCAAACGGGCTCGTATGCAAATACAATGTTTTGAATCTCTTGTGGTGTTAAAAGAGACAACCCGTTTTCGATTTGTGAAACAATAATATCAAAAGTTTTATCAGTATTGCGCTCATCGAGTGTTTCGCCAACACAGAAAATAGGGATTAAATTATAGCTAAGAGCAGTTTTCAATTTCTTTGCTATCAGCGCATCTGTTTCGCCAAAAATCTTTCTTCTTTCAGAATGTCCAATAATCACATAATCTACATGTGCATCAAGGAGATGCTTGGGAGAAATCTCGCCCGTAAAAGCACCTTTCTCTTCATAATACATATTTTGAGCCGCAATTTTGATATTTGAGCCCTCCAACATATGAAAAAGAGGTAATAGTAGAGTATACGGAGGGGCGATAGCAACCTCTCTTTCAGATGGAATCAAAGCTGATTTAATAACATTTACATAGCTTCTCAATTCTGGAAGCGTCATATTCATCTTCCAGTTAGCAACAATTAAATATTTCATAATCAATACCTATCAAGGGCTTTGATACCAGGCAGCGTGCCCCCCTCTAAAAATTCAAGTGTTGCGCCACCACCTGTACTAACATGAGTAAATTTATCAGCATATCCACTTTTCTGTGCAGCAGCAGCAGAATCACCGCCACCAACAACAGACACAAGATTATTTTGGAGAGCAATACATTTAGCGATAGAAAAAGTGGCCTTATCAAAAGGAGGATTTTCAAATGCCCCTAAAGGCCCATTCCAGAAAAGAGTCTTAGCTTGAGTAATTTCATAGCAAAAAACCTTTGTGGTAAACTCACCAATATCAACAATCATTTTGTCAGCAGGAACCCTGTCGATAGTAACATTAGTGCCCACCCCTGACTTTAGATCAGAAGTTACAACAACGTCAAGAGGCAAGATGAAGGTTTTACCTTTTTCTTTTGCCTTAGATAATATCTCGTTTGCTAAGTCTAACTTATCGGCTTCATATTTGGATACACCAACGTCATAACCTTCTGCCTTTAGAAATGTGGTTGCCATTGCACCACCAACCAAAAAAACATCGCCAACATTAAGAAGCTGTTCAATAACACCAATTTTATCAGAGACTTTTACTCCACCTAAAATAACAAGAAACGGTTTTTCGGGATGGCCTATTAGTTTGCCAAGATACTTTGCCTCATTATTTAAGAGAAAACCCGCACCAACCTCCTTAACATATTCCGTTATTCCTGTTATGGATGCATGTGCTCTGTGAGCTGCACCAAAGGCGTCATTAATATAGATATCACAGAGTTCTGCAAGTGCTTTAGCAAATTCAGGATGATTTTTTTCTTCACCTATGTGATAACGAAGATTTTCCAGAACAATAGCATCTCCGGGTTTAAGATTATCAACAAGTTGTTTTACCTGATCGCCAATACAGTCTGGAGCAAGTTTAACTTCTAAACCAAGAAGTTCAGAAAGCTGCTTAACAATGGGTTTTAAAGACAGCTTTTCAACGACCTGACCTTTTGGTTTACCTAAATGAGATGCCAAAATTGCCCTTCCTCCATGAGATAGGACGTGTCTAATTGTGGGCAGAGCGGCTTTTAAACGTCTGTCATCAGTAATATTAAGGTTTTCATCCATCGGCACGTTAAAGTCAACTCTGATAAATACACGTTTATTGTTAAAATCAAATTCATCAACTCTTTTAATAGCCATTTAAAGAGCCTCCTGAAAGATTATAAAGTCTTTTCAGCGATATAAATAGCAAGGTCTCTCATTCTACAAGAATAACCCCATTCGTTATCATACCATGCAATAATTTTGACAAGTTCACCCACAACATAAGTAGAGAGAGAATCAAAAATTGCAGAGTGGGAATCCCCGTTAAAATCACAGGATACAAGTGGCTCATCACAATACCTTAAAAGTCCGGCAAACTCACTTGCAGCAGCCTCTTTAAAAATATTGTTAATCTCTTCTTTGGATGTTTCATTTGTAAGTTTAACAGTAAGGTCAACAACAGAAACATTTGCAGTAGGCACCCTGAGCGCGATACCGTCAAGTTTACCCTTTAATTCAGGCAAAACTTCACCCACAGCGGTTGCCGCCCCGGTAGTAGTAGGAATAATTGATAAAGCAGCGGCACGGGCTCTTCTTAAATCTTTATGAGAACCATCTAAAATTTTCTGATCGTTTGTATAAGAATGAACAGTCGTCATAATACCTTTTTCGACGGAGACTTTTTTAATAAGGGCTTTACAGATAGTAGCTAAGCATGTAGTTGTGCATGATGCAGCAGAGATAACATTATGTTTTTCTGGAGAATAATTTTCGTGATTAACACCAAAAAGCAAAGTTGCATCTACCCCCTTTGCAGGAGCAGAGATAAGAACCTTTTTTGCACCAGATTCTAAGTGTTTTGAGGCTTCCTTAGCATCACGATATTTACCAGAACATTCAAGCAATACATCAATACCCAAATCCTTCCATGGCAACTTCGTAACATCTGCTGCGGGAAAAACAGGGATTTCTTTACCATTAATAATAATTGTTTCTTTTGTAGCCTTGATCTCGCCTTTAAAAGTTCCATGTATTGAGTCATATTTTAAAAGATGGGCAAGAATTGCTGGATCTGCGGTTCTGTTAGAAATAGCAACTATATCAAGGCCAGACTTTTCTTGAAAAGTGCGAAGCAAAATTCTACCAATTCTACCAAATCCATTTATAGCAGCTTTTTTCATAAAATACCTCCTTATTTTTTTCTTGCTAAAAATATAGCTTAGCTTTTAATAACTGTCAATTAAAACTGTATTAAAAAATAGGAAAGATAAAGAAGCAAATGAGCTATTTAAAAAAATTAAAAAAGTTAGTCATTAAATGTAGTAGAAAAGGCATTATACTATGAATAAAATAAAAATAAATAACAGACTATCTTATAAAATTTGGAAAAATAAACGATGAACCAGAGAATTTAGAAAGCCAATTAAAGAAACATTATTAAAATTGCAGCGCTTTTGATAACGTATAAATTTTTAGATTGTTATTCGACAATTAAATTTTACAAAATTAGGTGAGCAGGAAGAAATCCCCAAACAATAAGATTATTTAAAAAAATATGCGTTAAAAAAACTTTTATTTAGTTTTTATTATCTCGTTATCAATTGTCATTGTGGTAACTTTTGATAAAAACTGAGGTGTTAAAAGTAAATTATAACAATTTTAGCGATATAAATGCGTATAGTTGAAAAAAACAATTTTTTTAATAAAATTAAATAGATACTTGAAGTAAAATAGAATTGTTGATATACTTAGTAGAAAAGCAGAGGCTAACAGGAATAAAAATTGAAAAGAAAGCAAATACAAGCATTTGAGGGCTGCTGTTCTTTTAAAAGCAAATAGTGTCAAGCATTTAGGTTACTATAAAGGATGCGAAAAATTCCCACAACCCTGTAGATAACATATTGAAACAAAAGAACAAAAAAATAGGGGGTGGTAGGAAATAAGACCTCAAATCAAAGGGATTGCGACAGGGATTGCATTCAGTACA
>JBBIPZ010000036.1:0-9779 GCA_037442505.1 Deltaproteobacteria bacterium | reverse complement strand
GGTTTTCGGACTTAAGTGCGAATCCTGCCACATTTCTGATTTTGCACCTGATTATACCTACCAGAAAAAATATAAGGATATTGATGGTATGGGACACGTTGATAGGGGGATTTGCCTTGGTTGTCACAAGGAAAATGGGCCAGCAAACACCAAACTTTACGGAACAGCCGAAAAATAACCAGAAGAATCAAAATAGCCCTCTCTTTTAAAGGGGGGAGGGCTATTACAAATTAAGAAAGGATGCCATGCAAGAAAATTTAAGTTTAAAAGATGATGAAATTCTGTTATTAAGCAGACATGCTGAAGATAGGAGCAGAATATATTTGCTTCTTAGTGCTTTTTACATGCAGAGACCAAGAGATGAATTTGTAAGAAAAATTAAAAGCGATGAATTTATTCAAAACCTTAAAAATGCCCTTTCTGAAGATGAAAGCAAAATGAAATTTGGTATAAGTGATGGTTTGAAGATACTTGATATGTTTATAAACTCTATTAAAGATATGCCTGAACCGGAAGTAGCAGAAAACCTTGCAGTAGACTTTACAAGACTTTTCAGGGGGATAAAAAAAGGATACGGACCGCCACCACCATATGAATCTGTATGGAGAGGCGAGGGAAAGGTGATGGGAGAATGGGCTCAGAAGGTGCTGGAAAATTATTACGCTTCAGGCATAGGAATGGACATGGAAGACGAACTCCCGGACTATATTGGTATAGAGCTCAAGTTTATGGCCATTCTTTCATATCATGAAAAAGAAAGGTATAGAGGGCATAATATTCAAGAAGTCAAAAGATTTGTCAGAATTCAACAAGAATTTATGAACGAACATATCCAGCAGTGGATTCCAGAATTCTGCAATAGAGTGGCAGAGGAAGCGACAAGCAGTTTTTATAAGGGATGTGCTTTACTAACAAAAGGATTTCTTGAAATTGATATGGAGAAGTTAAAAGAAAACTTAAACTTATTTAATTAGCTCTCATAATGGATGGAGCATAAAATCAACTCCATCCTTTCAAATGTTTTGCATATATTTAAGACTTATCTTGTTTGGTGGGCGGCATAAAGGCTCTGTTGTTAAACAAAAGTCACGCAATATTAATAAACGAAATATTATATTACAAAAAAATCTCTTCTTAATAAGAAGTACTTTCCTGTAACTTTAACTATGATAATGTCATTATGGTGTAATTACCATATCTTCAAATCTGAGACCTTTGAGAAAGGTCTCTTACTATGGGGCACATCCCCAGCCACCTGATGGTAAATTATTAATTTAAAAAAAATTTTAAAATCATTTTGAATAATTTCAAAGACCTTTTCAAAGTTTTGCAAAGGTCTTAATTTTGGGGATTGAATAGCTTTTTATTAGCAAAAAATCGTTAAACTTTTTATAATATATATTTATGAGAGTTTGTATTGTTGTAAATTTGATTTTTTACTTAATTTTTGCGAATAACATATCTTCAGCTGATGTGAGTGAAGAAATATTATCTCTAACAAAAGAGATTAATAGATTCGAAAAAGAAGTTCCTTTTTTTACGAAGAGTAAAATTTTAGTCATATTAAAGTGCGATAATACAAGTTTTAATGATGCTTTTTATGGTGTATATATAAATGAAAATCTGGTAAAAACGGGGCAGATTACTCCTAAAACATTTCCTCTTAACAAAGATATTTATGTTGGAGATTATCCAGTTCATGCTGGCAACAACTTGTTGAAGCTCAGGATATACAAAGATGGAATGGATATTCAAAAAAAGTTTCAAGTAGAAGTTCCAGAATATAGGCGCATCGCTGTACAGCTTTACATCACAGACACTCCTCAGAAAGCCAGGGTTATTACTCAAGCATGGGTAATAGAGTAAGAATCTTTGTTTTTTTTCTAATCGCTTTTTTGTTAATTACTGCTGAAAATCTTTTAGCTGCAGAGCAAGATCCCGAATCTATAAAAGTGAGGAGTGCTGGAGAACGCATCGTTTCTGATTTTATCAATTTAGATCTAAGTGTAGAAGATTCAGCAATTTTCAATACAGTATCAAAGGAAGATCTTCTTAAATATTCGCTCTTTCAATCTTTTATTTATTCAAAAGATTACGAGTATCTACTTCCAATTATTAACGATATTAATGATTTAAGATTATCAGAAAGATTACTTTATGAGCTATTGAACATCGCTCGCAAAAATGGGAGATTAAGACAGTTTAAAAAAGTTTTTAATAAGTTAATTTTAGAGCGTTCTGAAAAACTGAGTTTGTTAATAAACATCATCGACAATGAATTTTCTGCATCCTATGAAGATAGTAATTTAAATACTTTTGTAACTGCTTACAGATATTTTTTAAATAGTGATTATAAAAAGTCCATAGACATCCTGAAGGATATTTCAGATATTTTCCCGCGTACCTTTTACTACTATTTGATAAATGCGGGAGAATTTCAAACTGCTATTGAATTCATCTCTAATGCTAAAATAGAGGACAAATCTCTATATATCGCGCTATCTAACTATTATCTTGATAGATGTGACATTGCTATTGAAGCACTGAATGATAATTCTTATCTGTTCGAGAAAAAGTTGTTGTTGGTTGAGTGTGGAAGTGAAATTAAGTTTGAAGACTATTTTAGCAGTATCAAAATTGATAAGTTGTCTACAGATCCTTTTTTGATTTATGTTAATGCAAAAAATGGGAAGTTTCAAAATTATTTAGAGCTTCAACAGCCGTATAAGTCTTTGTTTTACAATTATAAGCTTAAAAGTTACATAGAAGGGCTTTCGCTATACAAGGATGAAATTGATCGTTTTGTTTCAAAAATGATACAAATTAATGTAGATTTGAAAAATATATTGGAACAGTACGACAGAGTCTGGAAAGAACTTGAAAAAACTGGTGAATACAAAGAGATTAGAAAAAAAATTATAGATATTCAAGAAAAGGTTAAAGGTTTAAAAAACATATCATTTAGTTCTTCATTCAAAGCAAATGAATATATTGCATTGTTTGATAAGGAACATCAAAATTTGTTAGATATGCTTCAGCTAAACCTTACTGAACTACAGGTGAAGTTTGCCGAAGAGCAGGCTAAATTGAAAACAGAGAGCGAAATAAAAAACTTTCTTGAGAAAATTAGAGTTAAGAAGAAGATTTCTGATGAGGAGTTTAATGATTTAGTCTTAAAAATTGATGATTATTATCATATTTCTGTAAGTAAAAAACTTCCTTCCGAAGAGGAGTTAGCATTTGCGAAGATTTACGTTTTATGGCAGTATTCTCAACAAATACCCTTTGAGAAAAAAGGCCATATTTTAGATGATTTGAAAAAATACTCAACTTTTTATTTGCAAAAATATACTGAAAGAAAAAAAGATGTCTTGTTGGTTTTGGCTGAGGTTTCTGAAGAACAGGGCAAATTAGACGAGGCTATCGTTGCCTATAATAACTATCTGTTATTAGAAGATAATCCAAGTGGAAGAATTTTGTTTAAGGTTGCAGAAATATTGTTCGATATGGGTAACTATGAGGCTTGTATAAAATATTTTAAAGATGCTGCAAAAAAGAATGAAAATTATCGAAATGCTGCCCAATATAAAATAGGCTGGGCATACTATCTAATGGGAAAGCTATTAGAAGTACCAGACCTTTTTTTAGGTTACAAATTTAATTTTGAAGGCGAAAAAAATTTAATTTTAGTTGATGAACTGATGGAACTGCTTTCCCGAGTGTTTTTCAAGTTAGGTGAAGACAAAATTGGAGAGTATTTAGTTAAATATCCCGATTTTAACAAGCCTGATAAGCTATTTAAAGGTGTTGGAGATCTTCATCTTTTCCTTGCGGATTACGATAAGGCTCTTAGTGTTTATGAAAAAGGTTTGACGGATTATTATCTTTACAAAGATTCTGCTGATTTACTCATGGCTAAAATAGAACTGTTAAATTTATTAGGTAAATATGAACTTGCAAATCATGAAAAACAAAGATTTGTTAATCTTTATGGAGAAAATTCTAATTATTTCAGAAAGTTTAAGTCGTTTCCTAAACAATATAAGGACAATTTGTTTTCCGTAGCTGTATATTTTAATGTGCAGTATGAAAAAAATAACGACGATGATTCCTATAAAAATGCTGTTATGTTATATAACAGGTTTCTGAATGCATTTAGGGAAGACGAAAAATCTGCAGAAGCGTCATTTTTATTAGCACAGCTTGAAGAGGCTAAAAAGGAGTATGAAAAAGCGGCAGAACATTTCAGTTTTGCATGGCAAAAGATGTTTAGAGAAGATGAAAGTTTGTATCGGGCTTTATATTGTAAATATAAATTGTGGCAGGAAAATAAATTAGTTTCTGCAGAGCTTATAAATGCACTTAAAGAATATGCTAATATATATCCAAACAACAAAAGAACAGTTTCAATTTTTATGTTACTTTCTGATATGCTTTTAAAAGAAAAACGTGAAGCAGAAATGTTAAATACCTTAGAAAGGACAGCGGATCTTTTTGGTGAGAGTGGATTGATAAAGGTAACGGATTTTTGTGAGGCAAACTTTAAATCTGTTAGTGATAAAAAACGTTTAGCAGCTATTTTTAACAGGGCTTTTGAAGTTCTAAAAGACAGACGTTTTTTAGAATTAAAACATTACTCACTTTTCTCAATGGCAAAAATAGAAGAGGAGAATGGTAGAATTGCTGAAGCTAAAATGCTTTATACTCAAATAATTGATGATTTTAACTCGACAAATTTTAAAGAATATGCATTATTTAATCTTGCTATTTTACTCGAGAAAGAGGGTAAGTTAAGTGATGCTGTTAAAACTATGGAGTTAGTTAAAGAAAAGAGAGAACTTGCTTCAAAAGCAAAAGAGTTTGTTTATATCTTTGGAAAAAAAACTGGATTTTATATAGAAGCGGCAGAGGCAGCATTAGAACTTTCTGAGTTTGAGCCTAAAAAATCAAACTACTATATATTAGAGGCGAGTTGGCTATTTATAAAAGCTGGCAAATTTGATAGATCTGAAATGGTACTAAAAAAGTTAGAAAATAATAACATTACTGATGATGAAAAATTATCTTACACTTTTTTAAAGGCTGCACTTGCATATAATAAAGAAGATTTTAATGTTTCATTTGACCTTTTACTTTCGTTGTCAAAAAAAGATGTAAATGAAGAGTATGAAGAAGATTTTATTAAGTTTTTTCATAACACGCTTAAAAAAACAATATTTTTAAAGCCTGAAGACGATGCAAGGGAAGCGCTGGAAGCTTTTATAGATTTCCTGAGCAGGCGATTTAAGAATACTGCAAAACCAGATTATCTTTTTCATATTGGTGAGGTTTTATCAGATTTTTCGCTCTTTTTTGTACATAAAGATGAGGCGATTTCGAAAGCTGTCGAGTTTTATAAACGTTCTTTAAAACTTTCTGTTGAACAAAATAACGCTAAATTGGTTCTTAAAAATCTTTCTAAACTTAAACAACTCGATACTGAATTGTATTCGAAAGAATTACTTATACCTGAGATAGAAGTTAACTTAATAGAGGAAATTAAGCATGGCGAAATTTTCTTTGAATAATATGATTATTTTTGTTCTATTGTTATTAACGGCTTGTTCTGTTCACAAACAGGATTTAGAAACTAAAAAAATTACACCACAACAGATAACGGTTAAAGAAGAGATTTCACTAATAGACCAGATTAAAATATACAAAAAAGATAAGGATTTCAAAAAGATTATAGAGTTATACGAAAAAAATATTCAAGAGATTAAAGATTATGCTTCATTAAGTTATGTAATGGAAGCATACTTCATTGAAAATAGATTTAATGATGTGATAAAAGTTGGTGAGAAAGTGTTTGCTGATTTTCCACAGCTTAATGATAGTAGACTTAATGTAATGTTAGGTGTATCTTACTATCGTAATGGTCTTTTCGAAGCTGCGCGTAGAAATCTTTTTAAGGCAAAAGATAGCGGTAGCAAAAATCCTCTTATTAGCTATTATCTTGTTGATTTATATATAAAAAAAGGTCAGAATGCATTAGCACTCAACGAAGCAGCAAACCTTGATGAAGAAGCAAAGGATTATATTCAAGGTCTTGTCTACTATAAAGAGGGTAATTATAGTAAAGCCTTAGAAAAGTTTAGTTTATCGTCAAGTTTTAAAAGAAGGATATTGTACAAAGCTTTTGCTATGTATAAGCTTGGCAGATATGATGAACTTTTAGATGAATGGGAAAAAGGCGAAATGAAACAATTCATTGAAATATACAACCTGGTTGCAGATATTTATTTTAAGAGGGGAGAGATTTTAAAAGCAAGAAATACACTTAAAGATGCGCTTAAAATAAGTGATGATAATTTTACAAGGAAAAATTTAGAGAATTTTGATAAAATATTTTTATTTGAACAAAAGTAATCATGAATTTTTAACAAGTATAATATTTTTATGAGAAAAACATTTGCATTGATTGCTTTATTATTTGCTACAAATATCTTCGCTGAAGATAAATCTGTTGATTTTGAGGTAAAATCTGGGCTGGAAATTATTGGTGCAAATGAAGCTCCAAGAATAATGTTTTTCTTGCCACCGCTGGAACTTGAAATGAAGAGAGTAAAAGTTAAACACAACTATTTTCTAAATAAAACCTTGTTAGAAGAAGATTTAAAAGATTTGTTGGACGAGGAGGACAAAGATGTTTCAAACATTAGGTAAATTTTTCTATGAAGGCGGAATATTTATGTATCCTATAACTTTCCTTTTGGCCTTTGGCATTGCTGTGGCTATTGAAAGATTTGTTGTGCTATTTCGGCGTTACAATCTTGATGCTGCAAAATACTATAATTTTGTTGAACAAAAGGTCAGAAACAAAGAACTAACTGAAATTACAAATACTTCGCCTGATATTCCACTTTCAAATATTATCAAATTTGGTATTCAGATGGTTCAAAACCATGAAAAAGAGACAGCATCCAACGAAAGGATATTAAAGGGTGAGCGCAGGGTGGCAGTTATGATAGAAAAGACGATAGAGGAGGTTGCTGCTCACGAGTTTCCTAAAGTAGAAAGGAGACTTACCATGCTGCCGACTGTAGCTAATTTAGCTACGCTTTTAGGATTATTGGGTACGCTTCAAGGTCTTATCCAATCTTTTTCTTCATTATCAAACATCGCTGACCCAGCTATGAAGGCTCAACTTCTTGCAAAAGGAATTTCAACTGCGATGAACACTACTGCTTATGGTCTTTTTACTGCCGTCTTGATACTTTTTTGCTACGCCATTCTTAACGCAAGAGCTGAAAGGATAATGGAAGAAACAGAATACTACGTTCTTAAATTTATCAATCTTATAACTTTGAGGTATTAATGTTATCGTCAAGATTCAGGAAGAGAACCAAAAAAGGTGGCTTTTTACCAATTCTGATTCCAGTAATGAATCTTTTCTTACTAATTCTTCCTTTAGTTATTCAAAATGCCTATTTACAAAAGTTAACAACAGTTGAGTTGCAATTACCAACGTTGTCTGATGCCTCAGCGAGTGGTGATGTCGCTAAAAAAGTTATGATAGATTTAAAACAATCGTCAGTCGCAGTTTATGTAGATGACAAACTGGCTGAAGACATTCCATTAACTGAGGGTTTTGAAAATAGACTCTTAAATCGTCTTGTGGAGATAAAAAAAACATTGCCTACAAAAAACGATATACTGCTTAAAATTGATCCTCAAATAAAGTATGAGCAGGTTATTAAGGTTATCGACCAGTGCAAAAAGGATAATAAGCTTTTTTCTGAAGTCGTATATTTTGATGAGGAGAAGTAATGTCAAGATTTTACAAAAAGAAAAATCAGGATATTGAGCTGAATCTTACAAGTTTGATGGATATGTTCACTATAATTCTTTTTTTCTTTCTTTCTACATATAGCTTTGAAGGTGTTTTAATGAAACTCGTAGAAGGTATCGAGCTTCCAAAGTCTGAAAGTAAGATACCTGTTGCGGAAAAATATTATATAGCGATAAAAAAAGATTCAGTTATAATTGATGATGAAATCTTTTCTCTAAACACACCAGATGATAGTTATGTTTTTGGCAGTTTGAGACAGATTAAGAAAAAAGGCATTTCTTTTTTAGTGATACAGGCTGACAGGGAACTTCCATTTCAAGTTGTGAAAAAATATATCAGGCTTGCTGTTAAGGCAGGGTTTGCCAAACCATATTTAGCGGTAATACCAAAATGAGCTTAGGGTTTTATGTAAAATATAGGGGAAAAGATGAGAACAAAGAGGTTACTGTCAGAGGTAGCCTCTTTACTGTTGGAAGTAACTATAAAAACAGTGTTGTCTTGCCAATAACCATAAATGAATTGAAGCTACTTGAACTTAAAGATGATGTAATGTTGTTATATCATAATGATAGGGTGGCAGCAAAGATACGCTACAATGGAAATTTATATGCACTCGATGACATCTTGAAACTTTTCCCCAAAACCAATGTTATTAAACTAAAAACTGATTGTGAGGTTATTTTCTCGATACAAGATATTGAGATAAGTGTCAAGGTAGTTCGTATAGAGGATATTAAATCTAAACCATTATCTACAACATTTAAGAAGAAGTTTCTAACTAAAGAAAATATAAGGTTTATTGCATTTACAACAATGATTACATTAATTTTCTTTTTAATAACTGGTGTTTCTGCGTTAATTTATACAAAAAATAAAGTAACTGTTAAGCAGACTGAAGTTTACAATGATGAACAGCTAAGAGCAATAAGTTATATGGCAAAAATAGAAAGTAAAAATATCTCGGAATCTGTTGATAATAAAGATGTTATTCAAGCTCGGGAAACTGTTAAAGGTGAAAAAAAGAAGTTATCGCAGCCTTCCGTGCCTTCAGGAGCTTTTATTTCAACTGCACCACCACCAGATATTGCGAAACACGGTGGTGTATTGGCAGTTCAGGAAGGTGCCAGAAGTGTAATTATTAAGAGGGAGAGAAGTTTATTTAGCAAGCTTGAAGAGACGCTTCAAGAACCTATTCAAAACAGAGAAAGTAAAGTTACATCTGATGATTCTAAAAAAAGCTTTGAGACAGCTAAAGTTGAAGAAATCCACCCGGGGCCTATTAAGAAGGACATTAAGGTTGGATTAGAAGCTACTGAAAAACTTATAGTTAAGGAGAGGATATCAGAGCCAAAAGTAGTTGTTGGAAAAAGGCCTGAGGCTGAGATCATCACAACCTTAAACAAATATAAGAAAGGGTTTGAATTTATTTTTATAGAGGAGAGAAAGAAAGACAGTGAGTTAAAAGGAAAAGTAGTTGTTTTCTTCATTGTTGATAATTCTGGCAGTGTCACTAAGGCTGAAATATATGAAACAGATATCAAAAACAAAGAGTTTCTTAATAAGATATTGATGCTTGTTAAGTCTATCAAGTTTCCTTCCTCTGATAAGGGTGATACAAGCATAAAGTTACCGTTACTGTTTTTCCCAACATAAATTTTAATATGTTCTTCATATATGCGCGAGACTAAAAACTCATGTTAATTTACTTTTCAGGAACTTTTCATGTTGTTCGATAGGTTTGATTGTTAACTATTTGATATTAATACAATATTCTGTTGTAAATGCAGGAGATAAAATATGTTGAAAGGGAAGAATATCTTTTTTGTCTGTTTAATGTTTTTACTTATATCTTACAATTTATATGCAAAAGAGCCTGTTGTAATTATTGCCAGCGGTGAGTATGTAATGGGAGCTGGTGAAAGTATGGAAATTTCTTATGAAAAGGCAA
>JBBIPZ010000035.1:0-12810 GCA_037442505.1 Deltaproteobacteria bacterium | reverse complement strand
TAGGGAGAAAAATGCTTGACATTTGTGTTTAAATTGTTGTATAAGTATTAGTCTAATAAGCGAGGGGCCGCTAGCTCAGTAGGTAGAGCATCTCCCTTTTAAGGAGGTGGTCGATGGTTCGAATCCATCGCGGCTCATATGTCAATTTGGTCATTGTCCCCATCGTCTAGTGGCCAAGGACCCAGCCCTTTCACGGCTGTAACCGGGGTTCGAATCCCCGTGGGGACGCCATAAAAGTTAACCCTCTTTTGAGGTTTTTTTATAATTCTTTTACTTTTTTTCTAATGTTATGGATTATCAAGGAATAATTATTAGGCCTCCCAGCGAGGCAAATAGTATTATTTTACAGATCACTGTTGGTTGTTCGCATAATAAATGTACTTTCTGCCCTACATACAAAGACGTCAAATTTAAATTAAAAGACCAATCTATTATTGAAAAAGACATTTCGTTCGCATCAAAACAGTATGGCAATTTTGTAAGACGCGTATTTTTATGTGATGGCGACGTTCTTGTATTAAAAACAGATTATCTGTTAGGCTTATTTGAAAAACTACATGCAGCATTTCCTTATCTTCAACGTATTGGCCTATATGCTAACGCAAAAAGTATTTTAAGAAAATCAAAAGAAGATCTCCTTCTTTTAAAAGAAAAGGGCTTAGGCATAGTTTATTTAGGGATAGAGTCTGGCAACGATCTTGTTCTTAAAAAGATTTGTAAAGGTGTATCTCGTGACCAGATGTTAGAAGCAGGTTTAAAAATCATAGATGCTGGCATTAAGTTAAGTGTGACTGTTTTGTTAGGTATCGGTGGGAAAAAGTTATCTAATGCTCATGCAATTGATACTGGCACACTACTATCAGTTATGCAGCCTAATTATATCGGCGCATTGACCGTTATGGTCGTTGAAAACACCCCCTTATATGAAGAGCAAAAAAGTGGGGACTTTGTGTTGCCGTCCCCTTTTGAATTGTTATCAGAGCTTAAATTGATGCTCGAAAACACAGATCTGAAAGCAGGGCTTTTTATGGCAAACCATGCCTCCAACTATTTACCACTCAAAATTCGCATGCCAAAAGATAAACCTTCAGCCATAGCCCTGCTTGAAAAAGTGATTAATGAGAAAAACAGCGACTACCTTAAACCAGAGATTTTTAGGGCTTTATAGTTTCGCTATTTTACTTTCTCTACGGGGTAATCAGCATCAAGCCAGGCATTTATTCCTCCAGGCTGACGATATACATTTTTATAACCTAACTTGACTGCCCACATTGCACCATTATGACTTCTTGTGCAGGTGGTAAAGCCACAATAAAAAACTATTGTTTTTTCTTTATCCGTACCAATAGCTTTTATCAGTTCATTTTTTTTATTATCATCCAGTGTCGTTAATTCTGAAATAGGAAATTCTACATTAACAGCACCTGGAATATGACGTTTTTTGTAACTTGCTTCAAAAGGCATTGTGTCAAGAATTATCATATCCTTCTTTTGATCAATCCAATCTTTCAACTCTTTTGCTGTTAAAACTTTATAGCCTCCCTTTATAGCTTCTCGATAAAAGTTAACAGCAATCTTTTCAGTGTCAATTTCCTTTGTGCCAAATGCCGATGCAGATCCAGATAAACAAACTATCGAAATTAAGGCTAAAATAGTTAGTTTTGTAAATAATTTAAGCTTCATAAAAGCCCTCCTGTTTTTTTTGGCTAATTATATTTTATACGTTTTATTAAGTAAAATAGGTAATTTCGATTATTTTTTCGTTTTTTATAGAAAAAATTTGGTCAAATACACAAGAATAGGCAGTGTTAAGAAACTACAAACAGTTGTAACAACAATACATAATGCTGCAAGAGCTACATCAAGCCCAAATTCTGCAGCGATTAACAATGAAAGCACCATAGTTGGCATTCCTCCTTCGAGAAAACAAGCAAATAGTGGGACTCCACTTAGTCCTAAAAGTTTGCCTATAAATAAAGATACAAAAGGCGATATTAAAAGTTTCATTACTATCAAAGTTATAAGCCAATTTATCTTGTCTAAATGAGACACGGATAGGGAAAGCCCAACACTAAAAGTCATTAGTGGAATAACGACCCCAGCCATCATTTCTATTGACTTATAGATAAAATGTGGCAAAGTTATGCCAGATAAATTTATCAAAGCACCTATCACAATTCCCCAAAGTGGCGGCAAGAACAATAGCTTGACCAAAGATTCTTTGATACTCAACTTTTTCCCCGTTCCAAAGTGTCCCCCAAATCTAACACCAACCAGCCAGAGAAAAGGCGTTGTTGCCAATAGGTCATAATAAAGTGCATATTGTGCTGCATTGCTCCCGTACAATCCTGTTAAAAAAGGCAAGCCCAGATAAGTAACATTGCCCAGTGTTGCCGCAATTATAAGTGCTCCTATACTTTTATTTTCTATCCCTTTTTTGCCTAAAAATTTAAAAAATATGAAGTAGTTTACTAAAATCATTATAAATAAAGTACCCCAAGCTGTTAAAGGGATAGAAAGTGTTTCTATGCCAAAACTTGCTGTAGTAAAAACCTTTACACATAGTGCTGGTAAAAACAGGTTAAAAACCGTTGTGTTGATTGCAAGCCTTATTTTGTCAGCATCTAATCCGCCTGGCTTTAGATATCTGAATATAACTCCACAGCCAATAATTATGAAGAAAGGAAATAAAATGTTAATCAACGTGCCCCCTCTTAATCAGGAAAATCAAAAACTCTTTATTGCCTTTTCGTCCAAGAATAGGAGACGAAACAATCCCACCTACTTTTAAATTAAATGTCATTACAAAATCAAGTATCTTTTCAATAGCCTTGTTATGCTTGGTCTCGTCTCTAACAATTCCGCCTTTACCCACATCTTTAGGCGTTAACTCAAATTGTGGTTTTATTAAAGCAACAATTTCTCCATTTTGTTTCAGGATTTCAAAAGCCTTTGGCAAGACAAGCGTCAAAGAAATAAAAGAAACATCAATGCTTATAAAATCGATTTCATCTTTGATTAGCTTATTGTCTAAGTATCGAATGTTTGTCCGTTCAATATTAACAACTCTTTCATCCTTAACCAGTCTTTCATCTAATACTCTATAACCCACATCAATCGCATAAACTTTTCTTGCACCAAATTTAAGCATGCAGTCAGTAAATCCGCCTGTAGACGCTCCAATATCAACACAAATCTTGTTATTCAATGAAATCCCAAACTCTTTAATAGCAGCTTCTAATTTAAGCCCTCCTCTGCTCACGTATGGCAGAGCTTCCTTAATCTCAAAATGTTGTTCAATAGAAACAAGATCGCCTGCTTTGTCAATCTTTTTTCCATCGCAATACACCTTTCCCATCATTATCAATGTTTTTGCGCGACTTCTTGTTTCTGCCAAGCCCATCTGAAAAATTGCTTCGTCTGCACGGATTTTTTTTGACATTTTATTGTTTTAAATGGACAACGCGTTGAGGAAACGGAATCTCAACCCCTTCTTCTCTAAAACGCTTAAATATTAGTTTTCTTATTTCGTGCTGAACAGGATATTGATCAGTAAACTCTCTAACATGACAGATTAACGTAAAATCAAGCGAACTATCACCAAACCCAGGTATAAATCTCACCGCTGGTTTTGGGTCTGATAGCAAACCGTCTATCTTACCTATAGCCGATTCCGCAATATCCAAGAGCAGTTTTTCTATTTTTTCCGGATCAGATGCATAGCTAACGCTTACTGGAATTAAAAGCGCCATTCTTTTTTCTGGCAGATAATAATTTGTAACAATACTCTGTGATAGTTTGCTATTGGGTATCACGACGATGTTGTTGGGCAACATTCTGATTCTGGTGGTTCGCCATGTTATGTCTTCAACATACCCTTCCTGACCAGTTTCAAGCCTTATAAAATCACCCACTCTTATTGAACGTTCTACCAGAATATGCAGCCCCGCAAATAGATTTGCAAGCGTGTCCTGTAAAGCAAGTGCTACCGCCAAACCTCCAACACCTAATGCTGTTATAAGAGGCGTAATGGAAACGCCAAGTATTGAGAGAATAATTAAAAAACCTATTATCAGTATTATTCCCTTTAACAAGCCATAAAAAAGTCCCGTTGTTGGAACAGGCAAATTAGAAGATTGAATGTAATTTCTAAATATTTTGGCAGAAAGATTAGCAGCAACAAGGGTTATAGAAAAGACGATTACAACATAAATAGTTTTAGTGATATAAAAAAGATATTTTTCAGGGAAAGATGAAACAGCAACACCAAGATAAAGTCCAATAGCTAAACACCAAAATAAAGAAGGGAGCTTTAAGGAAACGATAACAATATCATCAAGTTTTGTATGCGTTTTGTCAGCCCATTTGTGAAGCAGCTTAAATGCGATACCACGCAGTATTACCAACACAAAAAAAGTACCAATAGCTACAGCTAAAGGTACTAAAAATATTTTGAAAGTGCCATCCAAAATAAAACCCATCTTTAGCTATTCTGCAACACCTTTAATGAAAAAATTAATAAATTTTGGTTGTTTATTTATCCTTACTAGAATTATTTTTTCAAAACCCTCTCTCGCACAAGGCTTATAACCAATTTTGATCTGTAAAATTTCGCCTGTTTTCACTTCCCTACCCGAGGGAAAGCTGTATTTTACGCCTCAGCCTGCCTGAACATTTTCTACCACTAAATTGCCTTCTGTTGAGTTTTCAATCTCAAAGGTATGGTATACATATTCATCTGGCTTCACTTTGCCAAAATCGTGTTCAAAGCTTTTTATGCCAACCTGTCCCATTAAAACCATCAGACACAACAACAGTAAAGAAATTTTAAATACAATCTTCATCAAGCACCTCTTTAACATTATGTTACCTTATTTTCCCTATGCTATCAACAAAAAGCAAACGTTAATTACAAAAATTTCTCTTCTATAAAGGCAGATATCTTTGCAGGCTCGTTTATATTAAAAACTGGGATAGAAAAATTCATCTCCTCATCCGTAGCAACCGCGATAACATTGCTAAGCTTATCATATAAAGGCTGTTTTCCTAACTCTTTTCTATGTACAACTATTTTTGGAAGATCATAATCCTTAAACCCTTCTATAAAGACTACATCACAATCAGAATAATATTTAGCTACTATTTCAGATATGTTTTGCTCGTTACTTCTTTTAACAAAAGCGATTTTTTTATCAGAGATAATCATAGATGCGTATGCACCAGAATGAAAATGAAGATAAGAATCTTTGCCTGGTTTATCTGTTTCAAAATTATGATGGGTGTGCTTGATTGTTCCTACTTTATAATCTTTTTCCGAAAGAATAGAGATGATCTTTGTAAGCAATGTAGTCTTTCCTGAGCCAGAATAGCCAACAAAAGCGATTATCATAGGCAAGTCTCTTTTCATAGAAACATTTTATGCCATTTTGATAAAAATTTTAAGTTGAAAAAACAGATTTTTGAGAAATATTAAAGAGCTAAAGATTATAGACTATCGGCAGTTTTTTGCTATTTAATTCCGTATTTTTTTATTTTTTTATACAAATGTGTTCTATGAATACCAAGTATTTTGGCTGCTTTTGTTTTGTTGTTATTAGTATTAATTAAAGCCCTCTCTATCTCTTCCTTTTCGATATTTTCAGTAAGACTTCCCAAGGTAAGATTAGTGTTATTTGTAGAATTTTCATTATTTGCATTTCTTATATATGCTGGAATGTCGAGAGGCAAAATTTCCTCTCTATCAATGAAACAGACAATCCTGCTAAGCACATTGACAAGCTCTCTAACATTTCCACTCCATTGATACTCTTTTAGTATATCTTCCGCACGTGGGTTAATTGAAAATCTTTTCTTTAATCCTTCTTCCTCTACAGAATTCAGAAATGCCTTGGCAATTGGAATAATATCTTCCCTTCTTTCTCTCAAAGGTGGAATATGAAGCCTTATGACGTTTATCCTATAGAATAGATCTTTTCTAAATTTTCCGGATGCTACTAATTCTTCCATATTTTGATTACTTGCAGCTATTAACCTGAAATCTACCTTTTTGGGGGCTTTGCCTCCAATCTTTTCTATCTCCTTTTCCTCCAACACTCTCAACAACTTGGGCTGCATTTCCAGTGGCATATCTCCAATTTCATCGAGAAAAATAGTTCCTCTATGAGCAAGTTCAAACTTACCATATTTCCCCTCTTCTCTTGCACCAGTAAAAGCTCCTTTTTCATATCCAAACAGCTCCATCTCAAGAAGTTCTTTTGGTATAGCAGAACAGTTAATCCTGACAAAGGGATAGGCACGTCTATCACTTAAGTTATGAATAGCTTGAGCAAATATCTCTTTACCTGTACCAGACTCTCCTGTAATAAGAATTGGAAAATTTGTTCCTGCAGCCTTAATAGCCTCGTTTTTTAGTTCTACTATTGATTTGCTCACTCCTGCAATACTATCTAATGTATACCTTGTGGACCTCAACGAAACCAGTTCTTCCTCATATAACTTAATCTTTGATTCAAGAAGCGAAAGTTCGTTCGCAAGTGTTGTCACATCTGTAACATTTTTAAACATAACCTGACCGAAGACTCCTATTACTCTACCATCTTTCTTAATGGGTATCCTCTGCACAACCATATCCTGTCCCTTGATTTTATGAGCTTTATTAAGTTCAGGGATTCCTGTTTTAGCAACTATATGCATTCTTGTGTTTTCGATCACATCCCTAACATCTTTTCCAATTTGGTCTTTTGCATTGATACCAAGAAATTGACCATACGGTTTGTTAAAGTATAAAATTTTCCCTGTAGAATCAGTAATAATAACTCCATTATAAATATTGTCAATAACAAGTTCTAAAAATTCTAACCTTTCTTTAAGCTGTTTTAAATAATCTGTTCTTTTCATTTTTTTGTATCAAAAAAGATACATTTTGCGTCGTTATCAAACACATTTATGTATCAATTTTTCTACAATAATGATACCTGTTTTGATACTAATAATGCAATACAAAAAACTAAAAACTGTTTTATTTCTTGGAAAAAAAAATAATTATCTTAAAACTGTCTTTAATTGGCATCAAGGTTGCTGTTACTCTATAACATTGTTTTACATAAGGAGCACAATATGAGAGATAAAAAACTTATTAAAGAACCTGTCATTAAAATTGAGGAGGTACTTAGGTTAGATGATAAAGATTTTAATATAAATAACGTATGTATTGTTACAGGTTGTGGAAGTGGCATAGGTAAAGCAACTGCAATTGCGGCTTCTGTAAATAATCTTATGACAGTTGGACTTGATATTGATGAGAAGGCTGGCAAGGAGACACAAAAATTAGCCAGAAAATTCAATGGACAGATGATATTTATCAAAACTGATTTAACCAAAGATGAACAGGTAATAGCAGCAGTAAATGAAGCGGCAAAGCTTGGAAACATTAGATATTTAGCAAATATTGCTGGCATTCAGCATATTGACTCTGTATCAGATTTCCCCATGGAAAAATATGATCTTATGATGTCTCTTATGTTAAGGGCTCCTTTTCTTTTATCAAAGCTTGTTATTCCACATTTCAAAAAAAATCTCGATGGCAAAGGTGTCATAGGCAATATGAGTTCTGTTCATGGACACATTTGCACAATGAATAAGCCTGTTTACAATATCACCAAGTTCGGTTTAAGGGCTTTAAGTCAATCAATATCTGCAGAAGGTGAAGGAAAAATAAGGTCCTTTACGGTAAGTACCGGTTTTGTAAGGACGTTTTTAGCGCTTAACCAGATTAAGGCTCAATCAGAACAGAGGAAAATCACAGATGAAGAAGTTGTTAGAGAAGTGATGCTTGGCAGGTCGAGGGTTAAAGAAATGATGACTCCTATAGAAGTGGCTAACCTTTTTATCTTTGGCTTCTCAAGATTTTCCAAATATTTAGTTGGGGGCGATTTATTGTTTGATGGTGGTATGGTTTTAACATATTAAAACTTAAAAAGGAGGGGTTATGAAAAAGGTTGTCTGTTTATTCTTGTCGTTAATGTTTCTTTTAGTTTCTAAAGTTTCTTTTGGTGCACAGGAGTATCCGCTTGGTGTTGCATTAAGTCTTACGGGAACAGGAGCGTTATATAGCGCTGAGCAGGTAAACGGAATTAAACTTGCTGTTGAAGAGATTAACGCAAAGGGTGGTTTTTTAGGCAAATACAAGATCAAACTTCATATTGCCGATACCCAAACAAAACCAGATGTGGGCGTAAGAGTTGTAAAAGACCTAATTTTGAGAGATGGTGTAAAGGCTTTGATTAATGATTATTCCAGTGCAGTTGCAATGGCAGTTAAACCGATAGCTAATGAGTATAAGGTTATTCATATTGCAGCCATAAGCAACTCCGAAAACATTACAAAAATTAACTATAGTCCATACACCTTTCAAGTAGTTCCTAACAGCTATATGCAGGCAAAGGCTTCTGCTATTGCTATCGCAAAAATGGCTAAAGCAAAAAAATGGAAAACATATGTAACCATAGCTTCTGATTACGAATGGGGCCGTTCTACGCAAAAAGAAGCCGTAAAATTTTTAAAGGAACTTGCCCCAGAACTCACTCTTAAAAAAGAGTTTTGGCCAAGACTTGGAGAAACACAGTTTACCTCTTACATAACAAGCATTATGGCTATGCAGCCCGATTTTGTATATGGTAGTTTAGCTTCAAAGGATAATGTTTCCTGGATGGAGCAAGCAAAGGCATATGGTTTTTTTGACAAAATACCTTATCCAGGATCGTTAATTAGTGTTTCTGAGCTTATTTTAGAAGCGAAAACACTCCCAAGAGGAATCATTGGTTTAACAAGAGCTCCATTCTTTGCTCACCTTAACAACAAAATGATGTCAAATTTTGTTAAACGCTATTTTGCTCAGTATAACCAATATCCAACAGACTGGGCAGTTATGGGCTATGATGCTGTTTATGCATTAAAACAAGGCATCGAGAAGGCGAAAACTATTGATTCAGAAAAAGTAAAGGATGCTATGAAGGGCATGACGGTTTCTTTAACAAGAGGAAAGTTAAAATTTAGAGAGATTGATAACCAACTTAGATGTTCTTCATATGTTGGTGTTGTTTCTGATGATCCTAAATATCCATTTCCAATTTATAAGAATATCATAGAAGTTAAAGGTGAAGAAAGCGAAAGACCAGAAAAAGAGATATTAGAAGCAAGAAAGACAGCAAAATAGGAGAGATTCACCGTGAATTTTACCTTTATACTATCTCAATTTTTGAGTGGTCTTACCTATGGAATAATGTTATTCCTTGTCGCTGCGGGGCTATCATTAATATTTGGGGTAATGAATATCTTAAACTTTGCACACGCAACATTTTGGCTGATTGGGGCTTATTTTTGTTACTCATTCTGGAGCTACCTAAATCAATCGCTTTCTATTGCTTTGTGGTTAAGCATACCTCTCGCAGCGATTGCTATGGCGATAATTGGAGCGTTTATTGAGATAGTGCTTATTAGAAGAATTTACAAAAGAGAGTTATACGAACAGCTTTTGATCACTTACTCACTTACATTAATTTTGGGTGATTTAATAAAAATTTTTTGGGGGGTTACCGATAAACTTATCGAAAGACCAGAAATAATTAGAAAGCCCATTTTTATTTTAGGTGCCCCCTTTGACTCTTATTTTATATTTGTTTATTTGGTAGGATTTTTAGTTGCAGTTGGATTATGGTGGTTTCTTAGATTCACAAGATATGGACACATTATAAAGGCTGCCGTATATAGTCGAGAGATGGTAAGTGCACTTGGAATACCGATTCCTAAGATATATACATTTGTGTTTGCTCTTGGCATATTTATAGCTGGTTTGGCTGGTGCTGTTCAAGCTCCAATAGGATCTGTAACGCTTGGGATGGACATAGCAATCATTATTCAGGCATTTTGTGTTGTAGTAATAGGCGGTTTTGGAAGCTTAATTGGAACTTTTGTCGGAGCATTAATAATTGGCGAAATTTATTCCTTCGCTATTTTATTCTGGCCTGGTGGTGCAATGGTATTAATTTTTGTAATTACAGCAGCAGTTTTAATTGTTAGACCGTGGGGGCTTTTTGGCTCTCCTACAAGGATGTAAATTATGAATATACGGAAAATCAATATGCTCATCTTTCTTTCAGGCTTATTTTTTATATTGCCACTTATAGTAAAAGAGTTCTGGGTACACATTCTGTCAGAAATACTAATACATGCCCTTTTTGCTTTAAGCTTCAATCTAATTTTTGGTTATATGGGGCAGCTTAGCTTTGGACATGCAGCTTATTATGGTATTGGTGCGTATACCACAGGGCTACTAATGGTAAAAGCTGACTTGCCACTGCTGTATTGTCTTCCCATATCGATGTTAACGGCTGGTATTTTTGCGTTGGTTTTGGGGTTTTTTTGTGTCAAACTTAGAGGTATTTATTTTGCCATACTAACAATGGCTTTTGGACAGTTAGTCTATTACATAATCTTTCAGTCATATTCTTTTACCGGTGGAGACAATGGACTACAAGGTATAAATCCTCCTGAGATGCTCAAAAATATTTACAACTACTATTATTTTACACTTATAGTTTTTATTGTTGCATCGTTTCTACTTTACAAAATTGGGGAATCCCCTTTTGGTTACACACTGAGAGCTATAAGAGACAATGCTGAAAGAACAGAGTTTCTCGGCATTAATGTGAAACGATATATGCACATAAACTTTGTTATAGCAGCTATGTTTGCTGGCTTAGCTGGTGCACTTTGGGGACCGTTTTCAAGAAGCGTATCCCCAGATTTATGCAATTGGCAACATTCAGGCATTCCTGTGTTTATGTCTGTACTTGGTGGCCCTTTTAATTTTTTTGGACCGCTTGCAGGTTCAATTATATATACCTTATTAATGGCTATTGTTACTGGTTACACAGAGTATTGGCCTCTTATAAGCGGAACTATTATTATTACCGTTGTTTTGCTTTTACCCGATGGCTTTTTTGGCTTATTTAGCAAGATTAAAAGATTTATTATAAGCGTTTAAAAAGCGGGAGATTAAATATACATGGAGAAAAAAATTTTAACTATAAAAAACCTTAGAAAATCTTTTGGTACTTATCAGGTGTTGACAGATGTTAATTACGAATTACCTGATGGGATGATTGCGGCAATAATTGGTCCAAATGGTGCTGGTAAAAGCACCCTATTCAATCTAATTACAGGTTATCATCATCTCGATAAAGGAACTGTTTTATTTAATGATATTGATATTACAAACTGGAAAAGACATAAGATTGCTCATATAGGCATTAGTCGAGCTTTTCAAGTTAGTAATATTTATCCAAGATTATCCACTTATGAAAATGTCAGACAAGCGGTGCTTGCCCAGCAAAAAAAAACTTTAAACATTTTTACTTCTGCTTCCAAACTTGCAAAAATTGAAACAGAAGAACTACTTGAACTCACCGGCTTAATCGAAAATAAAGGGATAATCGCTGGTGTTTTATCACAAGGCGACAAAAAAAAATTAGAGCTTGCTTTAGCATTAGCAGGTAAGCCAAGACTTCTGCTTTTAGACGAGCCAACGGCAGGTATGTCAGCAGAAGAAACATTTGAAACGATGGAACTGGTAAAAAGGCTTAATAAAAATGTGGGGGTAACCATTCTATTTACTGAGCATGATATATCTGTGATATTTGGGTATGCAATGAGACTTTCTGTATTATATCAGGGGAAAATAATAGCAGATGGTTTGCCCGAAGAAGTGAGAAAAAATGAAGATGTACAAAAATGCTATCTTGGTGAGGAAATATGATTTTAGAAGCTAAAGATATAAACACCTATTATGGCACCAGTCATATTCTTTTTAACATATCTTTAAAAATCCAAAAAGGAGAGCTTGTTTGTCTTCTTGGTAGAAATGGATCTGGAAAAACAACCACCTTAAGAAGCCTGATGGGGCTAACTCCACCTAAATCGGGCAGTATTAAATTTCACAATGAAGATATTAAAGGAAAACCACCTTACTACATAGCCAACATAGGGATAGGTTATGTCCCTGATAACAGGTTAATTTTTCCAGATTTAACCGTAAGAGAAAATCTTTTACTTGGCAGGAAGGATTCTAAATACAGCTTATCACAAAAGTGGAATGTTGACATGATTTATGATATATTCCCCTACTTAAAAAAACTCGACAAACATTTAGGAGGACACCTAAGTGGTGGTGAACAGCAGATGCTAACAATTGGTAGAACTTTGATGGGAAACCCGGAAATGATTTTATTAGACGAACCAGTAGAGGGGCTGGCACCATTAGTTGTAAAAGATTTTGCTGAAAAACTTTTAAAACTCAAACAGCTTGGGCTTACAATACTGTTTTCTGAACAAAACGTTAGGTTTTCTATGCAAATTGCAGATAGAGCCTATGTAATAAATAAGGGTAAGATAGAATACGAAGGTAGCATAGATGAGCTAAGTAAGAATGAAGAAATAAAACATAAATATTTAATGATTTAAAATATGCCATACCACGTTTACTTCATAACAACAGATTATGTTTAGCATAATCAACTCTGTCACCAAACAAACACATTTAGATGACAATGATTTACTATCCTTTAACTTAAAAACAAATTATTACGCCAACTCTGTTTTTTCTTAATTAGAAATCTTCCGAGCCGTCGCAATCCCTTTGATTTGAGGTCTTATTTCCTACAAGAGGAAGAAGAGTACATTGAGCACATAGGGCCGTCGTCGCAATCCCTTTGATTTGAGGTCTTATTTCCTACTCTATATCTTTTTTTTGAA
>JBBIPZ010000034.1:2500-12910 GCA_037442505.1 Deltaproteobacteria bacterium | reverse complement strand
GAACTGGCCTGCATCGCCCTGACTGCCGAGTACCAAAAGGAGATACTCAAAGGCATCGCCAAGCCGTTCGGAGTGATCGTAGGTGAACTCATTGATGGTTTTTAAGAAGAGCTTCAATGTTTCAGGGTCCCGGTACGGCAGATAAGCGTTTTTAAAAATATCGCGAAAGAGTTGAGGCAGATTCGGGTTCTGACTCATGCGGGTAATGGCCTCGGCATAGAGGTTAAGCACTTCGTGGCCGCCCATACGGGGGTCTAAAAGTTTACTCCAGGCATACTTCTCGTAATCACCGGTAAAAAAACCCGGTTTACCGCCAAGCTCAATCGCTTCTTTGTCCATGTCATCCATGAACTTATAGATAAGGGCAATGGTAATCTGCTCCACCTGGCTTTTGGGGTCTGGCACTTTTCCCACCAGGATATCTCTGGCGGTGTCAATACGTCGTTTTGTTTCGTTGTCTAACATAGTTTAATCCTGTTGGATATGTCGAAATTTTTCTGTTTTTTCGACATAAAGTAAAAATATGTATAAATTTTTAAAAATTTTCATCATAATTTTTTTCTTGCTATGTTAAATCAAAATTCTTAAAAAGCAAAAACAATGGTTCATTGATGTAATAGTTTGATCTTCCAATTTTATCCATTTTTAAGAAACCACCTTCTACAAGTTGATCAAGATAATTGGTTGCAGTCTGACGGTGTATATTTAAGTCCTTTTGAAGAAATTCGATTTTTGTATAGGGATGTTTAAAAAGATTGTTAAGCAAATCCTGAGAATAGAATTTATATTGTTTTCTGATTCTATGTTTATAGTCCTGCATCAACTGACGAATTTTTTCAATTAATTGAATTGTGTTATAAGAAGTAACTTCAACACCTTTAAGCATATACAAAATCCATTCTTCCCAGCTTTCATTATCTCTTACTTCCTGTAATAATCGGTAGTAGTCAGATTTGGTTTTAATAATATAGCTACTGAGGTACAGTATAGGTAAATCTAACAACTCTTTTAAAACAAGATAAAGAATATTAATAATTCTGCCAGTTCTTCCATTACCATCATAAAATGGATGTATTGATTCAAACTGGAAATGTATAATTGCCATTTTTATTAAAGGATCAATCCGATGCATAGAATCATCGTTAATATAGGCGATAATATTTTGCATTAAAGCAACTATATCGTCATTACTCTGCGGTGGAATATAAACTGTTTCACCGGTATTCATGTTTTTCAATTCTGTGCCAGGGAGTTTTCTGAAGCCAGCATCATTTCCAACAATTGTTCTTTGAATATTCAGAATTAGTTCTTCTGTAATTAATTGTTTTTTAACCAGAAAATGAAAACCTTCTCTGAGAGCCTGAGCATACATATGTATCTCTTTTGTTGCAGGATTTGAAATGAAACTTTCAAAAAGATTGTCTTTATAAATTTCGTCATGTGTGGTAATGATGTTTTCAATGGCTGAACTATCTTTTGCTTCGAGTAATGGTAAAGTGTATATTAAAATTTCCTCATTGGGAATAGTTTTTGCCACACCTTTTAATTCGGCAAGATACCTGTGTGAGGCAGAGAGCTGTTTAAGTATTGCTTTTGTTTCCAGCTCTTTTTCTGGAGGAAGCATTTTTAAAGTATAATTACTTTTCATGTTTATTTCCTTAAGCTACAAAATTATTCAATGGCACAAAATCTTTAATGTATTCTGGTATAACACTCCTCAATTCTGGTGGCAGCTTTTTATATGCCTCACCGTAAGGAGAAACATTTAAAAGTGCAAAGTCTTTGTTGTCGATAATGGTCCTGAAATCAGCATCGAGAATATAAGCCTTAAATACCGTTTTTGCATATTCAAAATATTCTTCCCTGGGTAAATAACGGCTATCAAACTTATCAAATTCTTCGTCGAGCAACTCATCTTTTGTTTTAAAATAAGGAATAATGCCAAATATTTTTTCAATAATTTCTCTCATTGTGATACGACGATCAATTTTGATAGAGGCACGCAGTTTTTCAAGTGTAAAATAATCCTCTGGTTTGTTAAGTATATTTTTTTCAATGTAATCAAGAAGTTCCTCCCACCTGCCTGCTTCGGCTTTCTCTTTAAGTGCTGGATGTTCAAGAATAGTTTTTTCAAACCTTTCAAAATACATTCTGTCAATTTTCATTCCGTCCGGACCAATGATAGAATGTTCGAGTTTGGTTATCTGATCTGAACTGGAACTGACATAGGAGTCAATACCAGAAGGCTCCCAGACTTCGGAAGTGATAGTTTTTCCCTGTCCATAAGTTGGTAATTTTAGAACTTCATCGTAATTAAACTTTTCTTCAAAGTATTCACAGTTGGCAAAAAAGTCGAACATCTTGAAATTGACTTTCTGTTTTTCACCAACCTGAGCCTTCAATTGTGAATCGATAATATCTATGGCAAAGTTATACTTTCTGGTACCTCTGCCTTTTATCTGAATAAAATCAGTAGGTGAAAAGATGGGCCGCATAAGGCAAAGGTTGAGAATATCGGGGCAATCATAACCGGTTGTCATCATTCCAACCGTCACACAGACGCGGGTTTTACTTGTTTTATATGAAGGATTAAAATTTCCCGTTCCTGAAAGACGGTTATTGGTAAAATTGATGGTAAATTGCTGAGCATCGGCAATTCGGGAAGTAACCTGAATGGCAAAATCCGAATTATACTTGCCAGGGAACATCTGATGAGCCATTTCATTGAGTATCTGGGTGATTTTTGCCGCATGGTTTTGCGAAACACAAAAGACAATGGTTTTTCCAATCTCTCCGCTTATGGGGTCCCGATATGCATTTTCAAGAAAAGCGCTGCAAAATGCCCTGTTGGTGTTTTCCGAGAAAAACTTTTTTTCAAAATCTTTATGCATAAAAGTTTCTTCTACTTCTTCGCCATCATCATTCTGGGTAGTTACAGAATACCCCTCTTCAGAAAGCAATTGTGTGGTAATTTCGGTTCTTGCATCCACCACCACTGGATTTACAAGAAATCCTTCCTTAACACCATCAACAAGTGAGTAGCGGAATGTAGGCTCACCATTTTCACAGCCGAATGTCTTGTAAGTATCTAAAAGCAATCGGCGTTCTAATTGTCTGGGATCATTTTCACCAAGTTCTGCGGTATTTATATGTTTCAGGTAATCTTTTGGTGTAGCTGTTAAACCGAGCTTATAGCCAATAAAGTATTCAAAAACCGCTCTGCTGTTTCCGCCTATACTGCGATGGGCTTCATCGGAAATCACAAGGTCAAAATCATCGGGTTTAAAAAGCCTTTTATACCTATTTTTTGAAAGAAAGGTCTGCACTGTGGATACCACAATCTCTGCTTTTCGCCAATCATCACGGTTTTCTTTGTAAATAACCGTTTTATAGTCGTTCTTAAGATATTCGACAAAGGCTTTATATGCCTGGTCTTCAAGTTCAAGTCGATCTACAAGAAATAAAACCCGGCGGGCATTTCCTGTACGAAGGAATAATTTAATAACTGCCGCAGATACAAGAGTCTTTCCTGTACCTGTAGCCATTTCAAAAAGGAATCGGTCTTTGCCTTCCCTGACAGCATGCTGAATTGAGTTAATTGCCCGAATCTGATATTTTCGTAAAAACCGCAATTTGTTTATTTCAATGTAATTTTTTCTGCTTTCTTCATTGATGTAAGATGGGTCATGTATATAATCTGGTTTCTGGGTGAGCACAATATAATCTTCATTTACTATTTCATTAATTAGTTTATTTCTATCCGGCTTAAAATCAGAATACCCTTTCACGGTTTCCGGCGAAGGGAAACGGCTTATAATATGCGGGTTACCTCTCTCCAGATCCCAGAAATAATGAATATTACCGTTTGATAGAATAATAAAGCGGCAATTTTGAGAAATCGCATATCGCCGGGCCTGTTCTTTCCCGAACAGCGGATTTTTATCCTCAGCCTTTGCTTCTAATACAATAAATGGGAAGCCCTGCTCGTCGAGTAGCAAAAAGTCAATAAATCCATTTCTGGTTTTCTCGAAGTCCTCGCCGAACTCGTTCAATTTTTCTTTTGTGAGCTTGACATTATTTTCAAGAAGAATATTTGCCCTGCCAGATTCATTATCAAAAAAGCGCCATCCGGCTTCTTCCAGGAGTTTATTGATTTTTATTCGTGCTTTCGCTTCTTTTTCTGCCATAAAGCACCCATCCACTTTGCATATTATTATATCAGTTTTTTTCTTTTTCATAAAACTATATCTGGGGGGACGTTCTTAGCCCGGGGTACGATGTATTATAGACCTGTCCCCTATTATATTATTTTAAAAGAGACAGCTAAGTAGGGTGGAAAACTTCAGCTGTAAATTTCAACAGTTCTGACATTTTAAAATTGTAACCACAATCGTAAAAAAAGTTCTTGATTTTTTTAAAAATAGCTAATACACTTAAAGATAAAGTGGGTAGAAAAACCCACTTTTTTTTTGGGTGAGTTTTTATGGTTTTAAAAGAACAGGAAATTGTTGAAAGAGTTGAAGAAATCGCTACGCCAGTTGTAGAAGGGGAAGGACTGTCTATTTATGATATCGAGTTCAAAAGGGAGTCTGAAGGCTGGGTATTAAGAGTTTTTCTCTCTAAAGAAGGTGGGGTGAGCATAGATGACTGTGTGAAGGTGTCACGACAGTTGAATGTTCTGCTTGATATAGAGGACATTATAAATCATCCTTATAACTTGGAAGTTTCGTCACCCGGGCTTACAAGAACACTTAAGAAACTTCGTCACTTTGAAAAATCACTAAATAGTGTTGTAAAGCTAAAGACAAAAGAGCCAGTAGATGGTGAAAGGCTTTTTAAAGGTGTGATAGCAAAGGTTGAAGGAGATTTAATTACTATTAAGATGGATAAAAAAGACGTTGATATTGTTTTTGATAACATTATCAGCGCTAAATTAGAAATAGACATTTAAGGAGTAAGGGATATGGAGTTTGAAATTGCAAGAGTTGTGGAACAATTAGCAAAAGAAAAAGGACTTCCCAAAGAGATGATTTGGGATATGCTAAAAAAATCTATTGAGCAGGTTGCGAAGAAGAGGTTGGGCGAAAGAAAAATCTTTGAGGTTGAGTACGAACCTGAATCTGGAAAGTTAATACTTGAACAGATAAAAACTGTTGTTGAGCAGGTTCAGGATCCAGATTCAGAGATATCAATTAAGGAAGCAAAGGCTATCGATCCATATTTTAACATTGGTGACGAAGTGGTCTTTGAAAGAGAGCCGTTAGATCTCGGTAGAATTGGTGCATATCAGGTAAAGCAGATTTTGATGCAGAAATTGAAAGAAGGCGAGAAAAACAGTATTTATGCTGAATATATCTCAAGGAAAGGCGAGATTGTCAGCGGTATTGTTAGAAGGGTAGAAAAGGGCGCTTTGATTGTTGATCTGGGCAAAGCTGAGGCAAAACTTAATATTAGCGAACTTATCCCCGGTGAAATGTATGTGCCCGGAGACAGAATAAGGGCTTATCTAAAAGATGTAGAAAAAGGTAACAAAGGAACAACAGTTTATCTTTCAAGAACTGAAGACCAGTTTCTTGCAAAACTTCTCGAAAATAGTGTTTCAGAGATTTATGATGGAACAATAACTATTATGGCGATAGCTCGTGATCCTGGTAATAGAGCTAAGGTTGCCGTAAAATGTAAAGACTCTACCCTTGACCCTGTAGGAGCGTGTATCGGCTATAAAGGGTCGAGAATACAAAATGTTGTTCAAGAATTAAGGGGAGAGAGAATAGATATAATTTTGTGGAACGAAGATATAGTTAAGTTTATCTGTAACTCTCTTGCACCCGCAGAAATTACGAAATTAGTGTTAGATGAGAACACAAAATCTGCTGAAATTATCATTCCTGATAACCAGCTTGCAATTGCAGTCGGGAAAAGAGGCGCCAACATTAAGCTTGCTTCAAAACTTACAGGCTGGAAGCTTTCCATAAACAGCGAATCAAAAGTTGCCAAGACTTCAAAGGAGATTGATGCAGAGTTGGCACAGTACTTTTTAGACGAAAACCTTGTTGCTGAAAAAGAAGAAAAGAAAGATGAAGAGTGAGCCAGTAAGGACATGTCTGGGATGTGGGAAAAAAGGTGATAAAAAAAGTTTTATCAGATTTGTATGTGTAGAAGGTCGCATTGTAATTGACGAAAAAAAGGTTTTGCCAGGTAGAGGTGCTTATGTGTGTAGCAACCTTGATTGTGCAACAAAGTTAAAAAAAAACAAAAGGATTTTTCGTGCGTTAAGAATAAATAATAATGTCGATCTACAAAACTTTTTTGATGAATTGATAGAGAAACTTAACAAATAGGAGCAATTAATGAGTAAGGCAAAGAAGAGAGTAAAGGATCTGTTAGAAGAATACAAAATAGATGAAGAAACTGTTAGATCGGTGTTGAATGAGCTTGGTTTTGATTATAAATCCACGACAAAGACTGTGGACGATGAAATATTGCAAAAGTTTGAGAAAAAACTTCACGAAAGGCAACGTGTAGGTCAGGTTATAGAAAAAGATGGTGTGCAGGAAAAGGTTGTTGGTGTTGGTGTAAAACGAAGGGTTAAACAGCATGTTGTAACACCTCAAGAAGAGGTTGTAAAGCAACCAAAAGAAGAAAAAAAGCCTGTGCAAGAAGTTTCTGTTGAACCCCAAAAAATTCAGAAAGACGAAAAAATTGAGCCGGTAGCTGAACCTAAGGTGTTGAAAAAAGAGGAAGAGGAAGAAAAGCCAGTAGAAGCGCCAAAAGTTGAAGAAAAGGAATCAGAAAAGCCTGTTGAGAAGCCTAAAGAAGTTGAACAGAAAGATAAGTTTGTAGAAAAGGAAGATGTTGTCATTTCGCTGGAGCAGAAAGAACAGATTGCCAAAGAACTCGAAGAGAAACTTCCAGCTGAGCAACCAACAGTAGAGGTAAAGGTTGAGAAACCTGTGGAATTTCAGAAAAAAGACAGGCAGGTTCATGAGAAAAAACCGTTTGAATCTCAGCAAAAACCGCCATTTAAAAGAGATAAGTTTGACAAACAGGTAAAAACGAAAGAGAGAACAATCGCTCCGGGTAAACGCGAAATTATAATGGGTCCCAAGGATTTCAAACCTGAGGTTCCACCTGCGGAACAAAAGACAGACCGTAGAAGACCATTAGATAAAAAGAAAGAATTTCTTAAAAAAGATCAGTTACTTGAACTAAAAGAGCGTGAAGATAAATTAACATTACAAAAAAAGAAAAAGGTGGAAGAAGAACAGGTCAAGCCTGTTCAGAAAAAGCCTTTAAAGATTTCAGAGGTTATTACTGTCGGAGAGCTGGCAAAAAGAATGGGTGTTAAGTTAGCCCTTGTTATAAAGACTTTGCTTGATTTAGGTGTAATGGCAACTATAAATCATCTCATTGATACTGATACTGCAGCAATTGTTGCAAGCGAATTTGGATACGAAGTAGAGAAGGTGTCAATTGATTCTGAAGAATTGATTGCAGAAGAACATCAGACCTCTTCAGAAGAGAACAAAGCTCCTCGTCCACCTGTGGTAACAATAATGGGACATGTTGACCATGGTAAGACTTCTCTTCTTGATGCGATCAGAAAAACAAATGTTGTAGCAACCGAGGCTGGTGGTATAACTCAGCATATCGGTGCGTATCAGGTTGAGGTTGGTAGAGGCAGTATTACATTTCTTGACACACCGGGACACGAAGCCTTTACCGCAATGCGTGCACGTGGGGCTAAAGCTACGGATATCGTTGTGCTTGTGGTTGCCGCGGACGAGGGACCAATGCCGCAAACAATTGAGGCATTAAACCATGCAAAGGCTGCAAATGTCCCTATCATTGTAGCGATTAATAAAATTGACAAGCCTGGTGCTAATCCTGACAGAGTAAAGAATCAGCTGGCAGAAAGAGGTTTGATACCTGAAGAATGGGGTGGAACAACGGTTTACGCTGAAGTCTCTGCCAAAAAAAATATTGGTATTCAGGAACTACTTGACTTAATTTTGATACAGGCTGAAGTTTTAGAATTAAAGGCTGATCCTAATAAGTTAGCAAAGGGTGTTGTTGTTGAATCAAAACTTGATAAAGGCCGTGGTCCAGTTGCCACCGTTTTGGTGCAGGAAGGAATGCTTAAGGTTGGCGATCCTTTTATTGTGGGTACACTTTATGGAAAGGTGCGTTCTTTAGTAAACGATAAGGGAAAAAGGATTGAAAAGGCTGGCCCTTCAGTGCCTGTGGAAGTTTTAGGTTTGCCTGGTGTTCCTGAAGCTGGAGAAACATTTATTGTGCTTTCTGATGAGAGAAAGGCAAGGCAGATAGCCTCTTTAAGAGAACAGAAGATGAAAGAAAAGGAACTTGCCCAAAAGTCAAAATTATCTTTAGAGGATATTTATGAGAGGATTCAACAAGGTGAAATACAAGAACTTAAGGTTATTTTGAAGGCTGATGTTCAGGGGTCTTGCGAAGCTATAGTGGATGCAATTTCCAAGATTTCAGCATCAAATGTAAAGGTGAATGTGATTCATTCAGCTGTAGGGTCAATAAGCGAGTCTGATGTAATGTTAGCAGAAGCATCCAACGCTATTGTAATAGGTTTTAATGTTAAGGTTGATTCAAAAGCTCAGCAATTAGCGGAAAAGAATAAGATAGATATTAAACTTTACAACATTATCTATGAACTTATTGACAATATCAAAGCAGCAATGGAAGGACTTTTAAAACCGGTCGAAAAAGAAGTTACTGTTGGAAAAGCTGAGGTCAGACAGACATTTAGTGTGCCAAAAGTGGGGACGATTGCGGGATGTTTTGTTACTGAGGGTAAAATAGTGAGAAATAATCGTGTGAAAGTTAAACGTGATAACAATGTCTTATTTGATGGTAAAATACTTTCGCTTAAGAGATTTAAAGATGATGTAAGAGAAGTTCTACAGGGTTTTGAGTGCGGAGTTTCTATTGAGGGATATAACGATATAAAAGTGGGCGATACACTTGAGTTCTACGAAATACAAAAGATCGCAATGAAACTTGAGGAAACGCCAAAGACTGAAAACTAAAAATGTTTGTCGGTATTGCAGAGTTAGAGTTACATATTCCGTATGCGCAATCTTTGAAAGAGAAGAGGCGGGTTCTAAAAAAGGTCGTAGATAACTTGAGAAACAAGTTCCCGGTTTCAGTGGCAGAAGTTGATTATAACGATATGTGGCAGCATGCTATTGTTGGAGTTTCACTTGTATCATCTGACAAACTGTTCATAGAAAGAATTTTTCAAAAAATGACAGTTTGTATTGACGAAATGAATATATGTGAAATAATATCATTTAAGAAGGAGATTTTTAGTTGGTAAAAGGTAGAAGACAGAAAAGGTTAGCAGCGCTGATACAAAAAGAGATAGCAGCGTTGATAATTAAGGGAGTGAAAGACCCGCGACTGGAAGGCGTTACCATAACTAATGTTATAGTGTCAGATGACTATTCAAATGCGAAGGTTTTTTTCTTTATACATCAGGATATGGATTTGCAAAAAGTTTTAAAAGGCTTTGAAAGTGCAAAAGGTTTTTTCAAATCTGAGTTGTCACATTTACTTGATTTAAGAAGAGTTCCTGAACTAAAATTTATTTACGATGACACACTCGATTTATTTGGCAAGATTGAACCTGCAATAAGCGGAAAGGACGATTTTTGAGCATAAAATCTTTAAAGAAGACCATCGATCAATGCTACTCTTTTATTGTAGCATCTCACGTAGATCCAGAGGGAGACGCAATCGGTTCATCGCTTGCGCTATATTATGCATTAAAAGGTTTAGGCAAGAAGGTTTGTGTTTATAATGAATCTGGTGTACCAAGGATATTAAAATTCTTGCCTGGGGCTGAGTTTATTGTTAAGAGCCTTGAATCCGTCAACGAGTATGACGCGATATTTGTTGTTGATTGTGGTGATATTGACAGATTGGGTAAGCTTAAGAACAACTTAGAGAAGCTAAAAATTATAAACATAGACCACCATAGCACAAACGATTCTTTTGGACATCTTAATTTTGTGGATAGAAATGCTGCTGCTGCAGGAGAGGTAGTATATGATTTGTTAAAAAAATTAGGTATTACTTTCACACGAGAGATTGCTACAAATCTTTATACTGCAGTAGTTGTTGATACGGGCTCGTTTCGATACGCATCAACCACTCCAAGGAGCTTTAAAATCGCAGCAGAACTTCTTACAATGGGCGTTGATCCATGGGAAGTAGCAAAAAATATCTATGAAAACTTTCCTTATGAGCGTATGAAACTGCTTGGGGATGCGCTACAGACAATGGAGTTGGTAAAGAATGGCCTTTATGCCTTTATGGTAGTTACACGGGAGATGTTATCTAAATATAATGCAACGGAAGACTTAACTGAGGGGT
>JBBIPZ010000033.1:0-14750 GCA_037442505.1 Deltaproteobacteria bacterium | reverse complement strand
TCCGTGAAGGTGGTAGAACGATAGGTGCAGGTGTTGTTACAGAAGTAATTGAGTAGGGGATAAACAAATGAGGGATATAATTCATTTATCTTGTACCGGGTGCAAGAGAAAAAACTATACAACAACAAAAAACAAAAAGAAGCATTCAGAAAAGCTTGAGCTTAAGAAGTTTTGTGCTTTTTGTAAAACACATGTTATGCACAAGGAATCTAAATAAACGCAAGAAGGACAGTAGCTCGAACGGCTAGAGCGTCGGTCTCCAAAACCGAGGGTTGGGGGTTCGAATCCCTCCTGTCCTGCTAATAAAATCGAAGGATTGGTATGGGCGTATCTGAAAGCATAAATAAAGTTAAGAAGTTTTTTGAGGAATCTTACTCAGAACTTAAAAAGGTTTCCTGGCCACCAAGGAAGGAATCGATAAAGGCATCTTACGCCGTTATCGTTTTTGTTGTTATTGTTGCATTCTTTCTTGGTATTGTGGATTATTTTTTGGCAAAAATTGTTAACTGGTTAGTGGGATAGTCTATGGCACTTGAATGGTATATAGTACATACATATTCTGGCTTTGAGCAGCGTGTAAAACAACTGCTTCAAGAAAGAGTAAAAGCAAACAAGCTCGAAAACTTTTTCGGTGATATTATAATTCCTGTTGAGAAAGTAATCGAATCTGGTAAGGGCGGAAAGAGGCTTAGTTCAAGGAAGTTTTATCCTGGCTATATCATTGTCCAGATGGAGTTGAATGACGATACCTGGCATCTGGTCAAATCAACGCCAAAAGTAACTGGTTTTGTTGGTTCTGAGAGAGGGATAAAGCCAGTTCCGCTATCTCAAGAAGAAGTGGATAAAATAATTAGTCAGATGCAAGAAGGTATTAAAAAGCCAAAACCTAAGGTTGATTTTGCTAAGGGTGATACGGTTAGGGTTATTGATGGAGCTTTTGCAAACTTCCATGGTGTGGTTGATGAGGTTAATTTAGATAGAGGCAGGTTAAAGGTTTTTGTCAGCATATTTGGGAGATCAACTCCGGTGGAAGTCGATTTCCATCAGGTAGAAAAAACTTAAATTATTAGGAGATATAGATGGCTAAGAAAGTTGTTGCGCAAGTTAAAATTCAGTTACCAGCAGGCAAAGCTACTCCTGCTCCACCAGTTGGTCCGGCTTTGGGTCAGCATGGTGTAAACATAATGGAGTTTGTAAAGGCTTTTAATGCTGTTACGGCTAAACAGGAAGGGATGATAATACCTGCTTTGATTACAATCTATGCAGACAGAAGTTTTACGTTTATTACAAAAACCCCTCCCACATCCACCTTGTTATTAAAATATGCTGGAATTGAGAAAGGGTCTTCTAAAGCAAAGAAAGAGATAGCAGGAAAAATCAAGAGAGAACAAGTGCAGGAGATTGCTAAAATTAAATTGCCCGATTTAAACTGTGAAAGCATGGAAGCAGCTATCAGGCTCGTCGAGGGCACAGCTAAGAGTATGGGCTTACAAATAGTTGATTAAAGGAGAGATGTAATGAGTAAGGTAGCTAAAAAATATGCCTCTGCTGCAAGTAAAGTTGATTTTACGAAGAGTTATTCTGTAGACGAAGCTTTTGATTTAGTGAAAGAAACTGCGTATGCAAAGTTTGACGAAACTGTTGATGTTGCTATAAATCTGGGTGTAGATCCAAAGCATTCCGATCAGATGGTTAGAGGAGCTGTGGTATTGCCTCATGGTACAGGTAAAACTGCGAGAGTTCTCGTTTTTGCAAAAGGTGAAAAAGAAAAAGAGGCTAAAGATGCCGGCGCAGATTATGTCGGAGCAGAAGATTTGGTTGAAAAGATTCAATCTGGTTGGTTTGATTTCGACAAGGCTGTGGCAACACCTGATATAATGGGGTTGGTTGGTAAGTTAGGTAAAATTTTAGGTCCAAGAGGTCTTATGCCGAATCCAAAGGTAGGTACTGTCACCTTTGATGTAGGTAGAGCAGTTAAAGAGTTAAAGGCAGGAAAGATTGAATTTAAGGTGGATAAGGCTGGAATAATTCACGCACCCCTCGGAAAAGTGTCTTTTCCTGTAGAAAAATTGAAAGAAAATTTCAAGACTTTAATCGAAACCATTATAAAATTAAAACCAGCTACAAGTAAGGGCGTATATCTGAAGAAATGTTATATCAGCACTACTATGGGACCTGGTATAAAGATAGATACATTGCCACTTAGGACCATGTTTAAGTAATAACCCTGGTCTAAGAAAGTAGGTACACCAATCAGGTGTTTAAAACTTAAAAGTGCCTACCGAGACGGGTTAAGGATGATATCCTCCCGTCAACAAAATAAAGAAGGGAGGTGAGGATTTGAAAAAGCTGGACAAAACTAAAATTGTTGAGAGTTTAAAAAAGCGCTACAGCGAGGCAAAAGTTACCTTTGTCTTTAAAAACAAAGGGCTGACTGTTGCGGATATCACTGGATTCAGAAGAAAGCTTAAAGAAGTTGGCGTAGAAGTTAAAGTTGCCAAAAATACGCTATCAAAAATAGCGATTGAGGGAACGGAATATGCTTCTATAAAAGAGTATCTTGCTGGTCCAACTGTTACTTTATGGGGGTATAATGACCCTGTTCCACCCGCAAAAGTTCTTAATAACTTTTTAAAAGAGCAACCCAAGGCTGAATTTGTAGTTGGCTCGATCAGAGGAAGGATTTTCAATCTGTCCGAGCTAAATACCCTTGCAAATTTACCATCACGCAACGAGTTACTTGCAAAGATGCTTGGCAGCTTCAAATCCCCAACGTCAGGAATTGTTAATGTGTTGGCGGGAGTTCCAAGAAGCCTATTGAATGTTTTAAATGCAATAAAAGATAAAAAAACTAACTAACATTTATAAAAATCAAAAGGAGGCAGTTTAATGTCAATCACAAAAGAAGATGTAATAAAGTTTATTGAGAACATGACAGTTCTTGAGTTAGCTGAGCTTGTAAAAGAGTTAGAAGAGAAGTTTGGTGTTTCAGCAGCTGCACCAGTTGCAGTTGCAGCAGTAGCAGCTGGTCCAGCAGGTGCAGCTCCAGCAGCACAGGAAGAAGAGAAGACAGAGTTTGATCTTATTTTAACAGAAGCTGGCGCTGACAAGATTAAGGTAATTAAGGTTGTTAGAGAGTTAACAAACTTAGGACTCAAAGAGGCTAAGGAACTTGTTGAAGGTGCTCCAAAGCCAGTAAAACAAGCCGTTTCGAAAGATGAAGCAATGGCAGGAAAGAAAAAGTTAGAAGAAGTCGGAGCAAAGGCAGAAGTAAAATAAATACACTGGGGAGGGATATCCTCCCTTTTCCTTTTTTACAAAAAATATCATGAAAAAAATCACTTTTTTCATCAAAAATTATCTCTCCAAAAAAACAAAGGAGTATTATAATCTATGAAAGAAAATTCTTTCTTCGGAAGAATCAGAAAAGATTTTGGTAAAATTAAACAGACCCTTGATGTTCCATATCTGCTTGATATTCAAAAAAGGTCTTATGAAAATTTTCTCGCACGAGATACGTCTGATTCGCCCAGAAAAAAAGGTCTTCTGGGTGTATTCCAGAGCGTTTTTCCTATTACAGATTACACAGGTAAATACACTATTGAGTTTGTCGATTATGTTATTGGTGAACCGAAGTACACTGAGGATGAAGCAAGGACTAAAGGTTTGACATATTCTGCGCCTCTAAAGATTAAGGTTAGACTTTTAACGCGTGCTGAAGATAGCGAAGGTAAACTTGGTGATGTTGTAACATTTAAAGAGGATTTCATGTATTTTGGCGATATACCACTGATGACTGAAAATGGAACTTTTATTATCAGTGGCACTGAAAGGGTTATTGTAAATCAGTTACAGCGTTCACCTGGTGTGTTTTTTGAGGAAGAAAGCCAGAAAAACTCTCTTACTGGAAAGAGACAGTTTACAGCAAGGATTATTCCCATAAGAGGTTCCTGGTTAGATTTTGAATTTGACCAGAAGGACATTCTTTATGTTCGCATAGACAGAAAAAAGAAGTTTTACATAACAACTTTTCTTAAAGCATTGGGACTTACTACAGAAAATATTTTGAACACTTTCTATAAACCAGAGAAGACTTTTATAAAAAACGGTAAATTTTATAAATTAGTTGTCCCGGAAGTACTTGATGGGCAAAGGGCAAGCTGTGATATAGTGGGACCTAAAGGTGATGTTTTAGTAAAAAAGGGTGTTAAGTTTTCGAGAGGAAATATCAAAAAACTTTTAAATGCATCTATACACGAAATAGAGATAACTAAGGATGACATAATTGGCAGAATCGTAGCAAAGCCAATTTATACCAGTGAAGGTGAAGAAGTATGTAATTGCAATGAGGAAATGACAGAAGCTTTACTTGATAAAATTATTTCGAAGGGCGTGACAGAATTTGACTTAATCTTTATCGATGGCTATAACGTTTCATCATGTATAAGAGAGACCCTGCTTGCTGATGCCAAGATAAAGGGGCAAAAGGAAGCTCTGATAGAAATATACAGGAAAATGAGACCAAACGAGCCAGCGACATTGGCGGTAGCAACAGAATATTTTAATGGACTTTTCTTTGAAGCTGATAAATATGATTTGTCTCCAGTTGGTAGATTAAAATTAAACTACAAATTTAAGCAGGATGTGCCGCTGGACGATTGCACGTTGAAGAAGGATGATATAATCAAACTTGTTGAAATATTAATTAATTTAAAAACTGGAAAAGGTACTCCCGATGATATAGACCATCTGGGTAACAGAAGGGTTAGGACAGTTGGCGAATTAGTTGAGAATCAGTTCCGCATGGGACTTGTCAGAATGGAGAAACAGGTAAAAGAGCGCATGAGTGGGCAGTTGGATATGGATATTGCTACTCCACAGGATATTATTAATCCAAAACAGGTATTGGGCGTTTTAAAAGAGTTTTTTGGTAGCAGCCAGTTGTCACAGTTTATGGATCAAACAAACCCACTTTCTGAAGTTACCCATAAAAGAAGGCTAAGTGCATTAGGTCCAGGAGGACTTTCAAGGGAGAGGGCAGGGTTTGAAGTTCGAGATGTTCATCCAACACACTATGGTAGAATCTGTCCTATTGAAACTCCAGAAGGTCCTAACATTGGATTGATTACATCTTTAAGTACGTATGCGAGTATTAATGAGTATGGATTTATAGAATCTCCTTACAGGATTGTTAGAGACAGCATTGCTACGGATGAAGTTAAATACCTTTCCGCTCTTGAAGAAGAAAAGCATGTTATAGCACAGGCAAATGCAAGATTGGATGAAAATGGCAGATTTCTTGACGAACTTGTGTTAGCGAGGTTGGGTGGAGAGTTTGTTACCAAAAAGCCTGAAGAAATTAGCTACATGGACGTCTCTCCAAAACAGGTTGTGAGTGTTGCTGCGGCACTTATTCCTTTTCTTGAACACGACGATGCCAACAGAGCACTCATGGGTTCAAACATGCAGAGACAGGCTGTTCCCCTTGTAAGGCCAGAGGCTCCTCTTGTAGGCACAGGAATAGAGTATATTGTAGCGAGGGATTCTGGCGCAGTAATCAAGGCGAGAAGAGGTGGTGTTGTAGAAAGTTTGGATGCAACTCGAATCGTAATTAGGCCAACGGTGGATGAAGGCAGTTCTAAAACCTCTACAAAAGTTGATATATACAATCTTATAAAGTTCAGAAAAACTAACCAGAATACCTGCATTAATCAGGTTCCTATTGTTTCTATTGGACAACATGTGAGGAAGGATCAGATTATCGCTTCAGGTTTTGCAACAGATGGACCGGAGCTTGCTTTGGGTAGAAATGTTCTTGTTGCTTTTATGCCCTGGGAAGGCTTTAACTTCGAAGATTCAATTGTTATCAACGAACGCCTTGTTAAAGAGGATGTGTTTACATCTATTCATATTGAAGAGTTTGAAGTGTCTGCAAGGGATACCAAGCTTGGGAAAGAAGAGATAACAAGAGATATTCCTAATGTAGGCGATGATGCCTTAAAAAATATTGACGAAAATGGTATTGTTAAGGTAGGGGCTGAGGTATGTTCTGGCGATATACTCGTAGGTAAAGTTACTCCAAAAGGGGAGACACAGCTTTCCCCAGAAGAGAAACTGCTTAGGGCTATTTTTGGTGAAAAAGCCAACGATATGAAAGATACATCTCTAAGAGTTCCACCCGGGGTGGAAGGTGTCGTTATTGGGACAAAAATATTTTCTCGAAAGGGGCTTGAAAGAGAGGACCGTTTAAAAGAGATAGAAGAAAAAGAGTATGACAGGCTTTTTAGAGACAAAGAAGACGAAATTCTTGCTGTCAAAGAAGAGTTTCAGAAAAAGATAAAGAAATTGCTTATTGGGAAAAAGACGGCGAATAAAATTCTTGATGAAAGACAAAAGGTGATTCTTGATAAGGGTAAGGAAATTACTGAAGATGTGTTGAATAAGATTCCTTTTGAAGAGTGGGAAAACATCTCTCTTGCCCAAAAAGCTGACTATGAACAAAGAATCAAGCTTGCGTTTGACAAAATGAAGGAAGACCTTGAGCTTATAGAGATGGTTTTCAAAGAGAAAATAAACAGGCTCAAAAAAGGTGATGAATTGCCACCGGGCGTTCAGAAGCAGGTAAAGGTTTACATTGCAATAAAGAGGAAATTGTCCCCTGGAGATAAGATGGCTGGGCGTCATGGTAATAAGGGTGTTGTGTCAGTGATTGTGCCACAAGAAGATATGCCATTTTTAAAAGATGGAACACCAGTTGATATGGTTTTAAATCCATTGGGAGTTCCCTCCCGTATGAATGTCGGACAAATTCTGGAGACTCATTTGGGTTGGGCTGCTAAAGAGTTAGGCAAGAAAATTAAAGATGTGCTTGATGCTGCACCGAAGGTAGTAAGGAGCGAGCTTAAAAAACTATATAAATCCAAAAGAGTAGATGAGCTCCTTGATAGTTACGATGATGAAGAAATTATGAAGTTAGCCAGAGAAATTGCGAAAAAAGGCTTGTTTGTCGCAACTCCGGTATTTGAAGGTGCATCAGATTTTGAAATAAAAGAGCTGCTAAAAGCCGCCGGGCTTCCTGAAAGTGGACAGGTTCAGTTATATGATGGTAAAACCGGAGAACCATTCCATCAGCATACCACTGTTGGCGTGATGTACATGCTCAAATTACATCATCTTGTAGATGACAAAGTGCATGCTCGTTCAACAGGACCTTACTCACTTGTAACACAACAGCCATTAGGTGGTAAGGCTCACTTTGGTGGACAGAGGTTAGGAGAAATGGAAGTATGGGCGTTGGAGGCTTATGGTGCTGCATACACATTACAGGAGTTTTTAACAGTTAAGTCCGATGATAAACCTGGTAGAGCTAAAGTCTATGAAGCAATAGTTAAAGGCGATGTAATTCCAGATCCCAACATTCCAGAGTCTTTTAACGTGTTGCTTAAAGAGTTAAGAAGCCTTGCTCTCGATGTAGAGCTTCTTAAAATTGAAAAAGAAAACTAAAAACAGGAGGTATTATTTTGGATACCATATATAACTTTTACACAAAGACTGAAGACACCAAAGATTTTAATGCAATTAAGATATCCATTGCCTCCCCAGAAAGAATAAGAGAGTGGTCTCACGGTGAGGTTAAAAAACCAGAAACAATCAATTACAGAACTTTTAAGCCAGAAAGGGATGGATTATTTTGCGCTAAAATTTTTGGTCCTGTTAAAGACTATGAGTGTAACTGCGGAAAATACAAAAGAATGAAGCATAGAAATATCACCTGCGAAAAGTGCGGTGTCGAGGTAATTCATTCCAAAGTAAGACGTGAAAGGATGGGACACATAGAATTAGCTGCGCCGGTTGCCCATATATGGTTTTTAAGAAGTCTCCCGTCAAGGATCGGCGTTTTGCTTGATTTACAGTTAAAACAGCTCGAAAAAATACTTTATTTCGAAGCTTACGTTGTATTAGATCCCAAGAAAACTGAACTTCTAAAGGGAGAAGTTTTGACAGAAGAGCAGTATCGTCAAGCTGTTGAAAAGTATGGAGAAGGTAACTTTGAGGCAAAGATGGGCGCAGAAGCTATCAAAGAACTGCTAAAGAGCGTTGACCTTAAGGCTCTTTCTGAATCCCTTACAAAAGAGCTTGAGGAAGCTATCTCTGATGTTAAAAAGAAAAAACTTGTCAACAGACTTAAAATAGTTGATGCATTCATTAGATCCGGAAACAGGCCTGAATGGATGATTTTAGACGTGTTGCCTGTTTTGCCACCAGATTTAAGGCCTCTTGTTCAGCTCGATGGAGGAAGGTTTGGTTCTTCAGATTTGAATGATCTGTACAGAAGGGTTATAAATAGAAATAACAGACTTAAGAAATTGATAGAGTTGGGTGCCCCAGAAATCATTCTACGTAACGAAAAAAGGATGTTGCAGGAAGCTGTAGACGCCCTTTTTGATAATGGTAAAAGAGGCAGAGCTGCGCTTGGTAGTCACAAACGTCCACTAAAGTCACTCAGCGATATGATAAGGGGAAAACAGGGGAGATTTCGTCACAACCTTTTAGGTAAAAGAGTTGACTACTCTGGTAGATCGGTTATCGTTGTGGGCCCGCATCTTAGAATGCATCAGTGTGGTTTGCCTAAAATTATGGCTTTAGAGCTTTTCAAACCATTTATTTTCTGGAAGTTAGAAAAGAAAGGAATTGCTTCTACACTTAAGGCGATAAGAAAGGTTGTTGAGCGTCAGAGTCCAGAAGTGTGGGATGCATTAGAAGAGGTGACAACAGAACATCCCGTTCTTTTAAACAGAGCACCAACGCTGCATAGGCTTGGAATACAGGCTTTTGAGCCTATTCTTATTGAGGGAAAGGCCATTCAGCTACATCCTCTTGTTTGTACTGCTTTTAACGCAGACTTTGATGGCGACCAGATGGCGGTGCATGTTCCTTTGTCTATAGAAGCACAAACAGAGGCACGTTGCTTGATGATGTCCACCAACAATATCCTTTCACCAGCTAATGGTAAACCCATCATTGGTCCAACGCAGGATATAGTTCTGGGATTGTATTACATGACGAGAGAAAGGCCTTTGGTAAAAGGGGAAGGAAAAGTATTTTCAAATTTAGATGAAGTCAGGATAGCTTATGAATCTGGAGAGCTTGATTTACATGCAAAGATTAAGATTAGAATAAATGGGGAGCTTATTGATACTACTGTTGGACGGTGTTTGGTTTATGAAATAATGCCAAAAAATGTGGAATTTAGCGTTGTTAATAAAGTGCTGAACAAGAAAGAGTTGAATAATATTATTGATTATTGTTACAGACATTGTGGCCAAAAGGCGACAGTTTTAGTTGCTGACAGACTGAAAGACCTTGGATTCAAGATGGCAAAGCGTGCTGGTATATCAATATGCGTTGATCACCTTGTTATCCCTTCAAAAAAGGACAAGATTATTGAAGATGGGCTAAAGAAGGATAGGGAGATTGATGCCCAATATGCACAAGGTCATATCACTGCAGGGGAGAAATATAATAAAAAGGTTGACCTCTGGCAGACGATTACAGAAAAGATAAAAAAAGAGATGATGAACGAGCTTAAGGTTGAAGTTATTGAAAGGGATAACAAAAAAGTTCAAACAGAAAGTTTTAACCCGATTTATATCATGGCGGACTCTGGAGCTCGTGGTAGTACTCAGCAGATAGTTCAGCTTGCAGGAATGAGAGGGTTGATGGCTAAACCTTCTGGGCAGATTATAGAAACACCAATTACCGCTAACTTCAAAGAGGGGTTAAGTGTTTTACAATACTTTATATCAACGCATGGTGCAAGAAAAGGTTTAGCAGATACAGCTCTAAAAACAGCAAACGCTGGATATTTGACAAGAAGGCTTGTAGATGTGTCACAAGATGTAACTATCACACAAGAAGATTGCGGAACGATTGATTTTATTGAGGTTACACATCTAATCAACTCTGCAGGTGAAATTGAAGAAAGAATTTCAGAAAGAGTGTTGGGTAGGGTGGCGGCTGAAGATGTATATGATGCCGTTACGGGTGAACTTATTGTGAAAGCTGGAGAAGAGATTACAGAAAGCATATCACAAAGAATTGATATAGCTGGTATTGATAGGGTCAAAGTGCGTTCACCACTTACATGCAGAGCAAAAAAAGGTCTGTGTATAAAATGCTATGGTAGAGACCTGGCAAGAGGACATTTAGTGAATATAGGTGAAGCTGTTGGTATCATTGCTGCTCAATCAATTGGTGAACCTGGCACACAGTTGACAATGAGAACGTTCCATCTGGGCGGCACTGCAGGTACAAAGGCTGAAAAGAACACACTCGAAGTGAGAAATGATGGAGTTATAAAGTTTGTAAATATTATTACTGTTAAAGGTCGTGATGGTCATAATGTTGTTACAAATAGACATGGTGAATTGGTATTGCTGGATAAATTTGGCAGAGAGCGAGAGAAGTATCCTATATTGTATGGAACAAAATTAGTTGTTAATGATGGTGATACTGTGAAAGCTGGCCAATTGGTTGCAGACTGGGATCCTTACTTCATACCTATAATTGCTGAAGTTGGTGGCGTTGTTAAATTTGGCGATATTATTGATGGTGTTACAGTAAAAGAACAGGTAGACGAAGTAACAGGAATGTCTCAGAAGATAATACTTGACCACAAAGAGCAGCATTTAAGACCAAGAATATCTATCAAAGACAAATCAGGCAAAACTAAAAAAATTAGTGATTCAAGCATGGAAGCAAGATACTATCTGCCTGTAGAGTCTATGATTACAGTCATAGAAGGGCAAGAGGTTGAGCCGGGAGATGTTATAGCAAGGTTCCCGAGAGAAATTTCTAAACAGCACGATATTACAGGTGGACTTCCAAGAGTTGCTGAACTGTTTGAAGCAAGAAAACCGAAGAAATATGCGATCATTTCTGAGATTGACGGACGTGTATCTTTTGGTAAAGATAGTAAAGGAAAAAGAAAAGTTGTTATCACGCCAGAGGTTGGAGAGCCAAAAGAGTATATCATACCTAAGGGAAAATACATTATAGTTAGAGAAGGTGAGTTGATAAAGGCCGGTGAAAAGATTATTGAAGGTTCACCCAATCCACACGATATCCTGAGAGTTTTAGGTGAAAAGGTATTGGCTAAATTTTTGGTAGATGAGATTCAAAATGTTTATAGACTGCAAGGTGTTAAAATAAACGACAAACACTTTGAAATTATTGTTAAACAGATGTTGAGAAAGGTTAAGATAAAGTCGCCTGGAGATTCACAATTCCTTGAAGGCGAAATAATTGATAAGTATATTTATGAGGAAGAAAGCATCAAATTGAGAGAGCAAAGGAAAAAGCCGCCTATCGCAGAACCTCAGTTTTATGGTATCACAAAAGCAGCTTTGAGCACCGAAAGTTTTATCTCTGCTGCTTCGTTTCAGGAAACAACTAAGGTGCTTACACAGGCTTCTATCGAAGGTAAAATTGATTACTTACATGGTTTAAAAGAGAACGTTATTGTTGGTAGATTAATTCCTGCAGGGACCGGACTTGAAATTTACAAAAGCATTGATTTCGAGCCTATAGATGCAAAAGACAAAGAAGAGTCTGTAGCATAAATATTGAAGAGAGGGATAGGATAAAGTGTATCCTCTCCCTCATTTTTAAAGAAGGGATAGTTATGAAAATAGCGATTTCAGGCAAAGGTGGAGTAGGAAAGACAACATTAGCAGGCACACTTGCAAGGTATCTTGCAGACAATGGTTATAAAGTGCTTGCAATAGATGCTGATCCTGATGCAAATTTAGCTTCAGCTATTGGTGTGCCAAAAGAAATCTCTTCAAACATAACACCGATTTCTGAAATGAAAGAGCTGATCTCAGAACGGACTGGGGCAAAACCAGGCAGTTATGGGAATATGTTTGTATTAAATCCCAAGGTGGATGATTTACCAGAAAAATACAGTATTGACTATAAAGGCGTAAAAATGATGTTGCTTGGCACACTTAATACTGCTGGTTCTGGCTGTTTTTGTCCTGAAAACGCTTTATTGAGAGCACTTTTACGTCACCTTTTTGTTGCTCGTGATGAGGTTGTTATTGTTGATATGGAGGCTGGGTTAGAGCATTTAGGTAGAGGTACAACGGGTTATGTGAATAAATTTATAGTAGTAGTAGAGCCGGGTTTACGCAGCTTCCAGACTGCTCGCCAGATAAAGCAGCTTGCAAATGATCTAAAAATCAACGATGTCTGGATTGTAGGCAACAAAATACGGAGCGAAGAAGACAAGATATTAATAGAGAACGAATTAAACGACTTCAAAATTCTTGGTTATCTACCGTATGATGAAAAGATTATAACTTCTGATAAAATGGGTATATCTGCATATGATCTATCTGAGAAACTCAGGCAAGAGCTTGTTCGTATCTGGGATAATATTCAGAAACTCTAAGTTACTATCTCCTTTTGTGGCATAATAAGCAGCGTTCTTTATTTGGATGCTTTTCTGGTAATGGCATTTGTGTCCCCGCACCGTGACAATCTATGCATTTCTTTTCGTCTTTCAACTCTTTATGCGTATCATCAAACGGAACTCTTGGAGTGGTTTGTTTGGGCGCTAAAGAAAAGAAAATAATAACTGCCAAAGCGATGACAACAAAAATAATATCCCATTTCTTAATTTTCATATTACCTTCTCTCAATTGTGTTTAACTAACAATTTAAACAAAATTAGACCGATAGAAACTAAGCTGCAAGATGCAAAGACTAATATTCCAACAATCTCAGAATAAACAGGATTGACTACACCATAAAAAAGTCCAGCTATAAAAATAAACAGAGAAATCAGAAAATAGAAAATAAATCCAAATTTGCCTTTGAGAATCAAAATTAACAAGAAAGCGGTTAAAATTACAGGGTAGGGATTTTCAATAAAAGTTTCAATAGTAGTAGGAAAATTTAAAAATAAACCATGAAGAAAATTCACAAACTCCATAGATAAATTTTAAAATAAAATTTGCTAATAAACAATCACAAAAGTACAAATTATGTGTAACATAAAATAGCCGTTTATGCAGAGTTTAGTCATTTTTTATTATCTTCATTAATCATTCTTAGCCTTTTGCCTCAGTCGTCCTGAGCGTAAAGAAAAGAATATCTCACATTAGCATTCATAGGAGCGCTTTCAAGAGTGCGAAATATCATTAAACAACATAACAATACTTTCCGTAACAGAGATTAAATTTAACAAAAAATAATCGAATCTACAAATTATTGACATTTTTAGATTAAATGATAAAATGGACTAAAATTTTTAGAAAGGGGATAATTTTGAGAATAAATTACTTTAACAAAAAAATTGAGTGTGAAACGAGACACAACATCAAAAAGCTGCAGTTAGAAAGGTTAAAATATATAGTAGCAAAGCTTTTTGAAAAAGTTCCCTTTTATTCAGAATTATTAAAGAAGCACAGGATAAAACCTTCGGATATTAAGAAACTTTCTGATATATCAAAACTGCCTTTTACGACAAAAGACGATTTAAGAAAAAATTTTCCATACAAGCTCTTTGCAGAACCTTTAAAAAAAGTTGTTAGAGTACATGCATCATCTGGCACAACAGGTATACCTACAGTAGTTGGTTACACAAAAAATGATCTAAAAACATGGTCAAGCTTGACGGCGAGAGTGCTTAGTGCAGGAGGGCTTACAAGTGAAGATATAGCTCAGATATCTTTTGGATATGGATTATTTACTGGTGCTTTTGGTATGCATTATGGAGCAGAACGGGTTGGCGCAACAGTCATACCAATATCTTCTGGAAATACTGCTCGTCAGGTTGATATTATAAAAAATTTCGGAACCACTGCATTAATATGTACTCCTTCCTATGCATTGCAGATATTAGACGCATCCAAACAATTAGGGGTAGATATTAAAAAGACATCTTTGAAATTGGGTTTTTTTGGTGCGGAGCCGTGGTCAGATAGTATGAGGCAAGAAATAGAGAGAGAAATGAACATTATTGCTACTGATAATTATGGACTTTCAGAGATCATTGGGCCTGGATTTGCGGGTGAATGTCTTTATAAATGCGGCCTTCATATTGCAGAAGATCATTTTATTGCAGAAATTATAAATCCAGATACAGGTGAGGTTTTGCCTTATGGTGAGAGTGGAGAACTTGTAATCACAACATTAACCAAAGAAGCATTGCCGATATTAAGATATAGAACAAGAGATTTGACAACGCTTAATCCTGAGCCCTGTCAGTGTGGGAGAACCCACTTAAGAATGCATAAGGTAAAAGGTAGAAGTGACGATATGTTGATAATTAAAGGTGTGAATGTTTTTCCATCTCAAATCGAAGATGTGCTTTTAAAGATAAAAGGATTACTCCCTTTTTATCAGATAGAACTAACTACTAAAAATAGATTAGACGAGATAGCTGTTCATGTTGAAGTTAAAGAAGATTTACTCAATTCAAACGAGAAAAAAAATGCGCTTTTAAAAGAAATCAGTATGCGTTTACTTGCGGTATTAAGCCTCTCTCCGAAAATTCATTTACACAAGCCTAACACATTAGAAAGAACAATTGGAAAGGCAATCAGGGTCGTAGACAATCGGAAAAAAAGATAGAGAGATAAAACTTAGAACTAAAACTAAGTGGCGGCGCAGGGATTCGAACCCCGGACACTGCGGATATGAGCCGCATGCTCTAACCACCTGAGCTACGCCGCCAACACATT
>JBBIPZ010000032.1:0-16064 GCA_037442505.1 Deltaproteobacteria bacterium | reverse complement strand
CCAAAAGCCCAGGAATTACCTGCTTTGTTTAAATAAAATTTGTAATTGTAAATAATGGACCTGTCCCTTATATTGCCCGAAGTTTGTTTAAGTGAATTTGGATGGCGTCCAGATAAATTAACATTAACATAAATGTAAATGTAAATAATTGACCTGTCCCCTATATTCTATATTGATATTGGGGGTTTAAAAAGTTGAAAAAAGTGTTATAATGTAAATTTAAATGATTTATCACTTAACGATGGACAAAAAGGATATTATGTTTTTCTGCGCTATTCTTGAAGCTACAGAAAGGTACGGTTTTGTTAGAACCATTGATAAGACTAAACCTATAATTGAATTGGCCGTTTCGCCTTATTATAATGAGGAAATGAAAGAACTTTTGCAATTAATACGTAATAATATTAATTTTGACATTATTGACGTGATTGAATATGAATAAAATAGACCACTTTTCAGTTTTGAACAGTATTTCTAAATCTGCTGACTTTTCTGAAGTTTATGAAGAAAAGGTTACCGTCTGTGCGTTGGAAAATGACTCTGGAAAGATTGAAAAGTGTGTCGAAACGTCAGATTGGGGCTGTTCTTTAAGATCATTTAAACATAATGACGTATTTTTTACCGCATCAAATTTTGAAGATGAAGAAAGGCTTTTATCAAAACATTTAAGCCTTCTTGACAAACAAATCGCCGATAATAAAAAAGATTTTTTTTATGAGAAAAAATTTTGCAATGAGTTTACTCCCTCCCGCTCTTTTCAAGATTACCTTAAGATATCTAACTACGTTTATAATACACTGCTCGGCGAATTACCTGAAGTTCTTAACGCAAAGATATCATTTCTAAGATACAGCAAGAGCTACACCGTTACAAACACTTTGGGGACATCATCAAATTCTGATATACTTGGCGAACGCTTCGCTATTCATCTTACTATTGGCTATGATAATGAAAAATTTACTGTTTATGAAACTATAGGATATACTTTTAAAGAAATTTCTGAGGATGAGATTAATAAATTACTTCGTACCTGCATTTACAGAGCAAACGTTTTAAAAACCGCAAAGTCAGCCCCTGCTGGAATTTTCCCGTGTATCCTTTCTTCTGAAGCTGGTGGAACTCTTATTCACGAGGCTGTGGGACATGGGCTCGAGGCAGATTTGATAGACAAAGGTGTTTCCATATATTGTAACCGACTCGGGGATCAAGTCGCATCAAAACTTGTAACAGTTATAGATGACGGCACTTATCCAAATGGGTATGGCAGTTTTTTTATGGATGACGAAGGCAATACATCAAATAAAACAGTTTTGATTGAAAATGGCATTCTAAAAAATTATCTTTATGACAATTTTTATGCATTGAAACATAATACAAAAAGCACGGGCAATGGTAGAAGACAGACTTATGCTTTTAAGCCTTACCCAAGAATGACAAACACGTTTATAATGCCTGATAGTGATGACGTTTCTTCCTTGCTAAGCTCCATTGATCGAGGCGTTTTTGTTAAAAAAATGGGCGGTGGGCAGGTTAATACCTTAACAGGCGATTTTATTTTTGAAATTCTGGAAGGATACTGGATCGAAAAAGGTGAGATTGTGTATCCTTTAAAAAATTTAAGCATTATGGGAAATGGTCCTCAAATATTACTGGAAATAGATGGAGTTGCTAATGATTTTGGCACAGCAATCGGAACATGTGGTAAAGAAGGTCAGGGCGTCCCAGTCGGTGATGGACAACCAACAATACGTATCCCAAGACTTACTGTTGGCGGCAGAATATAAAATTCTCCAATTTGACAAATAAAATCATACACTTTTAAATGGCGTGGGAATAAAGGTTAACAAGAAAACAACTATTGATAGATACCCTATCACCTTTTCTCGCAACGGAAGATCCTCGAAAACATCTTCCACAGGTGGGTGGTTTTTTCCTAATATGAAGAGTAGAAAAGACCAGATAAGCCACCCTTCCCATTTAGACAGTCCAAGTATCAACAAAATCAGGAGTGAAATAAAGGTTATCTTTTTAAAGTTTTTTGTAAACATAGCATAAATAATATGTCCACCGTCAAGCTGTCCAACAGGAATAAGATTCATTGCCGTAACAAACATTCCAATCCATGCAGCAAAAGCTACCGGGTGTAAAACTATATCGTAACCTTCAGGAATGTTACCCCAAACGATGTAAGTAGCCAGCTTCATTATTATCGAGTCACCAAGAAACATTGCTTCGCCTTTAATCTGTGTCATTTTGGAGTTTAATAACCCATAAAACAAGAAAGGTATGGCTATAAAAAATCCTGCTAAAGGTCCAGTAGCTCCAATATTTATCAATGCTTTCTTACTTCTTACGGTGGACTTCATTTTGATTATCGCTCCAAACGTACCAATGAACGATGGTGCGGGAATAAAATATGGCAGTGTTGCCTCTACGTTATATTTCCTTGACATAAGATAATGTCCAAACTCGTGAAACAGAAGTATTGTAAGCAGTGATAACGAGAATGGTAGTCCTGATGATAAGTCAGCCAAACTTTTAGGCTCTTTTCCTGAAAAAAGAGAACCAGCAAAAGTAGTTGTAAAAAGTGTAATTAAAAAAAGCACCACATTTAGATATGGAAATGGCTTTTTTGTTTTTTTCACGCCCCAACCGGAATCATTTTCACTCAAATCGATAATTTCATCACTCACCTTACACTCCTGAAAATTCGATATTTTTAATTTGCACTGTATCTTTACCCTTTTTATAATTACAAGCTTGCATAACTGGACATCCTTTGCATACAGGATTTTTCTTACAATAGTTCTTTGCCAGTTCTACAATAAGTGCGTGATATTCATTGAAGATTTTACTATCCATGGGCAGTGAAGAATGAAATAGAGCTTTAACAGTTTCATAACTTGCGTCTTCTGAATTTAAAAAACCGAGTCTATAAAAAATCCTTTTTGTATATGCATCCACAACAAAAGTAGGCTTTCCAATTGCATAAAGGATTATACTGTCAGCGGTCTCTTTGCCAATCCCTTTAATGTTTAAAAGTTTTTCTCTGAGGTCAGGCTCGTTTATAAGCTTATCTAAACTAAAGCTGTATGTTTGGAAAAAAAATAAAAAATTCTTAAGCCGCTTTGCTTTAAGGTTATAAAAGCCGGAAGATTTGATATATTTTGCCAGTTCACTCTCAGACAACGCAATTAAACGTTCTGGAGAAAGTAGTCTGTTTTCCTTCAGAATATTTATAGATTTTTCAACATTTTTCCATGATGTATTCTGAGTCAGGATGGCACCAACCATCACCTCAAAGGGTGTCTCAGCTGGCCACCAATTTTGTTTTCCAAAATGATGCAGAAGTTCCAGGTAAATAGCATTAAGAGTTAGAGCCATTAACCCCTTTTCTTATTTTGTTGAGATTATTAAGTTCTGATTCTATGCCTTTTAAAGATAAGCTGAGTTCTTCTAAAGCAATGTTTATATTTTCTGAGTTTGGTCTGATAATAACAATCCTTTTAGATAGTTCTTCAAAATCATTACGAAATTTCATTATCTGTTCTTTGAAATATTTACTCATATCATTTATTTCAACAACTAACTTGCCAATCTGTTTGCTGGTTTTTGCCTGCTCAGCTGTGGAATTTTTTGAGAAGTTTGCAATCTCTTTCACCTTTTCTGTTGCTATTATTATCTGTTCAGCCCCCCTTCTCTGCTCCATCATAGCACGTGTAAAATCAGCGACCATCTGATTTATCTGCAATGTTGATTTTGCAATATGAGAAATGCCTTTAGACTGTTCGATGTTTGCTTTTGCAATCTCCCTCACCCTCTCGTCAGCCATCTCTATTGAGGCAAGTATCTTTTTAAAGATTTCTCCTGTCTGTGATGTAAGTTCAACACCCTCTTGAATAATCTTTGTGCTCTGATTTATGGCAGAACTTGCCTTGTCACTCTTAACGAGAATATTTTGTATAATCGTTGTTATTTCTTTTGTAGAAACCCCAGTTCTTTCAGCTAACTCCTTTATCTCCTCAGCAACTACGGCAAACGATTTGCCCTGTTCCCCTGATTGAGCCGCTATTATCGCTGCATTAAGTGCCAATAAGGCTGTCTCTTCTGCAATATCTTCTATCACCTTTAATATCTTACTAACCGATTTTATATCTTTGGAGAGTTCATTTAATGCTGCGTAAGAAAGGCTATTTGATTCTTTAATCTTATTCATGCTATTTTCAGTAGCATTAATCGCTTCTTTTCCTAACTGTGCATCGCGTTCCATGTCTTCCGTAAACTTAGCCGATTCCAAAGCCTTAACTTCTACTTCTTTGATAGAAGCCTCCATCTCAGACATTGCTGAATTTGTATCTTCTGTAACCTTTTTTAAATTCTCTAAATTCTGGGAAAGCTGCTTGGAAATGGCCGTCAATTCGAAAATTGCAGTGGAAGTTTCATCTACATAATTAAACAGTTTTGACACACTTTCGCTAACCTCTTCGATACTTGCCCCCAATTCAAGGGTAGAAGAAGAACTTTCTTCTATTGACGCACTTAAAACCTCTATCTTTTCAGTAAAATGACGCAAACTCAAATTAATGTTTTCGATATTTTTTGCAATACCATTTATTGCGTCCTGTTCATCTTTGTTGGATGCAGTAATCTTACTCAACCCCTGAAAAATCTGAACAGAATACTCTCTAATCTTCTTTTCTATATCTCTAACTGACATTACGCAGCCCATAAGAGGCTCAATGATGGGTTTAAATGGATTTTCGTCGCTTACGAAACCTTTAGAAATATTTGATCTTTCACTCTCTACAAGCATTAATGTTTCTTTCTCATCTTCATTGATGCTATAATTATGAATGAAATAAGCTATTGCGACAGCAGCTAAAGAGAACAATAGATTTTTAAAAAAATAAATACCACCGCTACCATAAATCATGTTAGCGGCAAGAAATAGTAAAACAAAAAGGACTATGTAGAAAATTAAAAATAGCTTTTTCATTAATATTAAATTAGCTAAAAAAAAGGAATATTACAATAAAAAAATGTTAGACGAAGAGTTTGTTAATTTTATTGAAGGTGTCGCTGGAGAAAAAGTCAGCAATCTTGAGCTATATAAGCAAGCCTTCATTCACCCATCCTACAACGGCAAAAAAAATTATCAGCGATTAGAATTTCTTGGCGATGCAGTCCTTAGCCTTGTTGTTTCTCATACTATCTTTTTTGAAAATGTTGTCATGTCAGAAGGATATCTTACAAAAAAAAGAATAAGTCTGGTGAGAAAAGAGGTGCTCTCTTCTGTTTGTGAAAAATTAGGTCTTAAAAAATATATACTTTTAGGCAAAGGAGAAGAGCAGGACGAAGGTCGCAGTAAACCATCGATTTTAGCGGATGTTTTTGAGGCATTTATCGGTGCTATGTATTTAGAGAAAGGCTATGATTTTGTCCTACGATGGTTTTACAAAAACTATGTGTTGTTTTATGAATCAGGAAAAGAGATGAAGGATTACAAATCGATGTTTCAGGAGATTGTTCAACAAAAAAAACTTGGCACTCCAGTTTATGTTGTATCTAAAGAAGAAGGAGAACCACACAAAAAACAGTTTTTTATAGAACTTTACATCGGAAAAAAGAAGATAGCTCAAGGCTTCGGGAAAAGCAAAAAAATGGCAGAGCAACAGGCGGCTAAGCTTGGCTGTATGATATTATCAGATGAAGAGCAATAAAAAGATTATCGTGCCTTTTTTTATATCTATGCAGGGATGCCAAAACCATTGCATTTACTGCAATCAACTTAAATTTGTCGGTCATCAAAAAACAGAGACGATTAAAGATACATTAACAAGATATACAAGCACACTCAAGAAAGATGAAAATGTTGATGTAGAATTCGCCTTTTATGGTGGGACATTTTTAAACTTACCTGACGCCAGACTAAATCTTTTACTAAAACAGGCTAAAGAACTTAAAAATCAAGGCAAAGCCAATACTATCAGAGTTTCAACCACACCTGACAGTATTAATTCAGAAAAACTCGAAATGATTAAGGGAATTGTGGATACAGTTGAATTGGGCATCCAGTCACTGGATAATAATCTTTTAAGGCTTATCGGTAGAAGATATAGCGTTCAAATAGTTAAAGAGGCCACTTCACTTCTTAAGTTATCAGGGTATAGCGTTTGCCACCAAATCATGACAGGGCTTCCTTTTGAAACCTTTAACTCTTTTAAAAGCACTGTAGATATAGTATGTGAATTAAAACCTGATTTCGTAAGAATATACCCTTTAATTGTGTTTAAAGATACGGCTTTAGCATGTTACTTTGGATGCAAAATATGGACGCCAATATCTAAAGAAGAGATTATAAAAAGAATAGCTTATGGGCTTTATGCATTTAAAGCTAACAATATCAAAGTTATTCGCGTAGGGTTGGATAGCTTTGTAAAATTAGATGAAGTTGTCTTTAGCTATTCGGATGACGATTGGAAAGGCAAGGCTATATCTTTTCTATGGCTGGAGCTGCTCAAACAAATTTTATCAAACACTCATCTTAAAAGTCTGACGCTATACTGCAGCAATAAAGATTATCAACACATTGCAGGACACAACAAATCAAATGTAAGATATTTTTCTGAAATTGGTCTGAAAATAAAAATTCTGTCAGAAGACTCGATTAAGTCAGGCATTTGCATTAAAGAGACAGAAACACACATTGATTTGGAAAATATCAACTGGTCACTTGTGGATTTAAATTACGCCTGCTAAAAAACCTGACAAATCTTCTTAACAAATCAACAGACAAAACAACCGTAAACAATGTAGACGCATAAAAAATCAGCATCAAAGAAGGATCGTAAGTAACATCAACAATAATCGCTGGCACAACTACCGGGAAAAAACCTTTGACAGTGTATGTCTTATCAGATAACCTAAGTTTGCTCCCTGATGTTAAAAAGAGTATTTCTTTGTTCCCATTTTCATAATAGCTAACTTTTATCTGGCTGAATTGAGAATCGTGGGCTAAAAAATCTATGCTATACTTATCTTTTACAAATGTTTTTCCAACTTCCAGTGACAACATTTCTTCATTCTTCCCATCATAAATTTTTATGTTTACAGCGGCTAAATAGTTGCCAATATCTTTCAAAACAACATGAAAGTCAGATATTTTTAATGGATTATTGATTGACAGCACCGCTTCTTTCTCTCTGTTTTCATCCAGATAGATAATATCAGCCCTGATGTCAGTGAATATTCCATAAGCATTCTGTTGATATTGCGCATCTCTGAAAAATATTTTTAAATGTTTAAATGGTGGAGGCGTAATAATAGTTTCCGGTCGCGATTGAGGCAAAATTACTTCTGTAATTCTAAAACCATACATAGCTGTTATGAGATGTGCAAGAAGCACAAGCAAAAATGTTAAATGGAATACTGCTTGAAAAAACCTCAAATTAAACACGTCTTTAGCCAAACAAATCAATCCTGTTATTGCTGTATATCCAAAGAGCAGTGTAATAAGGTATAGCCAGAACGTATCAAATCGCTGGTTAAAATACATCCACTCAAAAAGGGGTTTTGAGGAAATCAGATTGTACCCATCGGGGTAAAAATAAATTATAAACGCACCAATGATTGAAAATAGTGATATCAGCCCCAATACGTATCCAGAATATTCAACATCAAAAAATAGTGATTTTAAAATTTTTTTCATAATAACATCACAGTGAATGTGTATTTTTCATAAAGAGCCCGATGCCTATATAGGTAAAAATTACAATAATAAAACCAATAATTGTACCATAATAAATAACCGCATCCTTTTTCTTAAAAAACCTTACGTGGATAAGGCCAGCATAGTATATCCAGATTACAAAAGAAAAAATCTCTTTGATACTAAACAAAAAATAAGCTCCCCAAGCCTTGAAAGCCCATATTCCGCCAGCCCAAAGACCAATCGTAAAAACAGCAAAACCAAAATAGTTTAGCTCCATCGCCGTTTTTGCATCACCTTGCGATATGACATTAATAAACGCAAGGGTAAAAAAGGCATAACTAATAAAAGAAAAAGCCACATGAATGGGAAAGAGTACCGTTTTGAGTGAGTCAGGCAAAAATGGAGATGCTGAACTCTGCGCAAAAAGCGAAAAACCAATTAATATCAGTACAAAAACGTTTTTTAACATTTCTTCTAAAGGCTTTTTCGCATTTATAAAAAAACCTATTACTAAAATAGCAAAACCAAAAAAATTAAGAGTTTCGAAAAGCCCAATAACAGGAAAATGTTTATAAATAAAGGCTCTATAACCTAAAAGGACTCCAATAGATAGCATCGCTATTATAGAAGCAGCCTTATGAGGTCTTATAAAAATAGAATACAGCAGAAAACAAACTGCAAAAACTAAAGGAGCTTTTTCCATAACGTCTCCTTTAGTTTTTTTCTGTAAAGCATTTCACCATCAATTCCTAAAAAAGGATATTCAAAATTTTTCAAAAAATAAACTGTCTTTTCTTCTGCAAATTTTTTGTTTTTGAAACTGTCATAAACAGGATAGATATGAGATAAAACATTAAACTGCGGCAGGTTGATAACGTGCGGAAACAAACTATCAAAAACATCTTCAAGTACGCCAAGATCTAATTTTTCGGAGATTTTAGCGGGGACAAAAAAATGCAAACCTTTATTTTTTTGCTTTTTTATAAAGCAGAACCTATCTTTATTGGCATATACAAGCTCGTCTGCCATCATTGGAGAAGGCTCTAAAGGTGAAACTGGAGTTAAACAAAAAAAGGCTCTATGGTAGCCAAGCTCAAAGGGATGAGAGATATCACAAATATTAAATATATGCGGTGGTATGCCAGAAACAAGAATTTTGCCAGTGACCTTTTGTTTTTCAAAGCGAAGTTCCCAGTTTTCTCCATGTGTTATCGCAACTAACAAACCAGCATCGTTTTTTGAACTATTTACAAATAGCTCTTCTTCGATTTTATATGGCTGTTTTGAGATAAACGAGTAGAAAATATATTTATCGAACGCTGCATTATTTACCTCTCCCGGGGCAAGAAAAAGCCTTAGTGTTGTGATGAAATTCTTAAATTCACCAATACCATTGCTAAGTCTGTGTAAGTAAAGTTTCCTAATCTGGCTTAAATTTTTAAATGTGAAGTTTATATTTTTTATTAATGTGCTAAACATCGATTCCGCAAAGCTTTCCAACATTAAATAGTTTGCAATATTCAACTCAAAAGCAGCTGATTTTTCTAACAAGTCAAGCTTTTCTATCTTTTCTTTCAGTTCTTCAGTCCACATAAGATTAAAAATGTTCCGTTTAGAGGATAAATCCACCCTAAAGGACTCAGAAATTACTTGTCCAAACAATCCTTCTATTTGTTTTGTCTGTGGAATATAAGTGACTTCTGGAAAAAGCTCAGTAGAAAACTCTTTTTTAAAAGCAGTGTTGTCGACAAACAGCAGCTTTACTTTGCCTTCAAATTCACTTTTCAAATCGATAGTAAAGGCTGTTTCTCCTAATAAAATCAGATCAAAATCAGGCATATATTAATCTTCTAAAGTAACAGAGTTATTAAAAGGTATTACAAGTCCCTTTATTCCGATTTCATTTAACTTAGAGACAAATGATTCTGGATCCTGTTTTATCACATCCCAGGTGTTATAGTGTATAGGTATTACTAACTTTGTGTTGAGCAACCTTGCAGCCTGAACCGCATCATCAATCCCCATAGTAAAATTGTCGCCAATCGGAAGGAACGCAAAATCTATCTTGTTAAGCTCCCCTATCATCTTCATATCAGAAAAAAGACCGGTATCCCCGGCAAAATAAACTGTTTTACCCCCAAAATTTACGACAAAACCACAAGGATTACCTGTGTAAATACGCTCTGTTTCTGAGACAAATGCAGACCCATGCAACGCCAACGTCAACTTTACCCTTCCAAAATCGAATTTGTGGCTGCCCCCAATATGCATCGGATGGATATTTGTTGCACCTTTTTCAGCGCAGTAAGTAGCCAGCTCAAATGGAGCTATAATCACGGCGTTTGTTCTTTTTGAGATAGAAACAGCATCACCTAAATGATCAGCGTGCCCGTGAGACACAAGAATGGCATCAGGATTAATATCTTCTGCGTTTGCTTTAGTTACAGGATTACCCGTTATAAATGGGTCAAAAATTATGTCATAATTACCATCATTAAGCTCTACACAAGCATGTCCGTGATAAGTAATTTTAATCATTTTTACCCCCTTATTATAACGTTTATTAAAAGTTTACCATAATAAGAAAGTTTCTTTCAAAGATTTTGTTTTCAATAGGGGACAGGTCAATTTTTTTTAAACGGTTTAAAATGGGACCTGTCCCCATGATTGTACAAGCGTTTGGAGTAATTTTTGGTTTTTTGTCAGTTTTTTAGTCAGATGCAGATTTCATAATTTCATCTGCAATATTTTTGGCTGTGAGGCCACACAATTCCCTTAAGACGTTTGGATTGCCGTGTTCTATAAATTTATCTGGAAGTCCAAGTAGTTTAACTATCTTTTTTTGTTCTGTTCTCGAAAGCAACTCCAGCACAGCCGAACCAAATCCACCACTAACGGTGTTTTCTTCTAAAGTAAAAATTTTGTCATGAGTTGAAATAATCTCTCTGATAACTGTTTCATCAAGAGGTTTTACAAAACGGGCATTGAAGACCGTAATGTTAATCCCTTTTTCACTTAAAATCTCTGCCGCCTTTAATGCCTCGTAAACCAAAGGTCCTACTGCTATAACTGCAATACCATCTCCCTTTCTTAAAAATGTCCCCTTGCCTACTTCTATAAATGACAACTCATTATTATTTTCTACCACTAAAGCGGCACCACGTGGATATCTAATCGCTGTTGGGCTTGACCATGTTATCGAAGACGTTAAAAGCAGCTCAAGTTCTTTTGCATCAGAAGCGGCACAAACCACAAGATTGGGTATCATTCTTAAATATGAGATGTCAAACTGACCATGATGAGTTGGACCATCCTCGCCCACAATACCTGCCCTATCTATTGCAAAGACAACAGGCACATTCTGCAGACATACATCGTGTATAATCATATCAATACTACGCTGTAAAAAAGTAGAATATATCGCAACAAAAGGTCTATAGCCAGCTACTGCAAGACCAGCAGCAAACGTGACAGCGTGTTGTTCAGCAATACCAACGTCAAAAAAACGCTCAGGATAGGCATCCTTAAATTTTTGCAGACCAGTGCCCGTTCTCATAGCTGCAGTTATTGCTATTACTCGACTATCTTTTTTTGCAATTTCTAATAATGTCTCTCCAAAAACATCTGTATAAGTTTTAGATGATGACTTTCTAAGCTCTCCTGTCGTCTTATCAAAAGGCGGAATGCCATGATAAATTTCGGGATTATTTTCTGCGGGTGGATAGCCTTTCCCCTTTTTTGTATAAATGTGAATTAGTTTGGGACCTTCGAGTTTTTTAACATTTCTTAAAGTCTCTATCAGATTTTGCAGGTTATGTCCATTTACAGGACCGATATAGGTAAATCCCAGTTCTTCAAAAATTATACCTGGTGTAATAAGACTTTTTAGAAACTCCTCTACCCTTTTTGCCATTTTCAGCAACATCGGGCCGATGCGGGGGAGTGAACGCAGCAGGTTTTCGGCATTTTTTCTAAAACGGCTATAAAAATCGCCTGTCAAAATCCTTGATAGATATGAAGATAGAGCCCCAACGTTTTCAGATATTGACATTTCGTTATCATTAAGGATCACAATCATGTTTTTGTCTAAATGTCCCACATTATTAATCCCTTCAAGAGCAAGTCCAGCCGTTAAAGAACCATCTCCAATGACCGCGATAACATTTTCTTTGCCACCTGATAAGTCTCTCGCACAGGCAAGACCAAGTGCTACTGAGATAGACGTAGAGCTATGACCACAGGTAATTACATCATAAGGACTCTCTTCTCGCCTTGGAAAGCCAGCAATCCCCTTGTAACATCTGAGTGTATCAAACTTATCTTTTCTGCCAGTTAAAACTTTGTGTGCATAAGCCTGATGCCCTACATCCCATATCACTTTATCCTCTGGTGGGTTAAAAACATAATACAGTGCAACAGTTAGATCTACTGCACCCAGACTTGATGCTAAATGCCCACCAGTTTTAGAAGTGGTATCAATTATAAGCGTGCGTATTTCTTCGCATAATTCTTCAAGTTCTTTTATTGTTAGCTTTTTTAAATCAGAAGGAAAGTTAACCCTGTCTAAAACTGCCATCAGCTTTGCCTGTTTTGCAGGTAAAAAATAAAGCTTCTTAGATATTTAGCCTTCTCGTCGTAAGGTAACAACATTTTATAAGCCCTATCAGCCAACCTGGAAATCATCTCTTTTGATTCTTCCATCCCAACAAGTGAAGGATACGTGTTTTTTTTCCTTGCAGAATCTACGCCCGGTTTCTTGCCTAATTTTTCGAAACTGCCTTCAACATCGAGTATGTCATCCTGTATCTGAAATGCCAAACCTAAACATTTCCCATACTCAGTGAGTCTCTCCAGATCCTTTTTACGTGCAAAGCAAAGAATAGCTGCTGCACGGATAACTGCAACTATCAACGCACCAGTTTTATGTGTATGGATATATTGGAGTGTAGGCATATCAATTTTTTTGTTTTCACTTAGAATATCCATCACTTGCCCTGAAACAACACCATTAATACCACATCCATAAGCTATTTCATAAATAGCCTCAAGCGTCCTTTTGGGAGAAAGTCTATTTTTGATACTGGCTTCAGTCATGATTCTAAAAGCCTCTGTTAGCAGGGCATCACCCGCAAGAATGGCTATAGCCTCACCAAACACCTTATGATTTGTGAGCCTGCCACGTCTGTAATCATCGTTGTCCATTGATGGCAAATCATCGTGTATTAACGTATAAGTGTGTATCATCTCAGCTGCACATGCAAAAGCAAGCACATTTTCATATGGTTTTCCAAATAGATCAGCTACCGCCAACATAAGAATCGGGCGTATCCTTTTCCCTGTATTTAAAAGGCTATATCTAATTGACTTTACGAGCGTCTCAGGAAAAAGTGTATCAGGAAAATAATCGTTTAAATGTCGTTCAATGATATCACGTCTTGTTGCTATATAATCATAAAAATTCATCGTTTCCCTCATCGTTTTCTTTAAACTCTTCTAAATGAAACTTATTTTCTGTATCTTTCACAAGAATTTCGACCTTTCTTTCTGCTTCGGATAGTTTTAACTGAAGGAATTTCACAAGTTTAATTCCTTCTTCAAAAAGCAGTAAAGATTCATCAAGCGACACATCATCACTTTCTAACTTTTTTGTGATTGTTTCTAATTTTTTTAATGCATTTTCAAAATTTTTTGTTTCTTTCATAATTTAAAAGATTACAGAAAATATTACTTTTAGACAAGTAAAAATTTATCATCATTTAAAAATTAAGACCGTCGAAAAAGAACTTTTGTCATTCTGAGTGAACAAAGTAACCTTAGAATTTATTTTTTCAAATCTTTCCCAGTTCCTCTTTACTAAAGAAGGATGTATTTGAAAGTATTATAAAGGATATTGTCCTGTTTTACAGAAAAAAAGCGTGCATTAAAAGCACGCTTTTTTTGTGAAACAAAACTGATTGACTTTGGCATTTAACAAGGGTGAACTGAACTTGTTCCTAATGCTTTTGGTTTAATGTAACTTTTCATAATCTGTTACCTCCTTTATTTTAATTCAATATTTACTGCCACGGTGTAACATCGTTCCACCTCGTCTGATACTGGTCGTTTTTTACCAGTGGACTGTTGTGACATCTTGTAGGCCTTGCGGGGTTCCAGTTTAAAACATTGGCTAAGTTGGTGGTACTACTAATTGGAGGAATATTTGCCGTGATAAATGGCATCCTCTGCAGCCAGTTATTAGTAGTGTTAGTTGAATGCTTCTGCCTAAAAATGTTGTTTGCTGGTGCCCAGTTATTGGCAACATCTTTTGATTGCCAGATGTCAAGGCAGTTAGTTTTTAGCAGTCTTGGCAATCTTGCGCCATGTGTGGTGTGACATTTAGAACATGGGAAGTTATGATACTGCACCTGAACGTTGTTTGCACCATTTGTATTATTCTGTTTGCCAAGCCAGAGCCCCCAGTGTATATGGTAACCAACACCAACCGACGCACCTAGCCCTCTTAAAGCAGTGGTACCAGCAGTTGTGTATGTATATTGCGGCGACATAGAAATATTAGCATTATTGTTTGCGCCAGTAAAACCCTGAGTTATTTGTGGTGCAACCCTGTTAATATAGTAGTTGGGAACGATATCTGCAGCCCTACCAGTAGTTAAAGAGCTATAACTAGTCATCCAGCCTTTTACAGTTCTGTGTGCACGAGTTCTGAATGCAGGTATTCTTGTATCATTTGATGAACGAGAGTTTAAAAGAGTGTTTTTAGGATGACAGCCAAGGCACAAACCTGCAAACTGGACATCAGTTTCTGTAATTGTATTTGTGGTTACGTTTCCGCCAGTACGTATTGTTTTAGCGCCATTTCCATTAGTCCAGCCTGAAAACCAGAAACCGACACTGTTAATGGTCAAAATGTTGTTTCCATATAAATCAATCGCATTTGTGCCGTTGTTAATCGTAACACCAAATGTATTATCATCAATAAAGAAACCATCCTGTCCTTTAACAGTAGTATCATCAAGTCCAAAACCATATCCTAATCCTGTCTGTCTTGGCCTATTAAGTGTTTTAGATGGTAACATCCTGGGGGCAACACGAGTGTTGGTTAAATTATTTAAATAAGTAAATGATTGGAGTCTTGCGTAGTTTCCGGTTGAGTTAGTACCCGTTTCTCTATTACCAGGCCTATCCTCATAATATGGAGACGTTAGCCATCTGCCTTTAAGCTGAGGCGAGTAGTAGGCAATATTTGCTGGATCTTTTGCAACGTTGACACCGTGAGGGTCATGACAGAATGTGCACATTCCACGTAACCCCATACCACCGCCTAAAAAATTACTATTTGTGTTACCAGAGTTGGCGCTGTCCCTCCAGTTTCTTGGTGTGTAACCAGTTACATAATTGCCCGGATGTTTCTGGAAATGTGTGCCTATAATCGTTCCTTTTTTATAAGTAAACTCACCCTGCCAGAATGCTGGACTATTTGCATTTGTGGTATTGGAATATCCCGCATTACTGTTGTCAATATACCAGCGCCCCTGTCCATGTAAAAGTGCTCTATTGTTTGCAGCACGGGCAGCTTCGTAATCTAATGAGTCATAGTAACCAGCTATAACATTACCTTTAGCTCTACCATACTGCATATAGTTTCTTGGCATACTCGTTGTTGCTGTACCAACACCACCTGTCTTGGTATCTTCACCCAAATGACAGTCAAAACATAAAGCAGCCTGTGCCGACCAGATAGCTGACCTGCCACTACCAGCACCACCCAAATTATTCACATAGTAGGCTTCTGTAGGAGTATAATTTACATTATAGCCGTGCAAACCGTTCCAAGTCTGTTTTAAAATTGCGCCTTTATACTTACCTGTTGCAGAACTATAAGAACTAAAACCAAACTGACCAAATGGCAAGTTAGAACCATGCGAATTGTGGCAATCTAAACATGCAACAGAACCAGCATTTGTTGAAGTATAGGTATTTGTAGCAATAAAAGCTGACTGATCATCCTGCCATGCCTGTCCAACCATAACTCCACGTTTATGTATATTCATTGCATAATGAGAACTTGAGGTTTTGCGTTTTAGCGGCACTACATTATACGTTGCGGGATTGTATTTATGTGATGAGTATGTGGTAAATGACACATATCTTTCTGCAACAGAGCTACCGTCCCATGAATATTGATTTGGCGTCTTTCCATCGCCAAATGGCTGATTAACCTTTCCGCTTGCGTTATGACAACTAAGGCAGTGATTATTAGCGGTTAACGATGCAATAAGAGAATATCTTTTAAACACTGTCCTTGTGTTTGTGTTTGAAGTAGTTGGTCTTGCGTTATTGGCTATATCAAAGA
>JBBIPZ010000031.1:0-17323 GCA_037442505.1 Deltaproteobacteria bacterium | reverse complement strand
GCAAGAGAAAAATGGATTATGGACCTGTCCCCTATAAGAGGTTGAAAAAAAAAGAAGGGTAATTTATAATCTACGTTCAATGAATTTACAGGATTTTAATTTTGAACTATCTGAGGAATATATAGCTCAATATCCTGCAGATAGAAGAAGTAGCTCAAGGCTCCTTGTGTTTGATAAGGGTAAAAACAAGGTTGAGCATAAAATGTTTTCAGACATAACCGATTATCTTGATTCTGGCGATCTTATCGTTTTTAATAATACACGAGTGGTAAAAGCCAAGCTTTTGGGAAGAAAAAAAACTGGTGGCAAGCTTGAACTTCTTGTTTATAAGGACTTTTATGCCGGTTGTTATTTTGCGCTTGTGAAAGGGAATGTTAAGGAAGGGGAAAAAATTTTGATAGGGGATTTAGAGGTGCCACTCAAGCATATTAATGAAGGACTGTTTGAGATTGATATTACTGATAAAACTTATCAAATGTTGGTGGATAGATATGGTTTCGTCCCTTTACCGCCATATATAAAAAGAAAGCCGGAGGAGTTAGATGAGGAACGTTATCAGACTGTCTTTGGAACTATAGATGGTGCGGTTGCAGCTCCAACAGCATCTTTACATTTTGATGAGGAACTTATAGGAAAACTAAAATCTAAGGGTGTTGATGTAACCTATATCACGCTTCACGTGGGTGTCGGTACGTTTTTACCGGTCAAGTCAGAAAATATTAATGAGCACAGGATGTTGCCGGAGTTTTACGATATAAGTGAAGAGTCAGCAAATAAAATTAATGAAGCAAAATATAACCAAAAAAGGGTAATCTTTTGTGGCACCACAACAGTGCGAGCTGTCGAAAGCTCTGTTAAGGATGGAGTTGTAACTGCAGGTACAGGAAAGGCAGAAATATTTATCTGTCCTGGATATCGATTTAAAGTGGTTGAGAGTATGTTGACCAATTTTCATTTGCCCAAATCGACTCCTCTTTTTCTTGTTTCAGCACTAATTGGCAGAGAGAAACTTATGGAAATATATAATGTAGCAATTAAAGAAAAATACCGTTTTTTTAGTTATGGCGACGCAATGCTCATTATTTAAGGTGAAACTAAATGTTTAAAATTGTAAAGAAAGACGAAAAGAGTAATGCAAGGGTTGGGTTTTACGAGACTAATCATGGTGGCTTTACCACTCCAGTATTTATGCCGGTTGGCACTGCTGGTGTTGTAAAAACTTTATCCGCTAAGGATCTATCAGAAATTGGTTATGAGATTGTTCTTGGCAATACGTATCATTTGTATTTACGTCCTGGAGAGGATATTATTGGCGCTGCTGGCGGGTTGCACAAATTTATGAATTGGCAAAAAAGTATTCTAACTGATAGTGGTGGATATCAGGTTTTTTCTTTGACAGAACTCAGGAAGATAAAAAAAGATGGTGTAGAGTTCAGGTCACATCTGGATGGAAGTAAACATTTTTTCACTCCAGAAAAGGTTATTGAGTTCCAAAAACTATTGGGTAGCGATATTGCAATGGTGCTTGATGTATGTCCTCCATATCCATGTAGTTATGATGAAGCAAAAGAGGCGGTCAAGCTGACAAATGATTGGGCTTTAAGAAGCATAAGAAAGGCTAAGGAGCTGAATATCAAGGTTTTTGGAATTATTCAAGGTGGTATATACACCGATTTAAGAAAAGCTTCTGCGGAGTATCTAACAAAGCTTGATTTTGATGGTTATGCAATAGGTGGGCTTGGCATTGGGGAATCGAAAAAAGATATGTGGAGAATCGTTGATGAAGTAGTTCCTTTGTTACCTGAAGATAAGACTCGTTATTTAATGGGGATTGGAAAGCCTGAGGATTTTGTGGAAGGCATTAAAAGGGGCATCGATATGTTTGATTGTGTTGTGCCAACAAGAAATGCAAGAAATGGTACACTTTACACAAAAAATGGTAAAATGTTGATTAAGCAGGAACGATACAAAAAAGATTTTTCGCCACCTGATGAAGATTGCCAATGCTTTACCTGTAAAAATTATTCACGTGCATATTTAAGACATCTATTTACTACGGGGGAGGTGCTATCGCTCAGATTGAACACTTTGCACAACCTTTTTTATTATTTTTCCTTGATTAATCAAATTAGAAAGGCAATAATTGATGAGATGATGGAAAAATTTGTGATAGAATTTTATAAAAAACACGCAGGAGGAGAAAAATGATTGATTTTGTTTCAACAGCATATGCAATGGGTGCAAATGGGCAAGGACAGGCAGGGCAAGGGAATCCAATCCTCAGCATTTTACCGCTCATTATTATGTTTGCTGTATTCTATTTTTTAATCATATTACCGCAGCAGAAGAAAGCCAAAAAACATAAAGAAATGCTTGCAGCGATTAAGAAAGGGGATAATGTACTTACTGCAGGTGGTGTTTATGGCAAGGTCGTTGGTGTAGCAGAAAAAGCAATTACGATTGATGTAGGGGATGGTGTAAAAATGAGGGTAAACAAAAATTATATTCAGGCAGTTACAGGTGCTGATTTTGAACCTGGCGAATAAACTCTATAGAATTTCGCTTTAATTACAATATATACTTTTTGGGAGTTAGAGATGAAGAAGACCGATTGGCGTTTTATTCTAATTGCATTATTTATTATTGCCTCTGTTTATGTATTGATACCAACTGCGTATCCCAATATGCCAAAGACAGCAAAGAAATATTTTCTTGTAGATCCCGTAAAGTTAGGGTTAGATCTGCAAGGAGGTATTCACGTGCTTTTACAGGTAGAGACAAAAAAGGCGGTTGAGGCTGTTTTATCCCATCGAGTTGTTCAGATTAAAGAAGTGTTGAAAAAAAAGGATATTCCATACGAGTCTGTAAAATTGGATGGAGAGGGGATATTAATCACAACGTCTTATAAAGAAAAAGAAAAGGATATTGAAAAAGAGGTTAAAGACCTTTTTGCAAAGGTAGAATTTACCAAAGTTAAAGAAGATGATCTTACCTCAACGTTTAGAGTGGATTTTGATGTTAAGCAAAAGGAACAGATTGAAGAAAACGCTGTAAAACAGGCGGTAGAAACCATCAGAAACAGAATCGATCAGTTTGGTGTTGCAGAGCCTATAGTGCATACGCAAGGATTTGATCAGATAGTGGTGGAACTGCCGGGCGTCAAAGAGCCAAAAAGGGCGATTGAGCTTATTGGTAAAACTGCAAGGCTGGAGTTTAAGCTTGTAAAAGATGATACCACTGCAATAACTGACGAATTCGAGACAATTCCTGAAAAGCGTGTTAACAGAGAGACTGGCGAGATACAGCAGTCAAATATAGTTGTTAGGAAAGAACCTCTTCTTACAGGTGACGTGCTTCAGGATGCACAGGTAAGGATTGACACAAGATTCAATCAGCCGTATGTGTGGCTTAAGTTTGATAGCCTTGGGGCAAAACTTTTTGAGCAGATTACAGGTGAAAATGTTGGAAAGCGTATGGCGATAGTTCTTGATGGCGTTTCTTACTCGTCTCCTGTTATAAAAGATAAAATTGGTGGTGGTGAAGCGATAATCGAGGGCAGCTTTGATCACAAAGAGGCTACGGATCTTGCGATAGTTTTAAGGGCAGGCTCGCTTCCAGCTCCTGTTAATATCATTCAAAACATTACAGTTGGACCAACACTGGGGTTAGATTCCATCAAAAAGGGACTGGTTTCCGCAGCAATAGCTTTTATTCTTGTAGTTTTATTTATGATAGCGTATTACAAAGGTGCTGGTTTTATTTCGATTTCTGTTTTGTTGCTAAATTTATTATATCTGGTTGCAGTAATTTCTTTAATAAGAGCCACTCTAACACTGCCAGGTATAGCCGGTATAATTCTTATGATTGGTATGGGAGTGGATTCTAACGTGTTAATTTTTGAACGAATCAAAGAAGAAGCTGCACTTGGTAAAACAATCAAAAGCGCTATTGAGTCTGGTTTTAATAATGCTTTCTGGACAATTGTTGACTCTCATGTTACTACTCTGATAACAGCGGCAATACTTTTTCAGTTTGGCACAGGTCCTATAAAGGGATTTGCCGTTACATTAACGATAGGTATTGTAATTAATCTATTTACTGTGTTAGTTGGGACAAAATCCGTTTACGATTATTTAATCTGGAATAAAAAAATTTGCAGACTGAGTATATAAGGAGATGACGATGGCAATGAAAAAGTTTAATATAGATTTTTTTAAATATCTTAAAGTAACTTTAACTATATCTGGAGTTTTAGTTGTGGTAGGTTTGTTTGCTCTTGCAATGATGTTGTCAGGCAAAAATGTTGGTATAGATTTTAAAGGTGGAAACGCTATTGCCGTTAAGTTTAACCAAAAACTTTCTTTAGCAGAGATAAGAACTCTCGCTTCGAAAACAGGGGTAAATTTTGAGATAGCACACTTTCCTGATGAAAACAAGGCTATTTTTAAGACAAAACTTGTTGAAGTAGGTGGAAAAAAGATTTCTGATGTTATTGACTCTACGTTTTCAGAACAGCTCGGCAAAGAAAAGTATTTAATAGAAGGCATTACTGAAATAGGTTCTCGCGTTGGTGCAGAATTGAAAAAAGATGCAACCATTGCGTTTATCCTCTCTGCAATTGGCATTATAATCTATCTTGCCTGGCGTTTTGAGAAAAAGTTTGGTATCGCTGCTGCTGTTGCAACTTATCACGATGTAATTGCTATTGTTGGAATTATGTATCTAATGGGTTACGAGATGGATTTGATGATTTTAACGGCATTACTTACTATTGCGGGGTATTCACTAACAGATACCGTTGTTGTTTTTGACAGGATTAGAGAAAATCTTAGAAAGAAAGGCGTCTCAAATCTTAAAGAAAGCATAAATCTAAGCATAAATGAAGTTTTGAGTAGGACAATTATAACTTCATTAACGACGCTAATTGCTTCTGCCTCACTATTGATGTTGGGCGGTGAAGTTTTAAGGGCATTTTCTTTAGCAATCACACTTGGTGTTATAATTGGAACGTATTCCTCAATTTTCATAGCGAGTCCGATACTGATGTTTTTAAAATTGGATCCAAAGAAGCTAAAAAAGTAATTTGACAGGAGGTTTCGGTGAGTAAAACAGCCATTGTTGGGCTTGGTAATATGGGGTTGGCGTTAGCTGAGGGGCTTTTGAGTTCAAAAATCGTAACATCTGCTCAATTAATAGGGGTTGAATTATCAAAGGAAAGGGCTGATTTTGTCGCAAAAAAACTTGGCATCGAAGTTAGTGACAACTACACGGTGCTTTCTAAAGCGGATATCATTATTCTGGCTGTTAAGCCTCAATCAATGGAGCTGCTCTTAAAACAGATCAAGTCCGTAATAAAAAATCCTTTAATTATTAGCATAGCTGCTGGAATAACGGTTGATTTTCTGAAAAAATATTTGGGTGAAAAGAAAAAAATAGTCAGAACGATGCCAAACACACCAGCGTTAGTTGCCAGTGGCATCACTGGAGTTTATTGCACAGAAAACGTTACAACAAAAGACAAACAATTGGTGGAAAAGATTCTTGCTGCATTGGGTGAAGTAGTAGTTGTAGACAAAGAAGATGATATAGACAAAATCACTGCACTTTCAGGAAGCGGACCTGCCTATGTTTACTATTTTATGGAGGCGCTGGAAGAGGCTGGGGTTTTTATAGGACTTTCAAGAGACACGGCAAGAAAGCTTGTATCTGCAACGTTTGCTGGTAGCGCTGTTTTGCTTAAGGAAACAAAAAAAACTTCTGTTACGTTAAAAGAAATGGTTACATCTCCTGCAGGTACAACGATAGCAGGATTATACTGTCTTGAAAAGGGTGCAGTGAGAGGTGCAGTGTTAGAAGCTGTAATGGCAGCTTATAAAAGGGCAAAGGAGTTAGGTAACAACTAAACTATGTTTGTTTTGGCAAACTTTTTATTGGCTGTTTCATGGCTTATTTCTACAGTTATTAAGATATACACATGGATTTTGATAGCGCGGGTTTTCATTTCGTGGGTAAGCGCCAGTCCTTATAACCCGGTTGTTAGAACGATTTATATGCTTACTGAGCCACCGCTAAAATGGATAAGAAAGTTTATCCCTTACATACCTGTTGGTGCCGGGTATATTGATCTTTCTCCTATAGTATTGCTTTTAATACTGCAATTTTTTGACTTTTTTGCCGTAAAGACGTTAACGGAAATCGCTCTAAATCTTAGGAGGTATTAATAATGCGTATCACGCCTATAGATATTCAGGAGCAGAAGTTTAAAATCACATTCCGTGGTTATGATAAATCTGAGGTGGATGCATTTTTAGATTCTGTTGCAACAGAGATGGAGGACCTACTTAGGGAAAACAGCTTTATAAAGGAAGAGATAGAAAGGCTAAATAAAGAAATCGAGCGCCTCAAGGTAATGGAAGATACACTTAAAAACACGATTATTTCGGCACAGAAGATGGCAGAAGATTTTAAAGAAACTGCGAGAAAAGAGGCTGATAACATCGTTGCGGATGCGAGAGTGCGGGCAGAAAAGATACTTTTTGATGCGGAAAAACGTGCTTCAGAGCTAACGTCTGAGCTTGTAAAAATATCTGGAAAGGCTGTAGAAATAAGGGAAACAGTAAAGGCATTATTAAGTAGCTTTCTGGAAAATATAGAACGGGTTACAAAAATTGAAAAATAGTGATGGTTTAATTATCGAGATTAAAGTAAAACCTAATGCGAAAGCAGAAGAAGTAGTTAAAAAAGATGGATTTTACGAGGTCAGGGTGGCTACTGCACCAATAGAAGGCAAGGCAAATGATCGCATGATTAAGCTTTTGTCAGAGTATTTTAACGTCCCTAAAAAGGCAATAAATATTTTAAGAGGTGAAACTTCTCGAAACAAACTGATATCTATAAAAACTGCAAAGGCAAACGATAAATGAGACGATGGATAGCAACATCTTTTTGTATAATTATAATTGCAGTGTTGGGAAGTTGTGCTGCAAAGAAACCTCCTACACCAGAAAAGACCTTTGAAGAGGCGATGTCTTTGTACTCTCTTAAAAATTACGAAGATTCGGTGGACGCCTTCAAAAGGGTAAAAGAGCTTTTTCCGGATCATAAACTTGCAAAAACAGCACAACTAATGATTGGTGATGCAAATTTTAATTCAGAAAAATATGAAGAGGCAGTCGTTGCATACGACGAATTTGCAAAGCTTTATCCTGAAGATATTAATGTGCCTTATGCAAGATATATGGAGGCTATGTCTTACTATAAACGTGTTTCTGAGAAGGATAGAGACCAGAGTTTTACAAGACAAGCTGCAGAAAAGTTTGCTTTTTTTTTAAATCAGTTTCCTGACACTCCTTACGCTGTCAAATCGTTTGAGTATTATAATGAGTGTCGTAGGCGTTTGGCTGAACAGGAGATACTTGTGGGCAATTTCTATTTGCGTTATGATAAACTTAAGGCTGCAGAAAAGCGTTTTAAATATACATTAAACAACTTTCCTGATGTGTTGGTGCAAGAAGAGGCGCTGTTAGGGCTTTATAAGGTTTATAAGAAGCAGAATGATGACAAAAAGGCTCAGATGATTATCGACGCCCTTTTATTTTATTTTCCTAACGGTAGCTACAAGACAAAACTACCCAGATAAAAAAAGGGGGGGGTATGGAAGATTATGAAAAAGGCTTAGAGGCTTTTTCAAAAGCAGATTATGATGAGGCTCAAAGACGTTTTGAAAGGTTGATAGAATCGGGTCATAATTTTGCTGATGTACTTAATAAGTTAGGCTTTATTTATAGCATGAAGGGTAATTTTGAAAATGCTGTAACATATCTTAAAAAGGCTTTAGAGATTAATCCACGATACACTGAAGCAGCAATTAATCTGGCTTTTGTATTGAGTGAGTTGGGTAGATATGATGAGTCGCTTGAACTAAGGGAGAAGATAAAGGGTAATGTTTTCGATGCAAAAGACAAAAATGTTGATCCTTATGTTTTGGGGAAGATCGCTAATATGCATGCTGAGATTGCAGAACGGTATGTTGAGCTAAAATGGTATGAAGAGGCGATAGAAGAATACAAAAAGGCTTTAAAACTCAGGCCTTCTTTTGTTGATATCAGAACAAAATTGGCTGTTTTGGAGCGTGAACAGGGAAGAGTAGAGGATGCAATAGAGCATCTTACCCAGTGTCTCTTAGAGAATCCAAACTATTTACCTGCTTATGTACAGTTAGGTTTATCTTATTACTCTATGGGTGAATACGAATTAGCAAGAAAACAGTGGGAAAACGTCTTAAAGAAGGATCCCAACAACACTGTCGCTAAGACTTATATTAATATGTTGGATAAAAGATAATTTTTTTGCTGACAAATTTGTTAAAATATGCGATAAAACAGAAAATTTAATTTTTAATTGGGAGGGAAATGTTAGATGGAAAACAAGTTTAAACAGTCTTTGTTGGACAAATCAATCTTTTCAGTAACGTGGGAGTTAGTGCCGGGCAGAGGCTCTTGGGAAAAGGCACAGGAGACATTTTTTGCAAGTGCAGAGGCTGCAGCAAAAAGCGGCAAAATTCATGCATTAACAATAACAGATAATCCAGGGGGAAATCCTGCTATTCTTGCCGATTATCTGGGTATGGAGGCATTAAAGTATGGAATAGAGCCTCTTGTTCATTTTACCTGTAAAGACAAAAACAGGAACCAGATTGAAGGCCAGTTGTATGCTATGGGTAGGGCTAATGTAAAAAATCTGCTCGTTATGACCGGTGATTATCCAGTCACAGGTTACACAGGGAGACCAAAGCCAGTATTCGATTTAGACCCTGTTCATATTCTCAGGCTTATAACAGATATGAACAATGGACTTGAAGTAGAAGCAATGGGCAAGGTTAGCAAACTTCAGGCTACAGACTTTTTTGCCGGATGTGCTGTATCACCTTTTAAAAGAGACGAGGCTGAGCAGATGGTACAGTATTATAAGTTAAAGAAAAAGATTGAAGCAGGAGCCAAGTTCATCGTTCCACAGTTAGGTTACGATATCAGAAAATTCCACGAACTTATTCAGTTTGTTAGAGAAAATGGCTGGGATATTCCTGTCATTGGTAATGTTTATGTTTTGCCTTATGGTGCGGCAAAGCTGATGTACAACAACCAGATTCCTGGCTGTGTAGTAACAAAAGAGCTTTTAGAGGTGCTTGAAAAAGAGAAAGACGCCCCAGATAAAGGTAAACAGGCAAGATTAGACAGGGCAGCCAAGATGTATGGATTCTTTAAAGGCATGGGTTACAATGGTGTACATATTGGAGGACATGGCATAAAGTTAGAAGAAGTTGAGTACATTATTGATAAAGGCGAAGAGTTTTCTAAAAACTGGCAGGATTATATAAAAGAGTTTCTTTTCCCGATGCCAAATGGTTTTTACTACTACGAAAAAGACGAAAAAACAGGCTTGAATACAACAACACCTACCAACAGGAAAAACAGACCATTGGATACAGAAGTACCTTTTTCTTATAGCATTTTTAGAGGCATGCATAACCTGATGTTTGAACCGGGCAAAGGTTTATTTCCTGTGATGAGATCCATAATGAAGGCAATCGATGGTTCAGGTATGGAACATGCCTTTACAAGGTTGGAGCATATAATTAAGGTTATTTCTAACGATTGTGAAAACTGTGGTGATTGTGCGCTGTTTGAGTTGGCTTTCCTCTGTCCAATGAGCCAGTGTCCTAAAAAACAGAGGAATGGGGCATGTGGTGGTTCTTTTGAAGGATGGTGCGAGGTATACCCAAAAAAGAAAAAATGTATCTACGTAAGGGCTTATGCACGTCTCAAAAAATACGGTGAAGAAGAAACACTTAGAGACACATATGTTCCACCCTGTAACTGGGATTTTTATCAGACTGCATCTTGGATTAACTTCTTCCTCGGTAGAGACCATGTTGGCAAACGTTTAGGTGTGCCTACCGTGCCGAAAAAGTCTAAATAAATCAGGGGGGCTAAATGGCCCCCTTTTTTATCAGCATTTCTGTCATCTTAACAAATGTCTCGATATCAACTTCTTCAGCCCTTGTTTCTGGTGCAATGCCAAAATGTTTTATAAAGTCAGATGTTTCTTCACCTAACAGAGGCTTAAGGTTATTGAACAGGGTTTTTCTACGCATTCCAAATGCCTGTTGAGTTAAACTTCTTAAAGATTTGGTTAAATGTAAAGGAACATCTTTCTTTTCAAATATAATTAAAGCAGAATCTACCTTCGGAGGAGGCGAAAAACATCCTTTGCCAACATTAAATGCAATACGCACATTTGATTGAAACTGAACGTTCACGCTTAAAATGCCATACTCTTTACAACCGGGATTAGAAATAATTCTTGTTGCAACCTCTTTTTGCATCAGAAGGGAGAAGTTTTTAATATTTTTTGCCTCAAGAAGTTTAAAGATGATTGGCGTTGTGATATAATATGGTATATTGCCAACGGCAATGTTTACGGGCAAGATTTCAATGTTAACATTTAAAATATCCTCGTTGATGATGGTAATATTTTTATTATCAGCAAATTTTTGTGTAAGTTTATGGTAAAGAGCACTGTCGATTTCCACAGTATAAACATGTTCAAACAGCTTGGCTAATTGTTCGGTGAGTGTGCCTAAACCTGTGCCAATTTCAAGAATGCTCTTTGAACCATAACATGCAACCTGCGAGGCGATTTTTATCAAGATGTTTTTATCAAATAGAAAGTGTTGCCCAAGTTTTTGTTTTGCCATACAATTAATAAAGCAGTTTTAAATTAAAAAAAGCAAGAAAATTTTGTTTAGACAAGGAGAATAAATGTCAAAGAAACGTGTAATAGCAAAGGTTGACGGTAATGAAATCTATTTCTGGCAGTACGAAGATACGATGGTAAGTTTTGCCACAGAGGTGTTGAAAAAAAACATAGAAGAACTGACGCCTACAGAATACGAGACCTGCAGTAAAGAGGCTCTTAACAAAGTTATAGCTAATGAACTGTTTTACTTAGATGGTTTTGATGCGGGAATAGAGGTTAATGATACGGATATTGAGTTGATGTTGGGAGAATTCAAGAAGTTTTTTTCGCAGACTGACTACGACATATTTTTGTCAGAAAGAGAGATGACGGAATATGAGTTTAAAGATTACGTGAGAAAGCAGCTAATCAAGGACCGTTACATAAATGCACTTCTAAAAAAGATTCCTGAAGCAAGTGTTGAAGAAATCGAAAGCTTTTATCAAAAGGCAAAGGATAAGATTTCGCTTCCCCCACAATTTAGTTTTGTAGTTACGTATATCGATTCAAATGTTGAAACTGATAAAGAGCGTTTTAAATCTTTGCTTTCTAATATAGCAACAAAAAAGGTTGACTCAGAAATTGCTATAAAGATTCTTGACGACGTTAAGCTTGCACTCAATGGCGTAAATGTCGTTAGTTACGAGAAAAAATCAGTAGAGGATATGAATCCTCATGTAAAACAGCTACTTCTATCAATAGAAGACGGCTGTTTTTCACCGATTTATGAAGCCCCAGATGAAGTTTCTATCTTTTATATGAAGAAGAAGGAGCTAAACATACCAATGACTGAAGAGGAATGCAGAAAAGAGGCAGAAAGATACTACAAAGTAGTTCGTCTTAAGAAGATACTTGATGCATATGTGGAATCACTTAAAGAAAAAAGGAAGATAGAGGTGCTTTTGTGAGTAGTCAGGAGCTTTTGGAAGCTTATGATGCTGAAGGACAATTTTTAGGTTTGTATCCAAGAAGCGAATGTCACAAAAACAAAAAACTTGCCCACAAGGCGGTTCACATACTTGTTTTTAACTCAGAAGGAGATATAATTTTACAAAAAAGGTCTGCAAAAAAGGATTTATACCCATTGATGTGGGATACTTCAGTAGGGGGACACCTTTCGCCAAACGAAAAATATTTTAATGCTGCAGTTAGAGAGTGTGAAGAAGAGTTAGGTTTTACTCCCGAAAAACTGATTAAACTATACAATTATACAATGTATGCCGATAACGAAACAGAGCTGGTAGAAACATATTTCACTTTGTATGATGGGCCTTATATGCCTTGTAATGACGAAGTAATGGAAGTTAAGGCATTTCCTGTTGAGATGTTGTTTGAAGATAAATTTAAAACCTCTTGCAGTCCTTTTTTTTTAAAGGAAGTAGAAGAGTTTAAGAATTTTATAGAAAAGCGAGGTTTTTTTTATGAAAGTAATGATAGCTGGTGGAGAAGGGATGCTTGGAAAAGATTTATCACTTACCTTGAAAATGGAAAAGATTGACCATGTAAGCCTCACAAGAGAACAACTTAACATACTTAATGCCGACAAAATTAATGAAGCAATTAAAGATTATACGCCAGATGTCATAATTAATTGTGCTGCTTTTACTAAGGTGGATATGGCTGAGGTAGAAAAGGAAAAGGCTTTTGCCACAAATGCCGTAGGTGCATACAACCTCGCAAAAGAGTGCAAAAAAAGAGGGATAAAGCTTGTTCATATAAGTACAGATTATGTGTTTTCGGGAGAAAAGATGACTCCATACCATACATTTGATATTCCAAATCCAATAAACGTTTATGGTTTGTCCAAACTTTATGGCGAACAGTTAATAATGGGATCTGGATGCAATTATTTAATAGTCAGAACAAGCTGGCTTTATGGAGTATATGGGGAAAATTTTGTAAATAAGATGTTGCAATTGTCAGATGAGAGAAGCAGCATAGATGTGGTAAATGATCAGTTTGGCTCTCCTACATTCACACTTACCCTTTCAAAGTATCTTATTATGATGGTAAAAAGGGATATTTCTGGACTATTCCACATAACAGACAGAACGGGCAATGGAATAAGCTGGTACACATTTGCTAAAAAGATTATGGAGGTTTTTGGCAGAACCACCACCATCAAACCTGTAACAACGGATAAATTTATCAGACCTGCAAAAAGGCCTCCTTATTCAGTATTAAGTTTGGATATCACAGAGGCTGTTTTAGGGGAAAGGTTGCCTTACTGGGAAGTTAGTCTGGGGGAATACAAAAAACGCATTAAACTCTAAGACAAAAATAGATAGGTATCGCCGTTAAAATATTTTACATCAATCTCTGTATGTTTTTTAGAAGTTAGACGATAACGGCAATTTTCCATTGGCACTCTGCTTACGCATAGGGGAATATTTTTCCATTCTAACCATATTGGGAAAAATTGTTTAATCTCATTGAAGATGGCATAAGAGTCGGGAGAGATAGATAGTGCTTTAAATCCAAGTTTGCTAAAAAATTTAATGGCAAAAATATTTGTTGCATAAAGAAAAAAAGAACCAGATATTAAAACGTTTTGGTTAATAGTTGCCTCAGCAGGTTGAGAAACTAAGGCGCCATCAAGCGGAGTGTTATTTAATTCTTTATATATATCAAGCTTAGACTCGTAAATTGTAGGTGGAATAAAGTAAAAATCACCCATGTCATGAATACTGTAAATGAATTTTTCGGGATTAAAAGAAAGTTTTTTAATTTTTGAAGTAAAGGTTGGTGTTGATTTTAATATATCATTGAAACAGATTTTTAGATAATCAGATTTTTCTTTATAAACAGGCGGATTTTGTTTTTCAATCTTAATAGAGGTTGAAGGTTTGTAGCTACTTCGCTTGTGGACAAGGTATATTTTTGACCCTGCCTTTATTTTTATTTGATTGATTGGAATCCCAATGTAGCTTCCTGCAGATACCTTTGAAACCTTCTGATTGTTAAAGTACAGAGCCTTCACCGGAAGTTTAATGCGTTGTTCAGTGTCTTTGTCGTCAATCCTTATTGTGTCACCAACAGAAAGTTCGGATGAGGTTTTAAAAAAGATTGAGTTTTTAAAAACTGTAGCTACCTTTCCAACTGGTAAGCCGGTGCCAGATTCATTAATATCAACAAGTTTTTTTGAGTTTTTCGAAAAAAAGAAAAATCCAGTTGTTGATTTGCGAGAAAGCGTTGATTTTTGTATAATTTCTGAAAGGTGTCGTGTGTTTAGAACGTCATGTTTACCGTTTTTAATTAAATCTATAGCATTGCGATAAGCCTGAACTACAGGATAAACATAATCCACACCCTTCATTCTGCCTTCAATCTTAATGCTGTCAATACCAAGCTTATCTAAAGCTGGCAAAACTGATAACGCCTCAAGGTCAAGCATCGAGAATGGATGTTTTTTTGAAATCTTATCAGCAAACAGCCATCTACAGGGTTGAGAACAATCTCCTCTGTTACCACTTCGAACTGAGAAACTTTTAGAAAAAAAACAGTAACCCGAAAGCGAGAAACACATTGCGCCGTGCACAAACACTTCAAGTTCGATATTACTAAGTTTTTTGATATCAGATATTTCAGATAAAGTAAGCTGCCTTTCAAGGACTACCCTTTTAAACCCCAGATTTTTTAGAAAATTGATTTGAATATGGTTTTTCGTGCCCATCTGAGTACTGGCATGTAAAGGGATTTTTAATCCCAGGGAGTTAACAATTTCGTAAATGCCATAGTCCTGTATGATTATAGCGTCTGTTTCTACAGAAGATAAGAACGCAAGTGTATCCAGTAATAATGGTACTTCATTCTGAAAGATCAGGGTATTTAAAGCAACATAAAGCTTTTTATTCAGAGTTTTCTTAATGTGTTGAGCTTCTAAAAAATCCTGAAAGGTAAAGTTTTTTGCCCCTTTGCGTGCGGAAAAATCTTTTAATCCTAAATAAACAGCATCAGCACCAGCATCAAATGCTGCCTTTAAGGTATCCAGATCTCTCGCCGGTGCTAATAGTTCCATAAAATAAGTATAGCATAACTAAGTGATAAAAAAGAAAAGTTAGAAGTGTTGTTAAAATAATCTGGTGATTTTTCTTTTTATACCTTCAAAAATAAAAGGCATAAGCCTGCCTTTCTCTTTTAGCATTGCTTTAAAAAGCTCTTTTCTTGTAGCTGGTGGTATGTGTTTGTTTTCTCTCTCAACAAGTTTAATTGCATCAAATTTGCAACTACTTATACATGCCCCACAACCTAAACATGCATCAACATCAACTTTAGCTACCTTTTTGTTATCGTTCTGGGAAAAAGAAATACATTTAATATTGCAATCATTGACACATTTACCACAACCTTTGCATTTTTCTTCATCAAAAACGGCAATAAAGGGTGATTTGGCAATGCCATCTTTAAAGCCGATCTGAACTCCAGCCATAAGTTCACAACAACAGCTACAACAGTTACAGATAAATGATTGTTTGTTTCTAATATTATCTGTCACATGTGTAAGCCTGTATTCTCTTGCCATATCAAGTGTTTTTATTAAACCATCCACACTCGTCTCTTTTGAAAAACCCCTTCTTACCATGAACTTGGCAGCAGTTCCCAGAGAGATGCAGATGTCGTTCATCGGTGCATCTTTTTTACACTGCTCGCCTTTATGCAGCTTTTTGTGACGGCAGTAACACATCGCAACTGCACCATAGCCAACCTTTTTTATAATCTTTTTTGCATCTTCGTATGTGGTGATCGTAGAAGTTACCGGTATTTTATTTTCATAAACAAGAGCTCTTGTAAGTTGGGTTTTGCTTCCAAAAAACTCCTTTGCCTGCCCCTTATCATCGTGAAGATATTCTGTCATTAACTTGGCAAGTTTTTCCATTGGCAAATCGGTGCGATTTTTCATAAAAGTAAACTCAAAAAAGCCAATAAATCCCGGTAAAAGCAAATAATAAACTTTGTCTCCAAAGGGAAAATCCATTAAGAGCCCCTTTTCTGCCATCCTTTCAAGAATAGGTTTTAGCTCTACCTCGGGTAATTTTGTATAACGTGAAAGCTCTTCAATTGTTGCTTCTGTTAGTGGAAACTTTGATGCAACGTAAGCCTCTTTTTCATCAAAAAGAAGGGAGAGAATCTCCCTTAACTTTTCGTTGTCAACAAGACCTATAGGATTTTTATTTAGTCTATCGATTAATGGAATAAGTACATTTTTTGAAAGTGTAATGTGTCCCATTTAGTTTCCCAACATTCCTTTTTTAAGTTCTTTATCGATTGATTTATCACCAATATAAATCGACAAAAGACCATAAGCAAGTCTTGCAGATGTAACCGCACCAAGCACCTTGCCATTGTGTTTTGTTATTACTGTCCCGTCTGGCAAAAGGGCTAATTCCAACACATCCCCTACCTGAAAGTTTGTATTAAACTGAGCAAAGAACTTCTTTCCTGCATCTGAATCAGGTATATCTGGTGTAATATTAACAAAAGCCTCTTTAAGTGATTCTGTCACTTTACTTTTATCAACGTTGTGAAGAAAATCAAGCCTGATAATCTTTTCTGAACCATCTTTTAACGCTTCCTGATAGCTTTTAATCTTATTCTTAGTATAAAGTGAGGCGATATAGACCTTTATAAACCACTTTTTTCTGATGCCATAACCATTAAGTTTGAGATTGACCTTGTTTAAACTAATGGTATCTGGAATATTTGTCCCGGCTATGTTTGCAGCAAAAAGTTGCGCAGAAAAAAACATCAAAAATACTAAAACAAAAAACCTTTTCATAACTCACCTCAGAATAAGGGGGCTAAAAGCCCCCCTTTAATATAAATTTAGAAGTTATAGTTTATTTGAGCACTTATAATTTTGACGTTAGCGTCATAGGTGCCTTTTAAATTGCCACGAGAAGCATTTTCGTTTGTGGGTGTAGCAACCTGATTAACACTTGGGTCTGTAACAAAAAGATATGCAGCACCTAAATCTAAAGATAATTTTTCAGAAAACTTATGACCAAAACCGGCTGCTATCCATTTTCTGCTTCCATCTGGAATTCTTGGTGTTCTGTGTTCGGCAGTTGGGACAGGTGTTTTGTCATAAGCAACCCCAAATCTGTAAGTAGTTTTATCTGTAGCATAATAACTCATGCCAACAGAAGCACGATAGCTATCATCCCAGCTTTCAGTTGTAACTATATCGGATGCACCGTTTGTGCTTTTTACACGAAGCTCTTTAAATCTGCTCCATCTTGTAAAGGTCATATCCGCCATAACTGCAAGCTTTGGTGTAACCTTTGAGTATAAAGAACCTGAAACAGTTTCTGGTAATGTTACATTAGCTGTTATTGAGCGGTTTTTAAAATTGGGGCTTGTAGAAAGTAAAGGATTAACGTTGGATAAATTTATATCACCGCTTAAAGACTGATCGACCTTAGAACGATAAGAAACACCAATGCGGGTATCCTTGGTAAATTCATAAAGCAGGCCAGCATTATAACCATATCCCCAGTCATCACCTTCCATTGTTGCGTAGGCATCT
>JBBIPZ010000030.1:0-19125 GCA_037442505.1 Deltaproteobacteria bacterium | reverse complement strand
ATACCGGAGGGGTCACACCCGTTCCCATCCCGAACACGGAAGTTAAGCCCTCCAGGGCCGATGATACTGCAGGGTTCCCCTGTGGGAAAGTAGGTCGCTGCCGGGATTAAAATTACAGCCCAACTTTTATCAGTTGGGCTTTTTTATTTTCTACACTTCTTATGTTTTTTTTGTTACAATTAAAAAAACTTTGGAGGGTAGCATATGAAGCCAGTTGAAATTAAACCAAAAATCTACTGGGTGGGTGCAATTGATTGGGCTATCCGTGATTTTCACGGTTATATTACTCCAAGAGGTACAACTTACAACAACTACCTTATCATTGACAAAGAAATAACGCTTTTAGATACGGTTAAGGATAGTTTTTCCGAGGTGATGTTAAAGAACCTCTCTCATCTTGTTTCGATTAAAGACATTAAAAACATTGTTATTAACCATATTGAAAATGACCATGCCTCATCACTTGACAAGGTTATGGATATAGTGCCTGATGCAAGGATATATACGACTGCTAAAGGAAAAGAAGGATTATCAAGGTTTTTTGATATATCTAAATGGAACATAAACGTTGTTAAGACTGGAGACAAGATTAACACTGGCTCAAAGACGCTTTTTTTTATTGAAACTCCAATGCTTCATTGGCCAGATTCGATGATGACTTATATTGTCGAGGATGAACTACTTATCAGTCAGGATGCCTTTGGACAGCATCTTGCAACTTCTGCACGTTTTGATGATGAGTTTATATCTGCATGTTCTGAAAAAGAGTTAGACGATGCTGTTATAGACTATTACGCAAATATACTTATGCCATTTGGATTTATCATAAAACCAAAGATTGAAGAGATACAGAAGCTTGGCTTAAAAATCAGTATGATTGCACCAGATCATGGTATTATATGGCGTAAAAATCCTGAAAAGGTTTTAAAACAATATGTTGATATGGCAAACGGAAAGGCTGAAGAAAAAGTGCTTATTGTTTACGATACAATGTGGAAAAGCACCGAATATATGACATACTCAATAGCACAGGGCGTTAGAGAAGAAGGACTCGATTGTAAGGTTATAAAATTAAGGGCAACACCGCTTAGCTGGGCAATTACACAATTTTGGGCATGCAGAGGAACACTGATTGGTTCGCCTACTTTGAATAATTTAACCTTTCCACCAGTCATGCAGTTTTTAAGTTATTTGAGAGGCTTGAGACCAAAAAACAGGCTGGTTGGTGCTTTTGGGAGTTTTGGTTGGGGCGGAGGTGCTGTGAAAGAGATTTATGAGGTTCTTAAGGGTATGGGATTAGAACTGTTTGAACCGGGCATTCAGGTTAAATATAGACCATCTATCGAGGATGAAGAAAAATGTTTTGAGTTTGGAAAAGGGTTTGCGAAGAGATTAAAAGAATATCATGAAAATTTTAAATAGGAAGACTTATGCAATATAGTTCGGCACAGATAAATAGGGTGTTTGTTGCAACTTTTTCGGATGGCGAAGATATTCTAAATGGGCTAAAAGACCTATTCATTAAAGAAAATATTGAATCGGCACTGTTTTTTATAATTGGCGCAATTAAGGAAGGTAAAATTGTTTCTGGACCAAAGGAAGACGTCATTCCGCCAGAGCCTTACTGGAGAAGTATTGATGAAGCTCATGAAGTAGTTGGAATTGGCAATATTTTTAAATCTGAAACAGAGCCCAAGATACATTTACACACAACCTTTGCAAAAAAAGAAATGCTTAAAATGGGATGTTTAAGAAGCGATGCAAAAACATTTCTTCTGTTAGAGGTTATTTTGTTTGAGATTAAAGGTGCCAATTTGTTCAAAGGAATAGATGAAAAAACAGGTTTATTGATGTTAAAGGGCTTCTCAAAAAGTTTATAGATTTACTTTATTAAAAACATATTTGTGGCATCGCTTTTGCTTTATCTTTAAACGTGTTCAGATATCTTTATCTTATCATATCGTTTTGTCTGTTGAACTTCTATGGCTGCAACAAACAAGCCTTTACAAATGATGGCTTGCATATTTATCCTCTTGAATCAAAAATAAAACATCCTTTTTCGTTTAAAATTAAAGGCGGTGAACGACATATAAATAAAATTGATTGGGGCGAGGATAGCCTGCCAACATCCGCTAAATCCTGCCATCATGGAGGTGAAATTTCCTCTCCTCAAAGATGTAATATTAAAGCGTATTATGACAGACAATTTATATATCTCTCGCTTGATTGGGATGATAAAACAAAAGATACAGGTAACCCTGTGTGGATTAATAAAACTGTGAAACAAGGAAGAGACGATGGCATTTCTCTAATTTTTTCAACTTTACCAACTTTCAACTGTACAGAAACCTGTCATATGTCAGACTGGAAGGTTGAAGAGAGTAAATTCATTTCAGATTATCGTATGTACAATGATAAAGATACAAACTCACTAATTTTATTGAGACAGGCAAAAACAAAAAACAAACCGATTCTTTTTATAATGGATAAAGATGGCAAAAAAACTTTAGAAGGTGAGCGAATATTCATTATAAACTCACAAAAAGGAAATGGTAAGCCAGATTCATTTCAACTGCATCAAATTATTGGGAAAGATGGTGATGCACCATATTTTGCAGATGTTAGTGACCTTTACATATTGAATGACAAGAACTTATTAATTGATGGTCAGATGGAGTTTGGGTTTAATCATTGGAAGGCAAACGTTAAGATACCGATCAGTAAAATAGGCTTAAAAACTCCAAATAAAGGTGATACGATTTTTTTTGCTGTGGCAGTATTTGATGGAACACAAATTAATCACGGCATAAGCGATACATATAAAGCAGTTTTTGAATAAAAGGAGTAACATTACTATGAAGAAAATATTAATCGTTGTTTTAGCGTCGTTAATCCTTTTTACATGTAACAGTGAAGAAAAAAAAGGGGGTAAATCGAGTGTTTCTGGAATGATTTTTAAGCCAGTTGCACAAGCTTATGTTTATGTTTATAAAGAAGGAATGGATTTGAAGGGGCCCGCATTTACTGATGTTGTGTCTGATAATAATGGGAACTTTTCTATACAGTTGCCGCCGGGCAAATATTTTCTTGTGGCAAGAATGAGGAAGACTGGCGAGGTGGCAGGTCCCCTCGAAGTAGGAGATATTAAGAGCGAAGTTATAGGCCCAATTGTGGTGAAAGAGTCAGGTGAAACAATAAAAACAGACATCAAGGTTTTTGAAAAGAAAGGCGAGACAAAGGACATAGCACTTGCTTCATCTGGTGATGATAAGAAGACAGTAATTTCTGGATATATCTTCGATGCTGATGGTAAGCCCGTTCAAAATGCAAGGGTTCATGTTTATGATCATGTTCAGATGTCAGAAAGGCCAAAATTTGTATCAACTCCAACTGGTCCCGATGGAAAATATAGTATAGCATTGCCAAAAGGAGGTACATACTATCTTGCAGCAAGGGATAAGTTTGGCGGTCCTCCCAAAGTTGGAGACCTTTATGGCCGATATGATAAAGGCACGATAGAACCTTCAGGTGTTGTTGTGAAGGATAATGAGGTGTTACAAAATATTAACATAACAGTTCATAGGGTATGGTAAATATGCGAGAAAAGATCTTTTTGCTATTTATCTTTTTTATAACATTGATTGCCTGTTCTCCGAAGATTTCCGAAATTGAATTGTATCAAGGCAAGGCAAAACAGGGCGACAAATCTGCAGTAAAAAAGTTACTAAAATTACTTGAATACCCGGATGAAGAGATTAAGGTTAAGGCGTATAGTGGTTTAATAGAGGCACACCACGACAAAAAAATGTTTATAGAAGATAGTCTAATTGCAATGCTTAAAAAAGAAAATGATGACGCCACAAAAGAGTTTGTTATTGGTTTGTTAGGAAAACTAAAGAGCAAAAATGCTGTTCCGATATTGAAAGTTATTGCAAAAGATAGGAATTTCAAAAGACGCTATGTTGTTTTTTCAGCGTTTGGAGAAATACAGGATGAAACTGTAGTTAGCGATGTAATCGAGGCGCTTTCAGATCCCTTAGAAGATGTTAGAAAGTATGCCGCACGTGCACTAATAAAATTAGGACCAAAGGCGATTCCTGTCATGATAGAAAAATTCCCACAAGCGGACACGTCTGTAAAAGGCTATTTGATACGTGCATTTGGAGAACTCAGAAATAACCAGCCAGAAGATCTTTTATTAAAAGAGATTGACGGAGAAAACAGGCTTGACGTAATTTGGGCATTGGGTAAATTAGGTAAGGAAAAGTCTTTGCCAATACTTATTGAGCTTACCAAAAGTAGTGATTACAAAGTGCGATTGCAGGCATGTCAGGCGCTTGGGGATCTTAATTTGAAAGAGGGCATTCCTGCTTTGAGAGTAGCTCTGAATGACAGGGAAGTCTTGGTTAGGGAGTGGGCAGCCCGCTCTTTAGAACTTCTTACCGGAGAAAGAACACTGTATCGAGATGAAAAAGGAAAACTTGCTTTACCATACAGTATTTATCATTAGAATTCTGGTTTTATTACTAACCATTTTTCTTGTATATAATGGTTGGGGTGTTTATTCCGGGACAAAAGAATCTGCCCTTTTAATGTATGCCAATATGACAGCTTTTGGCTTCTGGCTAATATTTATGATGGGATCGATTGTTATTTCGCCACTTGGCAGATTTTTCTGTGCGATTTGTCCGGCAGGAGAGACAAATTATCAGTTTTCTAAATTTGGCTTTAAAATGCCGGTTAATTTAAAATACAGTTTTCTCCAGGGTGGGTCGCTTATAGCTGTCTTTATTCTTGTAATTGTGTTACATTTTTCTAAACATCCGCATTTAACTTCTTTGTTGATTTTATCTGTTATTTCTTTAGCTGCATTAATGGGACTCTTATTCAAAGGAAATAGCTTTTGCCTGCTTTTGTGTCCAGCAAATGCCTATCTTAGATTTTATGCTCGACTGTCTGCTTTCAAGATAGCTTGTAAAGAAAAAAATACTTCATCTCCCTGCATGGTGATGCTTAACCCATGTGGTGTAAAGAAAGAATTTTGCCATCTTTGCTTTAGATGTTTTAAAGGAGCGGATGGACTCTATATCACTAAGGATAATAAGCCAGCTGAAAGGATCATTTTAGATTTTACCAGTGCCGAACTGTTTATTTTTAGCATCCTTTCTGGATTAACTATAATGGCATTTATTCGTGTTGTAAGTCAGGTAAGAGAAGTTTTTGTATATCCACCATATTTAATTTCTCAGTACTTTGGGTTGAGTGAAGAATACATAATGTTGCTGCTGGTGATTTTTGGTGTGTTTTTATATCCTGCAATATTTTATTCAATATTTGTAATCGCTATTAAAGCGGTTAAAAAAGAATCATTCTGGAATATAGCTAAAAATTATCTTCCTTTTTTCATGCCTTTAGTATTATCCATTCATCTTATCCTTGCAGTGACAAAATTAAACGCCAGAATAGGTTTTCTTCCATTTGTATTAACTGACCCTGCCGGTTTCGATATGGTAAAGCTTTATTCTCTTTCAAAAATAGAAATACCCGAAGATTTGATTGACATCCGTTATTTTAAATACGTAATTTTAGCTCTACCTTTAGTGGCGTTCTTGCTCACATCTATTTTAGTAAAAAAACATGTTCGACGAGCTTCAGAGAAGTTTGTAGTTTTTACAACACAATTGATTTTCTTTCTATTTATAGAGTATTGTGTTATTAGCTGGTTATTTAAAGGGGTATTTCGTTGAGAAAACTGTTATTGATAGTAGTTATTGCGTTTAGCTTGACTACAAGTAATTTGTTTGCATGCTTTGGCACAGAACTTATCATTGGATACAACAACAATGATAAAGAAAGCAGGTATGTAGCTGAATTGTTAGAACTTTATGTAAAAGAAAAGACAGGTATTGATGCAAAACTATTGCCTTTAACCGATGCCAACTTGAACTTGATTGCACAGGAAAAAGTTGATGTTATTGTATATCCCCTCAGCACCATAAAAGATGTAACGAAAATGAAGCTTGTTAAAGATGGGAAACTTTTTTACTATTATAGAACCAAAATTAAAGAAGACCTTAGATTTTCTACACTTGAGGATGCATTTCTGTTGTTATCCTCAAAATTACGTTATGCAGACATAAAAGAGCTGTTTTCTAAGTTAGACAAAACCGGCAAAGTAAAAAGAGGCATAAAAGAATTTCTTATAGAAAAGGGAGTATGGTGAAATTAACGCTTGCTGTTCTACTATTTTGTTTAACCGCCTGCGCAGCTGTAAGTAACAAAACGTTCACATCTAATCCTGTAAATGTTTCTGGCATCATCAATGAGCGTGTTATCTGGAAAGACATGGTAAATATCGAAAAAGATCTTATGATAGCAGATAAAGGGGAGGTAGTAGTTCTTGCAGGAACGCAAGTTTTTGTTGCTAAATCTGATATAGCAAGAACTGAACCTGTCTTTCTTTATCCTGAGACTGAGATTATTGTCAAAGGCAAGTTAGTTATTAAGGGCGAAAAGGATAATCCTGTTGTTTTTCAATCTCTCGAAAATGAAAAAAGTAACAGGGCCTGGACGGGTATAGTTTTGCAAGGTGGCGAGATAGAAGGAGAGTATTTTGATATAAAGGATGCTTATTCTGGCGTTACCGCACTCTCAGGCAATATTAACATTTCGAATGTGAGTATGAAAAATAATAATGCAAGCGTTATAATTTTTAATAAAGCTGAAGGGGATTTGAAAAATATCACAATTAAAAACTGTCAAACAGGTGTAATTCTGGATAACGATTTAATAAGAATTTACGACGTAAACATATCTGAATGTAGCGAAGGATTATTAATAAAATCTGCATCAAAGCAGAGTTTTAACTTTAATGTTTTTAATAACAATTTTGGTGCTGTAATTGCGTCAAAATATTTGCCGTTCTTGCTTGGAGAAAACAAAATTTATGAAAATAAAAATAACTTATACATTTTTGATACTGATAACGGTTTTAGTAAGTAATCTTTTCGCAGCTCAGTTTTATAAAGATGCTTACTTTGAGGAACAAACAGTTGAGGGAGAAGCTGTGTTTTCTGGTAATATTACTATAAAAGGCAGGCTTACGGTACGTGAAGGAAGTTTGTTAACTATACTTGGTGGTACTAAACTCACCTTTTTATATTTAGATGAGGATGGTGATGGTATTGGCGAAAGTGAAATTTTGAGTCAGGGAGTGATAAAGGTCCTTGGAACAAATGATTCACCGGTTATTTTTAATTCAAATGTAAAAAAGCAGGGCGCATGGTTGGGATTTAGTATAATGAGTGTTGATGAGGAAAGTGTGATACAAAATGCCGTTTTTGAAGATGCATATATGGCTTTGCATTCGCATTTTTCGAAATTACGTGTCACCGAAAGCGTTTTCAGGAATAACTTTAGAGGTTTTCAAAGTCAGGAAGGTTTAATAACGCTAATAAGTAATGAGTTTTACAATAACAACACTGGCGTTCAGTTCAGGAATTCTAATTCTACTCTTGAAGGAAACAAAATACATAATAATGAAGGAGGTCTTAATTTTCTGTATAGTAATGTTGTGATGAGAGACTGTGTAATAGAAGATAATGTGATTTTTGGCATAAAGGTTAGATTTTCAAAGGCTGACGTTAACAATGTAACTGTGAGCAAGAGCTTACAAAACTTCTATGGAAAAAATTCTGAAGTCAAGTTAAACAGAGTCATATCAAAAGCTGCACTAATGAGGGGATTTTCTTTTGAAGATTCTCAAATTATGATGATTGACTGCAATGCTAATGATAATCTGTTAGATGGCATATCTCTTGATAGTTCTTTGCTTGAATGTGACAATACTAAATTTGCTAACAACGGACGTTTTCATGTTTATTTAAAAGGTAAAAGTAATATCAGTGGCAGCTATAAAAGTGATAGAAACAATAATGTTCTGTTTATAGAACAGTGATAATTTTTTGACAAAGGAGAAAAAAATTGTCTTTGAAAAGACCGTTATTCTATATTTTTATTTTATTATCAATGCTTTCCTGCCAGAAGTTGTCTGATAAAAAGGTGTATAAGATAGCCTATATGGTTTGTAACAGTGTAAAAGAAACAAAAGAACGGTTTGAAGCATTAAACGCATACTTAGAAAAGGAGACCGGGTATAAATTTTCGTTTTATGCAGTTGATACTACAGATTTTGAAGAGGAATACAAAAAAGAACGGTTTGATTTTACACACTCCAATCCAGTAATTTATATAATTTTGAACAAGGAGTATGGTGTAAAACATCTTGTTGCCGAGAAAAATGGCATTTACGGATCTAAAACGCTTGGAACTATTATCGTCAAAAAGGACAGCCCAATAAACTCAATAAAAGATCTAAAAGGTAAAAAGATGATTTTTGGTCCTACCTTTGCGCCTTTCGGATATGTTACACAGCTTGAACTTTTGATGAGAAATGGCATAGATCCCTACAAGGATCTGAGTTTGATTTACCAGCCAAAACATTCATTTCAACACGAGAAGATTGTTTATGGTGTTTGGTTTGGAAGTTATGACGCTGGTGCTGCACCTATGCTGGATCTTGAAGAAATGTCGAAAGAAAATAAGATTAAAATTGAAGAAGATTTTAAGATTATTGCCAGGACAGAACTACATCCTTACTGCAATTTTGCGTATTCTCCAACGCTGCCAGAAGACGTTGTGAAAAAGGTTGAGGATGCTCTTTTAAAGATTGACAGGAATACCACTGTTGATTACAAAGGGGAGCGTTTAAATATATTCAAAACAGCTAAGGTAGAAGGGTATGAAAAGCTTAATGATAGCGATTATAATGGCTTGAGAGAAATTTTGAAAAAAATAAATTTTCCACCATATCAGACTTATTAAAATGAAAAAGTTAGATTATTTTATAGTGGCAATATTAATAGCGTCAATAGCAGGCTCGCTATATTACGGATATCAAATCCATAATACGCATTTCATGTCAGAAGATTTAAGAGAAAAAGAGTACCTGAGTATGGAAATCAAAAGGAATCAGTTAAATCATGCATTGCGTTATCTAAAAGAAAAACAGTATGAAGAAGCTGTTATGATTCTTGACCAGATAGGGGTTGAAAATAATGTGTGGGCAAAGTATTTAAAAGGTTATGTGTTTTATAAAATGAACAGGATAAATGAAGGTCTTGCGCTTATAAATGATGCACTTAAAACATCTAATATCCTTTACGATGTGCATTATCCTAATAATGTCAGAGCAGATTTAGAAGAGATACTTTCTTTCATTTCAAAAGATGCGTCTCTAAATCAGTATAGACATTTTATAGAAAGCAAGCTCAAAGGTGGTTGTGGATGAAGTTAAATAACACCTTCTATATGGCTTCTGCCATCATTATTGGCGCTTTTGCGAGCCTGCTTTCTGTCCTTGGTAATCCTCTTAACACGGGGTTATGTGTCTCTTGTTTTATGGAAAACTACGCAGGTGCGTTAAAGCTTCACAACGATATCTTTATGCAGTATTTGAGACCAGAAATCACATTTATAACAGCTGGCAGTTTTTTTCTCTCTCTGATAAGAAAAGAGTTTAAGCCCAGACTATCGCCTTCGTTTATAACCTACTTTTTTGGTGGTTTTTTTATGATAGTAGGCTGTGCCGTATTTATTGGGTGTCCAATAAAAATGTTGCTGAGACTTGCTGGTGGAGATTTGACAAGTATCGCAGGGATTGTTGGTTTGATTTTAGGGGTATATTGTGGGGTAAAGGTTTTGAAAGAAGGCGTTGATACAGTATCTTTTACACAAAAGCCTTTAAATCAAAAAAGTACTGCAATGATATTGCCAGTTTTGATTTTAGTAATAGGTGTTACTCCAGTTGTTAAAGATGGCGTTTTCCAGGAAAGTTTAAGTGGGGCTGCTGCAGAAAAGGCGCCATTTCTGATTGCTGCGATTTTAAGCTTCGTAATTGGAGTGATTTCGCAGTATTCCCGATTTTGTGTTACTGGCTCTATAAGAAACAGCACCATTTTAAGAAAATCAACAGGTTTTGTAGCATTGTTTTTGTTAATTGTCTCTGCGTTTATCATCAATGTTTTGTTTAAAAAATTTAACTTTGGCATATATGGACAACCAGGGAGTCACACTTCGTATTTCTGGTCTTTTCTTTCCTTGTTTCTTGTTGGTTATATTGCTGTCTTGATAGACGGTTGTCCATTTAGACAGCTAATTAAATCCGGAGAGGGTGATATTAATGCTCAAATAGCCTTTCTGGGAATGTTGTTAGGGGCTGCGTTTGTTCAAAACTTCAAGATTTTGTCAGATGCTTCTGGACCTACATTGTTTGGTAAGTTAGGGGTTCTTTTGGGATTTTTGATATTTGCTATAATCACTTTAGAGGCAAGAAAGAACAGTGAAGCTTAGGCATCTTTTTTATAGCACTTTTTTACTTTTTTTATTACTTTGTAAAATAGTTTTTGCAGAAGATGTTGTTGTTTTAGAAGGAAAGGTAGTTATAGAAACACCAATTGTTTATCAGAATAAGAAGGTTGTTGTAAAACCAGGTACAGAAATATTTGTAAAGGGTAAAATGGAGCATGCAATACATATTAAAGATGGCTCGATTGAGATAAATGGCACGACAGCATCACCTGTTGTCGTAAATGGTAATTTAGATACTCTAAAAGATGAGGAAGACATAAATGTATTTTTTTTAGAGAACTCAAAAGGTTATATCAGCCACACATATTTTAAAAAAAATGTCTGGGCACTCCATGTCCATTTTTCCGATCTGCTGGTAAAAAGTTGTCTTTTTGAGACAAACTATGGTGGGATCAGGCTTACTGGTGGTAACATTGATGTAAAACAGAATATATTTTCTAATAATAAAATAGGGATAAGATTTTTAAACAGTCAGCCTAATATTAACAAAAACCTTTTTAATAAAAATGACATCGCAATTTTTGTTAGAGAGGGAGTTAAAAATGCCAATATAGAACAAAACTGTTTCTACAAAAACGGGTATGACATCTATTTAGGTTTCTTTCAACAAAATGATGTGGCTGCAAAAAACAACTTTTTTTTAGCCACCCCCACTGTTTTTGACTTAACAATCGATAGTTCTATGAAGTCGCGTGTTTTATTAGAACCCGTTTTAAAAACATTTCCAGATTGGCATTGAAATTGCGAAAGGAGCTGTTATGAAGGTTTCAATAGCTGAAGAAGTTTTTGAAAGAGTTGAAGAAGATAACCTTTCTCAAGCTGAGCAGGCTATAACTAAAGGTATGTATGAAGAGGCAGAGGCGTTAGGGGTACTAACTTTGATTAAAGCCGGCATTATGACTCAGTTAAATCTTATGGGTATGAATATCTGGAATAGGTTAAAAAAACCTGTTACGATTGAAGACGTTGCAAAAGATATAAGTGAAGAATATGGTGTGAATTACGAAGAATGTTTTTGTGATATAAGCGAGTTTGTTAAAGATTTATTAGAAAAAGGTTTTTTAAAAAATGACTAAAAACTTATTTTTAAACACCCCTTTGACAATTAACTTAAGCCTTTCTTATCGTTGTAACTTTAACTGTCATCATTGCTACTCGCGCGAACAGACTAAAGAAACAGAGCTTACTTTTGAACAGCATAAAAAAGTTGTTGATATCTTATCTCAATGGAAGGTCCCTTTTTTAAATTTAGGTGGTGGAGAGCCTTTAATTGTTCCTTATCTTTTTGATTATGTTAGATATGCAAGTAGTAAAGGTTTGCATGTCTCGATGAATTCTAATGGTTTTCTGGTTGATAAAGATAAGGCAAAAGAGATCAAGCTTGCTGGTTTTAAATCAGTCGGCATAAGTATAGACAGTCCTTATGAAGAAGAACACGACAGCTTTCGAAATCGTAAAGGCAGCTTTAAAAAAGCAATAGAAACATTGCAATTACTAGCTGAAGTAGATGTTAAAACAACAGTTTCTATGGTAATCACAAAATTTAACCAGCACAACTTTTCTGACATTATTCCGCTGTTAGAAAGGTGTAAAGTAAAACAGCTTTTTTTGCATAATTACAAATGTACCGGGTTTGGCTATAAAAATATGGAAGTTTTTGATCTAACGCCACTTGAATGGAAGGATTTTTATAAGAGAGCTATAGAACTAAAACATTCGTTAAAAGATATAATAATCTCTTTTGATGATCCAATAATACACCTCTTGCCAGAGTATAATGACCGTCCACTTGTTAAAGGCAGCACCTGTGGTAAACTTTCTTTGAATATTCATGCCAATGGTGATATTTCTCCATGTGGTTTTATGCCTGTTACCATTGGAAATATTCTAAGAGATGATATAATTTTGTTGTGGAAAGATTCTCCGATATTAAACACCTTACGAAATCCTGTGCCGCAAGGCAAATGCACCAGTTGTGGCATCTATGAAAACTGTTTAGGTGGCTGCAAAGCCAGGACATATATGTTAACAGGAGATTTTCATAATCCAGATCCACATTGTTGGAAAGGTGGTGAATAAAATGAGATATATTAAACCAAAAAGCACTGGTTTTTCGTCAGTTCATCCTTGTTAAAGTTCGTTATAGAGTTTAGCTTATGATGTTACCATTGAGACTAACACTTTCTTTCACTGGTTGGAAGAAAGGCAGTGATGCGTTTTTACTAATTTTCAAAAAGATAGAAAAACTAAAACTATTCACTTTAGAATTGGAGCTTGATAGTAGTTCTATTAGTCTTTTTTCTGAAAATACTGAGTTGATTAAACTAAACGCATTTCAAAGATTGGTTAAATGTTGCGATATTGAATCTCTTAAAGCAGCGCAAGATAGCAAATTTTCTGAAATAATCTATGAAGTACCGTTTTGGTTAACCCATGCTGAGATTAAGGCTCTCCTTGATGTTTTGAAACAATCTATAAATAAAAATATTATTCTTTCATTCTTTCTAACTGCCAGTAATTTCGAACAGTTTAAGTTATTACTTGATTTTGCCGTATCTTCTGGCATAAAAAAAATTGTTATACCAAATCCAGATCTTGTTAATGAATTTTCAAAAATTAAAGAATGTTACCTGAAGAGCGAAGATTTGAAAAAGTTTGATTTTACAAAAGCCTATCTTAATAAAATCTCGTTTCAGGTGCATGATTTTTTTCTCGCTAAGTATTTAAACCTGAATGATGCACAACTTTTTAAAGGCTGTCAGGGAGGAAGTTTGATGGGATACGTTCAAAACGGAACTGTTTATCCCTGCAAGAGCATTCCTGTATCTTTAGGTTCTCTTTTTGATGAAGATTTTGCTACAATATGGAGAAGGGGAAAAGATGTTATGGAAAGATTTGAAGTAACCTCGTTGTGTAACGTGTGCGCTAATAAAACTGATTGTAAGTTAGGCTGTCCTGGAACTGCGTTTTTTCTTAATGATGGGAAAAAAGATCCTCTATGTGGTAAATAGTATGGGTGTATATCTTGATAATTCTGCAACTTCGTTTCCAAAGCCAGAAGCTGTTTATACGGCAATAAATGATATTTTGCGTAATGTTGGTGCTAATCCGGGCAGAGGGGGCTATAAGCTGTCGTTAGAGGCTTCCCGTTTAGTATTTAAATGCCGTGAGGCACTGGCTGATTTATTTAATATTAAAAATTGTGATAATATTGCCTTCACATCTAATGCTACAGATGCGCTAAACATAGGAATAAAAGGAGTTTTAGAAGCCGGGGATGAGGTTATAACAACGCCTTTAGAACACAATTCTGTGTTAAGACCTCTTAGCACTCTTGAAAAATCAATAAATATAAGTGTAAAGTACATAACATGCAATAAGGATGGCACATTTTCTCCCGAAGATGTTACAAAGCTTATCACAGACAAAACAAAGCTTATAGTAATTACACATGCATCCAATGTTATAGGCACAATCACACCAGTAGAGGAGACATTTAAGATTTGCAAACAGTATGGGATAATAACCATGCTCGATGTTGCACAAACAGCCGGTATACTCCCGATTGATGTTGAAAAAATGAAGATTGATATTATGGCAGGGGCTGGGCACAAGTCACTTTTTGGCCCTCAAGGGACTGGTTTTATTTACGTCAGTGAAGCTATTAACCTTAAAACAATTAAAGAAGGTGGAACAGGGACAAGATCGTCAGAACTAACGCAACCTACTGATATGCCTGAAAAATTAGAGTGTGGCACGTTAAACACACCTGGAATTGCTGGACTTTTAGCGGGAGTAAATTTCATATTAGATACTGGTATTGAAAACATAAGAAAACATGAGATTCTGTTAGGGAAAAGACTTGTTGAAGGGCTTTCCAATAATGACAAAGTTGTCATGTATGGGCCAAAAGAGCCTGAAAGGCGTGCATCTGCATTATCGTTTAATATAAAAAAAATGGACTGCTCAGAAGTTGGCTTTATTTTAGATGAGATTTATGATATATATGTAAGGGTTGGGTTGCATTGTGCTCCTCTTGCGCATAAATTGATAGGCACGTTTCCATCCGGAACGGTGAGGGTAAGCCCAGGATACTTTAATACAGAAAATGATGTTGAGGCTTTTATAAATGCGATTAATGAAATATCTAAAAATGTTTAGTTTTGCACTTTTTGTTTTTGTTGTGGTATCGTGTTCTTTACCACCTGATGTGCCCGTGACTGTTGAAGCCATTGACAAAACAAACCTTTACAACAGATTTGCTATCGAAGAAAGCCAAGATGTTGTTGTACATGCCCTTAACAAAAATGGTGTAGCTGTGGTGAGAGCGACATATAAAAACATCCCCGTATATATAAAGGTGTTTGCAACATCAAAAGGCATACTCTGGTATGTTTATCCAAGAGAGTACTAATGTTAGTTCTTGCAGTAGAGACGTCTTGTGATGATACATCCACAGCGCTTATAGAAGATGAATTTAAGTTGTTATCTTATACTATATCTTCGCAAAACCAGTATCATGAAAGGTTTGGTGGGATTGTTCCAGAAATAGCTGCAAGAAAACACTTAGAAAATATCACATACGTTTTAAAAGACACACTTGAAAAGTCAAATAAAAAACTAACGGATATTGATGGGGTTTGTTGTACACTTGGTCCGGGTTTAGTTGGTTCTTTGCTTGTGGGTGTTATGTTTGCCAAAGGCATAGCACAATCTTTAAAAAAACCTTTTTTCGGTGTAAATCACATTGAGGGTCATTTTTTTGCCCCTTTTTTAGAAAGAAAAAGACCATCTTTTCCTTTTACTGCACTTGTAGCATCTGGAGGTCACACAGCAATATACCTTGTAAAAGATTTCAGAGATTATGAACTTTATAGTCAGACACGTGATGATGCTGCGGGAGAATCATTTGACAAGGTAGCAAAAATATTAGGGCTTGGATATCCTGGCGGTCCAGTTATACAGGAAGTTGCTGGAGATTTTATTGGAGACATAGAATTACCGACACCGCTTCTAAAAGAGCGTGATTTTAGTTTTTCTGGTCTTAAGACTGCTGCACTCAATTTAAGCAAAAAAAATCAACCTTTGTCTGATAGTTTTAAAACTAACCTTGCAGCAAGTTTTCAAAGAAAGGTAGTTGAAATCCTTGTTGAGAAAACTATTTTAGCAGCCAAACTTTATGCTACAAAGGACATTGTTGTTTCAGGTGGAGTTTCAGCCAATATGATGCTCAGGCGTGTTTTTGAAAACCGCTGTAAAGATGAGAATATCAATCTTTTTATCCCATCTTTTGATTTCTGCACTGATAACGCTGCAATGATTGGTGTTGTTGGACATCACTTTTTATCAAAGGGTGTTGTAACGCCACTTACTGTATCTGCTGTGCCAGATTGGTCAATTTAAATCATCGAAAATGATTTAAAATTTTTTATAAATTAATAACTTACACGAGGGGACCGGGGATGTGTCCCAGAGTAAGAGATTTTTTTTAAGGTCTATATTGGTAATTTTAATTGACAATAGTTATACAAAAATGGTAAAAATATCAATCCTGATTTAAAAAAATAAAGAAAATGTAGCTGTTAAGTAATTTTGACTTGACAAGCTATATAGAGATGAAATATACTTTTAAGGCTCAATTTGAGTAAGTGGAAGCTTTTTTATTTTTTTTGTGAGAGGTAAGTATGCCTACAATTAATCAGTTGGTAAAATATGGAAGGGAAAAGTTAAAGAGAAAGTCTAAATCTCCTGCTTTGACAAATTGCCCACAGCGTAGGGGGGTTTGTGTAAGGGTTTACACTACTACACCTAAGAAGCCCAACTCTGCTTTGAGAAAAGTAGCGAGGGTGAGGTTGACTAACAAGTATGAAGTAACTTCTTACATACCTGGCGAAGGGCATAATCTGCAGGAACACTCTGTTGTTTTGGTCAGGGGTGGAAGGGTAAAAGACCTCCCAGGTGTTCGTTATCATATTGTTAGAGGTGCGCTTGACTCAGGTGGTGTTCAGAATAGAAAGAAGAGTCGTTCAAAGTATGGCACTAAGAAACCAAAGGCTTAAAGGGGAGTGACTTTATGGCGAGAAGAAGAAGAGCAGAAGTAAGAAAAATACTACCCGATCCCGTTTATAATGATTTGATAGTAGCAAAGTTTATAAACTGTATGATGGAGAAGGGAAAGAAAAATATCGCACAAAAAATATTTTATACAGCAGTTGATAATGCAGGAAAGAAACTTAATATAGATGCTTTGCAAGCCTTCAAACAGGCTATGGAAAATGTGAAACCTGTGATTGAGGTAAGGCCAAGAAGGGTTGGTGGCGCCACTTATCAGGTCCCCATGGAAGTTAGAAGCAACAGAAAGGTTTCTCTTGCGATAAGATGGATCATAAATGCAGCTCGCACACGTAATGAAAGAGGCATGGTTAATAAATTGGCTGCGGAGATTCTTGACGCTTACAACAATAAGGGTGGAGCGGTTAAGAAGAGAGAAGATGTTCATAAGATGGCAGAGGCTAATAAGGCTTTTGCGCATTTTCGTTGGTAAAAAATAGGAAGGAGAGACGGTTTTGGCAAGGACAGTACCATTAGAAAGATGTAGAAATATAGGTATCATGGCTCACATTGATGCCGGTAAAACAACTGTTACCGAAAGAATTCTTTATTATACAGGTGTTTCATATAAAATCGGTGAAGTCCATGAAGGAACTGCAACAATGGACTGGATGGAACAGGAACAGGAAAGAGGTATAACGATTACTTCTGCTACCACAACCTGTTTCTGGAATAACCATAGAATAAACATAATCGATACCCCAGGTCACGTTGATTTCACGATAGAGGTTGAAAGATCCCTGAAAGTACTTGATGGTGCGGTGGCTGTGTTTGATGCAGTTGCGGGTGTTCAGCCACAATCTGAGACGGTCTGGAGGCAGGCAGATAAATATGGTGTTCCCAGAATCGCATTTATAAACAAGATGGATAGAGTTGGTGCTGATTTCTTTAAATCAACCCAATCTATTTACGAAAGACTTGGAACACTTCCAGTTCCAATACAGATACCTTACGGTGCTGAAGACAAGTTTGTAGGCATAATTGACCTGATAAGGATGAAAGCGTTTGTGTGGGAAGATGAAACATTAGGTGCGAAGTTTCATGAAGAGGAAATTCCTGCTGACTTGAAGTCTCTTGCTGAAGAATGGCGTGAAAAAATGATTGAAAGAGTTTCGGATGTTGATGAAGTTATAATGGAGAAATTTCTTGAGGGCGGAGAAGTTACAGAAGCAGAAATCTTGGCTGCAATCAGGAAGGGAGTGCTTGAAATAAAGCTGGTTCCTGTGCTTTGTGGCTCAGCATTTAAAAATAAAGGGGTCCAGCCACTCCTTGATGCGGTTGTTAACTTTTTGCCTTCACCAGTTGATGTCCCACCTGTTAAAGGTAAAACACCAGATGGGGTTGAAGTGGTTAGAAAACCTTCTGATGATGAGGCTTTTTCTGCGCTGGCGTTTAAAATTATGACAGATCCTTTTGTTGGACAGTTGACATATTTTAGAGTTTATTCTGGTAGATTGGAATCTGGTAGCTATGTATATAATGCATCAAAAGATAAAAAAGAGAGAATAGGCAGGCTTTTGAAGATGCACGCCAACAAAAGAGAAGAGATAAAAGAAGTGTTGGCTGGTGATATAGCTGCGGCGGTCGGTTTGAAGTTTACTACAACTGGAGATACTCTTTGTGACGATGCCAATCCAGTGATACTTGAGGCTATGGAGTTTCCAGAACCAGTTATATCTATCGCTGTAGAGCCTAAATCTAAAGCAGATCAGGAAAAGCTAAGTATCGCTCTGCAAAAACTTGCGATGGAGGACCCATCTTTCAGGGTAAAAACAGATGAAGAGACTGGTCAGACAATTATTTCGGGAATGGGAGAGCTTCATCTTGAGATTATTATAGATAGAATGATGAGGGAATTTAAGGTAGAAGCCAATGTAGGAAAACCACAGGTTGCATACAAAGAAGCTATTACTCAGAAAGCAAAGGCGGAAGGAAAATATATCAGGCAAACAGGTGGACGTGGACAATATGGGCATTGCTGGTTGGAGATAGAGCCTCTTGAAGCAGGTGCGGGTTTTGTTTTTGAAAATAAAATAGTCGGTGGTGTGATACCAAAAGAATATATTCCAGCCATAGAAAAAGGTGTTAGAGAAGCATTAGATTTAGGTGTCTTAGCTGGTTATCCTGTTACTGATGTCAAGGTTACACTATTTGATGGTTCTTATCACGAGGTTGACTCGTCAGAAATGGCTTTTAAAATTGCTGGTTCGATGGCTTTCAAGGAGGCTTTTAGCAAAGCTAAACCCATACTATTAGAGCCAATAATGAAAGTTGAGGTTGTTACCCCGGAAAACTTTATGGGCGATGTAATGGGGGACTTAAATTCAAGGCGTGGTAAGATACATGGAATGGAGATGAGGGGAACAGCTCAGGTGATAACTTGTTTTGTTCCCCTTTCCGATATGTTTGGTTACGCTACAGATTTGCGTTCTATGACACAGGGAAGGGCTACATATACTATGCACTTTTCGCATTATGAGCCTGTACCAGGTAATATAGCAGAACAGATACTAAAATTAAGAGCAGGTAAGTAGGAGGCAAGATATGGCAAAGGCAAAATATGAGAGGAAGAAGCCCCACGTAAAC
>JBBIPZ010000029.1:0-19125 GCA_037442505.1 Deltaproteobacteria bacterium | reverse complement strand
AGCTGAGCGGGATCGAACCGCCGACCTCTTGAATGCCATTCAAGCGCTCTCCCAAACTGAGCTACAGCCCCAATTTTCAGTAAACTTAATGATATATCTTGAAGTTAACTTTAGTCAAGCTTTTTGTAATGTTTAATAAAATTTGAGATACTTCTGTCGTAACTTCTCTCTATGTTGTTTGGGAAAAAACAGGCTGGTAATTCTCCATTTTTCCGATGATAATGTAGACAATCGCAACATCTTAGCTTTTTTGAACACGGTTCATAGCTACAGTTGCAAAACTGTTTATTTCTTTCTTTTTGTGGACAATCCATATGCAGGCCTCCTACTATTGCTGTTAATAATTTTTATTTTAGGTCATCTGTGACAATTTTGCCAGAAAATAAATTGTTTTTTGATCGGGACCTGTCCCCTTTTATGCCCTTTTATGCCCTTGCTTTTTTTCTATCTGAATGGCATTATTTTAATAATAATAAATAGCATTTTTTACAAAAGGGGGTCTTTATGCCTTACTTTGTTTTATTAAGTAAACTCACTGACGAAGGAAGAAGAACCATCAAGTCTAAGCCTGAAAGAATTAGAGAAGTTAACAAGGAAATTGAAATTATGGGTGGAAAGGTTGTTTCTCAATATGCGTTACTGGGTGGTTATGACTTTGCTACAATTTTAGAGGCTAAGGATAACGAAACTGTTGCTAAAATCTCTATCGAGTTAGGTGCAAGAGGCACAATCCAGATCGAGACTCATCCTGCAATTCCTGTCGATGAGTTTATTCAAAAAATAAAATAATCTCTTATCTGCGCTCGTAGCTCAGAGGATAGAGCATTGGCCTCCGGAGCCAAGTGTCGCAGGTTCGATTCCTGCCGGGCGCGTTTTTATCTTTGGAGGGACGATGTGAAAATAGCCGTTATCGGGGCTGGACTTGCTGGGTGTGAAGCTGCCTATTTTCTTTTGAAACAAGGCTTCAATGTTCATCTTTTTGATATGAAGCCTGATAAATTTACAGAGGCACACAAACTCCCTACTTATGCCGAGCTTGTCTGTAGTAACTCGCTTAAATCATTATCTGAAGGTTCGCCCTCTTTTATGCTAAAAAAAGAACTTCAAGAGTTAGGCTCTATTATTATAAGTTCTGCTTATAAGTGCCGTGTTCCAGCTGCTCTATCCTTAGCTGTAGATAGAATCTGTCTCAGTAAGGAAGTTACAAACACCCTTCTTTCTTTTCCTAATTTGACTACTTTTTGTCAAGAGTTGTCTTGTTTGCCTGAGGGATACGACTATTATATAATTGCTACGGGACCACTTACAACCAAGCCATTCTCTGATTTTATTTCGTCTCTTGTTGGCACAAATTTTCTTTATTTTTACGATGCTATCGCACCTATTATTGATGCTGATTCTATCGATATGTCAAAAGTTTTTAAAGCCTCTCGATATAATAAGGGTGCTGGTGATTTTTTAAATATCCCTTTAACTGAACAGCAGTACATCGATTTTGTTAACGAATTGAAAATTGCAGAAAAAGTACCGCTAAGGGAGTTTGAAAAAGAAATTTATTACGAAGGTTGCATGCCTATAGAAGTTATGGCAGAGAGAGGTTTGCAAACTTTGGCATATGGTCCGCTTAAGCCTGTCGGTTTTGATAAATCTATCTTTGGTTTTTCTCCTTATGCAGTTGTTCAGCTAAGAAGTGAAGATGTTGACTGCTCTGCTTATAATCTTGTGGGATTTCAAACAAAACTAACTTTTAAAGAACAGGAAAGAATATTCAGAATGTTGCCCGGGTTAGAAAATGCTGTTTTTCTGCGTTATGGCTCTATTCACAGGAATACTTACGTTGATTCTCCTAAGGTTCTTTCTCCGACCTTATGTCTAAATGCCAATAAAAACGTTTATTTGGCAGGTCAAATTACTGGTGTTGAGGGTTACGTTGAGTCAACCGCTATTGGTCTGTTATCAGCAATTTTTCTTATCGCACATATTAAAAAGATTGAGCTACCTGTCATTGATTCTAAATTTGCTTTAGGAGCTCTTTTGTCTCACCTAAGTAACGATCAACAGTCTTTTCAGCCTTCAGGTATTCATTTCGGTCTATTTGATAAGTCCGGATGCAAGCGAAAGCAGGAAAGAAAAGCCTTTGTTTATAATCAAGAAATAGAAGCCTTCGAAAATTTCAAAAATATTCTTAAAGAAAAATCACTTATTTAGTATCTGAGCAATTTCTGCAAGTCTCTGAAGTATTATCGCCTTTTTATTTGTTAAAGAAATCCACTGTTTATCATCTCCTAACTCAAAAGCCAGTTTTATCTCACTATCTAAAACTTCAATATAATTAGACAATCTATCATAAAGCTTTTTTAGCTCTTCTTGTATTTCTGCAAGCTCCGTCTTTGTTTTTTCTCTTTCTGAATTTATGAACTTTTCTATGTCATCATTTTCAATATTATCTTCAATTTTCTTTTCCATTTTCGTTCCTCTTCTTTTTGGTAGAAGATTTTTCCTCTTTTTTTTGGTTTCGCTCTTTAAGCGTTTTAAGTCCTTGTATAATATGGTAGTTTGCTGTTCCTTCAGGATACTCTCCTTTTTCGTTCAACTCTCCAGCTTTTAAACCTGTAATTATCTCAAGTGCATCTTCAACATTATCTACTGCATAAATGTGAAATAAACCTTTTTCTATTGCTGATGTGACCTCTTCATCCAACATCAGGTTTTGAACATTTGCTTTAGGAATTATCACTCCTTCATCGCCTTTTAACCCTCTTTCCTTGCAAACTGCAAAAAAACCTTCTATCTTTTCATTAACTCCACCTATTGCCTGTGCTTCGCCATGTTGGTTCATGGACCCTGTAATCGCTATATTTTGTTTTATTGGAATATTGCCTATCGCCGACTCCAAAACTAAAACTTCTGCAAGGGTGGCGCTATCGCCTTCTACCATACCATAAAGCTGTTCAAAGCTAATGGTTGCATTAAATGCTAAAGACTCATTTATCCCAAATTTGCTTGATAAATATGCTGACATTATCATCGAACCCTTGTCATGAATCTTCCCGCTCAACTTTACTTCCCTATCTATATGAACAACGCCTTCTTTTCCAACAGATACCTTCGCAGTTATTCGCGAAGGTCTACCAAAACTATAATCTCCAAGATCGTAAACAGATAAACCGTTAATTGTGCCAACCTTCTGTCCTTCTGTTGATATTAATAATACATCGCGCATAATCATTTCTTGAATGCGCTTTTCTACTTTTCCATGTCTTTCTCTGCGTTTTTTAATTGCTTCGTAAACGTCTTCTCTAAAAACCTTCTCTTTTCCTCGCTTTTTTGCGTAAAAACTTGCTTCTCTAACTATAGCTGAAATGTCCTCTATCTTTATGGATAGCTTTTTTTGATCATCAACCAACCTTCCTCCATACTCTATTACTCTCTGAATACCAGTATTATCAAATGGTAAAAGCTTTTCTTTTTCAACTATCTGGTTTATAAACAATGCATAATTAGCCTCTGCATTATCCGTCCAATTCATGTCTCTTTCAAAGTCTGCTTTCACTTTAAAAATCTTGTTAAACTCCTCGTCATAATAATGTAGTATGTAATAAATGTATGGGCTGCCAATAATGATTACTTTAACACTTAGCGGAATGGGTTCTGGTTTTAGTGTACCAGAAGCCATTCTATAAGATTCTAAGGGATCTTCGATACGAATCTCTTTGTTTTTTATTGCTCTTTTTATAATGTCATACGAAAACGGATTTTTAAACAGGTCAAGTGCATCCAAAATCAGATACCCGCCGTTTGCTTTGTGCAAGGCTCCGGATTTTATCAGTGTGAAATCTGTGACCGCCATTCCCATCTGAAATCTGTATTCAACTTTTCCTATTAAATTAAATGGATTTGGATTAGTTTCGTAAATGACAGGTGCGCCGTTTTGTTCACCACGATCTACGAAAACATTAACTTTGTATCTCATAAAAGATGGTTCTGGTTTGAAAAGACGTAGTGCCATATTGGCAGGTACTGGCATCTCTGCCTGTTTAAAATCATCTAAGTTGTTTAAAATATCTTCTTCAACAAGCTTTAGATAATTAATTATTTTTCCGTTATAGTTGTATTTATCTTTTAACTCGTCAATATGATATGACACTGTGGAAAAGGCTACTCTCTTTTCTAACTCTAAAATCTTCTTTTTTGTTTCTTTTTCTGCCTCTTTAACTAATTTTATCGCCTCTTTCAATCGTCCCTGTAAGATTTTTATTTTTTCTTGAATATTCTTTTTTTCTGAATCCGGTAACTTGGAGTATTTCTCTTCGTCGAGTACTTCGTTATCTTTAATGGGCAAAAATACAAAACCATCCACTCCTCTTTCCAAAGAAAATCCTCTCCCTTTTGCCTCCTCTGTTAACAGATCAAACACCTGTCTATCAAACTCTTGAAATTTCTCTATAATCTGATTTTTTTCATTTTCATACTCTTTAGACTCAAATATTTTGGGTATTTCTTTGCGAAGACTATCAACAAGTTCGTCCATATCTTTTGCAAAGTGCACTCCTTTTTTAGGAGGAAGCTGTAGATATATCGGACTATCAGCATCTTTGAAGTTGTAGACATATACATAATCATCGGGAACGCGTTCTTTTAATGATTTATTATGTGTTATGGCATTTATTATCTCGTGTTTACCCAACCCTGCTTCACCTAAAACAAATATATTATAACCTTCTGAGCTCATCTCCAGCCCAAACTCTACTGCTTCCGTTGCCTTGCTTTGAACATCTTTGAACTTTATTGCTTCGGCGATTCTATTATTATTGCTATATTTGCTCTGCCTGAATACTTCTAATGAATTAAGTTCTTTTATCACATATCCTCCTCTGGAAGTTTATACATCTAAGTTCTTAACTTCCCAGGCGTTTTCTTCTATAAACCTTTTCCTTGGCTCAACTTTATCTCCCATAAGCATTGTAAAGGCTTCATCTGCAGCTACGGCATCTTCGACAGAAATTTTTATAAGCGTTCTTTTATCAGGGTTCATCGTCGTTTCCCACAATTGAGAAGGATTCATTTCTCCTAATCCTTTGTATCTTTGTATATAAACACCTTTAGACCCTATTTCAAAAATTTTGTCAAACATTTCTTTAAGACTGTTAACTATCGTCTTTCCTTCAAAATCAATTATATACGGTGGATTGTCTAAGAGCTTCTTTGTCTCGTTTATCATATCTCGCAAATCTTTATAATCCCCTGAGCTAAATAGCTCTCGAGACACCTTTGTTATAAAGTTTTTTGAATTTCTCTCTGTAATAAATTCCACATAATAACTATTATGTTCTTCGTCTTTAACCATCTCATTTATACTAAAGCTAATCGACATTTGGGCTAATCTTTCTCTTACCATTTCTATGTTATTTTTAAACACGTGCTCATTGTTGAAATCATCAGCAGAAGAAAATACGTAAAGTGCTGCCTCAATAATAGAAGGGTCAAAGCCTTTTTTCTCCAGATTTTTCACAATTCTCAAATATAACAGTAGCTTTCTAAAGAATCCTTTTTTATCCTCAACATGTTTTTCTAAAAAGTTTAGATTTGATATTTTTATTTTTGCCGCAGTTAAGTCAAATATTGTTTCTTCTAACTCTTTTTCGTCTTTAATGTATTTCTCTATTTTATCTTTTTTTATTTTATATAAAGGCGGTTGTGCAATAAACAGATTTCCGTTTTCTATTACATGTGGCATCTGCCTATAGAATAATGTTAGCAATAACGTTCTGATATGGGAACCATCTACATCAGCATCTGTCATTATGATGACCTTGCCATACCTTAACTTCTTTCTTTCTGCCTCTCTGCCGATTCTCGTTCCAAGAGCAGAAACTATAGTCCTTATTTCTTCATTACTTAAAACTTTGTCCTCTCGAGATTTCTCGACATTTAAAATTTTGCCTTTTAAGGGGAGTATAGCTTGAAACTTTCTGTTTCTACCTTGTTTCGCAGATCCACCTGCAGATTCACCCTCAACTATAAAAATTTCGCTTTTATCAGGATCTTTTTCCTGACAATCGGCTAATTTTCCGGGCAATGAAAAATCGTCAAGGGCGTTTTTTCTTCTTGCTAACTCTTTTGCCTTTCTCGAGGCTTCTCTTGCTGCTCTTGCTTTTTCTGCTTTTGCAACAACGACTTTTGCTATTTCAGGAAACTCTTCAAAAAAAAGGTTTAGACCTTCATTTGTTATGCTTTCTACTATTCCTCTTACTTCACTGTTTCCTAACTTTGTCTTTGTCTGTCCTTCGAATTGCGGATTTGGAATCTTAATACTTAGTACCAGCGTTAAGCCTTCTCTGACATCTTCTCCCGAAAATGTTTCCTTTCCATCCTTGTTATAGCCCAACTTGCTCGCAATGTTGTTGATTGTTTTAGTTAAGGCAGCTTTAAAGCCCATAAGGTGCGTGCCACCTTCAATTGTGTTTATGCTGTTTACAAAAGTGTAAATTGTTTCGTTATAACTGTCATTGTATTGTATGGCACCTTCTACAAATACACTCTCTTTTTCCCCTTTAAAATAAATGACTCTTTCAAAAAGTACATCTTTATTTTTGTTTAGATGTTTAACAAATGAGATTATACCTCCCTCATAACAAAAATCCTGTGATTTATCAGTTCTTTCATCTTTCAACGATATACATACTCCAGAGTTTAGATAAGCTAGCTCTCTAAATCTGTGTGCCAATGTGTCATAACTAAAATCGGTTGTTTCGAAAATTTCTTTATCCGGCAAAAACCTAACATATGTACCTGTCCGGGAGGTGTTTCCTATCACTTTAATTGGTTCTTTTACTTCGCCCCTCTCATAATTCTGATAAAAGACTTTTCCATCTCTTTTGACTTCTACCTCTAAATACTCAGATAGTGCATTAACAACTGAGATACCGACACCATGTAATCCCCCCGATACTTTATAACTTTTGCCGTCAAATTTACCTCCGGCATGCAATGTGGTCATAACCGTTTCTAATGCTGAAACGCCTGTATCAGGATGTGGATCCGTTGGAATGCCTCTACCGTCATCTTCTATGCTTATGCTACCATCTAAATGTATTGTCACTTTAATGTTTTTACAATAACCACCTAAGGCTTCATCTATACTGTTGTCAACAACCTCATAAACTAAATGGTGAAGTCCCTGAACCCCTGTACTACCTATATACATTGCGGGTCTTTTTCTTACCGCTTCTAAACCTTTTAGTACAGTTATACTACTCGCGTCATACCTTTCTACATTCTCTTTTTCTTCTGTCATACTGTTTTTACTTCTCCTTTTTCGATTATAAAATTTATATCTTCGGATCTTTGTGTTTCCATTATAACACTCTGAGTATTTAATTCTAAAATAAGATTTTTAACATTTTTTTGTTTATTTATATCCCACTCAGAATTAAAGTCGTCTATCAACAAAATTACATCCTTTCTTTCTATCAGTTTTATTGTTGCATAAACAATTGCAAATATTATAGATTTTAATTCCCCAAGGGAAAGGTCTTTTTTGTCTTTTCTTATTATATTAAGTTCTCTCTTTTCATCGCTTCTAAAGTTTATCAAACAGTCACTAAGTTTTAATTTATCTTTTGCTTCGTTATAGTTTTCTTTAATTTTTTTAAAAAAGTTTTGTCTATAATTATTAATAACATCCTTGTAGTTTTTGAATACCTTTAGCCAGATTCTATTGTAAGGTTCTTTTTTGTAGTTTCTTATTGCATTTAAGTATTTTTTGTAGTTTTCATAAAATTCAAGACCAAACACATTATAACATAATTTGTCTGTAAATTTAATTCTAAAGTTGGAAAAATTTTTGAAGTAAAATAATGTATCACTGTTTAGAAAAAATGTTTCTAAAAGTACCTTTCTTTTATAAACTTGCTTTTCGTTGATAAACGTTTTTTTGTTGTCTTTTTCGATAATTATTAGAATGTTTTCGTTTTTTATAACTGCTTTAATAAAAGCTCTATTTTGGTTATAGTTAATTATTTCTTCTCTTTTTACTTTTCTGAAGCTTTTGCCTTTAGTTATTAGAAGCAGAGATTCTGTAAAGTTAGTTTTTCCACTGCCATTATTACCAAAGAAAATATTTAAATTACTATTTAAATTTACATTGATATCTATAAAGTTTCTGTAATTTTTAAGTTTAACATGTTTTAGATACATTCCATTACATTCTTATTGGCATCAAAACAGCTTTGTAGCTCTCATCTCCCGAAAGCATTGCTGCTGATTGTCCATCTTTTAGATCTATTATAATCGTTTCGGAATAAATAGATTCTATTGCTTCTATCAAAAATTTTGCGTTAAAACAAATTTCAAAAGGTACACCTTCAAATTTTGCAGACATTTCCTCTTCTGCAAAACCTAACTCTGCATTACTGCTTTTTATAACAAGCTTATCCTCATTTATGTTAAGTATCACGCTTCTGGTTGTCTCATCAGAAATTATCGAGACTCTTTTTAATGTGTCAAGTATGGCATTTTTATCTAAGTAAAGCTTATATGGATTATTAGGTATAACCTCTTTATAGTTTGGAAATTTTGCTTCTTTTAGTTTTGATATTAATGTAGCATTTCCAAGTTCTACCATAACTGTTTTGTCTTCGATATAGAGATTTATCTCTTTTTCTTCTATGTCAGACTGTATTTTAGTAAGCTCATTAACTGTTTTTTTAGGTATTAAGATGTCTTCGCATTCTTTTTCAAAAACAAATTCATTGTAGGCTAATCTAAAGCTATCTGATGCTACAAATCTGAGTTTGTTATCGACTTTGTGCATAAAAACACCGTTTAAACTTTCTCTTGATTCGTCGGGATAAATTGTATATTCGACTTTTTTTATTGATTCGAAAAACTTTTCTCTGTCAATGCTAATTTTGTGATTCTTGTTTATAGTTTTTATTGCGGGAAAATCTTCTGTTGGATATGTAAAGAGTTTATAGTTTATTTTTCCGTTGCTTATAAGTATGTTTTTGTCGATTTGTTCTATAGTTACTTCGTTTTCTGGAAGTAATCTTACGATTTCAAATATTTTTTTGGCAGGTACACATAGACTTCCATTGTCTATAATGTTTGCATCTACTTTTACGATAATGGAAACCTCTAAATTGGTGGCTTTTATGGTAAGGTTGGAGTCTGTTTCAAAGAGTATATTATTTAATATTGGGAGTGTTGTTCTTTTTTCTATTACACCTTGAACTTTTTGTAATGCTTTTATGAGTTTGTCTTTCTTTACTATTACTTTCATAATTATCTCCTTAGTTAAGTATTAGTTTTAGTTTGTGTTTAAATGTTAATAAGTATTCATAAGTTATTGTAATTTTTTAAAAAATCAATGTTTATAAAATGTTAGTAATTTAAAAGTTATAAACAATTTGTTTTTTTATAAAAAAGTTATCAATATTTTATCAACAAATTGTTGATATTTTCTATGTGTTTTTTTGTTTCGTTGTCTTCTTCTAACTTTTTTGTTACTTTGTTTATAGAATGTATTACTGTTGAGTGGTCTTTTCCTCCAAATTTTTGACCTATTTCGTTTAATGAGAGATTAGTATGTTTTCTGCATAAGTAAATTGCAATTTGTCTTGGTATTGCGATATTTTTTAATTTTTTTTGAGATTTTAGATCGGTTATTTTTATTTGAAAATAGTCTGCAACAGCTTTTTGTATGCCTTCTATTGTAATTATGCCATTGTTTTTGGTAATAAAATCTGTTAGTTGTGATTTTGCTGTTTCTAAGGAAATTTTTTGTTTTGTTAAAGAACAATATGCAAGTATTTTTATTAATGCCCCTTCCATCTCTCTAATATTATTGCAAATATTTTCAGCTATGTAGTTTGCAACATCATCAGGAAGAACAACATTGTGATATTTTGCTTTATTTTTTAGTATAGCTATACGTGTTTCGTATTCAGGGGGTTGAATGTCTGCTGTCAAACCCCATTCAAATCTGTTTTTTAGTCTATCTTCTATGTTTGGTATCTGTTTTGGAAATCTGTCACTGGTCATAACGATTTGTTTCTTCATCTCATATAACATATTGAAAGTATTAAAGAATTCTTCTTGAGTTGTATCTTTGCCAGCTATAAACTGGATATCATCCACTAAAAGTAGATCAGCGTCTCTAAACTTTTCCCTGAATTCATGCATTTTTTGAAATCTGATGCATGTAATTAGTTCGTTCATAAACTCAACTGCTCTGTAATACAGTATCTTTTTGTTTCTGTATCTTCTATAAACCTCGTGTCCAATAGCCGTTATTAGATGAGTTTTGCCCAGACCTACATTACTATAGATGAGTAGGGGATTATATAAACTGCCAAGTTTATCCACAACTGCCTGTGATGCTGCATAAGCAAATTCGTTAGATCTGCCTTTAATGAAATTTTCGAAAGTGTATTTATGAACAAGTTTTGGATGAAAAACTTCATTTGTGTTTTCTTTTTTCTCTTTTTTAGTTGTTTCGAGAAGTATCTCTATGTTTTTTTCCAGTAATTCGGAAAATATTTCCTTAATTTGTTCAATATGGTTTTCTAAAATCCAATCCTTAAAGAAGTCATTTGGTACAAAAAGCGTTAATGTTTCTCCTTCTGCTTTTATGATTTCCATCGGTATAATCCATGTCTCCAGTGTGGTTGGATTGAATTTTGATTTTGCTGTTTCTAAAAAACGTTTCCAGAGATTTTCCATTCTTGAGTAATTTACCAGAATATTTTATTCTATTCAAGCATTAAAATCTTTTTAATCTTTACCTTGAATTTACTTACTCTGGCAAAAATTGCCAAATTAATTCTTGACTTTTTAAAAAAAAAGAAACAAAATTAATAGCTTACGTAAGAATAGGAGGCGTTTATGAAAAGGACTTATCAGCCATCTAACACAAAAAGAAAAAGAACCCATGGTTTTAGAAAAAGAAACAGTTCTGCTGGAGGAATTGAAGTACTTAAAAATAGAAGAAGAAAGGGTAGAAAATATTTAACCCCAGTTGTGTCTGGTAAATAAGGTTGTGTTGAGCAGTATTAAAAAGAAGCAGACAATAAAAAGTATTTTTGGCAGCGGCAAAATTTTTGACACAACTTTATTTAAGTTTTATTATATTTACAGTGGTTGTAAGGATATAAAATACGCGTTATCGGTTTCAAAAAAATTGGGGATTGCAGTTAAAAGAAATAGGGCTAAAAGAATTGTAAGGGCAGTGCTTAGAGATTCTTTTAAACCCCATGTTTCGATGGTTGTGCGTTTCAAAAAAATTAATTTTACTTACTATGAAGCGGCAAAAGAGTTTTTCCTTTTTCAAAATTACATATACAATCAAGAGCTTACTAATAGTAATGATAAAACTCTATAAAACTTTTTTGAGTCCTTTTCTTGGGGGACAATGTCGCTTTTATCCTTCGTGTTCAAATTACGCCATTGATGCTATTACATATCTGCCATTGCATAAGGCTATATTTAAGATTATATATAGGATTGTTAGGTGTAATCCTTTTTCAAAAGGTGGTTATGACGCGATTGATGTAACACATAAACATTGTAGTTAATAAAACGTGCTTAGGGGTTTTTATGGAAAAAAGGACATTATTGTTTATAGTTATAAGCTTGTTGGTTATAATAGTTTGGGATTATTTATTTATTCCTAAAAAGAATGTTCAGCAACAACCAAATACATCTCAAACTGTTTCTAATAAGGCAGACCAACCACAACCAACTAATTTTTCAAACACTAAATTTGAAAAAACACCACCACCTAATATTACTACAAAAGAACTAAAAACAGAGCTTTTTCAAGGTTTTTTTGTTAAGGAAGATGGATTTTTTAAAAAATTGCTGTTGAATAAATACACTTTTGATAAAACACATAAGCAGCTTGTTGATATAATGAGAGAGGGTTTTGTTGATATATACGATGTAATTTATATTGAAGGGAACGCTAATAAAATCAACTATTCCAATATTGAAATTAGCGAAAAATCAGACGTCATACAAATTGTATTAATGGGCGAAATAGACGCCATAAAAGTAAAAAAAACCTTAACAATTGATAAGAATAATTACTCTGGAGTAATTGGATACAGTTTTGTCTCTTCAGATAAAAATCTTAAAAATGTTGTTCCAGGATTTAAAATCATACAAAAGTTTAAAGGAGTTAACACTTCAGAAGAGGGTAATCCTGCTCCCCACTTTTTTGCAAATAAAAGTTATGAATCCCCCTCAGAAAGACAGTTAAAAAAGGTTTTCAAATCAACGAATGTTTTATATGGCGGAGTTGCAGAAAAATACTTTGCCCTGTTTTTCATTGATCCTAAGGAAGCTATGTATATAGAGTCCACTTTACAGGATGAACATGTTGCAACTAACTTTTTCCTACCAGCTTTAAATCTTGAAAATGACAAAGAAACAGCCTATGAACTTAAATTTTATGCAGGGCCCAAAAAACCTGAAATACTTAAAGCTGTGGGATATCACCTTGATGCCGCAGTAGATTATGGATTTTTTCACTTTATAGCAAGACCATTACTTGTAATCTTGAACTTTTTTTACAAGTACACACAAAACTATGGAATTAGCATAATCTTGTTGACAATATTAATAAAATTGGCATTTTTTCCTTTGAGCCACAAGAGTTACAAATCAATGAAAGCTTTGCAAAAGCTCCAGCCAAAAATGGAAGAGTTAAGAAAAAAATATGCCAACGACAAAGAAGCATTAAATAGAGAAATGATGCTTTTGTATAAACGATATGGAGTAAATCCTCTTAGTGGCTGTTTGCCAATGTTGGTTCAAATTCCATTTTTCATCGCCCTTTATCAAGCATTAATGAATGCAATAGAGCTCAGGCAAGCCCCATTTATGTTTTGGTTAAACGATCTTTCTGCAAAAGATCCTTATTATGTCACTCCCCTATTGATGGGTGCAACGATGTTAATACAACAAATACTTACACCAAGCTCTGGTGATCCAACACAGAAAAAAATGATGTATATAATGCCAGTTGTTTTTACTTTCATGTTTCTCAATTTTCCTTCCGGTTTGGTTTTATACTGGTTAATTAACAACATATTTTCTATCTTTCAGCAGCTTTATACTATAAAAAAGCAAGAGGCATAAAAAACAAACGTTATAAATGAAAGAGTTATTTGATACAATAGCGGCTATCGCAACTCCTCCGGGGAAAGGTAGCATATCTGTTGTTAAACTTAGCGGAAGCAAAGCGTTAAAATTAGCAAAAAAATGCTTTATTGCAAAAAATATTAATACTCTCATAGACAAATCTTCAGAAAGACAAATTCTCTATGGGTATGTAAAAAGTCTTGAAGACGATACCGTTATTGATGAATGTATCCTTATTGTAATGAAGGCGCCAAAAAGCTATACGGGGGAAGATGTCGTTGAGTTTCAGTGTCATGGTGGAAGCATATCTTCTTATAAAATAATCAAACAACTTTTTTCTTTAGGGGCGAGACAAGCTGCTCCAGGAGAATTTACTTTAAGGGCTTTTTTAAATGGTAAAATAGACCTTATTCAAGCTGAGGCCGTTAACTCTATAGTTAATTCAACAAACGAATTTTTACATAAAAATTCTGTTTTGCAACTGAAAGGGGTGCTTTCTGATGCAATAAACAATCTTTTTGAAAAGCTACAAACACTCTACTTCACTTTAGAGGCAGAGATAAACTTTCCTGACGATGTTGATATCGTAGCTAAAGATGATGCAACAAGTCTTCTTTCTGAATTAAAGAATGTATTAACTAAGCTTAAAGAATCTTATCAAGAGTCCACCCCGTTAAGAGAAGGGGTAAACGCAATTATTTTAGGTAAACCCAATGTTGGCAAATCTACTTTTTTAAATAAAATGTTAAACTATGAAAGGGCGATCGTAACTCCACTTCCGGGAACTACGCGAGACTTTATTATTGAACAGATAGATTTTTGTGGAGTTCCGCTAAACATAATTGACACGGCAGGTATAAGGGAAGCAGAAGATCCTGTTGAGAAGATTGGAATAGAAAAATCACTCTCGCTTTTAAATAATGCTGATATAATTTTTTTAATCATTGATGCCTCTTCGCCGTTAGAAAAAGAAGATAATTATCTGCTCGAAATCGCTTTAAAAAAACAAAATTCAAAAGTTTTTTGTCTTCTTAATAAGGTTGATAAAGGCTTTTTATTGGATGTTGATAAAATTCCTGAAGCCTTTGTTTTGTCCAGGCTATCATTAAAGACTGGAGAAGGTTTTGAATCTTTTAAAGAGCTTTTTAGGTCAACAATTCTTGATTTATATAGCCTTAATACCCAAAAAGAAATTTATATCACACTTCCACGTCATTATGAAATTTTGCAAGATATGTTGGCTGTGATTGAAGACACATTGTATGCAGAACTAAAAGATGATAAACTACTATTTGCCATTAAAGAGTTAATACATTTATATGAAAAACTGATTGGCAAGAAAATATCCCCTGATGAAATCGACGAAATATTTAACAAATTTTGTATAGGAAAATAATTGTTTCACATGAAACAATCAGCCTCAGAAACATTGGAAAAGCTGAAAAATTACGTCGAGATTCTTTATAAATGGAACTCAAAATTAAACCTTACTTCATACACTGAACAAGAGTTTTTTGATATAGGCGTTTTTGATTGTAATGTTTTGCTCAAGTTGTTAGAACATAATAAAATTAGTGATATTGCTGATGTTGGAACGGGATATGGCAATCCCGGAGTTATAATAAAAATATTTAATCCTTCAATTTCTGTTGCTTTAATAGATGTTTCGGAAAAAAAGATTGCTTTTTTAGAATATGTGAGTAAAATTTTAAAGTTAGATTTTGACATTTACCATAAAAAGTTGCCTGATAAACAATGGGGAAAACATTTTAAAGCTATAGTTAGCAAAGCCTCTATGAAGGAAGAGATGTTGTTAAAAGTTGCTGAGATTCATTTGCAAACAGGCGGTAAACTTATAAATTTTAGAGGCTTATCATCGCCAGAAACATCATTATCATTTAAAATTACTGGTAATATCTTTTACAGACGTAAAGATAATAGCTACTCAAATTTGATACTTAGGGAAAAAACAAGATGAAGATTGTAACCATTGCAAACCAAAAAGGTGGCGTTGGGAAGACAACCACAGCGATTAGCCTGGCAAGTGGCATCGCCGCTCACGAAAAAAAAACACTGCTTGTTGATATGGATCCGCAGGGTAATGCCTCAAGTGGAGTGGGCATAGATGTGCGTTCTCTTAAAAAAACAATTTACGAAGCGTTAATTGGACAAATAGCAGTTAATGACGCAATAATTAAAACAGCTTATGGAAATTTAGATATTCTGCCAGCTAACCAAAATCTTGTCGGAGCGGAAATAGAGCTTGTTTTAATAGAGAAAAGGGAGTATAAACTAAAAGAGCTTTTATCTAATGTTGCTGAATATGACTATGTCGTTATCGATTGTCCGCCATCATTGGGGATTTTAACACTCAACGCTCTTGTTGCAGCAAGGTTGCTTGTTGTGCCTTTGCAATGTGAATACTACTCGTTAGAAGGGCTTAGTCATCTTATAAAAACTGTTAAAATTGTTAAGCGCGAACTAAATCCACAGCTTGAAATCGTTGGTATTCTGTTAACAATGTTTGATGGAAGAAACAATCTTTCAAAGAGTGTGTATGATGAAATTGTAAAACATTTTGGTGAAAAGGTTTTTAATGCTGTTATTCCGCGAAACGTTAGGTTATCTGAGGCTCCAAGCTACGGAATGCCGATATACAAATTTGACCCATCCTCAAGGGGAAGCAATACTTATAAACAGTTTGTAGAGGAATTTTTATCAAGGAGTGTGAGCTATGAATAATAAAAAAGGACATTTAGGCAGAGGTTTGGCAGCCTTGATGGAAGACGATAGCAGTTTAGAGGCAAGAGAAATCTCCGTTGATCAAATACTGCCCAATCCTTATCAGCCAAGAAAAACTTTTAACCAAGAGAAGTTTGAAGAGCTCGTACAGTCAATTAAAACTCAAGGGATTATTCAGCCAATAGTAATTACTCCGATGGGAGAAAATGGCAAATATTATATAGTAGTGGGGGAACGCAGGTGGCGTGCTGCAAAAGAACTGAAGATGGAAAAAGTGCCTGCGATTATTAAGAATTTAGAAAAGAAAGAGATAATGGAAGCGGCATTAATTGAAAACATTCAAAGAGAAGATTTAAATGTTGTAGAGATGGCTGAGGCATTTAAAAAACTTATGGAAGAGTTCACATACACACAGGAAGAACTTGCAGGTGTTGTTGGGCGTAGCAGAAGTAGTGTTGCAAATGTATTAAGAATTCTTAAGTTGCCCGAAGAAATGAAAAATGCATTAAGAGAGGGAAAGATTACAGAAGGGCATGGCAGGGCATTGCTTGCGGTTGAGAATGATAAAGAGAGAGAAAAGCTATTTACAAAGATGCTTAATTCAAAAATTACAGTAAGACAGGCAGAAAAAAAAGCTCAAAAAAAGAGGGAAAAAGATGTAAATTTACAAGCAATAGAAAATAGACTTTCACAAATATTAAAAACAAAGGTGAGTATTATTGGACGTAAGAAAGGGAAATTAATTATAGAGTATTACTCCTTAGAGCAGTTAGAGGAAATAATTTCAAAAATAGATGGAGAATCCAATGAATAAAAGAACATATTACTGCAAAAACTGCGATTTTAATTTTGAAAGAGTGCCAATTTCTGATGATGAAAAAGTAAAATGTCCACTTTGTGGTCAGGAAGACCTGGAATTAAAAGAGGAGAAAGAAAAAGCGCCCGCCAGTTGTTGCACAAGCTCAAAATACACTTGAGCCTAAATAAAGAGGATTGGTCAATCCTCAAAAATTTTTATAATTTAAAAAGAGTGCCTTCTAAAACATCTCTTTCGGAAAATTTCAGATTAATAGTTTTTTTGCCAATAAACTTAATCTCTGTAGCGTAAACATCATAGACTGTTTCTGTAGAATAAGGTATCCTGAAAAAATAACTCCCATCTTTATAAACACCATTATAAACAAGTTCGATATCTCTATAAGGTGTTTTAAGAGTTACAATAATTTTACCTTGTTCGCGAGATACTATATTAACACCTTTAACAAGTTCGTATACTGATATTACCTTTAAATCGCCAGAAGATAAATCATCGCTTTCAAAAATAAATCTTAGCTGATTAGCTGGATAATCAAAAAGCATATTATATAAAAAGAGCTCTTTTGCATTTTCAGTAACTTGAAAATACTGCTCTCCTTTATAGATATAGGGATTGTTACCTTCAAAAAGAACACTCCAGCCGACATTTAAAGAGGCTTCGTAGTCTGACAAAACAAGAAATGGAGTTTTAAGATTTCTCATTATTTGTATAATTTCTTCTTCATTTTTTGCAAAGACACATTTAAGAAACTCTTTTTCTTTATTATTTTTTGCGATTGCAATAAAATTATGAGCAGCAGCTGGTCTGTTGCCTAAAGAAATAATATAATGACCCAAGTCCCAAGAAGATAGAATTCCATAAGGGCTATTTCCATTTTCAAACTCTGCCTGCAAAGGCGTTTTGTAATATAAAAAATCCATTGTTTTTAGGATATGTTTATTTGGCAAAAGCCCTTTAAAATTTAAAGCGAACACAGCAATAAAAATTAAATAATAAGTTGCTATTGGAATTGCCAAAAGCTTAGTTTGTGGCTTCTTGTAAGAATTTATAACAAAATCTCCCAAAATTACAGCAAAAAAAGGCATGAAAAAAATTCCCATTCTTTTTTGAAAACAAGTAAGAATAAAAAAATAGAGAGAGGTGAGAACAAAAATGATATTATTTCTCTCTTTAAAAGATTTCCATGCAATGAAAGGATAAGCTAACAAGAAAGGTGTAAAGAATACGATCATTTCAATAAATTGATCAAAAAAATACTTGTTTTTAGCAAATAAAATAGGTGTAGACTCTTCGACCATCTTCATCAAAATACTCTCACTGCTCTTACTTAAATATCCCAATCCATTAATTATTTGAAGAAATATGTTGTTAAAATATATAAAGAGTCCTATGAAAAACAGAAAGAAAAAAAGTTTAGGTAATTTTTTAATCAAAAATAGATAAAACAAAATAAGTAATAAGCCCAAAAAGAAACAAAAATCTCTCTGAAAACCTGAAAAATAGCGAAAAGAATAACTGTGAACATTGTGAGTAGTTAGCAAAAAATACAAAGATATAAAAACAGCAGTCAAAAAGAATGCAATTCCTAAGAACAAAACTTTTTTATTATCTAAGGTCTTATTGTAAAGATTTACTAAAATCAAAAGAAAAGCAGGCGCATAATACAAAGGTGCACCAGGCCAATTAAAAAAAGAAGCACACACAATAGCAAATATCAAAAAAAGATCAGATTTTTTATTCGCTTTATTTGCGAACAAAATGTAAAAAGAAGTGACTAAAAACACATCAACAACATGATGGTCTATACTACCATAACTGCTAATCTTGGCAAAAGCGTAAGATGTGATTAATAAAAAACAAGAAATAATAGAAGAATTTAAAGACTTACGAAGTTGATGCATAAAGACAACAGTTATAATAGCAATACCAATAATTAAATTAAAACCGCAGATAAAGTAAATGGGGTTTTTAAAAGGTAACGAAAGAAACCCAGTCACAAAATCAAACAAAGGAGGCCAAGGAACAAAATCACCCTCAGGATAAGAAAGAAAATTATCAAAAATTAATATATCTGGGAAATTGCTAAAGGTATATAAGATTCTTCTTAAGTGATAGTAACTATCAGGATCTATTAATTTTAAAACATCCTTGCTTAAGACCTCTGGTAAAGGAATTAACCTTGCAATACAATAAGCAGTAACTGTAATAAAAAAAGCAATATAAGAATTTCTTTTATGATAGTCCATACACGACGACAACTTTAACGTTCTTTTTCATAAAAATTTAATACACATATTACTCCAATTTTGTTTAAATTTAAATAAAGAATTTCTCCCATAGGGGACAGGTCAATTATTTACATTTTTATATTTACACTTACAAATTTTATTCAATCAAAGTTGATAATTTTTGGCTTTTGG
>JBBIPZ010000028.1:0-20405 GCA_037442505.1 Deltaproteobacteria bacterium | reverse complement strand
TCTTTGATATAGCCAATAACGCAAGACCAACTACTTCAAACACAAACACAAGGACGATATTCAAACCATTATCAACGTTATCGCAAGCAGGGGCAAACACACATTGCCTTAGTTGTCATAACGAAAATGGAAAGGTTAATCAGCCATTCGGTGATGGTAAGACGCCCAATCAATATTCATGGGACGGTAGTTCAATCTATGCAAGATTTATGACTTTTAAAAGCTATACTTCGCATCTTTACAATCCAGCTACTTACAATGTAGTTCCACAAAAGATAAAGACTTCAAGTTCACATTATTATATGCAGAAACATCAAAGAGGCGTTATGGTCAATGCCACGTGGGCTAATGACGCATCAGAGCCTGCAGCAGGTACCTATACATCGACCAATGCGGGGAGTGTTGCTTGTCTTGATTGCCACAATTCACATGGCTCCAACTTACCATTTGGTCAGTTTGGCTTTAGCTCGTATAGTTCTGCTACAGGAAAATATAAGGGGGCAATTTTAAAACAGGTATGGACAAATCTACATGGTTATAGAAATAATGTGCCATACAATGGATATGTAGCTGCTAATTATACTCCTACAGAAGCCTACTATGTGAATAACTTGGGTGGTGCTAATAGTGGTAGATCAGCTATCTGGTCGGCACAGGCTGCACTTTGTTTTGACTGTCATTTAGGTGAAGATACCACAACAGGTGGTGTTGGTACAGCAACAACGAGTATGCCAAGAAACTATATGCAGTATGGTAGGAGTAAAGGCAATATCGTAGCAGGTTATTACGATGCTATAAATTATGAACAGGCAGCAACAAATAGACAGACTATTCACGGCAAAGGCAGATGGTATATAGATAACTCAAATAGTGGCTATTCCAATACAACGAACAATAACAGTCCTGCATTTTGGGTAGGAGAGTTTCTGTATAAAAGAGGGACAATAATCGGTACACACTTCCAGAAACATTTAGGTAACAATGTAACTGGCTTTACTCCACTTAACTGGAGGGACAGCGCCAACTCTGGTAACACAAATAGTAATTTTTTAGGCGGTGGTATGGGTTTACGTGGAATGTGCACATACTGTCATGACCCACACGGAGTAAACTCAATGGCTAATAGTCCAAAACTTGCCAATATCAGATACTACTCACCTCAGTTAAAGGGAATGCATCTAACAGCACTATATTATGAAGATAGACCAGGAGAAAAGTATAATGCTACTGCAAGCTATTTTGCAATTAACTTAAACGGCAATAATTCGATTACCAACCAGAGAGGTGCACCAAGGTTTTCTCCTCATAAGCTACTTAATCGTTCTCCATGGATAGGAAATGGCTATGGCAAGACTACCAATAACGGTGCATCTGGTTTTTATATTGATGACAATACTTTTGGAGTTTATATTAATAACGGTACAGCAAATATAGATTTGTTTAGCAATAACAACATAAATACTGTGATGAGTTTATTTTGGAAAACGGGTAATGGTGGAAGTGTTGCTTTTAGAACAACTGGAAGTGTCACGATAAATAAAATTGTCGAGAGTGACACCCAGTTTGGGGGGCTCTGTCTTAGCTGTCATCCAAAAACCAAGTTACTAGGGACACGTTCTTCGCACAATACAAGAACCAAAAATTTCCAGACAAGGGCTCACAGAACGGTTAAAGGCTGGGGTGTGTATAGCTCTGTTGATAGTGGTAGGGCAGCTGATGTTGTGCCCAATTACTATATCAACAGAAAGTCAGGGGTTGCTAATATAACTAATGCTTTTAACAATACTAACAACCTTGCATTAGCACCGCAGGGATTATTTTTTGCGGGAACTCAAGGTTTTAGGATGATTTTAGCTGGTGGTACTTATGTGCCAGGAACTGGTTTTAGCTGGGGCTTAGACTATAATAAACAGGTAAGAGAGACAGGTGCCAGTACAAATATACAGGTTGGGTATCACAACTTCCCGTGTTCCAAATGTCATACGCCACATCAGGCAAGGCTACCCAGACTTTTAAAGACCAACTGTTTAGATGTCTGGCAATCGAAAGATCAGGCAAATAACTGGAATAACCAAAACACGTTGTGGCGTCTAAAACATTCTGAAAATGCAAATAATATGATGATAGCAGGCCGTTTTTCACCAACAGCTAATAACAATAACCAAACTAAAGTAAATCCAGCAACAGCTGTGCGTTGTCACAACAGCCCATTGGTGACAAATAATACATACCAGACAAGGTGGAACGATATAACTCCATGGCAGTAAAATAGATAAAAGTATAAAGGAGGTAACAGATTATGAAAAGTTACATTAAACCAAAAGCATTAGGAACAAGTTCAGTTCACCCTTGTTAAATGCCAAAGTCAATCAGTTTTGTTTCACAAAAAAAGCGTGCATTAAAAGCACGCTTTTTTTATCTGCACAACAGGTCAAATCCACCTCAGTCAACCTTTATCGAGGAGGAAAATTAGAATTAATACTCTCAAATACACCCCTCTTTTGTTTAAATAGGGGCTGGGAGGGAGATTTTCTTCGATATTTTGATATCTTTTTCAAAGGTCTCAATATTGCAAATCAATCTCTTTCACATTTTGACTTTAAAACAAAAAAAGGATAAATTATTATGGTGATTGAAAACAATAATAGGCGATTTGTTTATTTTGCAGTTCTGTGTATCTTAATCATACTTGTTTACGGAAAGTCTCTTACTTTTGGTTTTGTTACCGACGATTTTTCAAACTTTTACGGCACAGCCAGAGTTGTTTCATTATCTGATTTAGATAAAATTTTTTCTACACCTCAGTTTATAAATCAAAATTATTACAGACCACTGGACACCATCTATTTTCTTTTAACTTTTAATATCTTCAAAGATAGCTACTTTTTGTATCATCTTGCTAATCTTACATTCCACATTATTGCTGTTTTAATGTTTTACAGTTTTTTGAACGATGTCCGAAAGAATGAACCACTTTATAATTTACTTTTTGCATCTATCTTTGCTATCCATCCCGTTAATGTAGAGCCTGTTTGTTGGGTATCTGCAAGAAACCAGTTAATAATTGCAATTTTGCTGCTTCTGCTAATTAAATCAGTAAAACATTACATTGAAGCCAAAAACATACTACTAATTTTTATACCAGTGATTTTACTAATGGGATTATTTTTTCACGAAATATTTATTGTGAGTATCTTCTGGCTATCTGGCTATATATATCTTGTTAGAAAAGAGGCTAATAAAAGGCTGACACGCAATATAGCTTTAAGCACACTTTTTGTATTGATTATATATTTTACCCTTAGATTATTGTTTTTAAAGAAATTTGCTGGCGAAAGTTATCCATTTTCGGAACGATTTTACAGTATGTTTCTGATTGTAAAAGAATATTTGAAAATAATATTCAATCCATTTGCGCTGCGGGTGCATTATTATGACTTAAAGGCTGTCTCACAGATTAATATACAGGTAGTGCTTTCGATATTGGTGTTTTTGTTAGTAATAGCCTGTATCATTATTGTCAGACAAAACAAGATCGCTTTATTTGGTGGGGCCACCTTTATACTTTCTTTACTACCATCTTCAGGAATAATCACGCTTGTTCATAAGTCTCTAATCTCTGACAGATATCTTTTTATTCCTTTGATGGCATTTTTGTTATTTGTATCCGAAGTTTTTAAACCTATTTACAACAAATTCAAAGCTATGACCACAGTTATGTTATGTTTGTTTGTGGTGTTTTTTTCTGTGTTCTCCAACATAAGGTGTAATATCTGGCATGATGATCTATCAAACGCATTGCAAAGAGTAAATGAGTTTCCTGAATCATATATTGAAAGGTCAAATCTTGGGAGCTCGTATCTTATGGCAAACCGTATAGATGAAGCAGAAAAAGAGTTGTTGTTATCATTAAAAATGGCTTCCAAACCATATGCACAATCATACCTCAATCTTAGTTACATATACAAACTTAAAGGCGATTTGAATGGTGCAGTGATGTTGTTAGAAAATTATTTAGAGTTTGATGACAAAAATGTCTCTGTTTTGTATAATCTAGGCGTATTAAAACAAGAGATAGGTGATATTGTTAAGGCAAAGAAGCTTTACGAAAAGGCTTACGCACTATCAAACGAAAACAGTTTTGAACGGGCTGATATACTTAATAATTTGGGAATAATTTATTTAAATACTGGGGACTCAAATAATGCTGAAAGGTGTTTTGAGGAGGCTTATAAAATATCGCCATATCAAGAAAATATCCGAAGAAATTACGAGATGATAATAAAAAATAGATAAATCAAGGTGCAGTTATAAGTGAAAAAAATATCTGTTTTAATTTTATTAGTGTTTTCTGTTTTATTTTTTCGTTGTGAGACAGCAATCGCTTTTTTCCAGGAGCCAGACAAAAAAATTTTGGATAGAAACACGATCATAATTGATTTTAGATATGCAAATGACTACAAAAAACAACACATTAGAAACTCTGTAAATTTACCTTTTGATTTGATGTGGCAAAAGTTTGTTGATAATAGAGCAGATTTTTTTTCCTATCTGGCATCACTGGGTATTGTTCCAACAAAAAATATTGTCATTGTTAACTATGATAATAATCGAGAGCGGCTTTTATCTGACGCAGCTTTTGCCTATTCGCTTGCGTATGGCGGTTTTAAGAATGTCAAAATACTACATGGTGGCATGGGAGGATGGGTAAAAAGTGGATTTACTGTTTATTCTTTGGGCGCAGAAGTTATCCCGCAATACTGGAATTTTGTTTATAATGAAGCTATCTTTTATAAACCACTAAGGGTAAAGAATGCAAAAAAGAGAAAAAATATTGTTTTGTTAAATATCAATAATAATGTAAGTTTAAGGGGGAAAGGCTTCAATCAAATATCCTTTAATGTTGACCTTTTGTTCAGAGACGATGTGTTGAAAACGGTAGATGAACTGAAAGAGCTTTTAAAGGGATTGAAAATAAACAAGGAAAATGTTGTAATAATCTATCCAGATTTGAAAAAGGAAAGCTATGCATTAGCGTTTTTACTAAAATATTATGCAGGTTTTTCTGATGTCTTTATCTTGAAAGGGAGGATAAATGAAAAAAATAAATAAAAACACACTGTTTTGTTTAATCACCTTGTTATTATTTTGCTTATTGATTAATGTCGGCAAGGCAAACGCAGAGCAAAAGGTTGCGATTGTGCCGTTTAAAGTGTTTGGACCTTATGAAGTTCAGTATCTTAAAGATGCGCTGCCAGAAATGTTTTTCAGCAGGCTTAATATTTCAAATAAAGAGCTTGTCAATAAAGATACTCTAAAGGCATTACTCAAAGATGTTGATATAAGAGATGAATTAAAGCAAGCCCAATACTTTTTGTCAAAAACAGATTTCAGTTGTCTGATGCTTGGTGCTTACACAAAGATGGGTGATTCGTTTTCATTGGATATAAAGGTTTTAAAAAAAGACGAAAAAGAGTTTAAAGGCTTTTTTGTTACAAAAGATAAGGAAAGCAAAATATTTGAAGCTGTATCAGAACTATCAGATAAAGTAGCCGCTTATATATTGGGTGCGAAAGCTGTAGAAATTGTTCCACTAACGCCCTCTATACACGAGACAAAGGGTTTTAAAAGAGAGAAGGTTTTTGATGTAAAACAGCCACTTTATGGTATTAGCGTTGCTGATTTTGATGGCAATGGTACGAAAGAGTTAGCAGTTGCAGGATACAGTGCTGTTTATATTTATGACATAAATGGTGACAAACTTAGCCTGCTGCAAACAATAGAGCTAAAGGGGCATGAGATACTTACAATTAATTCTGGCGATTTTAATAAAAACGGGAGGAATGAAATTTATGTTACAGCAATCAATTTAGACGATGCCTTTACATTCATTTACGAAGCAGACAAAAGCGGTAAATTTCAGTTGTTAACTAAAACAGATTGGTATGTTAAAGTGATTAATCATCCCGACTTTGGCGAAACTCTTATTGGACAACGAATGGGAATGAACGACCCCTTTACGGGTGATGTTTATCAGCTTGATTTGAAAACCTCCGGGGTATTTGCTAAATCTGTTATACCAACACTTAGAGAGTTTAACCTGTATCAGTTTACACCTATTAGATATAAAAATACCAATGCATTTGCGTATTTTGGTGAAGGTGATTTTTTAAAGATTGCCGATACAAAAGGAAAGGTTATCGAAAGACTTAAAGAACCTTACGATGGCTCAATTATGGGTATTGTTAAAGGATATGATGAGATGACCAGAGAAAGAAAGTTTACGGGCTTAAACAGTCGTATTATAAGGCTTGAAAATGGTGAAACGGACACATTATTAACGTTGAAAAACTATGGTAGCAGGTTGTTTAGCCGCTCAAAAAAGTTTGATAGAGGTGTCGTGGCTGTCTTAGCTTATGATGGGGTTAACTACAAAGAGGTTTTTAGTACAGAAATGATAGACGGATATGTATCTGATTTTGCTTTAGACTTACCTAACAGCCGTGTGTTTGTGTCATTGGTTACAGATAGCAAAGAAGGAAGAATTTTTATATTCAAACTGCAGAGGTGAGACCTTTAAAATAGGTTTTTTACTCTGGATAATGTTTAAAAATATGACACAAGCTTTTTCCTTGTTTTTATGAGATTTTTTGTTTTACAATATTAATATGGCGTTAGGTTTTCTTATATTGGTTGTGGTAGGCGTATCTGCAATAGTTACAGGATTTTACGGTGCATTTGTTTATAAAGGCAGCAAAAATGTTTCAGTTGTATTGTCTCTTTTGATGCCTGTAGGTCTTCTTATTGCTATTATTGGCATACTTTTGACAGTCTTGCCTAACTTTTTTCAGGAAACAATTATATGGTGAAAAAGGCATTAAAAGTTTTAGCAATTATTATTTTCCTGATTATTCTGATTTTTGTAAGAGTTTTTATCCATCAATATAAAGAGTTTAAGAAAGGCGAGGCTGCCTTTTCTGCTAAGGATTATAAAGAGGCTGCCACGCATTACGAAACGGCACTTCACATGTACACCCCTGTGAGTCCTTATATAGAGCAATCCAAGAATAGAATGCTCGAGATTGCAAAAGTGTTTGAGCAGAATAATGAATATCGTTGGGCATTGATAACTTACGAAAGTTTGAGAAGTTCGTTGTATTCGGTCAAAAGTTTTTATCTGCCATATCCAGAGGTGATAGCCCTCTGCGACTCTAAAATTGCAGAATTGATTAATAAAGTTGAGCAGTGAAACATAGCGATTTTTCTTTCTTTTCCTTAGGTGGTATTGGCGAAATTGGTCTTAACTGTTACATAATGACCATTTATGGAGAAAGTTTTATCATTGATATGGGGATTGATTTTCCCGAAAATGGCTTTGCCTCTATAGGTTTGATATTGCCTGACATATCTGTTTTAGATAATACTGGTTTAAATCTGAAGGGAATTATCTTCACACATGGACACGATGATCATATTGGTGCGTTTCCTTATTATTCTGAACGATTTGATCTGCCTGTTTATGCATCACCTTTTGCTGTAGAATTGATAAAGCACAAACTAAAAGAATTGGGCAAGCCAGCTATTAAAAACTTAACATATATCAGACCTGATAACAAAACTATCAAAATAGGCAACACTTTTTTTAATTTTTTCGAGACGAAACATAGCATACCTCAGAGTTATGGATTTTACGTCAACACAGATTTTGGCGATATTGTGTTTACATCTGATTTTAAAGATCTGCCTGAATTAGATGCAATCCCGCGTTCACCTTTTGTTTTATTTACTGATTCTACTAACGCAGAATCTGATACGGATGTTAAGGAAGATGATGTTGACAAAACGATAAGACATATATTTTCTAATGCAACTGGTGCAATAATAGCTACGACGTTTTCTTCTCATATCGAGAGAATTAATAAGCTGATGCAGCTTGCGAATAAATTTGAAAAAGAACTTTTTATAATCGGTAAAAATATCGAAAACACTGTCTCTATTGCAAAGAAGTTAGGAATTATAAAAATCCCACCTGTTAATCACTGGGAAAATATTAACAAAGTTCCAAGGAATAAGATTGTTGTTATCACGACGGGGTCACAGGGAGAAAGATTTTCATCATTAAGCTTGATTTCTAAGGGGACATATCGCGGCTTTGATATTCAAAAAGGTGACACAATCATTGTATCCTCAAGTATTATCCCCGGTAATGAGTTGAATATTTACAATATGATAAACAGATTTGCGGAAAAAGATATAGATGTGTTTTATGCAAAAACATCAAAAATTCACACTACCGGTCATGGTTCAAGGGCGGCTTTACGCAGGATTATTAAGCGTTTGAGCCCCAAGCACTTAGTGCCAATTCACGGAGAGGCAAGACATCTTAAATCATTTAAAAACCTTGCGATAGAAACAGGGTATGAGGAAAGACAAATATTTATGTTGAAAAATGGTGATGTGTTGGAACGTGCAGATAATACTTTAAGAATAAGGGACAGTTTAGAACTAAATAGAATTTTTCTTGATGATGAAGGCGGATACAGGCTTGATAAAAAGCTGATTAAAGAAAGAAGGAAAATGGCTGAAAATGGAGTAATTTTTGCCCTGGTTAATGTAAAAGATTACTTTAACGTTAGCATAGAAACGTTTGGACTTTTAACTGCGGAAGAAAAACTGGTTTTTGAAGCTTCTGTTTGCCAGGAAATAAAACAAAATATAGTTCCATATTATTACAAGGCTGAGGGCGATTACGCATCTTTAAAAGAGGCGATAACACAGATAATTAAGGCATACACAAAAAAGACGTTATTAAAAAAGCCTGTTGTCAAAGTAGAGATAATGGAGGGAAAATGTTATTAGAGGCACTCATACTTGGTTTTGTTCAGGGATTGACAGAGTTTTTACCTGTAAGCAGCTCTGCGCATTTGATTTTAGTTTCTCACTATTTTAGTTTTAGTGGCTCGATACTTAAATCTAACCTTTTTGACAGTATCCTACATGGAGGCACACTTCTTTCAATTTTGTTTTTCTTTTTCAAAGATATAATCGAGACATTAAAAAATAAAAGATTAACAGCACTTATCGCCGTTTCAACCATACCTACATTTGGGATTGGCTTTTTGATAGAGCCGTATAAGGATACGCTTTTTAGAGATGTCGCTGTTTGCGCGGTGATGCTGGTGATTTTTGGCATTTATATGATGATTTCAGAAAAAGTTAATAAAGAAAAAAGGGGTTTGAGAGAGCTCAACTATAGGGCATTTTTATTTTTAGGGCTAATGCAGGCGTTAGCCTTCATTCCCGGTGTTAGCAGATCGGGAGTTACAATCGCATCCGCATTCATGCTGGGAGTAAAGAGAGATAGAGCAGTTTTAATATCTTTTTTGATGAGTATTCCTGTGATTGCTGCAGCGTTTATATACGAGATGAAAAAGGCTGTTATGCTTGGTGATGCAGTGCCGTTTTCTGCAGTTTCTGTAGGATTGTTAAGCTCGTTTGTTTTTGGTTTACTGGCATTGGTATTTCTTGTAAAATTTATCAAGCGGTATAAGTTTGCCAATTTTGCCTATTACAGATTTTTAATTGCAATTTTAATTATAATATCATTATGGAACAGTCACTAAAAAATACAGGAAATGATGAAAAAAGGAAGCACCTTAAACGAGAGATAAAGCTAATACTTATTTTCGCCTTCATCCTGTTTATTGTGTTAACGCTTGCTACATTTAACCCACACGACCCTACTTATTTTACAAGACCGGTTTTTCCTGAAGAAAAGATAAATAACTTTTTCGGGTCGTTTGGCGCAAATCTGGCTGCAGTTTTGATACAGATTTTTGGTCTTGCCGCATACTTTATTCCTGTTTATCTGCTATCTGTTGTTATTTATTCAAAATTTCTAAAAGAGTTTTCGCTTAATGCAGCACGGTTTATATTTTTTATTTTATCACTTTTTTCTCTGTCGTCGGTATTGTCTGGCGTTCAGGATTCTGCATCAATTTTAGGTTTAAAACTCCCACTCGGGGGGTTTTTTGGATTTATTATTGCAGAAACTCTTGCGAAATATTTAAACAACACAGGTGGCTTTTTTGTTTCTTTGCTCTCTTTTGTGGTTTTTACAATACTTGCGCTGGAAAAGAATATATTTAAAAAAATCTTTTTACTTTTATTGTCGGTTATAAAAAAGCTTTCTGTATTATCAGCTTTTAAAAGCAAAAGCGCTAAGGTAGAGACCAGACCACCTAAGGTTATAAAACCTCTACAGAAAAAAGAGGAAAAAGAACCTGTTGTTGAGCCAAAGGTTGATATTTCTACGTTTATTAAGTCTGGCAAGATGTCGTTGCCACCTATAAGTCTTTTGAACATTAACAAAGAAAAATACACCGGACCAGGTGATGCTGAAATAAAAGAAAATTCAAATATTATTCAAGAGTGTCTAAAACATTTTGATATAAAAGTGACTATCTCCGAAGTGCATCCGGGTCCAATAATAACAATGTACGAAGTCATACCCGAGCAGGGGACAAAGATAAGTAAAATCATATCTCTTGAGCATGAGCTTTCGATGGCTTTAAAGGCGATATCGTTGAGAATAATAGCACCAATTCCCGGAAAGTCTTCTATTGGCATAGAGATTTCGAATAAAAAGCTTGCTACTGTTTATGTGCGTGAGATTATCGGTAGTGAGGAGTTTGACAACAAAGGAATGAAAATACCTTTATGTCTGGGGAAAAATACAACAGGCGAGCCTTATGTCGCAGACCTTGTCAAGATGCCGCATTTGCTTGTAGCGGGAGCTACTGGTTCCGGAAAAAGCGTGTCTCTTAATGTGATGATACTTAGCATACTTTATAAGATGATGCCTGATGAGGCAAAGCTTATAATGGTTGACCCCAAAATGCTTGAACTTAATTTATACAGCGATATACCACATTTACTCTATCCTGTAGTCACTTCACCGGAAGATGCAGCAAAGATTTTAAAATGGGCAATAAAAGAAATGGAACGTCGCTACGAAATGATGGCTGGTGCCTCGGTAAGAAATATTGAACAGTATAACGCAAAAATCTCAGAAAAAGGGCAGAAAGCCTTGTTCAACGACACAGGAGAAGAAAAAAAACTGCCTTACATCATCATTGTTATCGATGAGTTGGCTGATTTAATGATGGTGGCTGCAAAAGAGGTAGAGACATATATCACCAGACTTGCACAGAAAGCTCGTGCAGCAGGCATTCACATGATTGTTGCAACGCAAAGGCCTTCTGTAGATGTCATAACAGGTCTTATTAAAGCGAACTTTCCGGCAAGGGTGGCTTTTAAGGTTGCAAGTAAGATAGATTCGAGAACGATACTTGATGCCAATGGTGCTGATAGCTTGTTGGGACAGGGGGATATGTTGTTTTTGAGACCCGGTACGAGTAATCTTGTAAGAATTCATGGAGCCTTTGTTACAGAGACAGAAATTGAAAACGTCGTTAATTTCTGGAAGGCGCAAGGCAAACCTGAGTATATAGAACTTCCAGAAGATGGTGAAGAAAGCTTTTCTTCAGAGGATGAGTATGATGATGAAAAATATTTAGAGGCGGTTAAAATCGTCAGAGAAACAAAACAGGCATCTATATCATATCTTCAAAGAAGGATGAGAATAGGGTATAATAGAGCTGCACGTTTAATTGAACGAATGGAAAAGGATGGCATCGTAACACCATCAGAAGGTGGAAAGCCAAGGGAAGTAATATTCTAAAAACTGGAGGCGAGCAATGAGAAAGCTTTTTGTATCTGTTATAGTCTTGATATTTTTTGCGTTAGAGGCAGCGGCACAGGTAGGTTTCAATTCCAATAGAGTGATGAAAAAGGAAGAAAGGGTGTCTTTACAGAGTGTCATTAATGGCATTCAAAGGTTTTATGACCTTACATATGGTCTTTCTGCTGTTTTCGTACAGGAGGCAACAATAAAAAGCATTAATAAAGTGCAAACATCAAAGGGCAGGGTTTATTTTAAGAAACCGGGTAAAATGGCTTGGCTTTACGAAGAGCCTACAAAGCAAAAGATTATCAGTGATGGTTTATATCTCTGGATGTATCTGCCAGAAAATAAGCAGGTTATAAAAAACAGAACAAATCAAGCGTTTATGACTAACACGCCTCAAAATTTTCTGTCTGGTTTTGGCAATATTTCTAAAGACTTTCAGGTTAATTATGATGTTAGACCATTTGACGAGCAGGGGAATATTTTGTTGCAGTTTGTTCCAAGAAAGCCAATGGTAAATTTGACAAAACTATTTGTTACTGCTAAACCGATAAATTTTAAAGGCGAACGTTTATACCAGATTTTACAAACTACAATTTATGATCAGTTTGGCAATATGAACAAAATCACTTTTTACAACATCGACGCTTATGATGCAAATGGAGCGGTTGCTATACCCGGTGCGGTCTTTCACTTTGTTCCACCAGCTGATGTTAAAGTGATAGAGCCACCAGCAACATTAAGGGCTCAATGATTAAAAAGAACAGCTTTTATTTAATCAGTTTGGGGTGTGCTAAAAACCTTGTTGAGAGCGAAAAGCTAAGTAACGCCCTCGCAAAAAGAGGTTTTTACCTTACCGACAATTTAAGACAAGCCGCTGTTATAATAATTAACACATGTGGTTTCATTCAAGAAGCTAAGAAAGAGTCTATACAGACAATACTTGGGGCAGTTGAAGAGAAGTCTAAATCAACCAGGGTTGTAGTATTTGGTTGTATGGTGCAAAGATACCTGAATGAGTTGCGCAATGCATTGCCAGAAGTTCACTTATTTCTGCCTGTAATGCCATACGAAGAGCTTGCGGAAAAAATAGCTTCTGAATTTCCCTCAACAAAAATTGCTGTAAAAAAACCAGACTCCAAAATACTCTTCACACCGGAAAGTTATGCATATGTGAAAATCGCTGATGGTTGTAAAAACTTTTGCTCTTATTGTGCTATTCCAATTATAAGAGGCACTCTAAAAAGCAGACAAATTGACGATATTGTCACAGAAGTTCGGGAAAAACTTAAAGAGGGAGTAAAAGAAATTAATCTGATAGCTCAGGACATAACTGCTTATGGTGCCGATATTTACGGCAATCCTTCATTGGAAAGATTGCTTAAAGAGTTATTAAAAATTAAGGGTGATTACTGGATTAGGCTGCTCTATCTGTATCCTACCAGAATTTCTGATGAATTAATAAAGATAATTGCCTCAGAAGAAAAGATTGTAAAATACCTTGATATACCACTTCAACATAGTGAAGACAGGATTTTAAAGCTGATGAACAGAACGTACAGCAAGTATGACATTCTTGCGTTATTAGAAAAATTGAGGATAAATATACCATCTCTCTTTTTGAGAACGTCATTTATTGTTGGATTTCCAACCGAGACTGAAGTTGAATTTGACAAATTAGCCGAGTTTGTACAGGAAGTTAGGTTTGAACATCTTGGTGTTTTTGTGTATTCTCCAGAGGAAGATACGCTTGCAAAAAGTTTAAAGCCAAAAATCACTTCAAAAATAAAGCAAAACAGAAAAAGGATATTAATGTCTATTCAATCGGAGATAGCATTTGAGAAAAACCGAAATCTGGTAGGGAAAGTGTTTAAAGGTGTTTTAGAATATCCTGTTGATGATTTTGGTGCTGTATGGACAGGAAGAATTTATTCTCAAGCACCAGATGTTGATGGCGTAACTTATGTAACCAACTGCTCACCTTCAAAAGGTAGTTTTGTAACGCTTAAAATTAGTGACGCACAAGATTATGATTTAATAGCAGAACAGATTTAAAGTTAAACAGTTTCTTGTTGAACAGGTGTCTCTTCCTCGATATAAAACTCACCTGTGTCGTAATCATAAGCGAAAAGCTCTGCATAACGTCCCCAATCTATCGCTATCTCAAGTTGGTTCCATGCCTCTTCTTTGGTAAAATGGTTTTCCAGTATCTCCAGAAAAAATGCCTCACTAATACGTTTATTCTTTGCGTTTAACAAAACCTGGTGTATCTGTTTAACTAACTGAATATTTTTTAAAGCCATCTCTTTAAAGATAACCTTCTTTTCAAGGACATCAGACTTTGAAAAAGCCTTTCCAGCCTGTGTTAACCTTATCTCGCCTTCTTTTACTTCTGCTAATCCTAATAAGGCAGAAGCCTCTATTAATGGAAAAACATCGTCAACTTCCAGCCCCAGATCAGATGTTAGCTTTGATATATCTACACCTTCTTCGTTCTGTTGAGCCAGTTCTAAAAGTCCAGCGATTGCACCAACTTTTGTGTGAGGCAAAAACTGATATCTCTCTTTCCTTAAAACAAAAGGGATTTCCTTCTTGGGCTGTGTAAGTATTGTGTAAATATCATCAACAAGCAAGGCAAACTCTTTTGAATTTTTATTTCTGATATATGGAATATCTATATTAATCTCGGCTCTGATGTTGGCAGGATTGTGACTGAGTATAATTGCACGATTTGATAAAAATACCGCCTCTTCAATGTTGTGGGTTACAAAGATAATTGATTTTATTGGCAGTTTTTTCTCGTTCCACAATCTTGCGAGCTCGCTTCTTAAGTTATCTGCTGTTAGTATATCAAGCGCAGAGAAAGGTTCGTCCATAAAAAGCAGATCTGGTTCTATAGCAAGTGCCCTTGCGATTCCAACTCGTTGTCTCATTCCACCCGAAAGCTCTCTTGGGTATGCCTCTTCAAAACCATCCAATCCCACAAGGTCGATCATTTTTAATGCCTTTTCTCTGGCAACATCAGTAGGAGTTCCTTGAGCTTTAAGACCCACTTCCACATTTTCGATAACAGTGAGCCAGGGGAAAAGGGCAAAACTCTGAAAAACCATTCCTATCTTTGGTTTGGCTCCTTCGAAATCCTTGCCATAATAGAGTATCTTGCCAGAAGTAGGAACGATTAAGCCAGAAAGAATTCTTAATAGGGTAGATTTACCTGCACCAGAAGGCCCTAATATTGAGATGAACTCCCCTTCTTTTACTGACAGATTAATATCTTCAAGAACAGTCAGCTGACTGCCTGCTCTCATTGGATAAGCCTTACTTAAATTATGAGCCTCTAAAATTATTTTACTCATCCTATTCTACTCTGAACTTTTCTTCTGATAATGAAAATAGCCTTTTCCATATCAACCTGTTTAAAGATATCACTATAATAGCCATAAGTAAAGTACTTGCAAGCAAAATACTATAGTTCCCCGTTGCACTCGCCTCACTGATAAGACTGCCTAACCCGAGAGTTTTTTTAACTTCTCCACCAAACACCACGTATTCTGAAACTATTGTTGCGTTCCATGCACCACCCGTTGCGGTTATTAACCCTGTTATAAGATACGGAAATATAGACGGCAGGATAAGTACTTTCCATTTTTTCCAGCCTTCCAGATTATATAACTTTGCCATATCTTTCAAATCCTGCGGAATGGCTGTAGCGCCTGCAATAACATTAAAAAGAATATACCATTGTGTTCCCAACAACATCAAAAAAACCGATCCAAAATTAAGTCCCCCACCTAACTTTATCAAGAAAAATATAATCACAGGGAAAAGTGCAGTTGCCGGAACAGAAGCAGTTACTTGTATAATAGGTTGTAAAATCTTTGCGACTCTTGGTTTCAGTCCTATTGTTACGCCTAAGGGAATGGTCCATAGTGAGGCTATAAGTATTGCGGCTAAGGTTCTTAATAATGAAAGAACACCTGCCTTTAAAAGCATTAAAACATCATCTCTGTTTAACTTTAATATCAGGTTGATTGCGTTTTTTGTGCCTTCAAAAAACATTACGCAAAGCGTAGCAAGCAACAATAAGTATATAATAGAAGAACGGTGTTTTTTTGTGGTTATTTGTTCAGTGCGTTTTTCAAATCGAAGCATTATAAGGTTTAATTTGTCTATAAGCTGGTCGAATTTTCTGGATAATCTATCGATAATGTTGGAAGTCATAAAAAGATTTAACACTAAGGATTCTTTATCATCTTCAGATTGAATGTTATCCACTCTGAACTTTTGAGACCATACAACTAATGGACGCCAGATTAGAAAGTCAAGTATAAGGATGATTACTACCATCACAATCAATCCCAATGTAACCTTTTGCATCTCGCCTTGGTTGGCAGCAAGCTGGATGTAAGAGCCTATACCGGGCAGTCTAAAATCTTTGCCTTTAACAGCAAACATCTCACATGCCATTAGAAAAAACCAACCGCCAGCTACAGACATCATACTGTTCCAGACAAGCCCAATGCTACTAAAAGGCAGGTCTATACGCAAAAATTTATAGAATTTAGAAAAATGATTTGCCTTTGCAACCTCAATTATATCTCTTGGAACTGTTGAAACTGAATGGTAATAACTAAAAGCCATATTCCAAACCTGTCCGGTGAATATTAATATAATCGATGCGAGTTCTACTCCAATTCTTTTATTGGGAAATAAACTAATCATCGCTAATAAAACGCCTGGCAGAAAAGATAGCACGGGAATTGATTGTAAGATATCAAGTAAAGATATCATTACTACCTCTGTCACTTTGTTTCTTTTCGTAATGTATCCATAAATGATGGAAAAAATAAGGGATAAAAAATAAGCTATTGCAATACGAGATATAGATTGTATAACGTAAAGAGGCAAATATTTGTAATCCAGACTTATATTTGCAACGCTTGATAGATCGCCTTTCCATTGTGAGCCAAGAAAAAAGATGATGCCTATTACTGAAAGAAACATCAACATCACAATAATGTCAGGCAAGGAGAATCCCTTTATTGCGGGAAAGCTTTTTTGTAACTTCATGGCAAAATTATACCTTAAAGAGCATTAAATACCAAATAGAGACCTTTGAAAAAGTCTCATTCTCTGGTGCACATCCCCTTTGTGCTAAATTATTTATTTGTAAAAAAATTAAAAGCAGTAAAAACTTTTAGTTATTCTATAGCTGTTTTGCTATTTCAGCGGCGGCATCGAAGCCACTTTTGACGCAATCGCCAATCCCTATTCCACGATAACTGCACCCTATAAGATGAAGCCCTTTATGCTTTTTAATTGATTCAAAAATGCGATTTATCCGTTCTAAATGCCCAACAGTGTATTTAGGCATGCCTTTATACCATCTGTAGACTTTATAAAACACTGGCTTTGATTCAATTTTAACAATATCTTTAAGTTCATCTAAAACTATGTTGAGCAGTTCTTCGTCTTTTAAATCAACAAGCTCTTCGTGGTGTCCACCACCCACAAAACTTCTTATTAAAACATAATCTTCTGGTGCCCTGTATGACCACTTAATTGAACTCCATGTGGACGCATTTATCCTTTTGTTTTCAATGCGGGGGACGATAAAACCAAAGCCGGGTAGCTTTGCTCTGACTTCATCTTTTTTAAACGCTAACGAAACAGTAGCGGATGAAGACCATTCTATTTGTGATAACATTTGTGAAAGCTGGTTGTCTAAAGAAGACAATATGTCTTTTGTCACATAAGAAGGCGTGGCAAAAATAACTTGAGAAAACTTTTGAGTTTCGCCATTATCAAATATTAGCAGATATTCATCACCATCTTTTTTGATATCTTTTACTGCCTTTCCTGTAAAAATACTATCTTTTCCGGTATAGTTTACGCAACCATCAACAAGTGCCCTCATACCATTCTTAAGCGACATAAAATATGTCATCTTGTTTGGGGAGTTTTCATTCTTTTGTGGCATCTTTTTTAATACAGCAAGCATACCTTTTATAAGACTACCATATTTTTTTTCCATCTCAACAAATCGAGGAAATGTCGCAAGAACACTCATATTATCAGGATTTGACGTATGTATGCCGGCAACAAGTGGCTCTGCAATCTTTTCCAGGCACTCCCTTCCAAGCCTTCTCGTTACAAATTCTGCAAGGCTTTCGTCTTTATCATCTTTTTTAGGGGATATAAAAAGCTCAAGCCCCATTCTAATTTTCCCAGGCCAGGAGATTAAACTTGATTTTACAAGTGGCATAATCATTGTTGGCACCATAAGCATTACGCCTTCTGGCAACGGGTGTAGTTTTCCATTTGAGTAAATGAAAGTTCCTTTATATTCGTCGTTGGAGCACAACATCTCTTTTTCTAAACCGACCTTTTTGATTAATTGAACTGACCAAAATTTTTCTGGCAGATAGCTGTCCGGACCTGCCTCAACGGTAAAACCGTCAACGTTTTCAGTTAAGATCTTGCCGCCCAAGGTATTATTCTTTTCAAAGAGTTTGAAATCGATACCCTTTTCTTTTAACGTGACTGCACATGCAAGTGCAGAGATGCCCCCGCCAATGATAGCTACTTTACTCATTTAAACCTCTTTTTTCTACATTTCTAATGATGTCTTCTAAAGCCTTTATAAACATGTCGTTGGTGTTAAGTGATGAAATTCGCTTAAATTCTACACCTTTTTGTTCTGCATACCCCCTGTGAACGATATCTATATCATAAAGAGTTTCGATATGATCTGCTGTGAAACCGACAGGGACTTGAACAATCTTTTTAAAACCCTTCTGAACAGCATAATCGATGCGATCTTCTACAGAAGGCGAAAACCACTCTTCAGAAACATTTGAAGGTACACTCTGCCATCCCAGAGAAAAGTTCTTGATATCAAGCATTTCAACGATTTTTTCAACTGTCTGCTCAATTTGGGTTTTGTAAGGGTCAGAAGCATATTTTACAGGCAAACTGTGGGCAGAAAAAAGCAGAAAGGTATCTTCACCAATCTTTTCATCATTTATCTTATTTGCCCAGCTATTTAAAAAAAACTCGTTTTCATGCCAGCTGTGTATATATGTGATTGGCATCTCAACGCCCAGTTTGGATATATATCTTTTAGCGCAATCAATATAGTTTCCTGTGGTAACTGTTGCGTAATATGGAGACATAGATAAAAAATAAATATGCAAAGCCCCAGAATTCATAGCGAGATCAATGGAATCCTCAATATAAGGCGGCATATACCTAAATGTGGGAAGGCAGAAAAAATCTTCACCCAACAACTGATTTAAAAGCAAAGCTTGATTTTCTGTGATACTGTTTAAAGGCGAGCCACCACCAATAAGCCTATATCGTTCAATAGCAGAGCGAACTGCAGGAGGTGGTAACTCTCTGCCAATAAATCTAACAAGAAAGTCGTTTACTTCACCTAAGGTTCGGGGACCGCCAAGTGTTACTAATAAAACCGCCTTTTTCATCTTGCACTCAACTCATGAACCTTATCTATCATAAATTTGGCGTTATCAACAGGTGTGGTTGGGAGTATCCCATGGCCTAAATTAAATATATGCCCATTTCTATTTTGTGCTCTGCTCAGAATATCCTTTATCCGCCTTTCAATATACTCCTTTGAACCATAAAGAGCTACTGGATCAAGATTGCCCTGAACGCCGCGGTAGTAGCCAATCTTTTCCCATGCCTCATCAATGTTGATCCTCCAGTCGATTCCAATTACATCGCCACCTGCCTTAGGAACAATATTAACCAGATGAGATGCACCAAACGCAAAGTGGATGTGAGGAACAGTTTTGTTCAATTTATCAAACAGTTTTTTCTGGTGTGGAAAAACAAACTCTTCGTAATCCAATGGTGAAAGACAACCTACCCAGCTATCAAATACCTGAACAGCCTGAACACCTGCTTCTATCTGTGCTTCAAGATAAACCACCACCATATCGGTTAACTTTTCCATAAGAAGATGCCATGTTTGTGGCTCTTTATACATCATGGTTTTGGTGTTTTCGTAGTTTCGAGAACCACCACCTTCAATAATGTAGCTTGCGAGCGTAAAAGGAGCGCCAGAAAAACCAATAAGCGGGACTTTACTATTTAGCTCTCTTTGAACCATTTTTATCGAGTCCATAAGGTAGGTCATCTGTTCTTTTGGATAAATTTCTCGCATTTTTTTGACATCATCTAATGTCCTTAAGGGATTTTTAATGTGAGGACCTTCGCCTTTTGTGAATTCAAAATCAATCCCCATGTGTTCCAATGGCAACAGTATATCAGCGAAGATTATTGCAGCATCAATATCAAATCTGCGGACAGGCTGAATTGTAACTTCAACCACAAGTTCTGGTGTCTTACACATTTCCAAAAAACCATGTTTTTTTCTGATTTCTCTATACTCCTCAAGGTACCTGCCTGCCTGTCTCATCATCCAGACTGGGGTGCAATCGACAGGTAGTCTTTTGCAAGCGTTTAAAAATCTGTTATTTCTGGGCATGAAAAACTCCTTAGGATTTTGTTTGAACAATCTTAAAATTATAAAAAAAAAATTAAAAAAAATACACAGAAAAAAGAATAAAAAGGGACAGACCTTTAATCCATTCTCCTCCCTTACCATAGGGGACAGGTCCATAATCCATTT
>JBBIPZ010000027.1:0-26384 GCA_037442505.1 Deltaproteobacteria bacterium | reverse complement strand
TTACTATCAACCTTTACTCCAGATGGTGTATCGGGACACTTGTCTAACTCGTCACTTATTCCATCACCATCCATGTCAACTAAAGGTTTAGTTTTTTTTGCAAGATAAATATTTAGACCTGCAGAAACAATAAAATCATTACCATCCCCAAAAAGAAAGTTGTCTCTTACTTCTCCAAAAACGCCAATGTTATCTTTTATATGGTATTTTGCTCCTAAAGCAACTGAAGGACCTATGTTCATCCCCCTTGTTAAATCTCCTCCAATTCCACCAGATATATAAGGTTTTAACTTATTGATGTTTGCAAAATAATATTTGAGATGTGTATGATATTGAATTAAATTGTTTTCATTGCTTCCAGTTTCTGTGGGGACATATCCTAAACCAACTTCAAATCCAAGTTTTTCATTTAAAAAACGTTCAACTTTGCCGCCAACTTCTAAGTTATCCTTCATACTTCTCTCAGCATTGAAAAAGTGGTATCCAAGGTAAGGTGAAAGAATGTACTTGAACTCCTCTGCATAAGTAACTGTAGTAATAAGAAAACATAAAACAATCAGAAAAACTTTTCTCATCATTTGACCTCCTTGTTAGTTTTTTTAAGTATAGCATGTAAAAAAAACACACACAAAAAAAAAAGAAAAATTTTAATCCAGATAATATGTTTTGTTTAAGAATTGGATACTGTTATAAGAGCCCTTTGCAAAAGGTCTCTTACTTGCGGTGCACATCCGAAACTCCCCTATTGTATGTAGCTTAAATGACTTAAGGATATTAAGACATGAGATTATTCACTTCATTCAAAACAACCTAAAGTGGATTCTTCGCTTTTCGCAGAATGCCATGCAGCTATCGTTCTAAGGCAGCTAAAATTAATTAAGAGCCCACACTCAAGACCTTTACAAAACCTTGCAAAGGTCTTTAAAATTATTAAAAATAATTTTAAAAATCTTTTAAATAACTTAGCACCAAAGGCCTGAAGATATACCCCAGAGTAGGAGACCTTTTTCAAAGGTCTTCCCCCATTATTAGAGGTAGAACATCAAAACAAGTAATCAAAAAGTATATCCGCTTTCACCGTGTTGACTTAAATCCAACCCCTCAATCTCATCTTCTTTTGAAACCCTTAAGCTTATCACTTTATCTAAAAGCTTAAGTATTAAAAAGGTTACGACAAATGGATAAATCCAACCAACTATAACTGTAATACTTTGAGTTAATAACAGTGAAGTGTTGCCATAAAATAAGCCATCAGCCCCTGCCGGGTTAACAGATTTAGTTGCAAAAAATCCAGTAGCAATTGCCCCCCATGTCCCGCCTATACCATGAACACCAACTGCATCTAAAGAATCGTCATAACCAATTTTTGTCTTAATCAAAACTCCAAAAAAGCATACTATACCAGCTACCAGTCCTATTATCATGGCTGCCATTGGTGTCACAAAACCTGCTGCAGGAGTAATGGCGACAAGTCCTGCAACACCACCAGAGACAATTCCTAATCCAGTTGGTTTTTTGTTATGAATCCACTCTATAATCATCCACGATACACAAGCAGTTGCTGCTGCAATATGCGTTGTAATAAAAGCAGAGACGGCTAAACTGTTAGAACCTACTGCACTACCACCATTAAAACCAAACCAACCAAACCACAAAATTGCACCACCAACAACTGTCATCGTTAAGTTATGTGGAGGCATTGGCTCTACTTTATAACCTTTTCTTTTTCCTGTGACTATTGCCGCAACAAGTGCACTTGCACCTGAACTTATATGAACCACAAGCCCACCTGCAAAATCGAGTGCTCCTAAATTTCTTATCCATCCACCCACGCCCCATATCCAGTGGGCCATCGGAATATACACAAATGTTTCCCAAAGTATAATAAAAATAAGAAAAGTTTTAAATTTAAACCTTTCGGCAAAGGCGCCTGTAATTAGTGCAGGAGTAATAATCGCAAACATCAGTTGGTACACCATATATAACTGATGTGGCACTGTCGAACCATAATCTGGATTGGGTGTTAAGCCAACATTTTTTAATGCAACCCAGGAAAAATCACCTATTAAATGATGAACATCTGGACCAAACGCTAAGCTATAACCATAAAGAACCCATATTATCGTTACTATGCCCAAAGAAATAAAACTTTGCATTATCGTTGATAAAACGTTCTTTTTTCTGACCATTCCTCCATAAAAAAGTCCGAGTGCCGGAGTCATAAGCATAACAAGTGCTGATGAGATTAATAACCATGCAGTATCTCCCGCATCAATCTTATTAATCACATCATTAGAAACTCCCTCTGCAAAAACTAATGTTGGCGCCAATAACATTATTATGCTTACTAAAATATTTCTGGCTTTCATAAAACCTCTCATTTCAAATTTTAACTAAATTTATCAATTCTCGTGCCAAGAAAAATGATTATTTTTTATACAAAAATGCACATTTAATATACTTTTTTTAGATTTTAAAACATTAATGCATATTTTTTAAACACAATATATCTGTTATATTGCAAAATTGACATTTAGTTTTGTGCTATAATTTTTAAAAGATGAAGAAGCGGTTTAAAGTTATAGATTTTTACGGAGACGTTGGGCTTGAAGTAAGGGGTGAGTCTATGGAAGAACTTTTTGAAAATGCAGCAAAAGGTCTATCCATGCTTATTACAACATCAAAGATTAAACCTGTAATAAAAATTGAAATTTCTCTGACAGCTACTGACAAAGAGACTCTTTTGCTAAAATGGTTAAATGAGCTCATTTTTTATTTTGATGCAAAAGGCTTTGTTGGCAGTAAGGTTGTTTTTAAAAAGTTTGACCAAAACAATCTTGTCGCCTCCGTGTGTGGTGATTACTTTGATAATAACAAACACAAAGCAGGACTGCTGATAAAGGCTGCAACTTATCATAATATGTTATTTGATACCAATGAAAAAGGTCTATACGCAAAGATAATTTTTGATATTTAAGACATCTGCATAACTATCAAAAAACAGGAGGCAAAAGATGGCTACGCAATTAAAAAGGTTAGATAAGTTTCGTCTGCTTGTTCCAAAAGGTTTTGTTGATGGAATGCATGTTGATGGGATCATTTATGTAGATGAGAATCTGGAAAAATATCTTGAGATTGACGCAATAAAACAGGTTGCAAATGTTGCCACTTTACCCGGCATTTCTGGCAAATCCATAGCCATGCCAGACATACACACCGGATATGGCTTTTCTATTGGTGGTGTCGCGGCATTTGACTTGGAAACAGGAATAATATCTCCGGGAGGCGTTGGGTACGATATTAACTGTGGTGTCAGATTATTAAGAAGCAATATTCATAAAGACGATATTAAGGACTACATAGAAAAGTTAGTTGATAAATTATATCTTGATGTGCCTTCTGGTGTTGGTTCTAAAGGTAAGCTCAGACTCTCCAAACAGGATGAAATAAACCTGTTGAAAAAAGGTGCTCTTTTTGCAGTTGAAGAAGGTTTTGGAGAGAAAGACGATTTACAGTATATCGAATCTAACGGACACCTCGACGGTGCAGATCCTTCCATAATAAGTGATAAGGCTTTCGAAAGAGGAAGGGCTCAGCAAGGAACTCTCGGCTCTGGAAACCATTTTCTTGAAATTCAGTATGTTAATGAGATTTATGACAGTAAAGCTGCAGATATCTTGGGGCTATTCCCGGGACAGATTACTGTTATGATACACACTGGCTCACGCGGTTTTGGACATCAGGTTTGCACAGATTTTATAGAAATAATGGCGCAAGCAGTAATAAAATATAAAATTCAACTCCCAGATAGGGAACTTGCATGTGCCCCTATAAAAAGTAGCGAAGCACAAGCATATTTATCCGCAATGAAGGCTGCAGCTAACTATGCATGGGCAAATAGACAATGTATAATGCATTGGACAAGAGAAGTTTTTATGGACGTTCTAAATATGTCACCTGAAGACCTCGGAATGAGCATAATTTATGATGTGGCACACAATATAGCAAAGATAGAGGAACATAATGTTGGCGGAATAAAGAAAAAGCTTATTGTTCATAGAAAAGGAGCTACAAGGGCGTTTCCACCGTTTCACGAAGAACTCCCTGTTCGTTATAAAGATATTGGACAGCCAGTATTAATACCCGGCGATATGGGAAGGGCATCATTTCTTTTAATAGGCACAAAAATGGCAATGGAAGATACATTCGGGTCAACCTGTCATGGTGCGGGGAGATTAATGTCAAGGCATCAGGCTATTAAAGCTGCAAAAGGTCGCTCCATCAGAAAAGAGATGGCAGACAAAGGAATTATTGTTAAAAGCGCCGGGAGAGAAACTCTTGCAGAAGAGATGTCAGATGCTTATAAAGACGTTTCTAATGTAGTAGATGTGGTGCATAATGCAGGCATATCAAAAAAAGTAGCGATGCTAAAACCAATCGGTGTCATAAAAGGTTAAGCATATTAATGGCGGGAAAATTCTTCGCCTGACGTCTCAGAATGACCACTTAAAGAGCTAAAAAATAAAAATGGGCTATTAAGACACAAAATTAACTTTTTTCATTAGGGCAAAGAATGTCTCTAAGTTAACACACGTTGATTATCAAGGTATCATCAAGTTTATCTATTAATGAACAACACATCATATAGTTAATTAATGATTTCACTTTTCACCCCACAGTTAGGTTGCATTGTTCATCGCTAACTTAACCAGCCAGCGCTATTAGGCATACAGTTAAATGGCGTAAAAAATGTCATTTAGCTGGCACATTTAAGCAAAAAGGTGTAATAAAAAAATAGTAGTTATAGCAAGATTCATAAAGTAAAATAAAGTTGTGCTTTGAATTTAAAACAAAATTTATCGTTATTGTTTTTTGGCATTTTAATTGCATATTTATTGACACTTCATTAGAAATTAGGTAAAATTAGTATAAATAAAAAAAGGAGGTATGTATGAGAAGATTTTTGTTGGGTGTATCAATGTTTTCTCTGATGTTTTTGCTATCAACGGTAATAACCTATGCAGCTGATACTGGAACTGTAAACATCAATGCGACAGTAGTGGGCACCTGTAAGTTCACTACATCTTCTGCAAACATCAGCGTTTCTCTTGACCCAAGTGTCGGTGGTACTGTTAATGGTTCGGGCTCATTAATATTCTGGTGCACAAAAAATGCAAACTACACTGTAACAGATGATGATGGTTTGTATGAGACTGGAGCTAATGCAAACCGCGTATTCAATTCAACGGCAAATGAGTATATCCCTTACACGTTTAGCTACAATCCTACAAGCGGGACAGGTGCTGGTCCAACAAGCCCAATAACTCTCAATATAACTGCGAGCTTTGCACAAACGGATTATCAAAATGCCTCAGCAGGGAGTTATGCTGATACGGTAACCATTACAGTAAATCCATAATTTATGCACACTAAAAAAAGAGGGCATTTATTGCCCTCTCTTTTTTTTCTTTTTTCACTCTTGTGTATCACAAAAGATGTAAAATCGCAAACAACATCTATTAATATAAGTGCTGCTGTTGTAGCAGGTTGGACTTGTTGGTTTCAAACAAGTAATGCAACAATTAATTTGGGTAATTTAACACCAGGAACTGGTTTAGATATATCAGGCACCGCTACTCTCAATTTTAGATGCATTGGTTTTGATACTTTAAGCTATTCTATAACTGATGATGACGGCTTATATGAAGCATCTCCTGGCATGCATAGAATGAAACATTCAACATTAAACGAATACATTGATTACAACTTTACTTATTCACCGCAAAGCGAAACAATAATAAGACGTAACAGAATAATTAACATAAGAAGAACTTTAAACATTACAGCTACAGCTCTTCATAGTTCATACCAAAATGCATCCATAGGTAGTTACTCCGATACTGTCACATTAACACTTTTACCATAATGGAGATTTATGGTATATTTAAACTATGAGTGAAAAATGTAATCTTTTTTGCAAATTGAAAAAAAGGCTTTTAGGAGATTTACTCCTGTCGGGCGGTTTTGTAAAAAAAGAGGATGTTGAAAAAGCCCTTGAAGAACAGAAAACTACAAATAAGCTAATCGGTGAGTTATTAATAGATCTTGGTGCTATTTCGAAGGAAGAATTAAGCATAGTTCTACACTTTCAGGAAGACCTCTCAAATCCTCACAAAGCCCTAAAGTTCGCCACTGGACTTAGAAAAAAGCTTGGTGAACTTTTAATAAGTCTAAAGAGAATTACCGAAAAAGAATTAGAAGAAGCTTTGGCATTTCAACAAAAGACAGGTAAAAAAATTGGTGAGATACTGGTTGAAAAAGGCTTCATCAGCAAAAAAGAGTTAGATGCAGTTTTACTCTTCCAGAAAACACAGGAAGAAGCGGCTATTCATAAAAAGCTTAAATTAGGTGAGCTTTTAGTTAGTTTAGGTATAATTACACGGGACCAGCTTAATCAGGCACTTAAAATTCAAACAATTCACCCTGAAAAAAGGCTGGGAGAGATTTTATTTGAACTTGGATATGTAACGAAAAAAGATATAGAAAAGGGACTTACACTTCAACAAAAGTTGGCTACTGTTGCCTTGTCAACACTTATAACCTTTTCAACCAGTTTTTTTGTTAATGAATTGCAAGCCCAGGAACTAAGCAATACAATAACAAAGGGAAGAGTAAGAATCGTTGCAGAAGTAAGAAGTTACGCAAAACTAAATTTAACCAAACAGATTGGAGAAATAGTTATATCAGAGAGGGATATTGCCACAAAAACCAAAGAGATTAAAAATGCCACAAGCATTGAACTAAAAACCAATACAAATGCGATTTTTGTTGTTTTTGAAGGATTTAGTGATGGATTAATAGAAGAGGTTGAAGTGTTTGGTTTTGGTGAACCTGTTAAGCTTGGACCTAATGGCGGTATGGTTTTAATAAAATCTCCTGTTAGAACTATGAAGTTTGACCTTTCATATAGATTAAAACTAAATGATAACGCGAGGAACGGCACTTATGCGTGGCCATTTTCTATCTCTGTTTCTACTTTTTAGTCTTATCTCGCTTATATCAGTAAATACAACTAATGCAGGAGAATGGCGTATAAGCCCTATTAGAATCGAGATGTCTGCTCAGGACAAAAGCACGTCGATCACTGTAATTAATGAAGATAAGGTTCCAATTAACTTTCAGGTAAAAGCTATGGAATGGACACAAGACGAGAATGGCAAAGATGTATATATTGATTCTGATGATATAATCTTTTTCCCCAAAGTTTTTACCTTAGCTCCCGGTAAAGAAAGACTTATCCGAATTGGTTTAAAAGCACTTACACCAATAAAAGAAAAGACTTATCGTCTTTTTGTAGAAGAGATACCTTCTCAACAAAATAAAGAAGGTGTTGCTCTCCAGATTGCACTAAAATTTGGTATCCCTATTTTTGTGAAACCCTTAAGAGAAGATACAAAATGGGAGATAACAAAAAAGATGGTGTCAAATAGCATTTTCCATCTACAAATGGAAAATAAATCTAACCATCATTTACAAGTTCATTACATAAGGATAAAAGGGTATGCGGGTGAAAAGGAGGTGTTTTCTAAAGACATCAAAGGCTGGTATGTTTTAAGTGGAGCAAAAAGGTTGTTTTCAGGAAAGCTTGAGGAGTGTAATAAAATAGATAAAATTCTTTTCCAGTTGGTTTCCAACGGGTTTACATTTGATGATAAAATTGATATTAGTAAAGAATCCTGCAATCCTTAAACTGATATTATGTTTCCTTTTGTTAACCCTTTTCTTACCAAGACTTTCGATAGCTGAGCCTAAGGGTAACGAAATTGTTTTCTCCATTGTCTTAAATGGTGAAAAAAAAGGTGATGTTTTTGCTTTTATTGATGGAAATAAAATATTTTTACCTATCGATGATCTGTTAAGCTTTGGTTTGAAAGAAATAGTCGGAAATAGAACAAAAATAAAAGACAAAGAATACTTACTTTTAAACAGCTGGAAGGAGTTGGAATTTAAATTGAATGAAGAAAGAGCCGAACTGGAAATCACCATACCACCACAATATTTACCTGAAACTACAATAAGTTTATACCCTAAAAAAAGAGAAAATGTTATTGTTCCTTCACAGAATAGCGTTTTCCTCAACTACAGGCTTGATTATACCAGTATTGAAAACAGTAACGACTTTTATTTAAATCATGAGTTAGGAATCAGATTAACTGATTGGAGCTTTATAACGGAAGGCTTTTATAACGAAGATAGCAACAAATACACAAGATTAAACAGCTATGCAGTTTATGACAACAGAAAAAGTTTAAATAGATTGGTTGTTGGAGATTTTATAACCCCTTCAGGACCTCTTACGGCTGGCAATCCAATGATTGGTATAAGCTTTTACAAAAATTTTGATATCGACCCCTACTATATTTACAAACCTACTTTTGATATTAACACCTTTGCAACTTTTCGTTCTGAACTGGAAATATATCTTGACAACACCTTGATAAAAAAAGAAATCATTCCACCTGGTGGCGTCAACTTATCTGATTTATACTATTATGGGGGAAGAAAAGATGTTCAGATTGTAATAAAAGACCCTTATGGTAGATTGGAGACATATCGCTATCCCTTTTATTTTGCTGATGTTATGTTAAGGCAAGGTGTTAGAGAGTTTAACTATTCCATAGGTTTTTTAAGGAAAAACTACTCTATAGATAGCAACAACTATACAAATATTGGTTTTCTTGGTTTTGAAAGGTATGGCTACAATGAATTTTTAAATATTGGTGGCAGGTTTGAAGGTGTTCCTGCAAGTAGTTTTTATAATTTAAGCGGTGAAGCTATCATTTTACTAAATAAATACGGTATTTTAAGCCTTTTACCATCTATTAGTAAAAAAGATAGTCTTTATGGATTCGCGATGCTCTCCTCTTATAACTACCAGTTTAAAAACTTTACATTTAGAACTTCTGGGGTTGCCTCATCTGATGATTATTACAATTCATATCAGCTTGTTAACGATCAAATTAAAAAAAGTTTCTCAGCTGGAATATCTTACTTTGTTGAACAAGTTGGCAACTTTAGCATAGATTTTTCACATAATAAATATCAGTCTTCCGAAAAAAACATTCTCAATCTTGGCTATTCAAAATCAATAAAAGGAAATGCAAGTATATATGCAAACTTATCAAGAAAATACGAAAACAATAATTCTACAGAGTTCTTTCTGGGTTTAAGTATTTATCCGAAAAAGGATTACACATTATCTGCAAGGTATGAAAATACTGAGGGTAGAACTGCAGAAGTATTGCAGCTATCAAAGGTTTCTCCGATTGGAGAAGGCTACGGATACAGGATTGATTTAGAAAGAGAAAAAACTAATAACACTTACAACTCAATAAATCCATATCTGCAGTATAGAACAAAATTTGGAGTTTCAGAACTGGATGTATCATTAAAAAATAGTTCAGAAAAGACCTTCGAAATGTATAGACTTAGTTATGCGGGCGCAGTTGCATACGTTTCTGATACGATAGGCTTTACAAGACCTATCAACGACAGTTTTGCCCTTATAAAGACATCAGACTTAGAAAATGTAAAAATTAATATAAATGGTCAGTATACTGGCAAAACTAACAAAAAAGGATATCTATTTGTACCCGACTTAAACTCATATTATGACAATATTTTATCTTTGAACGATAAAGATATACCCTTCGAGTACGATATATTAAAGAAGGAGTTTGCCGTTTCGCCATGGTACAAAAGTGGTTTTTGTCTGGAATTTCCCGTTTATAGGGTATACAGATATACGGGTAAGTTAATTGGTGTAATTGATAAAGAGAAAATGCCCCTCGAATATTACGATATAACCATTCAAAAGCCTAAGGAAACAAAAAAAGAAAAATCAGGCTGCATAAGATTCTCAACAGAAGATAAGGAAAATGTTATAAAAATCCCCACAGGCAAAAAAGGGGAGTTTTATATTGAAAATATTGCACCCGGCAAGTATAAAAGTTCAGTATTTTATAAGGATAAAACTATTGAGTTTGAAATTTTATTGCCTAATAAAGAGGGGTTTATAATTGATGTCGGGAACATAGAACTTATTCTACAGGAAAAAGTCATAAAAAGTGCTCCAGAAGTTAAACCAATAAAAATAGAAAATAATACAAAAAATGAAAAAAAAGAGAAACCAGTCTATAATACCGAAACAAAAGAGGAATTCTTTGAAAAGAAAGAATATAAGACAGAAAAAAGGCTTTTTCAGGATTTTTATGGGAGAAAAAAATCAATAGGTAAGATATTCTTCAAGTTTAACAGTACAAAATTAGCTTCAAAAAGGTATTATAATATAATAAAAGAAATGGCTTCCCGGGTTAAAGATAAAGAATTAACATTTATAGAACTTTTCGGTCACTGTGATCAGTTGGGTTCAAAAAAATATAACAAAAATTTAAGTGAAAAACGCGTAAAATACGTTGCAGATGAAATGATAAAACTTGGGGTGAGAAAAGATAAAATTTTAACCACTGTTGGATTAGGTAAAGGCTATCTTGTGTGCGAAGAGCTGAATGAGTCTTGTAGAAAGAAAAATAGATGGGTTGAAATTTATATAATTTCTGAAGAAGAATGGTAAAATATTAGTATGAAAAAGATTTTGTTTTTAATGATTTTTTTTGCATTTAATAATGTTGTACAGGCTCAGGTCTGTAATATTACAAATATTTCTAATATCAATTTTGGCGTTTATGATGTTAGAAATACACTACCAACTGATGGATTGGGAAGGGTTACTATTTTCTGTAGCATAAATATGAATGTTACGATTCAACTTGACAGAGGATTGCATAGTAGTACTTATGCCAACCGCTATATGAAACACACGTATTTTGCTGATATGCTTGCATATAATATTTTTACCAATGTTAGTAGAACAACCATTTGGGGAGATGGGAGTGGAGGTAGTAGCACTGTCACTTTAAGAGTTAGAAGAAATAGACCTCGTGTTGTTACTCTTTATGGCAGAGTTCCATCTTTACAAAATGTATCAGTCGGAACTTACTCAGACATTGTAACTGTTACAGTATTACCATAAACTGAACGTAATCGACACTGATCTGGCACATGGATATAAAGTTGGTTGACTATATACAACGGTTACTTTAAAATATTTAGCTGGAAGTGCAAGGGCTCCTGGTGGGCTCCACGGACTTCAAATCCGATGTTCCTCGCGAGGGGAAGGTGGGTTCGATTCCCATGCACTTCCGTATCTCAAAAAGGAGGAGTTATGTTTGGACTTGGGTTTCCTGAACTTATAGTAATTCTTGTAATAGTAGTTTTGGTTTTTGGGGTGGGAAAGTTACCTGAGTTAGGATCTGGAATAGGCAAAGCTATTAAAAATTTTAAAAGGTCTGTAAATGAACCTGATGCCATTGACGTTACACCAAAAGAAAAATCAGAAGAAAAAAACGAAAAAAAAGAAAACAAGGATTAATAACTCGAATATCCTCTTAGCTTTTGCATTCTTTCTGCCTCGATTCTGATTTCCGGGTGGAGTGTGGCGTCTGTTTCAATCTGTTTTAACTCTTTTTTGTTCATAGAAAATAAAAGCGTTAGTGCGATTCTAAAAGGAGAGTATGGGTTTTTAATTATTGCCTCTTTTATATGATAGCTTTTTACCCACCTGTCTGAAGCAAAAACTACCTTTATTACACTTGCCGTGTTAGGACGGCTTGATACTATCTTAAGAACATCCTTCTCTGTTATCAAAGGGTTATTCAGGAGATATTTGACTACTAATGGGTCTTTGTCTAATAGCATTCTTTTTAAAAGATTTTTATCGATTTTTTTTGCAAAACTTCTTTTTACCCCGAGCGGCAGATAATCAAGCAAAATATCCGTTGTTTGTTGTTCAGTTTTTTTTAAAAAACGGTGCGGTTGTGGTGGAGTTATAAAAAATCTTAAGGTCCTATTTGAGGTGGTTAAAGCAGAAATTGTTTTTTTCAAATTATTGATATCGCTATCATCGTCAAAAGTATGAATATTTTCTAAAATGTCCGTCAGTGAAAAGAGTAATTCTTTTGATGTGTAATCATCTCTTAAACTAAAATTAACAATGTCTTCAAGTATTTCTGTAAGGTTTTCTATCGAAAATGACAGTAACTGTTCTATTAGCAGAAACGCCCTCTGCTTTCTATCGGATACAGAAAGGATTTTTGATACTAACTTTTCTAACGTTATTTGTTCCATTCGAAATTTATAATTCTTTTAACAAAAGGTAAATCAATAAAATGTGACTTTGTATAGTAAACCTTTCCCTTCTGAAAAAATGGCTCCTCAACTTCTTGATTATTATAAAACATTTTTATTTTCAGACATTCTCTTTTGCATTTTCTGCCCCATGTTTTCCCATTAAAGGTAAAAGGACAATTTATAGTATATGAATTGACTGCATAAGGCAGACAGACAGCAATGTTTATTTCAAGATTTTCAGGCAGATTTATTTTATATAATGGCAAATCTATATCTATACCGGTAATACCAATTTTAATTAAGTACTCAACTGTTTTCTTATCTAATAAAGGAATATCTGAAAGGTTCGAATCCTGAACCAGGTTGTTACGATTCTGCGTTCCTCTCTTTTGGTATGTTAAAAAACGTCCCAATCGCAGTTTATATAGTTTTTGTTCATTTGAAGTGACATAACCCATTACTCCCCAGTCATTAATTATCAATTCATCTTCCTTAGATGCAAACCTTTCAAAAAGATGCAAATACTTGAAAAAGGTGCTTAGTTCAGACTCTAACAAAGGTGGAGTAATCAAAGAAATTGGTATTAGCTTTTTTGACTCTTTTATTATCTTTTCCAGCTGTAAAGGGAAGGCTTTTAAACAATACTCAGAACCAATATAAACCCTGTTAGAGTCCCGTGGTAATAAGGATAAATCTTCTAAATTGTTGATTACGTAAGCTTTTTCTATCAAATTTTAAATACTTCCACTAAAACTTTGTCACCCTTTTTGATTTTAGTTCTGTTTTCTTCGAGGATTATGTAACAGTTTGCGTCTAACATCGTACTTATAGCAGCAGACGATTGATTTTTCATTACCTCAACAAACAACTCTCCATCTAACGAAAAGAGCCTGGCTCTTAGTAAATGCGTTCTATCAGGTTTCTTTTTAATGTCATCAGTTGATGTGGCAAAAAATCTAATTCTTTCGGTCGTTTTTGCGCCCATCATTTTTAGGATAGCAGGTCTTATAAACTGATCAAACGTAACCATTGCTGATACTGGATTGCCCGGTAAGCCAAAAAAAAGTTTGGAATTATACATACCAAAGGCAACAGGATGCCCGGGCCTAATCTTTACCTTCCAGAACAACCAATCTACACCACATTTTGCAAAAGTATCTTTCACTAAATCATACTCCCCTACAGATACGCCTCCAGTCGTTATAACTATATCCGCTTCCTGCGCTTTATCAAAAACAGACATTATTGCTACTTCATCGTCCTTTGCAATCCCACCATATACAGGAGTAGCTCCTGTTTCAGAAATCATTGCAGAAAGTGCATAAGAATTACTGTTGACAATCTTGTTATCAGCAAGCTGTTCACCTAATTCAATCAACTCATTCCCCGTTGCGAGAATAAAAACTTTTGGTTTTTTAAAGACATTTACGTTTTTTTTGTTAAGGGCAGCAAGCATCCCTATTGCGGCTGGGGTTATTCTACTGCCTTTTTGAAGGACTACCTGCCCTTTTTTTACATCATCCCCAGCTTCTCTAATATCAGTGCCTTTTTCTACAGAAGAAAAAAAAGTGGCAGTATTATTATCAAATTCAACATCTTCCTGTCTGACAACTGCATCAGCTCCAGCGGGAATTTTTGCGCCTGTGAATATCCTGACACAGCAACCTTTTGGAATAGTAAGTTCTGAGTGTTTACCCGCATATATCTCATCGACAATCTTTAAAGTTACAGGATTGTCTTTTGATGCATTTACAATATCATCCGAGTTAACAGCAAAGCCATCCATAGCAGAGTTATCAGATTGAGGGATGTCTAACGACGAGACAACGTCTTCCGAAACATAACGCCCTAAACTTTCGGTCGTTAAAATGTTTTCCGAAGATAATTCTTTAACGTTGCTTAAGATTATCTCTTTAGCTTCTTTTATTGAAATTGATGTTTTTAGCATTGGCAATTTTTTTATGTTTATTTCTTTTTACTTTATATTTTTTTGAAAACGTCCTTCTTTCTTTCATTGCCATAACTTTTTTGACCAACTTAGCATCCGCTACCTTAAGAAGGTGTATCTTGCTTATTAACAACTCTTTTTTATCCTTGGGGACTTTCACATGATAATAGGTATCAGGAGGCAAGAAACCATGCTTGATAGAAGGATTTAGATGTTTTATCAAATTCTCATCTACATCTATAACTTTTGCTATAGATTGCAACGTAGTTTTTGGAGGTAAAGATACTTCTTCATATTCAATGCCAGTTTCGTATTCAATATCATCAAAACCATGTTCTTCTGGATCTTTTGCAATTAATGTGGCAGCCACAAAACGAGGAACATATTCTTTAGTTTCCCTTTTAATCTTTCTGTTGGCAATAACTTCCCAAAAATCTTTCGAACCAACTGAACTCATGGTCCTCATAATTTTACCTTCACCTGCATTGTAAGCAGCAAGGGCAAAATCCCACGAACCAAACATATTGTAAAGGTCTTTTAAGTAAAGTGCAGCAGCCTTTGCGGACTTTTCGGGATCCCTTCGTTCATCAACAAATTTATCAACCCTAAGACCATATTTGACAGCTGTACCTCTCATAAACTGCCATATTCCAACAGCCTGCGCTCGAGAAGTGGCATAAGGGGAAAAACCACTCTCTATCAGAGGTAAAAAAATAAGTTCTTGTGCAATACCATGCTCCTCAAATATCTTCGATATCAGTGGCAGATATTTAGAAGAACGCGAAAGCCAAATTTTAAAACGTTCTCTAATCTTAGTTTTAAAATAGTTTATGAAATAATCAACTTTCGGGTTGCTGGAAACACCCCACAAGACAGAGTTTAAAACCATTGTGTTGTTGTCAACAATGTTTTTTTCGGAAGGGCTCTTTTGCCCTGGCGATTGAGTTGTACTACCATCATCACTATTATCAGTATTCATCAATTTTTTTAGTTCTTTTCTTATTTCAACTTCTTGATTGTTGTTGTTGACGCTGACCATAGCAGTATTCGATTGAGGAGTATGATTGACTTCTTCCACAGCAAATGAGGCTTCAGGATAATATAAGGATAAAAACAAATTGATACAAAGCATCAAAAAAAACAATTTTTTCATAGGAATTAATCTTAGCTTAAAAAAACTTTTAAAGTCAACTTTTAAAAGTTTTTTATTATTAATATCAAAATTTTAGCAACCAAAAGTCCTTCTTTTTGCCCTTATTGCAGATTCAAATTCCGAAAGCGTTAATGTATTTATCACATCATTTTTTGACAACCAGCCACGCCTTGCTTGAGCTATACCAAACCTAATATACTTTAACTGCAAAGAATTATGGGCATCGGTTCCCAGACAAAATTTTACTCCGTATTCTTTTGCGATTCTTGAGTTAACATCATTAAGATCAAGTCTTTCGTAATACGAGTTAATCTCGCAGTATGTTTTTGTTTCAGATGCAACTTTAAATATCTCTTTAAGATTTAAGTCGTATGGATCCCTTATATTGATAATTCTGCCAGTGGGATGTCCAATTAATGTTACAAAAGGATTTTCCATTGCTTTTATGATTCTATTTGTGAGCGTTTTTTCGTCTTCTTTAAAACCTGAATGAATTGATGCAATCACAAAATCAAGCTGTTCGAGAATTTCGTCAGGGTAGTCCAATGTTCCATCCTTTTTTATATCAACTTCGCTACCTTTGAATATTCTGAAATTATTAAACTTTTTGTTTAAATTATCTATCTCTTCCCACTGCTTTTTTAGCCTTTCAACATCCAATCCTTTTGCAATTTTAAGACTTTGAGAATGATCCGTCACCACCATATATTGATAACCTAAAGCTATACAGGCTAACGCCATATTTTCAATGCTTTCACCACCATCACTATATGTTGAATGTAAATGAACATCTCCTTTTATATCATTGTAATCGATAATTTCAGGCAAAGCGTTTTTTTGAGCGAGTTCAATTTCACCTGTATCTTCACGCATCTCTGGCGGAATCCATTGTAAATTTAGTATCTTATAAACATCATATTCGTCTTTGCCAGCAATCATTATGTCATCTTTAAAAACTCCATACTCGTTAATTTTTAATCCTTGGCTTTTGGCTATACTTCTCAATTTTACGTTATGCTCTTTTGAGCCAGTAAAGTATTGCAAACATGCCCCAAATGATGCCTCATTTACCACCCTTATATCCGCCTGAAGGTCGCTCACAAGCATCACAGAGGCTTTGGTTTCCCCTTCTGCAATAACATCTTTCACATCATCTAACCTGCAAAAACTGTTTATAGCTTCTTTATGATTTTTAGAAGTTGCCAAAATGTCAATATCTCCAATTGTTTCTTTCATTCTTCTGAAGCTACCAGCAATTTCAACTTTGAGAGTACTGTCAAAGCCTCGAATCTTTTTTAAAAGCGCTAAAACATCTTCATAAATCGACCCAAGCGTAAAACGCGTATGAGATTCCTTATACCTTAACAAACCTTTAATTATGTTTTCTTCCCTTTTTGCGCCAAAATTAGAAAGATTCCTGAGGAGTTTATCCTCACATGCCTTAATTAGCTCGTCCATGCTGGTAATATGCAATGTTTTGTAAAGCGTTCTCAATGTAGCAGGACCTAAATAAGGAACATTTAATAATTCTAATAAGCCTGATGGGATTTTTTCCCTGAGCTCCTTATGATAATGAACTTCTCCAGTCTTAATAAACTCTTCAATTTTTGTTAGTAAACCCTCTCCTATACCTTTAATCTTTGATAATGCCCCAGAATTAAAAAGCGTTTCAATATCATCATTCAATCCATTAATTATTTGAGCGGCCCTTTTATAACTCCTTACACGAAAAGGGTTATCACCTAAAAAATCCAGCATGTCTCCAATTTCATTAAAAATTATTGACAATTGTTTGTTTTTCATTGTTATAATCTTATCATAAAATTGTTTTTTTGTTTACAACACTATTTATTTTTTTTATTATCATTAAACGCAATGATGAATGCTATATCAAATGAACGTAAGATAGAAATTCTCACAAGTTTATACAAAATTGGCAAACTTTTAACCTCTACATTGAATACAGAAAATCTTCTGAAGCTTGTTATGGATAAAGTAGGCGAGCTCCTTTCTGCTAATAATTGGTCTCTTATGCTACTTGATGAGACAAAACAAGAACTATACTTCGAAATTGTAGTTGGTGAATCTTCAGGCAAGCTTAAAGGTTTGCGCATTAAAGCAGAACAGGGCATTGCTGGCTGGGTTGCCAACCATAAAGAATCGGTGTTGATAAAAGATGTTTCAAAAGATAGTAGGTTTTTACCCAGTATTGATAGCATAAGTGGTTTTAAAACTCTCTCATTGATATGTACCCCACTCATATGCAGAGATAAGGTGCTTGGCGTAATAGAGCTTGTTAACAAAAAGATTGGGGAAGAATTTACTGAAGAGGATTTAGAAATTCTTAAACATTTGTCTGACTACATAGCCATAGCTATCGACAATGCAAGAAATTTTGAAAAAATTCAGGAGCTTACAATTAAAGATGATCTAACTTGCCTTTATAACACAAGATTTTTTCATGATATGCTTGAAAGAGAAATAAAACGTTCAATGAGAAAAAGAAGGGAGCTTTCTCTTATTTTTATGGATCTTGACCATTTTAAAGAAGTAAACGACACTCACGGACATTTATGTGGCAGCAAACTACTTAAAGAGATAGCTAAAATAATTATGGAATCGGTCAGAAATATAGATATACCTATCAGATATGGTGGAGATGAGTTTGTCATCATTCTTCCTGAAACCAGCAAAGAGTGTGCTAAAAATGTTGCGGAAAGGATTTTAAACAATATTCGTAATACAAATTTCTTAAAAGAAGAAAACTTGAATCTAAAACTTACAGCAAGTATTGGTTACGCAACCTTTCCCGACGACGCAAAAGACAAGACAGAGCTAATTAAGATGGCTGATAATGCGATGTATAGAGTCAAAAACAGCACAAGAAATAATATAGAAGCAGCTTAGATATGGATATCAAAGAAGCTTATGCACTTTTAAAAAAGATAAATCCACTACTTAAGCCATTGTCAGAAGGGGCGCCTTTATGGAAAAAGGTTGTCCTTGATTACTTCGACAAACCTTCTTCCGAAGTTGAAGTCAGAAAAGCTGTTGCCTTAATCGCACTATCTTTGAACGATGACCAGATATACAAAAGGTTTTTCGACGTTTTCTATATTGAGCAAGATGATGAAGTAAGAAAATTTATGGTAGAGTCCATAAAAGATAATGTAAATGATGCCGTTCTGGATAAACAATTTGCCTTAATAGGCATAAGAGAGTCTACTTTTGACAGATATATCAGGCAGATAGCAACTCAAAACATAACAAACGCATTAAAACTTTTACTGACACAAAAACCTTTCAGGGCAAGCGTTTACATTTCAAGATTAAAAAATAAACTATTGAACGATGAAAACACTTTTACACGTATGAATACAGCAATAATTTTACGAAACATCGGTGATAAAAAAAGTTTACCTGAATTGGAACAGCGTCTGGAAGTAGAACAAAAGCTACAGGCAAAGTGTGTAAATGATGTTGGAATACCCTATGTGATACGCGAAATTGTGAGAAGTATCCAGTTTTTAAAAGAAAGGGCTTGACATTTTTGTTTAAAGGTTTAAAATTTAATATTGAAACTTTTCCTTCCTGGAAATATTATTCAAAGTCCCACAATGATAAAACAACTGTGTATTTCAAAATAAACGAAGGAATTAAGTTATAATTTATCAAGGTAGAGGTATGGTTAGAACAAAAAAGACAGAAAAGTTAAAGGAAGAATACACGGAAGAAAACATTGTTACTGAGCAATCAGTAGAAAATGAATCTGAAAACGTTGTTCCTCAAGCAACTCAGCCCCTTCAACCCAAAAGAATTAATCTCAAAGATTTAAAAACAAAAAAAATTGGCGAATTAGCTCATATGGCAAGCGAAATGAACGTTGAAAATGCGGGGGCGATGAGAAAACAAGAACTGATTTATGCTATGCTTCAGGCACAGAGTGAGCAGAATGGCATAATATACGGAGAAGGTGTTCTTGAAGTCTTGCCCGATGGATATGGTTTTTTGCGTTCGCCAGACTATAACTATCTTCCAGGTCCAGATGATATTTATGTGTCACCTTCACAAATCAAGAGGTTTAACTTAAGAACTGGTGAACTTATCTCTGGACAGATCAGGCCTCCAAAGGAAGGAGAAAAATATTTCGCACTTTTAAAGGTTGAGAGCATAAATAGAGAAACAATCGAAAATGCGAGAGACAGAATTTTATTTGATAATTTAACCCCTTTATATCCACAAGAAAGAATAAAATTGGAAGTAGAGTCCGACAACTTCTCAATGCGTGTTATGGATCTTTTGACACCAATAGGCAAGGGACAGAGGGGGTTAATCGTCGCTCCACCAAGGACTGGTAAAACAGTACTTCTTCAAAATATAGCAAATAGCATTGCAAAAAACCATCCTGAGATTTACCTGATAGTGCTTTTGATTGATGAACGCCCTGAAGAAGTTACCGATATGCAACGAAGCGTTAAGGGTGAGGTTGTTAGTTCTACTTTTGATGAGCCTGCCAGTCGTCACGTGCAGGTTGCAGAAATGGTCATAGAAAGGTCAAAACGTCTTGTTGAGGCAAAAAAGGATGTAGTTATACTCCTTGATAGCATAACAAGGTTAGCTCGTGCTTACAACACTGTTGTGCCAGCGAGTGGCAAGGTGCTTTCTGGTGGTGTTGATTCCAATGCTTTGCAAAAGCCAAAAAGGTTTTTTGGTGCCGCAAGAAATATAGAGGAAGGTGGAAGTTTAACGATAATAGCAACCGCACTAATAGAAACGGGTAGCAGAATGGACGAGGTTATCTTTGAAGAATTCAAAGGAACCGGTAATATGGAACTCGTTCTGGATAGAAAACTTGCAGATAGAAGAATTTTCCCTGCTATTGATATCAACAAATCTGGAACAAGAAAAGAAGAGCTACTTGTTGATAATTTTGAGCTTCAGCGTATCTGGCTTTTAAGAAAGATACTGCAGCAGTTAAGCTCTGTAGAAAGTATGGAATTTTTGCTTGACAAGATGAGATTCACAAAGTCAAACCGTGAATTTCTTGAAAATATGGGAAAAATGGATTGATTTCCCTTTTTATAAACTTAGATAGAAGGAGTCGATAATATGAAAAAAGGTATTCATCCAGAATATGGAAAGGCAATCGTTAAATGTGCCTGCGGTAACAAGTTTGAAACAGGTTCAACAAAAAAGGAGATTCACGTAGAAATCTGCTCAAACTGTCATCCATTTTATACGGGAAAACAGAAATTTCTTGATTCTGCAGGAAGGATTGAAAAGTTTAACAAAAAATACAACAGGAAGTAAACTTTGCTAAAAGTTGTCCTTCTTGCACACACTGCTTCACCTGAGGAAGTCGTTGCAAGGGCAGGTAGGTTGTGTTACTTTCCGTCGAGTATATCGGATCTTAAAAAGGCAGTTGACAAGAAAAAAGTAAGTGAGATGTTGGCACGACTCTCGGAGAGCGGGCATCTCTCTACTTTTGAGCATGCATCATTTACTTTTGGAATAGAAGGAATTTCTCGGGCATGTTCGCATCAGTTAGTTAGACACAGAATTGCTTCTTATTCTCAGCAGAGTCAGAGATATGTGCGCTTTGGAGAAAACTTTGATTATATAATTCCACCAGCAATTGCTAAAAACACAAAACTAAAACAGAAATTTGTAGATGCTATAACTCAAACAAAAAGATTATATGACGAGTTAATTAACGATGGCATTCATCAGGAAGATGCGAGGTATATCTTACCCAACGCCAGCGAGACGAAGATAATAGTTACTATGAATGCAAGAGAACTGATACATTTTTTCACATTAAGGCTATGTAAACGTGCCCAATGGGAAATCAGAGAAATGGCAAAAAAGATGCTGAAAGAAGTTCGTAAGGTAGCGCCTGATATTTTTTATAACGCTGGGCCTGAGTGTGTAAGGACAAGGTGCCCAGAAGGCAAGCTTTCTTGTGGTAAAGCAATAGAAGTAAAAAAGGAGTTATCAAAGTTATGATACCACGCATAGGTGGTCAGGCTGTATTAGAAGGCGTAATGCTAAAATCCGAAGACATGATGGCTGTTGCCGTCAGAAAGAAAGATGGAGAGATTGCCACCAAAAAAAAAGAGCTTCTTCCATTCTCAAAAAGGTCCTTTTACTTGAGGATGCCTTTTGTAAGAGGCTTTTTTCAACTATTTTCTTTGTTAATCTTAGGTTTTGAGGCTTTAAAATTTTCTGTTAACGTGCTTGAAGAGGAAGATACATCTCAAAGTAATTGGGTTTTCATAGCATCTGCTGCAGTAGCGATCCTTTTTACCATCTTTTTCTTTTTTCTTTTGCCTTTATTTCTTGCTCAGATTGCATCAAAGTATTTCTTTTTTTTGCAAAATCCTTTTTGGTTCAATTTTTATGAAGGAGTTATCAGGGTTGGGATTTTTTTACTTTACCTGTTGTCTATATCACTTTTAAGCGATATAAAGAGATTTTTTGAGTATCATGGAGCAGAACACAAGGTAATAGCGGCTTATGAAAACGGAGAAGATTTAACACCGGAAAAAGTTGCCAAGTACAGTAGATTTCATCCACGTTGTGGCACAAGCTTTCTGATACTTGTTGTATTGATAAGTATTATTTTCTTCTCAATATTTCGCCCCGAACACATAATTGGCAAAGTAGCTTTGCGTCTTGTTGCATTTCCTGTGCTGGCTGGTTTTATTTATGAACTGTTAAAATTAGAAAAATACTCGATTTGCAAAATCATCTTTTATCCGGGCTTACTGCTACAAAGGATTACAACAAGGGAACCAAATCTTGAGCAGATAGAAGTGGCTATAAAAGCCTTTGAAAATCTGAAAAAATAGCAAACTTGCTTGAAGGGATTTTATGTTTGAAAAATTAGAAGTTGTAGTTAATCGTTATAATGAGATTGAGAAACTTCTTTCTGAACCTGAAGTAATTCAGAACAATACCTTATACACAAAATACTCGAAAGAAATGAAAGACATTGAACCTGTAGTAGAGACATACCTGCGTTACAAAGACATTAGCAAAAGAATTAAAGAAGACGAAGAAATTCTTGAAACAGAAAAAGATGAAGAACTTAAAAAGATGGCAAAAGAAGAGTTAGAAGAACTTTTACAGGAACAGGACAAGGTAATTACCGAGCTGAAAATACTTTTGTTGCCCAAGGATGAAAATGATGAAAAAAATGTGTTCCTCGAAATAAGAGCGGGAACTGGTGGAGATGAAGCGGCTCTTTTTGCTGCTGAGCTTTTCAGGATGTATTTACGCTATGCTGAGAGAAAGAAGTGGAAAGTTGAGATAATGGAAAAAAACGAAATTGGCATCGGTGGATTGAAAGAAGTAATAGCATTAATAACAGGACTCAAGGTTTACAGCAAACTAAAGTACGAAGCAGGTGTTCATAGAGTTCAAAGAGTACCCAAGACAGAGTCTCAAGGCAGGATCCACACATCTGCGGTAACAGTTGCAGTTTTGCCTGAAGCAGAAGAGGTAGATGTAAAAATAGAACCAAAAGATATCAGAATTGATACATTTTGTTCATCTGGACCCGGTGGTCAGAGTGTTAACACCACTTATTCTGCCGTTAGAATAACACACATACCTTCAGGCATTGTCGTGCAGTGTCAGGACGAAAAATCACAAATAAAAAACAGAGAAAAGGCGATGAAAGTTTTAAGGGCAAGGCTTTTAGAGAGGATGCGAGAGGAGCAGGATAAAGATCAGGCGGAAAAAAGGAAAAGCATGGTCGGCACTGGCGACAGAAGTGAAAGAATCAGGACTTACAACTTCCCACAGGGCAGAGTTACAGATCACAGGATTAATCTGACTCTTTATAAAATAGAACAGATTATGGACGGAGACATTGACGAAATCGTTGATAGTCTCGTCACCTATTATCAGGCTGAGGCTCTAAAAAATCAGGATTAATATGTCTTTGACGATTAAAGATGCATTATCCTTCGCATCTTCATATTTAAAAGAAAAGGGTATTGACAGCCATAAGCTTGATAGCGAAATCATCTTGGCAAAGATTCTTAAAAAAGACCGGGTGTTTCTTTACGCTCATCCTGAAATCACGCTCAGCTCAACAGTTCTTAACACATATAAAAAAATTGTAAGGAAACGTGGTCAACGATTTCCCTTAGCTTATCTAATTGGCGAAAAAGAGTTTTATGGGAGGAAATTTTTTGTTGAAAAAGGCGTATTTTGTCCTCGTCCAGAGACCGAAATTCTTATTGAAGAAGCTATAAACTCATTGAATAAGCTGGACAACCCGTCAATTTTCGAGATAGGTCTTGGAACAGGCATTATTTCTATCACTCTTGCATTAGAGTTAAATTTAACCAGAGTGTTTGGTTGCGATATCAGCAAAAAAGCTATCTCCAATACAAAAAAAAATATAAAAATTTATCAACTAAACGATAGGATAAAAATTTTTCAGGGAAAACTGTTTGATGCTGTTAAAAATATCACTTTTGATTGTATCGTTTCAAACCCACCTTATTTATCTAAATCAGATTATCTTGAGGCTGAGCCAGACGTCAGAAAAGAGCCTAAAAAAGCTTTAATGGCTAAAGATAAAGGATTGGCAATCATAAAAAAAATTATACGTTCAGCAGAAAAACATCTAAACACAGGTGGCTATCTTTTTATAGAGCTTGGTGATGGACAGGGGGAAGAAGTACTAAAATTTGCCGAAAAACATCATCTTATAGGCTCTATCATTAACGACCTCGCAGGCAAAGAAAGAGTCCTTAAAGCTATAAAAATTTCTAATTGACAAAATTTTTATTGAAAATAAATTTATTTTAGGCATAATAAAGTTATCAAACTAAAAGGGAGGAGCTTGTGAATATCCATGAATATCAAGCAAAGGAAATTCTTAAGCGTTATGGTGTAGCAGTACCACAGGGCTATCCTGCATTTACACCAGATGAAGCTTACGAAGCTGCAAAAAAACTCGATACACCAATAATGGTGGTTAAGGCTCAAATTCACGCGGGTGGAAGGGGGAAGGCTGGCGGTGTTAAAGTTTGCAAATCAAAAGAAGAGGTAAAAGAGGCTGCGACTCAACTACTTGGCAAAAAGCTGGTTACTCACCAAACTGGTCCAGAAGGCAAGGTAGTACAACGTCTGTATATTGAAGCGGGCTGTGATATCGCTAAAGAGCTTTATTTAGGCATTGTTATCGATAGGGCAACAAGACGTGTAACAATAATGGCATCGACAGAAGGTGGAATGGAAATTGAAGAGGTTGCAGCAAAAACGCCGGAAAAAATTCTTAAGGAAACAATTGATCCTGCAGTAGGAATAATGCCTTATCAAGCAAGGAAATTGGCATATGGTTTAGGACTGAAAGATAAAGAGGCTCAGGAGATGGTTAAGTTTATAATTGCTCTTGAAAAATGTTTTGAAGAGTGTGATTGCTCTCTCGCAGAGATTAATCCTTTAGCGGTTTTAAAAGATGGAAGCGTGTTGGCACTTGATGCAAAAATGAATTTTGACAGTAATGCACTTTATAGACACAAGGATATCGAAGCAATGAGAGATTTCAATGAAGAAGATCCTCGCGAAGTAGATGCAAGCAAATACGACCTATCTTACATCGGATTAAGTGGCAACATAGGATGTATGGTGAATGGTGCGGGGTTAGCTATGGCAACGATGGATATTATTAAACTTCATGGTGGTGAACCAGCAAACTTTCTGGATGTAGGCGGTGGGGCCTCAACAGAAAAAGTTACAGAGGCTTTTAAACTCATACTATCTGATAAAAATGTAAAAGCTGTGCTGGTTAACATTTTCGGCGGAATAATGAAGTGTGATGTTATTGCAGAAGGCATTATTGCAGCTGCAAAGGCGATGTCGATAAATGTACCCGTAGTAGTCAGGTTAGAAGGGACAAATGTTGAATTGGGAAAAAAGCTTCTTCAAGATTCAGGACTTAAATTGATTTCTGCTGACAGCATGACTGATGCAGCACAAAAAGTCATTGCTGCTGCGAATGTCTAAGGAGGGACAGGATGGCTATTTTAGTAAATAAAGAGACAAGGTTGATTACACAGGGGATTACGGGAAGTGCAGGACTTTTTCATTCAAAAGGCTGCCGAGATTACGGAACAAACGTAGTTGGTGGGGTTACGCCCGGAAAAGGCGGTACCACCATAGAAGGCTTTCCTGTATTTAATACCGTTTATGAAGCAAAAAAAGAGACTGGTGCAAACGCAACCATGATTTTTGTTCCTGCACCATTTGCAGCGGATGCTATTCTTGAAGCTATTGATGCAAACATCGAAATCATAGTTTGCATTACAGAAGGTATCCCCGTTATAGATATGTTAAAGGTAAGAAGGGTATTAGAAGACAGCAAAAGCAGGCTTATAGGTCCAAACTGTCCTGGCATCATTACACCGGGTGCGTGCAAAATTGGTATTATGCCCGGATATATTCACAAGCCGGGAAAAGTTGGCTTAATTTCTCGCTCAGGCACTTTGACATATGAAGCAGTTTATCAACTAACACAATTGGGGATAGGGCAATCTACATGTATAGGTATAGGTGGAGACCCAATTAATGGGACTGATTTTGTTGATTGTTTAAAAATGTTTAACGCAGATTCGGATACTGAAGCTATTATTATGATAGGTGAGATTGGAGGCACAGCAGAAGAAGAGGCTGCAAAATTTATAAAAGAAAATGTAAAAAAACCAGTAGTGGGTTTTATTGCAGGGATGACCGCACCAAAAGGTAAAAGAATGGGACATGCGGGGGCAATAATCAGCGGAGGGAAAGGCACTGCAGCTGAAAAGATATCTACATTAGAAAACGCGGGAGTTACTGTCGCTAAAAGCCCAGCTGAAATTGGCATTACATTGAAAAATTTAATTTCTTATTAGTGATAATGATATAAACGTCCAAACTTCCGAGATGAGACTTGAAACTTATTCAAGTCTCATTCCCCTATAGGGACAGGCACTTAATCCAAATTTATCTTGACATTTTCCCCACCATCCCATACAA
>JBBIPZ010000026.1:0-30979 GCA_037442505.1 Deltaproteobacteria bacterium | reverse complement strand
GTTATAATAATGGTATCCAGGGTAATATCATCTGTTATAATGGCGGGACTTATAACAATAGTTTAATGCGTTGTGAGGAGGATCTGCAAACAGCCTGTTATGGCGGAACACAAGATCCCGGAGAAGTTTATGATGCAGCTACAAAAACCTGTTCCTTTACCGAGGTTAGTTATGTAGGAGGTATCAATTTAACACAGCTGACAGCAACAGGAGTTGGTAAATTAGAGTCGGATGTGTCTTTTACAGCTTCTAAGGCTTCTAATAATACAGCTAAATTTAAGATGAGTATTCCAAAAAAGTAAAAGAGTTTAGTGAATAATTTTAAAAGGGATTCCCGTGGGAATCCCTTTTTTTTGGGAGGAAACACTTGGTCAAAAGGATAGTTATATTAACATTTTTGCTGGTTTCTGTTTGTTATTCTCAAATGGTATCAGAACGAGGTAAGAGTGAAGCAAAAGAAGTTACTGTAAAAAAAAGTTTTGGCAAGGTTAATATGGAGCTTTTTTGTGGTGTAGTAAGACCATACGAGATTAAAGTTCCAGACCCATTTTATGTATTGTTAGAAACGAAAAAGGGCTACACAACAAAGATAAGTTACTTAAGATTAACCTTGACTCTGGGAAAAAAGAGACTGTTTATAGAGGCAGAAAAGGGTCTTGCTAACAAAGATTACTCTAAGCTCGAGCTTAAAGGTTTAAAAAAGGTAGAAAACAAGGGCTTTAAATTACCACAAAACGCGCATACTGTTATAGTAAAAATCAAAAACAACAATGTTTTGATAGACAGAGTTAATTGAAACTAAGTTAAAAAGTTATAACAAGCGTTCAAATTTTATTATCTTAAGAAGCAATAAAAAACTTACTACTGTTATCACTGGCGTTACAGGACGAAATTGATGCGCAATAGAAAAATTGAATAAGTTTGACTCAAATATACTGTAAAAGAATAAAAAGGTTATCAGTTTTATCAGTATATTAATTCTACTTTTATCGTCTAAGCGTTCTGATGCTGTGTTAAAAAATAGCATGAAAATCAATACTGCAGAAAAAATCGATAACACCTTTCTTGAAACTGCGTGTGAGTATTTGGAAACATTAATGTTGTTATTGTTTCCAAACTCAATTATCTGTATTATGTCGTTAATGGGTAAAAGTGAAGGTTTTATCGCTAAATTAATGGCAGCTTCGTTTATATCTATATCAACTATGCCATTAAACGTCTCTCTTTCAGCCTTTTCGTTAAAATTATAGCCGATTTCTGTATGCCAACCTGAAGCGGTCTTTACTGCTTCAGGTATCAGGTAAATGCTTTCTATTAAACCTTTTGAATCAAAGTTAATCTTTGTCGCCTTTTTAATCACTTTACCGTAATTTTCAATCTTTTTGATGAACATAAAAGAGTTGCCTTTCTTGAGTGCAAGGTCAGTTAAGACAAGTTCGTGCTGAGAGGGGAGTTTCTTTGTTAAAATTAAACTCTTTTTAAAACAAATCGGGGCAATGAATGCATTGTTGATAAACGTGGCTAAAGAAAAAAATAATATTAATAAAACAAAATATAGTGATACTTTTTTTGTAGAAACACCAGAAAAATATATTGCTATAAGTTCAAAACTTTGTGCCAGAGATGTTAAGCTTGACACTGCTGCTACCACAATACTAAACAATGAGATATAGGAAAAACAGAAAAACATTCGGTAAATCAAGAACTTGATTACTTCATCATGTTTAAGCATTAGCAACTCATCTAAAAACTCTAATGTGTCAAATATTAGAACAACAGCCAGGAGTGAAAGTGAGATTAACACAAAGTGTATAATGTATTCAGTCAAAATTAACTTGTAAAGTTTTATCACTATCAAAACACCCTTTTAAATTTTTTAGAGAAAAAGTATGTTGAAAGTATAGCTTCTGCCAAAAACATGCTTAAAAATAAGGTAAATGTGGGCATACCATCCTTTTTACCCAACGTATATATCATAAAAAAGATGGCAAAAAACACTATGCAAATAAATAACGAAATTATCATCCTCTTAATTTGCCCCGTTTTTTTGTTAGAAACAGCAACAGTGAAGGTTATTATTAGCAGAATTAATGTTGATAGTGGGAGAAAAATTCTTTCGCAAAAGGCAGCCATTTCTTTGTTTGCCACATTGTTTTTTTGAGCGATATGTAATAGGGCTTTAGTTGGAAGCATACTTAACGATATCTCAGTTATATATTTTGGTCTAAAGGGGGAGATGGCAAGTGTCCCAAAGTCAGAAATAGTTATATCGCTTTCATTTATGTTAACAAGTGAACCGTTATTGAAAATAACCTGAAAAAAACCTTTTGGTGGCAGCGACATATTTTTTGCTGAGATTAAGGTTATTTTTAGGTCTTCATTTGATGATTTGTAATATAAGACGTCACTAAATTTTTCATTATCGATATTTTTTACGTATATAAAACTGCTATTATCGATTTTTTTGATGGTTTCAGCTTTGATATTTCTTAAAGCGTCATAAGGCTGGATATTTAAAATGTGTTGAAGTTTTGCATAAGCACGTGGTTTAAAGTAAATAGAGTTAACCATACCTGATATTGATACTAATAAGGCTGGAACAAAAAGTATAATGTTTATGCGTTTTACTGAAATTCTCGATATAAATAGTGATGTTAATTCACCACTTTGTGATATTTTTGTTAAATAAAGTATCAAGGAAAAGAAAAACGAGATAGGCAAAACTATAGAAAGTGTAATGGATAATAGACAGACTGAAATAACGGCAACTTGTTTTGTTGATAAATATACTGTTTCAACATCGGATATTGTGGAGATTTTAAAACCGATGGCTAATATAATCAGACTAAAAAAAAGTGGAATAAAAATGTTAAAAAAATCAGCCCAGATAAATAAAACAAGCCTTTTTCTCATAAATTTAGCTTAATATACATCAAAAACTATTTTTAGTAAACAGCAGTTCAAAAGGGCAAAAGGGGACAGGTCAGTTATCTTTTATTAATTTATTAAATAAAGCTATCTAATTTTTTGATTTTATTGTAATATCTTTAGTGAATGAAACTTGAGTTGTTGTTATCCGAAAAAGATATTAATGATAAAACTAAAGAAATAGCAGCACAAATTACGCAACTGCTGCACAGCGAAGATGTTGTCATTATAGGGGTTCTCAAAGGTGCTTTGTTCTTTATGGCGGATCTGCTAAGAGAATTAAGATTTCCTTTTGTTTATGATTTTATTCAGGTTAAATCTTACGAGGGGACACAAACTACAGGTAGCATAAGTATTTTAAAAGAGCCTAACTGTGAAGTAAAAGGAAAAACAGTCCTTATTGTTGAAGATATATTGGATACCGGGATTACGTTATCGTTCATTAAGGAATATTTTGTTAGTAAGGGTGCAAAGAAGATTTATATATGCAGTTTGCTAAATAAAAAGAAAAATAGATTAAAGGAGTTGAAGGCAGATTTTTTTGGTTTTGAGATTGATGATATGTTTGTTGTTGGTTATGGGCTGGATTATAACGAGAAGATGAGAGAGTTGAAAGATATTTTTGTTTTGAAATAGTTTTATAACTTTACAGTGCTTGCAACAGATTTTAGCATCTTTTCTATAACCTTTCTGTCAATACTTTCTATCAGACTGAAGTTGAAATCATCAATGACGTCTACAAGCACCCAGCCACATTTACAGCGATCGATAATTATGTTATAATTGTTAATCTTATGTTCTTCGCGTGTAAAAGAAGAATTACATTTCTTACACTTTTTCTGTTTGCGCATGAAAAAAATTATACTGTAAGAAATGAATAAAAAGAAGGGAAAAAATGAATCAGAAAGACGTAAAATCAGGTTTTAATGAGCTTAACCTGTCAAAAAAAGTTCTAAAAATTGTTTCCGAGTTAGGTTTTGAAGAGCCAACTCCGATTCAAAAAATGTCTATTCCCCTGATACTTGAGGGGAAAAATGTCCTTGCACAGGCGCCTACTGGAACCGGCAAAACTTTAGCTTTTGGTTTACCTTTGATGGAAATAATTAATAGAAAGAAGTTTCCCAATGCGCTTATTCTTGTCCCTACTAGAGAGCTATGTATTCAAGTTGCACAGGAGCTTAATAGAGTAGGGTTGAAGTTAGGCATCCTGTCATTACCAGTTTATGGTGGACAATCGATTGAGAATCAAATAAAAGCATTAAAAAAAGGTGTTCAGATTGTTGTAGGGACACCAGGTAGGTTAATCGATCATATCGAACGGCGGACACTGAAATTAAGTGATGTATCTTTTGTTATTCTCGACGAGGCTGATGAGATGCTTGATATGGGTTTTGAAGAAGAAATAGAACGCATCTTGAGCCACGTTTCTGGTGAAAGTCAGCGTTTACTTTTTTCTGCAACGATACCTAATCCGATTTTATCAATCGCAAACAAGTATATTAAGAATTACGAGCGGGTATCTTTAAGCAGAGAAAATATTGTTGTTCCTAATATTAAACAGATTTTTTACGAAGTTAAAGAAAACGATAAGTTGGATGTATTAACAAAAATACTTGATTTAGAGGGTGGTGACTTAATACTGATTTTTTGTCACACAAAAAAGGAGACGGATGAGGTTGCCTACGCATTGAAAAGCAGAGGATATCTTGCCGAACCATTACACGGTGATTATAGTCAAGCCCAGCGTGAAAAGGTGATGGAGAAGTTTAGAAAAAAGAAAATAAACATAATGGTAGCTACAGATGTTGCTGCAAGGGGTATAGATGTTTCTGGTGTCAGTCATGTTATAAATTTTAGTATTCCACAAAATCCTGAAAATTATATACACCGTATTGGACGTACAGGGAGGGCAGGAAAAGAGGGTATAGCGATAACACTTGTTACACCACGTGAATATAAAAGAATTCAGGAAATAGAAAGGCTTACAAAAAGCAAGATAAAACGAAGCCCAACTCCAGATCCCACAGAGCTTGTAGAGGTTAAGAAAAACAGCTTTTTTGCAAGACTTAATAATGTTAAAACAAAAAATGCAAAAGAGATAGTTAAGTTACGGGATGATTTTGCCGCTCAATTTTCAAAAAACGATTTGCTTGATATGCTTATAGCTTCTTTTATGATTTATGCGGGAATGGATACCGATACATCAGAGAAAAAAGATGCTGGAATAAAGAGGTTATTTGTAACTATTGGTAAAAAGGATGGTATTTTGCCTAAGGATATATTTAAGACACTTGTAGAAAATGCAGAAATTAGAGGTGAAGATATCGGAAGGATAAATATTCACGATAGGTTCACTTTTGTTGAAGTTAAGGAAGATGCGGCTGAAAAGGTGATAACTGCTTTAGATTCTATTGTAGTAAAAGGTAAATCTGCTAAAGTTATGCATGCAAAAGAAAAAGTTCGATAAGCAATTTTAGATTTGATTTTTTTAGTCGATTGAAAATAAAATATTTTGTTAAAACTGGAGGTTAATTTTATGCTTTTTGATTCATTTTTTGGGTGGTTTTCTAACGACGTTGCGATAGATTTAGGAACAGCCAACACCGTGATATACATAAAGGGGAAGGGCATAATCAGTAACGAACCGACCGTTGTAGCAATTCAAAACGATGTCGAAGGTAGCAAAAAGATTCTTGCGATTGGGCAAGAGGCAAAGGAGATGTTAGGCAAGACGCCAGGTAATATCATGGCTATCAGACCAATGAAAGATGGTGTAATTGCCGATTACGAAGTTACAGAGGCAATGCTACGTTACTTTATTCAAAAAATTCACAACCGTAAAAGCTTTGTGCGTCCACGTGTTGTAATATCAGTCCCTTCTGGCATCACACCTGTTGAACGCAGGGCTGTTAAAGAGTCTGCAGAATCAGCTGGTGCAAGGGCTGTTTATATGATTGAGGAGCCTATGGCAGCCGCTATCGGTGCAGGACTACCAATAACAGAGCCCGTAGGAAATATGATCGTTGATATCGGTGGAGGAACAACCGAAGTTGCAGTTATTTCACTCTCAGGAATTGTTTATTGTCAATCTGTAAGGGTTGCAGGTAATAAAATGGACGATGCCATTGTTCAATACATACGTAGAAAGTACAGCTTGCTAATTGGAGAGAGGACAGCAGAGTTAGTAAAAATCAACATCGGGTCTGCCTATCCAGATAAAGAAGTAAGAACGATGACCATAAAAGGTAGAGACCTTATTGATGGCATACCTAAAACTATCGAGATCAACTCAGATGAAGTTAGAGAGGCATTGGCAGAGCCAATCAACTCAATTGTTACTGCAGTCAAAGATGCCCTTGAAAAAACTCCACCAGAGCTTGCTTCTGACATCGTCGATAGAGGAATCGTGCTTGCTGGTGGTGGAGCTATGTTGAAGAATTTGGATATTTTGTTGAGAGAACAGACAGGACTTCCTATAATCATTGCAGAAGACCCACTATTTTGTGTTGTAAAAGGTTCAGGTAGTGTTTTAGATAAATTAGACCTTCTTAAAGAAGTTTCTATCAATGTTTAAGAGATGAAGGTTCAAAACAAACAAAGGCTGTTAATCACTTTGTTAGCAGCCTTTTTGTTATTAAATTTAGCTCTTCTCTTTAAAGTTGAGATGATAGAAAGATTTTCAAACATCTCTTTTTTTAGAGTACTGTTTTTTCCAACTCGTATGTCGATTAATATTTTGGACTATTTTGGTGAGAAATATAAGAAATATACTCAGCTTTCCCAAGCATACGAAATGTTAATGAAAGAGCAAAGAGAAAAACAGTTAATAGAGGCTGAAAACATGTTTTTGAAAGAAAAGTTATTGGCTTTTGAAAGATTGAATGAGCTTGAACAGATAAAAAGCAAGTATCCTTTTAAGATGGAAGTATCCAAAATAATCTCAAGAAATCCACTATATTGGCATCAACATGTAATGATAGAAGGTGGAAAGGATAAAGGTTTTCAGCCTGGAATGCCTGTTATTACAAAAGATGGCTTGGTTGGCAAAATAACCGCCGTATATCCAGAATACTCGAGAGTGTTACTAATGGTAGACCCAGAATTTTCGGTAGATGTGAGAGGACAGGATTCGAATGTCCTTGCATTATGTTCTGGAATTGGAACATCTATAATGAAAATAAACTATGTGCCTCGTTTTGAAGAACTTAAATTGGGAGAGATGCTAATAACGTCTGGCCTTGATATGTCATTCCCACCTGGAATTCCTGTGGGATACTTAATAGAGGTTAACAAACCTTTTGGCGCATATTTTCTGGATGCGAATGTAATTCCTGTTGTTGACGTATTAAAGATAAGAGAAGTTATGGTTATAAAAGAGTTTGAGAAAAAGAAATGATAATTGCATTTATTGTATCTTATGTGGTTTTTATATTTTTTCATACAGTTAATTTCTTTTTGAGTAGCTATTTCATTCAGATTGATATATTTATAGCTATACTGGTGTTTATTTCGATTAACTTTTCTGATTACAGAGGCAACATTTTAGCTGTGTTATGGGGGGGTATTTTTGGCAGTCTGTATGGCATGATATCGATTTATATATTTATAGCAGTTTTAATGAAATACATTTTTAAGTTACTGAAAGAGCATTTTCTTATTGATTCTCCCGTTTTTTTGTTTACCTTTTCCTTTATTTTTACATCTCTAAAGGCATTGGCATATTTTATTTATGTTAGAAAGTTGTTCAGCTTAACCTCACTTCTTGTTACAGAGTATTTATTTGACGCGCTGATAACGGCACTATTTTCGTATCCAGCATTTATATTTCTAAAACAACTTTATTCTCAAAGTTTAAAGATATATGAAAAAGGTTTACGTTACTCTTGATGCTCAACCGGTTTTAGAGAAGAGGTTAGCACAGTTTATAACTTTAGTGATGGTCGTTGGTTTGTTGTTACTGGGGCGTTTCTGGTATCTTCAGATTTTAAAACATAATTACTACTATGAGCTTTCTGAAAAGAGTAGAATCAGAAACTTTAAAATTGTTGCCCCGAGAGGTTTTATAAGGGATAGAAATGGGAAAATCATAGCTTCAAGTGCGCCTAACTTTATTCTTGAAATAACAAGAGAAGAGGTTAACAATAAAGACCTGCTCTTTTCTGAATTAAGCAAAATTTTTAATCTGCCTAAGGAAGAAGTTGAGAAACTATACAAAGCAAGGGTTAGTGTAACTCCGCAATTTTATCCAGTATTAATGTTTGAACACTTAACAAGGGAACAGATTGTGGCTGTAGAGGCATTAAAATGGAAATTGAAAGGGGTTAAGATAAGTTATCGTTCTGAACGTAGCTATCCATTTAATAATTTGGCTTCACATTTGTTAGGATATGTATCACAGATAGATAAAAGTGAGTTAGAAAAGATAAAAGGTTATCAGGTTGGTACAAAGATAGGAAAGGCTGGACTTGAAAACGTTTTTGAACCATATTTGAGAGGTTTTGATGGTGTAGAAAGGATAGAGGTTGACGCGTATGGTAAAAAGCAAAAGGTGTTATACAAATTAGATCCTGTTGCAGGTGGTAATGTAGAATTAACTATTGATTGGTCACTTCAGGAAGCTGCAGAAGAAGCCTTGGGTGAGAAGAATGGCGCAGTTGTGGCAATCTCAACGATGACAGGAGAGATATTGGCTATGGTAAGTCATCCCAATTTTGATCCTAACCTTTTTGTGAAAGGATTTAAAAAAGAGGAATGGCTAAATATTGCAAAAAATCCATTTCATCCATTGCAAAACAAGGCTTTGCAGGGAATATTCCCGCCAGGCTCCACTTTTAAGCTTGTTACAGCGATAGCCGGGCTTGAAGAAGGGGTTATAAACCAGCACACTCGTTTTTATTGCAATGGGAAGAAACGCATTGGTTCAAAGGATTTTAGGTGCTGGAGGGATTCTGGTCACGGTAGTGTTGATGTGCATAAGGCTTTGGTAGAATCTTGTGACGTATTTTTTTACGAAACCGCACTTAAGGTTGGTCCTGAAAAGCTTGCCTATTATGCAAAACAGATAGGTTTAGGGGAAAAAACAGGTCTGGAGCTAAAAGGTGAATTGTCCGGAGTAGTTCCTTCGCCAGAGTGGAAAAGACAAAAGTTTAGCCAACGCTGGTATGATGGAGACACTCTACCGTTCGCGATTGGACAGGGATATCTGGCAGTGACACCATTACAGTTAGCTATTGCCTATTCTACATTTGCTAATGGTGGTAGTGTTCTAAAGCCAATCATTGTAAAACAGTTTGAAGGCAAGGATGGCAAAGTTATAAAACAAAATGTTCCTTCAATAATCAGAAATGTAAGGTTAAAACCTGAAACAATAGAAGCTGTAAGAAGTGGGTTAATTGGAGTGGTAAACGAACCTTCTGGAACTGGTCATGCTGCGTATATTGACGAAGTAGTTGTGGCGGGTAAAACAGGTACAGCTCAAGTAAGGGCTTTTAAAGAAAGAGTAAAATTATCTGGCTTCAAAAATGATCATGCGTGGTTTGTCGGTTTTGCCCCTGCATATAATCCAGAAATTGTTGTTTGTGCCTTTGTGATGCATGGCGGACACGGTGGTGGCACAGCAGCGCCAATAGTTAAAGCAGTAATGAGTAAATACTTTTCTTTGAAAAAGGAAGTCAAGAATGAAAAATATCACAAACAGCAATAGGCTTTTTTATGAAGGTTTGATAATAATTTTACTGATTATTATAATAGGAACCATAAATATTTATAGTGCTCTATACACTGAAAATGGTGTGTCATCAATGTTTTACAAACATCTAATTTTTATATTTATCGGGACAATTTCTGTTTTATTGATACAGATTGTTAATAATAGTTACATAGAGAATACTGCAAGAGAAGCATTTATCTTTTGTGTACTGCTTCTTGTGTTAGTTTTAATAGCTGGCAAGAGAGTTTATGGTGCAAAAAGGTGGTTAGGGACAGCATCTTTTTCTTTTCAGCCGTCGGAATTAATAAAACTGGTTACGATATTTTATCTGGCAAAATTCTATCGTTATATGCCTTTATGTGATGGAGGGTATAAGCTACACCATCTTATATTGCCTTTTACAATCGTAATGATTCCTACGTTATTGATAGCAAAGCAGCCTGATCTGGGAACTGCATTAATACTTTTTTTTACCGCATTCTTTATGGTGTTACTTTTAGGTATAAACAGAAAACTTATATTAACTGTTTTTGGATTGGTTCTTTTGTTATCACCAATTTTTTGGCATTTTTTAAAAGATTATCAAAAAAGGCGAGTTTATGCATTCTTATCGCCTGAAAGTGACCCTTTAGGCTCTGGTTATCACACAATTCAGGCTAACATTGCTGTTGGGACAGGTGGTTTTTGGGGTAAAGGATATTTAAAAGGTGTTCAAAGTAAACTGGGATTTATACCGGAAAAACATACAGACTTTGCGTTTTCGGTATTTGCTGAAGAATGGGGATTTATAGGTGTGTTGTTTTATATAATATTCAATTTACTGCTAATTCATTGGATGTATAAGGTGGTAAAAAATATCAAAGATAGGTTTGTTTTTCTGGCAGGCTCAGGCATAATAATATTATTTTCTTTACACTTTATCGTTAATCTTGCTATGGTTTGCGGTCTCTTCCCCGTTGTGGGGGTTCCCTTGCCACTTTTTAGTTATGGAGGAACAGCATTAATAGTACATCTCACTGCATTGGGCTTTATGCTAAAATTAAGCAGAACATCCTAAATCTGGTAGAGGCTACTTATCAGTAACCTCTACCCAGTAAGATTTTAGACCTTTTTCAAATGTCTTGGTTTTTTAAATCCCGGCCTTTTTTATCATATCTTCAATCTGTCCCTTTGGGATAGCTCCAACAGATGTGTTTATAGCCTCTCCGTTTTTAAAAAGGATAAGTGTTGGTATGCCCCTGATTCCGTATTTTCTGGGAGTTTCAGGATTTTCATCAACATTTATCTTTACAAAATCAACCTTATCTCCGTATTGTGATGCAAGCTCTTCAATAACAGGAGCCAACATACGACAAGGTCCACACCAGCTTGCCCAGAAATCCACAAGAACTGGTTTTGAAGATTTCAAAACAACACTGTCAAAATCTACGTCTTTAATAGCTTTCACATTTTCTGCCATAAATCCCCCCTCAATTAAATTTTAAGATTATTTTAGCAATTCGTTAACTATTTCTGCTATTGTTTTCTTTCTCAACACATCCTTCAGTACCATTTGTGCCTCATCCCATATAGGATGAACAGGACACAAATTTTCCCGTACACAATCGAAACCAGTAATTAAACACTTGTTTAAAGCTATAGGTCCGTCCACTGCTTCAATTATATCCAATATTGTCAAACTTTCAAGTGGAACAGCAAGCTTAAACCCACCATTTACTCCTCTTTGTGATTTTAGAATCTTTTTTTTTGCCAGTCTTTGCAAAATTTTTGCAAGAAATTTTAATGGTGCATCTACCTTAGTGTAAAGCTCTGTAGCTGAATAAGAGTTCTGTGGATTTTTTGCCATAAAGACAATTGCCCTTATTGCGTACTCTGAAGTGTTAGTTATTCTCATTTTTCAAAATCCTCCCTGGCGTTAATCCACCATTTACTTTTTTTATCAAACCACCATTGTGTGGAATCGGTTTCTAAAATAGCCTTTGATAATTTTTTGCCTGCTTTAGTAATAAGCCTTTGCAGTGTGAAATTGATCCAGTCATCAGCATAAGGATTACCAAGGTCTTTTTGTTCTTTGAGCTGAAGGAGAAGTTCTAAATTATCTGCATCCTTAGCCAATTTTGCTTCTAAAGAGTCTTGTTGCCAGAAATCATTTAAAAAATTTTCAACTTCTTCTTTGAAAGGGAGGGCTTTTAAGGCATCTTCCATAGCCTTTGTCTCATCAGTGACGTTATACTTCTTGTTCATATAGTTAAGGTCGCCAGTTCGCGCTTCTAAAAAGTCATGGAAAAGAGCAATTAATATCAACCTGAATCTATCAACCTTAGGATGCGTATAAGATAGCACATAACTGATGTATACAGTCCTAAGGATATGTTCAGCAACTGACTCTTCTCCTGAGCCTAAAAACTGGAAACCAGTTCTTGGGGTCCGTTTTAACATACCCACTTCAAAAAGAAAATTGGCAAGTTCTCTCATTTTTTTATAAACATTATATCAAAATTATGATAAAAATAGTAAATATTAAATTTTAAAGAAGGAACAAAGATGGAGCAGAAAAACAACAGATTTAAAGATGAGAAAATAACAGCCAATGTGCAGAAGTTTTTAGAAGACACAGCAAAACAGGCACGCGCAGATATTTTAACGATGACGACACTTGCAAATTCGGGACACCCGGGTGGGTCTATGTCATCACTTGAAATTTTTCTTACGCTTTTCTACTTTTTAAATATAAATCCAGATAATGCCGATACTGATGAAAGGGATTACGTGGTAGTTAGCCATGGCCATACATCTCCTGGTGTTTATTCAACGCTTGGCAGACTGGGTTTTTTTGATATAGACGAGGCGATTGCATACTTTAGGAAGGCTGGAAGTCCTTACGAAGGCCATATAGAAAGACATCTTAAAGGTGTTGATTGGTCAACGGGAAATTTAGGACAGGGACTTTCTGCAGGGTGTGGTTTTGCATTATCTGCCAGGCTTAAGAAAAAGGATAGTCTTGTTTTTGTTGTTATGGGGGATGGAGAGCAGCAAAAAGGACAACTTACGGAGGCAAGAAGATTTGCAAAAAAATACAATTTAAACAATTTTTTTGCATTTGTTGATATGAATAAACTACAGATTTCTGGCTCTACAGACTTTGTAATGAAGCAGAATTTAAAAGAAAACTATCTTTCAGATGGTTGGGATGTTTACGAAACAGATGGACATGATTTTAACTCAATTTATAATACAGTTCGCACTGCGTTGACAAAGGGTGGGCCAGCTGTGATATTGGCACATACTGTTATGGGTAAAGGTGTCAGTTTTATGGAGAATATAAAAGATTATCACGGAAAAGCACTTACAAGAGAACAGTATGAAAAAGCCCTTCAGGAACTTAACAGTGATAACAAATTGGCGTATTACGAAGATTTGAGGAAAAACAAAAAATTTCCTGTTCAGTATGTAAAGGCACATTCTCTGTTTCCGAAGTTAAAAGAGCCTCAACAAAAAGTTTATGAGAAAGATAAAAAGATTGATATGAGATCTGCCTTTGGAGATGCTTTAGTGGAAGCTGCAAAAGCAAACTTATTATCAGATTATCTTCCCTTTGCTGTGTTTGATTGTGATTTGGCATCTTCTGTAAAAGTTGATGGTTTTGCAAAACTGTTTCCAGAAAACTTCTTTGAGAGTGGAATTCAAGAGCATAACACATGTACCATTGCTGGTGCAGTTTCTACTCAAGGCTTGGTTTCTGTTTTTGCAGATTTTGGTGTTTTTGGTATTGATGAGGTTTATAATCAGCAACGATTGAACGATATAAACAATACTAATCTAAAAGTCGTTTGTACTCATCTAGGTGTTGATGTGGGTGAGGACGGGAAAACACATCAATGTATAGATTACTTAGGCTTACTTAGAAATCTCTTTGGCTTCAGAGTTGTTATGCCTGCAGATGCAAATCAGACATTTAGAGTAGTAACCAGAGAGCTTGCTACACCAGGAAATGTTTTTATAGGTATGGGAAGGTCTGTTACACCTGTAATCACAAAGGAAGATGGAACGCCTTTTTTTGATGAAAACTATAGATATAAATATGGTAAATGGGATATACTTAGAAATGGGAAAGATGCCGCAATACTAACTTACGGAGTGATGGTATATAGAGCTATAAAGATTGCAGAAATTCTTAAAGAAAACGGCATATCGGTTATGGTTATAAATGTTTCTTCACCCAAGCAGATAGACGAAGATATAATGGATAAAGTCGTGAATTTAGGCAAAATTATTACATACGAAGATCATAACTGTTTCACCGGGTTAAGCTCAATTATCAGCGATTATCTTGTTGAAAAGGGGGTAGTTTGTCAGATTCTTAAATTAGGCATTGAAAATTATTGTTTTTCGGGTGCAACGGAAGAGGTTTTCGATATGATCGGTTTAAGTTCTGAAAAGGCAGCGGAAAGAATAAAAAATTTTATTACTAATCCAACTTTAACAAAAGGAGGCAGTATGGATTTGTTGAAAGATGAAGCATTGGTTAAAAAGTTGGTTGATGAAAATGAAGAGTTTAGAAAGCTTTACGAAGAACATCTTGAGTTAAAAGGCAAAATTGCAGAATTTGAAAGCAAGCATTATATTACCCCGGAAGAGGAACTTGAAAAAAAGCGTTTACAGAAGATAAAGTTAGCTGGGAAGGACAGGATGTTTGAGATTTTAAAAGAGTATAGAAGCAAAAATAACTAATTTTCACCAGTAGTTTTAAATAATTTTAGTTTTGCAAAACCTAAAGAGAGATGTTTTGTTTTCAAAAAGGAGGAATAGTGAGAAGCGATGATATAAAAAAAGGTGTTGAAAGGGCGCCACATAGAGCATTGCTTATGGCATGTGGATTACCTAATACGCAGATGGGAAGGCCTTTCATTGGGATAATAAGCAGCTATAACGAGCTTATACCTGGTCACGTTGGAATGAGAGACCTTGAAAGATTTATCGAAAAAGGCATCCATTCTGGTGGTGGCTACAGTTTTACTTTAACCGTACCTGGTATTTGTGATGGGATCGCAATGGGGCATGAAGGGATGAAATATTCTCTCCCTTCCAGAGAGGCGATTGCAGATTTAATCGAATGTGTTGTTTCAGCAAATAAGCTTGATGGCCTTGTATTTTTAACAAATTGTGACAAAATAACGCCCGGAATGTTGATGGCTTCGCTAAGGTTGAATATCCCTTCCATTTTCGTCACTGCTGGACCAATGCTCGCAGGCTACTATAAAGGACAAAGGTTGTCTCTTGTGAGTGGGACGTTTGAGGCGGTTGGCAGATATAATAAGGGTGAATTATCTGCAGAGGAGTTAGCTGGGTATGAGGCAAATGCCTGCCCGGGTGCTGGTTCCTGTCAGGGGCTTTACACTGCTAACACTATGGCATGTTTAACAGAAGCAATGGGAATGTCCCTGCCCGGTTGTGCAACTGCACTTGCAGTTTCAAGTAAAAAGAAACATATCGCCTTTGAAAGTGGTTTGAAGATAGTTGAGTTAGTTAAGAAAAATATCTGTCCAAGAGATATTGTAAATGAGAATGCTATAAAAAACGCCATAACCGTTGATGTTGCACTTGGCGGTTCATCCAATACGGTTTTACATCTTACAGCAATATCATACGAGGCAGGCTGTCCGGTAAAGATTGATTTGTTCGATAAAATAAGCAAAAAGACGCCCCACATTGTTAGTATGATACCTGGCGGCATTTACTATATGGAAGATTTGGATAGAGCTGGTGGGATTGCTGGAGTTTTAAACAGATTAGAAAAAAGGCTTTTGAGTAATAAGACTGTCTCTGGAAAAGATATCAAAGAGGTTGCTAAATCAGGCGAGGTTTACGATGATGATATTATAAGGAGTTTAGAAAATCCGCATCATAAAGAAGGTGGTATAGCTATTTTGAAAGGAAATCTCGCTCCTGAAGGAGCAGTTGTAAAACAATCTGCAGTTGCAAAAGAAATGCTTGTTTTTGAAGGTGTTGCTAAGGTTTTTGAGTGTGAAGAAGATGCTATGAAGGCTATAATTTCTGGTAAAATAAAACCAAAAGATGTCGTTGTGATTAGAAATGAAGGTCCAAAAGGTGGGCCTGGAATGAGAGAAATGCTTTCGCCTACAGCTGCACTTGTGGGTATGGGGCTGGCAAAATCTGCAGCATTAATTACAGATGGTAGATTTTCTGGTGGTACTCAAGGACCATGTATAGGACATGTTTCACCTGAAGCGGCTGAAGGTGGGCTTATAGGGCTCTTGAAAGATGGTGATAGGATACTGATAGACATCTCAAAAAGAAAGTTAGAGGCTTTGATATCTGAAAAAGAGGTAGAAAAACGCAAAAAACAGTATAAACCTTTAAAAAAGCCACTTAGAGGTTATTTAAAAAGGTATGCAGAATTTGTAACATCTGCCGCAAAAGGTGCGGTATTCAAGGAGGTTTTGTGAAACTTTCTGGTGCAGAAATTTTTGTAGAGTCTTTAAAAAAAGAAGGTGTAAACACGATATTTGGATACCCTGGTGGTGTTGTATTGCCTATCTTTGACGTTCTCTACAATGAAAAGTCGATTAAGGTTATACTGCCTCGCCACGAACAGGCTGCAGTTCATATGGCAGATGGATATGCGCGCTCAACAGGAAAGGTAGGCGTTGCACTTGCAACTTCTGGTCCTGGCGCAACAAACACTGTAACCGGTATCGCAACAGCTTATATGGATTCTATTCCGATAGTAGTATTTACAGGTCAGGTTCCAACTCCAATGATTGGTGTGGATGCGTTTCAAGAGGCTGACATAGTTGGAATAACTCGTCCATGCACAAAATATAATTACCTTGTAAAAAACGTTAATGACCTTGCATATATCATCAAAGAGGCTTTTTATATAGCTTCTAAAGGCAGACCAGGCCCAGTACTTGTTGATATTCCAAGAGATATAATAGCATCTAAGACTGACTATGTTTATCCAGAGACCATCAACATCAGAAGTTACAATCCTACCTATATTGGGAATAGATGGCAGATAAGAAAGGCGGCAGAGGCAATAGTTAAGGCGAAAAAACCTATAATTTATGCAGGTGGAGGAGTGATTCTCTCTAATGCAAGTGATGAGTTAAGAGATGTTGCAAAAATGACTGATATACCTGTTACCTTAACATTGATGGGATTGGGAGGTTTTCCGGGTGACGATCCATTATTTCTTGGTATGCTTGGTATGCACGGTACTTATGTGGCAAATATGGCAATCCACAATGCTGATCTTATTATTGCAGTAGGTGCTCGCTTCGATGATCGCGTAACGGGAAGAGTTAAGGATTTTGCTCCAGAAGCAAAAATAATCCATATAGATATCGACCCGACATCTATCAGAAAAAGTGTTCATGTGGATATTCCGATAGTTGGAGATGTTAAGTTAGTTTTGACTGACCTTATAAAAGGGTTAAAAACATTATTAAAGGAAGAAAACGAAGTTATCTCTGCCGCAAGAAAACAGTGGAAGAAGACTATAACTGATTGGAAAAGCGAGCATCCTTTATGGTATGAATGGAACGACGAAGTTATAAAACCGCAGTTTGTTGTTGAGAAAATTTACGAACTTACAAAAGGCGATGCTATAATTGCGACAGAAGTAGGACAGAATCAGATGTGGGCTGCGCAATTTTATAAATTTATTAAGCCTCGCACGTGGTTAACTTCTGGTGGTTTAGGAACAATGGGGTATGGCTTTCCTGCTGCCTTAGGTGCGCAAGCAGCTAATCCAGATAAGATTGTTTTTGACATCGCCGGTGATGGCAGTATTCAGATGAATATTCAGGAATTAGCAACAGCTGTTATAGAACAGCTAAATGTCAAAGTAGCCATTTTAAACAACACCTGTCTTGGTATGGTTCGTCAATGGCAGGAACTGTTTTATGGCGAGCGCTATTCTTCTTCTATTCTTTGCGAAGAGTCCCCTGATTTTATTAAACTTGCTGAGGCTTATGGGGCTGTTGGATTGCGTGCAACAACACCTTCTGAGGTTGAACCGGTTTTGAAAGAGGCTATCAAAGTTAAAAAGCCCGTTTTGATGGACTTCAGGATTGACAAGATGGAGAAGGTGTTTCCTATGGTGCCAGCGGGTGGTGCCATAAACGAGATGATTTTACCTAATAAAAAAGAAAAAAAATCTGACAAGCTAAAAGCAGTTAAATAGAAGGAGACTCTATGACACATATTCTCTCTTTGTTAGTAGAAAACAAGTTTGGAGTTCTTTCAAGAGTTGCTGGTCTTTTTAGTGGAAGAGGTTTTAACATCGAATCCATTTCTATTGCTCCAACCTTAGATCCAAGCATATCCCAGATGACAATAGTCACAGCTGGAGATGATAAGGTGATAGAACAAATAACCAAACAACTAAACAAAACCATAGATATAATAAAGGTTAGTGATTATAGTGGGCAGGATTATATCTTACGCGAGGTAGCTTTAATCAAAGTATCAGCAAAAGGTAGTGACAGGGAAGAAGCTTTAAGAATTACCAATATTTTTAGGGCGCGTGTAGTGGATTCAAGTCCGACGACTTACACTATTGAAGTTACAGGTGATGAACAAAAAATTAATGCTATTGTAAATTTGCTGAGACCACTTGGAATAAAAGAGCTTGTTAGAACGGGGCCTATCGCAATTTTAAGGGAAGAGAAGAGTAAATAGGACTTAAACACTTAGAAAATATTAATTTCTTTGCCTTAAATAAACGTTTTTAGTAAAATGAAAAAAAACAAAATTTCAGGAGGAAGATGATGAAAGTTCATTACGAAAGTACAATTTCAAAAGATGTGTTAAAGGATAAAACTATCGCAATCATTGGCTATGGCAGTCAGGGACATGCCCATGCAAACAATCTTAAAGAAAGCGGAATTAAAGTAGTTGTTGGGCTTTACGAAGGGAGTAAATCGGCTGAGAAAGCAAAAAAAGCTGGTTTAGAAGTGAAATCTGTTAGCGATGCGGCTGAAGAGGCTGATATTGTTATGATACTTGTTCCAGATGAACTGCAGGCAGAGGTGTATAACACCCATATCGCAAAGCACATGAAAGCTGGCAAGGCTTTAGCTTTTGCACATGGTTTTAATATCCATTTTAACCAGATCGTTCCACCAGCTTATGTAGATGTTTTTCTCGCTGCACCAAAGGGGCCGGGACATCTTGTGAGGTCTGAGTATGTAAAAGGGATGGGGGTTCCTACTCTAATTGCCGTTTATCAGGACGCATCAGGAAAGGCAAAAGATATTGCGCTTGCTTATGCATCAGCGATAGGTGGTGGTAGAGCGGGAATAATAGAAACTACTTTTAAAGAAGAGACAGAGACAGACCTTTTTGGCGAGCAGGCGGTTCTTTGTGGTGGAGTGTCTGCTTTAATAACAGCGGGATTTGAAACGCTTGTAGAGGCTGGATATGCGCCAGAAATGGCATATTTTGAATGTTTACATGAATTAAAACTGATTGTTGACCTCATTTATGAAGGTGGTATCAGCAACATGAGGTATTCTGTTAGCAATACTGCACAGTATGGAGATTTGACAAGAGGCCCAAGAATAATCAATGATAGTGTAAAAGCTGAGATGAAAAAGATACTAAAAGAAATTCAAACTGGCGAGTTTGCAAAAGAGTGGATACTGGAAAATCGTGCTGGCAAACCTGTCTTCAATAGCCTTACCCGCATGGGCAGTGAACATCAAATTGAGGTTGTAGGTGAAAAGCTTAGGTCGATGATGGGCTGGCTAAAAAAGAATAGATTGGTTGAGAAAGATTAGTTGTGGCTGAAAAAAGAACGTTTATTATAGCAAGGGAAGGTGTAGCTTTAATTCTTTCATCTTTTGCCCTTGCCGTCTTTTTTTATGCTATAAACTATAAATTTGTGGCTGTTTTTTTTGGTGCTTTTACGCTTTTCAATGTCTATTTTTTTAGAAATCCCAGGCGGTTTGCACCAGAAGGCAACAGTATTTTAGCCCCTGCAGATGGAGAAGTGATTCTTATAAAAGAAGTTTTTGAAGACAAATTTTTAAAGCAGGAGGCAGTGAAGATTAGTATATTTATGAGTATTTTCAACGTGCACATAAATAGAGCCCCAATATCGGGGACTGTTTTGGATGTTAAACATGAGTCGGGCACGTTTTTCTCTGCTGATTTAGATAAGGCTACAGAAAATAACGAAAAAAATTACTTGTTCATAGAGGGAGTAAATGGTTTCAAGATTTTAGTAGTTCAGGTTGCTGGTTTGATTGCACGCAGAATAGTATGTGATGTTCAGAAAGGGGATTTTATAGAGAGAGGACAAACTTACGGTTTGATCTGTTACGGTTCTAGACTTGATATGTATATTCCAAAGGGAGTAAAAATTAATGTTTCCTTGCACTCCAGGACTAAAGCAGGTGAAACAGTGATTGGAGAGCTGCAAAATGTCTGAAGAGCAAAAAAAGTATCCGAAAGATAGTCTTCGTAAAGGTGTTTACATACTACCTAACCTTTTGACTTCTGCAAGTCTGTTTTCTGGTTTTTATGCGATAATTTCTGTCTGGAATAAAGAGTTTATCCACGCTGCGTATGCTATTATTGTTTCAGCGGTATTTGATATGCTTGATGGCAGGATTGCAAGGATGACTGGTTCTGTTTCCCGTTTTGGAGTTGAATACGATTCACTTGCAGACCTTGTAGCCTTTGGTGTTGCACCGTCATTGCTAATTTATGTTTGGGCGCTTATGCCGTATGGCAGATTGGGCTGGATAGCATCATTTTTGTTTTTGATTTGTGGAGCGCTTAGACTTGCAAGGTTTAATATTCAGATTAATACCGTAGAGAGCAAAAAATTTAACGGTTTGCCAATCCCTGGTGCTGCACTTGTAATAGCTTCTGCTGTGATTTTTTATTATGAGCTGGCAGGAGAGGGGACAACACTTAAAGAATACTTTGTTTTAGTGCTAACATTTTATTTAGCAGCAATGATGGTGAGCAATATTAAGTTTCACAGCTTTAAAGATATGGATCCTATAAAAAGGAAGCCTTTTTCTTTTTTGATAATAGTGATACTTATTTCTATACTAATTGCGGCTAAACATGAGCTAACACTTTTTATCCTTTTCATTGGTTATTCGCTTTCTGGACCAATATTTTATTTATACGAAAAAAATAAAAAAGCAATGTAAACGAGGAGACTGATATGTTTAAAGGTGCAATTACTGCAATCGTAACACCTTTTATGAATGGCGAAATTGATTGGAAGGCGTATGAGAAACTGATATCTTTTCAAATAAAGGGCGGTATTAATGGCATCGTTCCTTGTGGAACGACTGGTGAATCTGCTACGCTTTCTTACGACGAACATAACAAAGTTGTTGAGATGACAGTTAATTTTGTAAAGAAAATGGTGCCTGTTATAGCAGGAACGGGTGCTAATAGTACCGATGAGGCGATTGAACTAACTAATCATGCAAAAAAGGTCGGAGCTGATGCATCACTTCAGATTACACCTTACTATAACAAACCCACACAGGAAGGGCTTTATCGGCATTTCAAAAAAATAGCTGAACATATTGATATCCCTATAATTTTATACAATGTCCCTGGACGAACCGGGGTTAATCTTTTGCCTGAGACTGTTACTAGACTTTCCCAAATACCTAACATTGTTGGTATAAAAGAGGCGTCAGGAAATATAAATCAGGTTACAGAAATCTGTAAAAATGTCAAAAAGAAAAATTTTTCGGTTCTTTCTGGTGACGATGCGTTAACGCTTCCGATTTTGTCAGTAGGTGGCTGCGGTGTTATTTCGGTTGCTTCTAATATAATCCCCTCTAAAGTGGCAAAACTTGTTGCTTACTACTTATCAGGTAAGACTAAAGAGTCTTTGAAACTTCATCAGGAACTTTATGAGCTTATGCAGGCTTTATTTATCGAAACCAATCCCATTCCAGTAAAAACCGCACTTTACCTGATGGGGATGATTAAAAACGAGTTTAGATTACCGCTTTGCGAGATCTCTGATAACAACTTAACTAAACTAAAAAAGATATTGCTTGATTACAAACTTATTAAGTAGGAGTTTTTATGACTAAAATAGTAGTGGTTGGTGCTTGCGGTAGGATGGGAAGCACCATAATGAGATTGATTGAAGAAGATGCTTCATTGGAACTTGTTGGTGCTATAGAAAGAAAAGACAGTCCGTTCATCGGAGAAGATTGTTCTCGTTTTGGTGGGAAAAATGGCATCAAAATTACCGAATCTCTTCGTGATGTAGCATCAAAAGACACAGTAATAATTGACTTTACCCATCGTGACTCTGCGATGATTAACGTAAAGATTGCCGGTGATAAAAGATCTCCAATGGTTATTGGTACCACAGGTTTTGACAAAAGTCAGCTTGCAGAGATTGAGGCGTTGGCGATATCGGCTTTTCCCTGTGTGTTATCGCCCAATATGAGCATGGGGGTAAATCTGTTATTTAAGCTTGTGGAAGAGGCTGCAAATGTTTTAAAAGATGAGTATGATGTGGAGATTCTCGAGATACATCACAAGATGAAAAAAGACGCCCCAAGCGGAACAGCTGTTAAATTAGGGCAGATAATAGCCAATGCGCTTGGTAGGGAATACGAAAAGGTTGCTGTTTTTGAAAGAAAAGGCATCACTGGAGAAAGGAGTAAGGAAGAAATTGGCATGCAGACACTAAGGGCTGGCGATGTAGTGGGCGAACATACAGTAATCTTTGGTGGGATGGGTGAACGTATCGAACTTATACATCGTGCTCACAGCAGAGAAAACTTTGCACGTGGTGCCTTAAGGGCTGCTAAGTGGGTAATCGACAAACCCGCCGGATTTTACAGCATGAAAGATGTTTTGAATCTTTAATTCAGAAAGGTGTTTTTAATGAATATTTATCGTGTTTTGAATAACAATAATGGAGAGATATCGTTTGGTGTTATAACTGACAAGTTTTACCCCTTTAAAGAAGACCCTTTTTTACTATTTAGTGAAGGCAAACTTAGCGAAAGTTGTGTATCTTCAAAAGGGCTGTCCTTAGATCAACTTAAGATTCTGTCACCATCTGAACCTACTAAAGTTGTTGCGATAGGATTAAACTACAAAGGTCATGCCAAAGAAATGAAAAAAGAGTTGCCGGAAGAACCACAGATATTCTTAAAGCCAGCTACAGCCGTTGTTGGTCATGGAGATTATATCATTTTGCCATCCAGCTCTAAAAGAGTTGATTACGAGGGAGAATTAGCATTTGTTATTGGAAAAAGATGCAAAAATGTGTCTGTCAACAATGCAGGTCAGTATATATTAGGATACACTTGCCTGAATGATGTGACCGCCAGAGACCTTCAAGCGAAAGACGTACAGTACACAAGGGCAAAGGGGTTTGACACATTCTGTCCTATTGGGCCTTGTATAGCAACGCAGGTGAATCCTCTTTCACTTAATTTAACTACAATATTGAATGGAGAAGTGGTACAAAAAACAAATACATCTGATATGATTTTTAATATTTTTCAGCTTTTAAGCTTTATAAGCAACGTCATGACCCTTCTTGAGGGCGATGTAGTAACTACAGGAACACCTGCAGGTATCGGACCATTAAAAAGTGGAGATGAAATTGAAGTTGAAATAGAGGGCATAGGCAAACTTACAAATTTTGTCAGATAAATAAATCAAAAAAAAGGAGTCAAAGATGATTTTTGAGAAGGCAGAACGTTTAAGACACCTTCCCCCATATCTCTTTGCAGAGATCGACAAAAAGAAAAAAGAAGTTGCAGCAAGGGGTGTTGACATTATAAGCTTGGGTATTGGTGATCCAGACCTGCCCACACCCAAACACATTGTAGAAAGACTAAAAAATGCAGCTGAAGACCCAAAAAATCACAAATATCCTGATTACGAAGGTTTATATGAGTTTAGGGCTGCTGCGTCAAAATTTGTTGAACAGAGGTTTGGTGTCAAATTCGACCCAGCCACTGAGGTAGTTTCACTCATCGGTTCAAAAGAGGGTATCGCCCATATTCCTTTAGCTTTTGTAAATCCTGGTGATTATGTGCTCGTTCCAGATCCAGCTTACCCTGTGTATAACATAGGGACGCTGTTTGCCGGCGGGATAAGTTACATTATGCCGCTTAAAGAAGAAAATGGCTTCCTGCCCGATTTAAAAGCTATACCAGAGGATGTGTTAAAAAAAACCAAGATTATGCATATAAACTATCCAAACAATCCAACATCAGCAACTGCTGACAAAACCTTTTTTGAAGATGTTGTTAAGCTTGCCCTAAAATACAAATTTATTGTTTGTCATGATATGGCTTATTCAGAGCTATTTTATGGAGATAAACCAATAAGCATATTCAATGTGGATGGTGCAAAACAGGTAGCCATAGAGATGCATTCACTTTCTAAAACATATAGCATGACTGGTTGGAGGATTGGCTTTGCTGTAGGAAATCCTTCTATCATAGAAGGGCTTGGCAAGATAAAAACAAATGTTGATTCAGGTATCTTTCAGGCTGTTCAGGAGGCTGGTATTGAAGCACTTACAGGCAGTCAGGAAAAGGTAGACGAGTACAGGCAGATATACAAAGAAAGAAGGGACTTTGTAGTGAAAAAACTGTCTGCTTTAGGTTACAGCTTTTTTTATCCCAAAGCCACATTTTATGTTTGGGTAAAAACTCCTAATAATGCTCCATCACGAGAGTTTTGCACAAAACTGCTTGAAGAGGCTGGAGTTGTTGTAACTCCCGGTGTTGGTTTTGGAGAACACGGAGAAGGATACTTCAGAATAGCCTTAACTGTTGACATAAAAAGGATAGAAGAGGCATTTAATCGTATATCTAAAATAAAAATTTGAGGTTGATACTTGTTAGCATATATCGGGGTAGGCTCAAACTTAGGCGAGCCTGCCCAAAATATTGAAAAAGCTAAAACACTACTGGCATCTGCATCCGGGATAAAATTTATACAAAGCTCATCAATTTACGAAACAGAGCCCTGGGGTGTAAAAGACCAACCCAAATTTTCCAATGCTGTGTGGATTATAGAAACCAGTTTAACGCCTATAGATCTTTTTCTTGCTTTAAAAGAGATTGAAAACATTATGGGAAGAAAAAAAATATTAAGGTATGGTCCAAGGATTATAGACCTTGACATACTTTTCTATGACAAAATTATCTATCAAGACACAAACATTACAATACCGCATCCAAAGATACAGGATCGTTCATTTGTCCTTTTTCCTTTAAGCGAGCTTGCAGGCGAGTTTATTCATCCATTGTTTAACGTTTCCATAACAACCTTAAAAAACAATCTTAAAGACCTCTTAGGCATACAAACACTCAAAAAATAATTGAGTGAGATTTAAATTTCTGCATCTCTGAAAAAAAGTTACAACATCAAAATAAAAAGATACTATTTGAGACCTTTGAAAAAAGTCTCTTCCTCTGGGGCACATCAGAAAGCACCCTCGTGATAAGTTATTAATTTATTAGAAATTTCAAAATAATTCCCAATTATTTTAAAGACTTTTGCAAGGTTTTGCAAAGGTAGTTATTTTTTATTTTTTTGATAAAATCAAAAAAAATGACGCAAATGTCATGTTTATTTATAAATTTAAAACTTGCAAAACCTATTTTTGATTACCTGTGGATAACTGAAAAAATGCGATTTGGTTCGCTCTTTGCAAAAGTGTAACTTAAAGAATCCAAAGACAAGAAATTTTTCGCTTGCGATCAGAATGACTATACCGTTATCCAGTACCATTAAATTGTTTGCTATATCAACTCTTGTGTGTTAAAATATTTTTATAATGAAAAAGTTGATTTTTTTGTTACTTTTATTGCCCTTGACTTTTGCTTGCAAAAAGCTTGAAAATGCTCCATCACCAGTCAACGTCAATCAGATACAGCTAAAATATGCTGAACAGATTAATGTTTTGAAAGAAGTTCTGCAGAAACACCCCGAAAATGTTGATGGTTGGGTTAATCTCGGTAATATGTTGATGGATACTGGTCGTTTTTCAGAGGCGGTTGAAGCATACTCCAGAGCATTAGAACTTAAGCCAGATAACGTTGATGTTAGGGTTGATATGGCAACTTGTTTAAAAGAGTCTGGCAAGCCTCAAATTGCAGAAGTGGAGTACAGAAAGGCAATAAAAATTAATCCAAAACATCCCTATGCACATCGTAACTTAGGTGTTTTATTGGCAACTGACTTAGGCAGAAAGGCTGAAGCTATAAAAGAATTTGAAACATATCTTGCTCTATCTCCAAACGCTCAAGATGTCGGCAATATAATGCGCATTATTTCTGAACTTAAAGCTAACGAAGTAAAGAAATAATTGTATGTGGTTAACCCCTTCTCCGGGCTCATTTTTTGCTTACAATATCAAAAAAAATAAGAATGATGGAATAGGTATTATTATGCTCAGGAAAATAGCAAAAATAATAATCGCAATATATTTCATTATGTTTGCAAATCACTCATTTGCCGCAGAGCTTAAAGTTGCTGCAGGTGGTGATGGTGTAACAGCATCTCATAATCTTTTGATACTCCAGGACGGTTCTTTATGGGCGTGGGGGGACAACTCTTCTGGTCAATTAGGTATAGGCACTACCGGTGGTATGGTCAAATCACCTGTTCAGGTGGGCACTGATACAGACTGGGTTGATGTGTCAGCTGGTTATAAATTTAGTGTGGGATTAAAGGCAGATGGTTCTTTATGGGCGTGGGGCGATAACATATCGGGACAATTAGGTGACGGAACAGGAATCACCGGAGGGAAAGATAGACCTATTAAAATAACTACCGCTATAGATTCAAGTGGAAACACTGTTAATTTTGGCAATGTTGTGTCTTTTTCAGCAGGCTACTATCATGTCGTTGCGATTACATCTGATGGACGTATGTGGGCATGGGGGGATAACGGCTTTGGACAGTTAGGAAATGGTGACGAAACTGGTGCTGATAAACTACTACCTGTTCAGATAGGCACAGATACTAACTGGGCAAAAGTTGTTGCTGGTGGATTTCACTCTCTTGCGATTAAGACGGATGGAACTTTATATGCCTTTGGCAGTAACTCAACTGGACAGCTTGGGTATGTGGAAGAAAAGGTTAAATGTCTAACTCCATTAAATGTAACTTCTTTCTCAGCATGTTCAAGTTATGAACTGGTTACTTTATCAACACCTGATAAAAATGTGCCTACAAGGGTTTGTACTGGTGCCAAGACATATAGCTATGCTGGTGTTGAAGGAAGTCAGAGCCTTTTTTTAGGGACTCTTAGTTGTTCTACTTCTGATACGAATTGGTCAATGGTGGCTGGAGGAGAATTACATACGATAGCTACTAAAAATGATGGTACGTTATGGGCAGTAGGGTATAATGGTAATGGACAATTAGGTTTAGGGGCGGTACCGCCAACTCAAATAACAACCATAACTAAGATTGGAACTGACACAAATTGGTCAGATGTAAAGGCTGGTGCATATCATACATTTGCAAAAAAAACAGATAACTCGTTATGGGCGACAGGTTTTAATTTTTTTGGTCAATTGGGCACAGGAAACACCTCTCCTAAAGCCAGCTTTTCACAGATAGGAAGTGATACCGATTGGACAAACATTGACGCTTCTGGTTACCATTCCATAGGGTTAAAATCAACACCATCGTTATATTCCTGGGGACGTAACAATTTTGGACAACTTGGAGATGGAACTACAACAGATTCTTATGTTCCTAAAAATATAAGTTTTTCTAAGCTTAGTATCAATCCCGTATCACGAATTAATGATTTTGGCACAACTGATCTGTTCAGCGAAACCCTGGCATTAGAATTTATTATAAAAGCAGTTGGATTTTTGCCAGTAAATATCAGTTCTGTCAGTCTTTCAGGTAATACAGCTGATTTTATTTTGTTAGAAAACGGCTGCGCAAATATAACTTTAAATGTAAATGAGACCTGCAGGATAGCATTTAAGTTTAAGCCTGTATCTGCAGGAGAAAAAGTTTTGAACGTTACTATAAGCTCAAATGACTTTATCGAGCCATCTATCATGCTGCAGTTTAAAGGTGTTGGTAGAAGTTTTCTTAATGTTACGAAGAGAGGTAAAGGAACTGGTATTATTACTTCTTTTCCTAATGATATTTACTGTGGCAACAGCTGTAGCGCCACATATACTTCTCCTACAACAATACTTCTTTACGCCAACGCTGATAATGGTTCCGAATTTACGGGATGGTCAGGTGCGTGTATCGGGACTTCTACCTGTAGTGTTGATACTTCTAATAATGCCTCAGTGGTGGCAAACTTTAAAGAAAGCATACCACCAATCGGCTCAATTATAATCGACAATGATAACAGTTATACAATGTCTACCACGGTTAATTTATCTTTAACCTGTAACGATACTGGAAGTGGTTGTGGTGAGATGCAGTTTTCTGAAGATGGTATTAACTGGAGTCTATACGAAACTTTTTCTGCCACAAAAACATATACTTTTATCAATCAATCCGACGGTGAAAAAACAGTTTATGTAAGGTTTAAAGATAACGATGGAAATGTTTCTCAGACTTACTCAGATAAGATAATTTTAGATAAAACGCCACCCACAACATTTTTCTATCCTCAACCTGCAACATTCAGTACACCACAACTGATAACGATGTATTCCAACGAACCAGCTACAATTTATTATTCTACAGATGGAACCACACCAACAAATATCTATACTGGTGCTATCTTGGTGGATAGAACAACAACTTTAAGGTTTTATGCAAAGGATCAAGCTGGTAACACCGAAACAGAAAGAACTGCAAACTATGTTATTGATCAGACGCCACCAAGCGTTGGGTTCATCATTAACGGTGGTGCACCAATAACAAATAATCGTGATGTAACGTTAACAATAACCTGTAATGATCCAGAAACCGCATGTAGTAAAATGAGGTTTTCTGAAGATGGTATTAGCTGGACGAATCCAGAAAATTACACTATATCAAAGGTTTTTACGTTATCAGCTTTGGATGGGCAAAAAACAGTGTTTTTAACTGTGCAAAATGGTGCAGGTAGCTGGTCTTCTCCAGTTTCGAACTCTATAAGGTTGGATACTACCCCACCAACGGTTGTTGCTACTCCAGCTACTGGTGTTTACAGCACACCTCAGATAGTAACGTTATCTTCCAATGAACAGGCTACAATTTATTATACTATTGATGGAACTGTACCCACATTTAGCTCAAATGTTTATAGCAATCCAATAGAAATATCTACCACAACAACATTGAAGTTTTTTGCTGTAGATTCAGCAGGTAACTCTGGGGACGTTGTCACATCAACGTATACAATAGACCAGACCCCACCAGAGGGCAGCGTAACAATAAATAATGGTCTATTTGCTACCAACAATAGAAATGTAACCTTATCTTTTAATGTTTCTGGTTTAACAGACGTAACTCACGTTCAGATAATGAATGATGTTCAACCATCAGATTTTACTACTAATGTTTATGCTTTCTCTTCTACTATTGCATGGACACTTTCTTCTGGAGATGGATTAAAAGTTGTTTATGTAAGATTTAAAAATGCGGTGGGCAATTGGTCTAACATCGCCTCAGATACAATAATTTTGGATACTTTAAATCCGGTAGTTACAGCTTCAAGGGCTTCAGGAACATATAATAATTCAATAAGTGTTGAACTGTCATGTGTAGATGAGAATGGATCTGGTTGTGATAAAATTTATTACACACTGGATAACACACTGCCCACGAATAGCTCTACTCAATATGTAGCGCCAATTTTGATATCAGATAGCAAGCTGTTGAAAGTATTAGCTATTGACAAAGCAGGCAACTCTTCACAAACGCAAGTTTATAATTACTCTCTCGATCTTATTCCGCCTACCGGAACTATCGAAATAAATAATGGTGATTTATACACGTCTTCAGTATATGTCACACTGAATTTGAGCGGTTCTGAATCCAGCAGTCAGACAAAGATGCAGTTTTCTGCTGATGGCGTAAATTGGACTCCAGAGGAAATTTATAGTACATCTAAAATATACGAACTTTCACCAGGAGATGGGCAAAAAACTGTATGTGTGAGATATAATGATTTAGCAGGTAACTGGTCTTCACCAATTTGCGATTCGATAATTCTTGACCAGACCGCTCCAAACACAACAATTAGCCCAGATGGACATCTTTATAACTCGCCACAGGATGTAACAATTTATGTTAATGAGCATGCTACTATTTGTTACACACTTGATGGCACCGATCCATCTTACTCAACAACGAAAACCTGTGCTGATCCAACTACCCAGAAAGTCACATTCAATATAACTCAGACTTCATCAATTAAGTATGTATCTTATGATAGAGCTAACAATTATGATACCGTTAAAACAGCATTCATTGAGATTGATACTACGCCACCTACAGGAACAATTGTGATTAATGACGGTAATATAACAAAGAATACTTCTGTTAATTTAACACTTAGTGCAACGGATGCGAACGGTGTTACTGCAATGCAGTTATCGAATGATGGTATAAACTGGTCGCCTGAAGAGGCTTATGCTACATCAAAAACATGGTCTCTTACATCAGGCGATGGTAACAAAACTGTATATGTTAAGTTTAAAGATTCTGCGGGTAATTATTCAGAGCCAGTGAGCAGTACTATAAAATTAGATACTGCTTATCCACTCCTTGATGTTTCTCCTAAAGGTGCTGCTTACAACACGCCCAAAGAAGTTACTATAACTTCTAATGAGCAAGCATATATATTCTTTACATTGGACGGCACTGAACCAACCATATTTTCGCAAATATATATTTCCCCAATCATTATATATGAAAACTCTACACTCAAGTTTTTTGCTATTGATTCAGCTGGAAACCAGACTCCTGTAAAAACAGAACAATACATTATAGATACCGTTCCGCCTTCTGTAAAAGCGTCTTTGCCTAGTGGTTTATATAACTCTGCAAGAAATATTGCGTTAACTTCTGATGAGCCTGCTACTATCTATTACACTGTTAACGGCACCCTTCCAACTGTAAATTCAACAAAATACACTAATCCTATCACTGTCACTGAAACCACAACATTAAAATTTTTTGCTGTTGACGTTGTTGGCAATCTAAGCGATGTTATTACCGAGGTTTATACAATTGATACTGTTCCACCGGTGGGCAGTATTAAGATTAATGATGGTTCTGAATATACAAACCAACAACAGGTTAACTTAACTTTAATAGCTTCAGATTTGAGTGAAGTTGCGTATATGGAGTTTTCCAACGATGGCA
>JBBIPZ010000025.1:0-32211 GCA_037442505.1 Deltaproteobacteria bacterium | reverse complement strand
AGGGCAGGGCACAGGTGGCAAGGCGACGTATAGTGTAACGAGTGTGGATTTTGAGCAGGTTGGAACAGGGCTAACATGGACAGAATACATTGAGATAACTAATACGGGTAATAGTTTTCTAACTATAACAGGTATTGATACCGCAAACAGTCTATCAGGCACACCATTTGCTCTTGATAAGTCAGGTGTCTCGTCTTTACAAATTGCACCAAATGCTACAGAAAACATATTGGTAAGCTTTACTCCTACAACACCCGGAACCTTCAACGAAAGCTTTGTGATAAACACAGACGACCCTCTTAATCCTAACCAAACGATATCATTGAGTGGCGTGGCAGCGACACCTGCTATAAGTATAAGAAATTCACTTGGCAATTCAATAACAACAGTGGACTTTGGTAATGTGAAGGTGAATAATGAAGGAAGGGTTACTATATATATAGTGAATGATGGAGATGTTCCATATGAATTGAAAGAGATTAAAACGAGTAATCAAAATGTAACGATAAGCTTAGATAGTACTTTACCTGCGTACTTAAACGAAGGTGATAACTTCCCAATAACATTAAGCATTACTGGTTCAAGCAGGATGAATATAGAAGACAGCTTATCTATAACAACTACATATCCATCTACTTCTAAAGTGTTACCATTGAGTGGCAAGATAGTAGCTCCAGTTTTAAAAACAGATAAGGATACGATTGATTTTGGAAGTGTTACTGTTGGTTCAAACATAACTAAGACACTTACAATATATAACGAAGGGGATGACACATTAACTATTAAACAGCCCAGCGCATTTCCTGATGGTTTTAGTTTTGTAAGTTTATCTGCGACATCAGTTACAGCAGGCAATAGTGCAACACTGACTGTCAGGTTTACGCCACAATCTGGCAATAGTTATGCTGGTTCTATAGATATAGAGACAAACGCCGGAACGAAAACTATAAATCTTGTAGGCACAGGCACAACAGGTGAAATGACAGTTGATAAAACATATATAGACTTTGGCACTGTCACAGAAAACACTACCACTCAGTGGCAAGAACTAAAGATAACTAATAATGGCGATGCAGCTATGACATTAACTTCAGTATCCATGCCAACAAACAGCAGCTTCGTTATTGTTAATAGACCAACGACATCTATTAATATACCTAAAAATGGCACGTATACTCTACAAATTTCTTATACTGTGCCTTCAGTTGCACCTAATAATACTTATGGAAGCAGTGTAGGAAGTTTTACAATTACTACTTCTGCTGGAACACAGGAAATTTTTTTACAGGCTGTTTATGTAAGTGCTACGGGTGGTGCAGGACAAACAGGTTCTATAACGTACTCTATAACTCCAAGCAGTATTGATTTTGGTAGCGTTGCTTTGAACACTAATGTAAGTTATAAAACAGTTACAATAACCAATACAGGATCTACTAAACTTACAATTACAAGCATATCGGCGCCAAGTGATGCTGCATTTAAAATACTAAATGCACCTTCTGCTAACTATGTTTTAGATGGTGGGGGTATTTATAATCTCTATATTACTTATGAACCAACAACCACAGGCAGTAATTCTGCTAATTTTACAATTAATACAAATGCTACAACTGACAGTGCAAAGATTGTTGCATTACAGGGATATGCAACGCCAGCTACAACAACTGGTGGAACAACAGGTGGAACAGGTACAACTGGTGGAACTGGCACTACCGTTACTGCATCTGGTGGAGGATGTTTTATAGCTACGGCTGCGTATGGTAGTTATATGGAGCCTCATGTTATGGTACTCAGAAAGTTCCGTGATAATTATCTACTTACCAATGCTGCGGGAAGGGCGTTTGTTGAGTTTTATTATCGCACATCACCACCAATTGCCGATTTTATTAGAAAACACGAAGCGCTTAGATTTGTTACACGCTTAATGTTAACACCGATAGTTTATTTTGTTGAATACACATATCAAGGGAGCTTGTTATTGTGCATATTTGCGGTTATAATAATAAAAAACAGGAGGAGAAGACGTTAATGAAAGTATTGTTTAAGTTTTGTGTAGTTTTAGCTGTTTTAGGTATGTTTATTGGATGTGGTGGGGCACCTTCCAGGGATGTGGTGAAGGCATCGGTAAAAAAGATTATGCCGGTTGATTTTGAAATTTCAGAGGTAAATAAGCTGAAGGAAATATCCGGGCTTTATGAGGTAGTTTTAAAGCTTAATAATCAGTCTATAATCTTTTATACTGACAAAGATGCAAAGTACATCGTTTCTGGCAGTATCGTTGAGGCAGACACGAAGAAGAATATTACTATGGAGCGTCAGCTGGCATTAAACCCACAGATGATGCAACATATGCAGCAGCAGGAACAGCAACAGCAACAGCAGCAAAATGCCAGAGAAACAAAACCAAAACAGAAAAAGTAGTAATTGTTATTTATAGGGAGATGTGGTAATTGCATCTCCCTTTTTCATAGTATGATACGTGTAAATCCAATATTTTCTTTAAATTTTATTACCTGTTCGGTATAATTTTTTAATAAAAAATCAGGGGAGGAGTGTTAAAGTTTATCTATGTTTGAACGTGTCAAGGAAAAACTAAAAAACGGTGAAAATGTGTGCTTTGTTGCGTTTGGTGACTCGATAACCGAAGGCTACGGTGTGTCTGAAGGCTGGCCTGAAAAGTTGGTGAAAGAGTTAAAAAAGAAGTATCCTGAGTCTAATATTACTCTTTATAATAAAGGACGCTCAGGGGATACTGCTGAAGATGGCCTATTCAGGTTAGAAAACGATGTAGTATCACTTTCGCCAGATCTTGTTACTATAAATTTTGGAATCAATGATGCATTTAGTAACGTCAATCTTACGGAGTTTGAAAAAAATCTCTCTGAAATGATCGAAAATATAAAAACTACCTGTAATTGTGATGTTCTTGTTTTAACATCAGAAATACTTGAGGATGAAGAGGCGGACAAGCTTGTAAGAAAGTACTATGATAAACTGCAAAAAGTAAGCAAAGAAAAACAGGTTGCTTTTATTGATATACATCGCATTTGGCATCAAAAACTGCGAGAAGGTGTAGATCTTTCTTCGTTGTTAATATCGGGACTTGATCACCCAAACGAAGAAGGTTATAAAATTTTTGCAAAGGCTATTGCTGATATTTTATAGCAAATAAAGCTTATTGTCTTTTGATGCCTTTGAAAAAGGTGGCACATTTCCAGCTCATAGTGGCAAGTTAATAGAAAACTTTTAAAATCATTTCCTGTGATTCTAAAGGCCTTTGCAAAGTCTTTATATCTTAAAGCAGGATTAATAGTATCGCCTGTCATTTAGGTCAGCAAAGTGTGTTAGTTTGTCGTTAAAGAATAGTTTTACGGTGTCAGTAGGACCGTTGCGCTGCTTGGCTACTATTATCTCTGCTACGTTTCTTATGTCTTCTGGAATGTTTTCTTTGTCTCTTCGATAAAACTCTTCGCGATATATAAACATGATAACGTCGGCGTCCTGCTCGATGGCTCCGGATTCTCTTAAATGTGAGATTTGTGGTCTTTTGTCTTCTTTGCTTTCAACTGCCCTGTTTAGCTGTGAAAGTGCAACAACGGGAACGTTTAACTCTTTGGCAAGAGCCTTTAAAGAACGTGAAATTTCAGATATTTCCTGCTCACGGTTGTCTTTATTGTTATGGGCACGCATAAGTTGTAGATAGTCGACCATGATTAGACCGATGTTTTTTTCTGCTTTCAGCCTTCTTGCACGTGAACGTAGCTCAAGTATAGACATAGCTGGCGTATCGTCTATTATTATCCCGGTAGTAGAAAGTTTTGTAGAAGCTTCCGTTAAAGGTGTCCAGTCTTTTTGGTCTATGAAGCCACGTCTTAAGTTTTGAAGTGGTATGCGTGCTTCACTACAAAGTAATCGCATAACGATCTGTTCTTTAGACATTTCAAGTGAAAAAAAGGCAGCGGGTATCTTTGCACTCATTGCAGCATTTTTTAGTATGGAAAGTGCAAAAGAGGTTTTTCCCATGCCGGGTCGTCCTGCTATTATTATCAAATCTGAAGGTTGCAGTCCTGCCGTAAGCTTGTCTAAATCAGAAAAACCTGTAGGCACACCGGTAATCAGTTCTTTTCTCTGGAATAAGTTTTCTATAACCTTAAATGTGCTTTTTAAAACATCTTTAAGCTCAAAGCAGTTTTGTGTTGTTCTTTCTTTCTGCGTAATCTCAAAAATCTTCTCTTCCGCAACATCTAAGTAAGCTTCTACATCTTCAATTGGTTCAAAAGATGAATTGTAAATCTCGCCTGTAACATTTATAAGTTTTCTTAATACAGACTTTTCTTTTACTAACTTTGCGTGATGAATTATATTGGCAGAAGATGGTATATTGTCTATCAGCTTTGATAAGTAAGAAGCCCCACCGACCTGTTCTAACATCCCCTTTTTTAAAAAGTAGTCTGTAAGTGTAATCAGATCGATGGGCTCGTTTCTGTCACATAAATCTACGATGCCCTGATAAATCTTTTTGTGTGCATCCAGGTAAAAGTCTTCTGGTTGTACAACTTCTGTAACTTTATTTATTACGTCTTTATCAAGCAAAATTCCACCCAGGATGGATTGTTCTGCTTCTATGTTATGAGGTAGAATTTTGCTTTTGTTTTTCATTCTTCTTTAATCAACTCAATTTTAAGGTTTGCAGTAACATTACCGTCTAATTTAACTTTTACTTCATAGTTACCAAGAACTTTCATTGGCTGTTCAATCAAGATTCTTTTTCTGTCAATGTCAAAACCAGCCTTTTTTAATGCATCGCTAATCTGCATATTTGTGACCGAACCGAAAAGCTTGCCCTCTTCACCAACTTTGCAAGGTATCTGAAGAGTTAATTGGGAAAGCTTATCAGACAATGTTTCAGCAGCCTTCCTGATTTTTTTAATCTTTTCTTCTGTCTGGCGTTTTAAATGTTCAAACACCCTGACATTTTTTTCGTCTGCAACTACTGCCAACTTTTTAGGTAATAGGTAGTTGCGGGCGAATCCTGGTTTTACTGTGACAATCTGTCCAGCAGAACCAAGCGACTCAACATCAGCTTGTAAAAGCACCTTCATTTTTATGCCTCCTTTAAATACTTTTTTATATTAAATTGGGAATCAACAATGCCTGCTATGCTAAGAAGTAGCCACATTGCCTGATTGATTAAAAACATAGTAAAAAACAATAACGAAATGTAAAATGGGATGCCGTATTTTCTAAAAAAAGCGGTAAATAACGACAGCCCCTGAATGAAATATATTGAAAGAAAAAACAACACAGCATTTATACCGTAAATCGCTATTGTTCCAGTTTTAAACAGATAAAGGATTAAGCCAAAATTTATCCCCCAGATACCATAATAAGGAATTTTCATTTTGTAGAAGCTCTCGGAGAGAGTTACCGGCAAGGTATCAAACAGATATGGCAACAAAGCCAGATTTAAAAAAGTAAAAAATACAATTTGAAGCAGGGCAAAAAATATATGGTATCTCTCTAAAAGAGATTGCGCATAAGCAAGATATTCAGAAATCTCTTTTGGCGTCATAACTTGTTTAAAAACTTCCGTCATTTGAGTCATTTCAGCTTTAGTTGCTGATAATATCTGACTGACGTAACCTGATTTAATTTCCATAACCCCCACTACTAACAAAAAAAACAAGGACAAAACTACCGTTACTAAGAAAAATAGAGCGCCTTTATCGATATTTTTAAACAATGAATTGATTAAATATGTCATTGCCAAAAACACCAGAGGGAAAAAAACATTAATCGCTACCAAATTAACATAACTAACGATGCCAATATAACCAGCTAACACAACAGTTAGCTCTAACCATCTTTTATTAATCAAAAAGCCCAGCATCACGGCACCCAGCATAGAAGATAAAACAGAGAACAGTTGTAGCGACACAAAAAGAGAAGAAAAGGTAAGAAAGATAAAAAAGGCAACCTTTCTCTGTTTATTCCATAATGTTGCCATGCCAAACTCAACTGTTAGTAATTTATTAACCAGGAAATACTTGGTTGACAGTTGTGTATGGCAACAATGCTAACTGTCTTGCCATCTTGATCGCTGTGCTTATCTCTCTCTGATGTTTTGCACAGTTGCCAGTAAATCTACGTGGTAAAATTTTGCCACGTTCAGACACATACTGTTTTAAAAAAACTGGTTTTTTGTAATCGATCACCAGCTTTGCATCGGCACAAAATCTGCAAAACTTCTTTTTGGGTACGAAACGTCTTTTATCGTTTTGTATAGCCATCTTTAAATCCTCCTGAAATATTCTAAAATGGAATATCGTCCTCTAAGGGTAGATCATCAATCACGTCTGTTTCATCTTGAACTGACTCAGATGAGCTACCTGTACCTTTTGGACTTAAAAACTGCACTGTGTTTGCAACAATATAAACCTTTTTTCTGGTAATTCCGTCTTTTCCTTCCCACTTGTTTGTGGCAAGCCTTCCTTCAACTAAAACAGTTCTTCCCTTGCTAAGGTAATTTGCACAATTTTCTGCCTGTTTACCAAACACAACTATATCAAAAAAGTCAACCTGTTCCTTTACGCCCTGTTCTTTAGAGGAGATGCGAGAGTTAACAGCAAGTGCAAAGTTAGCTACAGCAAGACCCCCCGGATTATATTTTAGTTGTGGGTTAGCGGTAAGGTTGCCAACCAAAATGACTTTATTAAACGTAGCCATTTTATTCAGTTCCTTGTGGCTGTTCTACCTGTGGCTCATCCTTTGGGAGAAAGGGCTTGACGTTTTTAATCTTTACAGAAAGATAACGCAAAATTTCCGGAAGAAGATTCATCTCGTGTTCCAGCTTCTGTACAGTAGATTCATCAGCCTCGTAAACCATGTAATAATAGTTCCCGAAATCTTTGTGGTTGATTGAGTAAGCCAATCTGCGCCTTCCCCAATCTTCTTCCTTAACGAGCCTGCCATGTTTCTGAATCAGGGACTTAAGCTTTGTCTGAATCGCAAGCCTTTCCTCTGCAGAAATGTCTGGGGACAAAATGTAGGTAGTTTCGTAATAACGCATTTACAACCTCCTTATGGTTTTTTTAGCCCCCTACCTTTAGTGGGAGCAAGGAGCAAAAATTAATAGACATTTTATTTTACACAAAAAAATAAAAATATCAAGAATTTTTTATCTAAAAATTAATAACTTGCCACCATGTTGCTTTCGGATCTGCCCCGGAGTAATAGACCTTTTTCTTAATTCTTTTACTTACATACAGGTATGTATGTGCAGAGTGGTTCTTCTGCAAGATAATCGCCTGTTAGTTCATAAGCACGTGCGCGACAGCCACCACAAACCTTACGGTATTCACATACTCCACATTTGCCATGATAATGATCTAAATCACGCATCTGCAAAAACACAGGAGAGGTTTCCCATATCTCTTTAAATGTCTGTTTTTTAACATCCCCGCATGGCACCTCCATGTACCCACAAATCTGAACAATGCCTTGATGAGAAATAAACGCAAACGCTTGCCCACCCAGACATCCTTTTGTCATTGCATCAAGTCCATAGGATTTGAAATCAACTGTCTTGCCTTTTGTTTTTGCCTTTTGCCTGATAATCCTGTAGTAGTGAGGTGCACAGGTTGGTTTGAATTGAAGCGGGACTTTGTCTCTCATATCCTCAAACCATTCTAAAACTTTTTCGTACTCATTTGCTGACAACGCGTCAGCTGCCAACTCCTTTCCTCTACCTGTTGGTACAAGTAAAAATGGATGGTATGCCACAGCGCCAAGCTCTATTGCAAGATTTAGTATTTTTGGTAATTCGTCAAGGTTTCTTTTTGTTATTGTTGTGTTTATCTGAAACTCAATGCCGTGTTTTTTAAGTATTGATATGCCTCTTAATGCGCCTTCAAACGCCCCTTCAACCTTTCTAAAATCGTCATGGGATTCTTTTGTGGCACCATCAATGCTTATAGATACCCGTTGTATGCCCACTTTTTTCATCTTTTTTGCAATGTCATCTGTAATTAGTACACCGTTGACCGCCATAACCATTCGTAATCCCAGATTGGTCCCGTGTTGAGCTATTTCAAATATATCCGGACGTAAAAGGGGCTCTCCACCAGTTAAGATAATTATTGGATTTGAAAAAGAGGCAATATTGTCAAGGATTGCCTTACATTGTTCTGTGGTTAGTTCTCCTGGGTATGGACCGAACTGTGCGGCAGCCCTGCAGTGTACACAATTTAAATTACAACTTCTGGTGATTTCCCACGCAATTAGATGAGGCAGATACTTTCTCTCTCCTCCCTCACCCGAAGAATGTTTATGTCCCATGTGATGCATATATAAATCCTCCATCTTTTTGTTTATTTTAAAAGCTTTGCCGCCTCTTTAGCATGATAGGTTATTATTAGATCTGCGCCAGCCCTTTTAATCGAGAGCAGTATCTCCATCATAACTCTGTTTTCGTCTATCCAGCCTAATTTACCCGCAGCTTTGACCATTGAATACTCTCCCGATACATTGTAAGCTACAAGAGGGTAGGGAAACTCTTCTGCCATCAGTGATATTACATCCAGATATGACAGGGCGGGCTTGACCATAATCATATCTGCCCCTTCGTCTATATCGAGGGTAGCTTCCCTTATCGCCTCTCTTACATTAGCAGGATCCATCTGATAGCTTCTTCTATCACCAAATGCAGGAGTAGACTCTGCGGCATCTCTGAAAGGACCGTAAAAACCAGATGCATATTTAACAGAATAAGACATTATCGGTATGTGTTCATAACCCTTCTCGTCTAACTTTTCTCTAATTGCCAGAACCCTACCGTCCATCATATCTGATGGTGCTACTATATCAGCACCTGCCCTTGCGTGGGAAAGCGCCTCTTCTGCCAGAATCTCGATTGTAGCGTCGTTATCCACTTCGCCTTTTTTGGTGAGAATACCGCAATGACCATGAGAGGTGTATTCGCACAAACATACATCTGTGATAACAATCAGTTCGGGATAGCTCTTTTTGATCTTTCTTACAGCCTGCTGAACTTCTCCGTTGTCGTTGACAGCAGAACTGCCTTCTTCGTCTTTGTGTGCAGGGATACCAAACAAAATAACTGCAGGTATGCCTAATTTAACAACTTCGTCAACCTCTTCCATTATGCGATCAACAGAGTATCTATAAATGCCTGGCATAGACTTTATTTCTTCTTTTTTGTTTTTGCCATAAACAACAAATAAGGGATAGATGAGGTCGTTAACGGTTAGATTGGTCTCTCTTACCATAGCCCTTAACTTTTCTGTTCTTCTTAACCTTCTAAGGCGTAAATCTGGAAACTGCATAAAGCCCCCTTATTTATACTCGATTTTTTAAAAAAGACAAAATTTCATCAATTAATCCGTCTATTGTAAATACCTTTGCCTCTATTTGCGGCTCAAAACCACATTTTCTTATGGTATCAGAGGTTACTGGACCTATAGACGCAAATATTGTGCCTTGAAGCAAGGTTTTGTCTGTGACTGAATCGAAAAAGTTTTTTGCGGTAGAAGAACTGGTAAATGTGATTACATCAACTTTACCCAACGATGCCAGTTTTTCGTCCATTCCTTCAGGTTTAACGGTTTTGTAAACTGGTACTACGTTTATCACTCCACCAAGCTTTTTTATTTCATCTGGTATAACATCTCTTGCAACAAGCGCCCGGGCAAGAAGAAATTTCTTGCCTATGATTTCGTAAGTTTTAAGTGTCTCTATCACTGATTCTGCAACATACTTTTCTGGCATGATATCAACAAGAACACCCCTGTCTTCTATCGCCTTTTTTGTAGCAGGACCGATGGCACATATTTTGAGCCCACTCAATATCCTTATATCTTTTTTTAGCTCCTTTATTCTTTGAAAAAAGAAGTTTACCCCATTCACGCTGGTTAAGATTAAAAAGTCATAACTGTTAATATCTTCAATTGCGTCGTCTAAGGGTTTAAAAGTATCAGGTGGTAGTATTTTAATTGTGGGAAGTTCAATCACTTCCGCCCCTAATTCAGTGAGTTTTTGAGAAAACGTACCTGCCTGCTGCGTTGCCCTTGTGACAACTATTCGTTTCCCGAAGAGAGTTTTTTTTTCAAACCAGCTTAATGATTCCCTCATTTTTACAACGTCACCAATGACGATTATTGCTGGTGGTTTAATGCCTGTCAAATCTTCCCCATCCGCAATTTTTGAGAGGGTGCTTGTATGGACTTTTTGATATGGATATGTGCCCCAGCGGATTATTGCTACTGGTGTGTCTTTTTGTTTACCGGCATCAATAAGTGATTTTGAAATTATGGGAAGATTTTTAACCCCCATATAAAACACAAGCGTCCCCATTCCTGCTAAGGCGTTCCAGTCAAGGTAACTTAACTGCTTGTCTTCAGCTTCATGCCCCGTGGCAAATGCTACGGTTGCATTTACGCCCCGCATTGTGAGTGGAATGCCTGCATACATAGGCGCAGCAATTCCCGAAGTAACGCCAGGCACTACTTCAAACTCGATGCCTTCTTTAACAAGGATTTGCGCCTCTTCTCCGCCTCTCCCAAACACAAATGGGTCGCCTCCCTTGAGTCTAACCACTTTTTTGCCTTCGAGAGCCTTTTTTACGATAATTTTGTTTATATTATCCTGATCTACTGTGTGTTCTTTTGTTCTTTTGCCTACGTAAATTAATTCGGCGTCTGGTTTTGCATACTTTAGCAGCATGGGATTGGCAAGGTAGTCATAGATTATGACGTCTGCCTCTTCAAGCAACCTTTTTCCTTTTACTGTAATCAGTTCTATATCACCCGGCCCGGCTCCAACAAGGAAGACCTTTCCTTTAGTTATTGAATCCATAATTTACAGGGCTCTCCCATAAACCTCTTCTAAGATAGCCTTTCCACCCCTTTCTAATATAACGTTAGCAAGGGCTTCACCTAAAAAGGCAGCATCAGATTTTTCACCAGACACGATCTCTTTAATAATAGTTTTTCCATCAAGACTGCCTACAAGACCTATAAGAGATAGCCTGTTGTCAGGATTGATTTTCGCATAACCGCCAATGGGCACCTGACAGCCACCCTGAAGCAGTTTTAAAAATGACCTTTCGGCAGTAACACAGTAGTTGGTGTCTTCATCATTTAAGATTGAAAGAAGGTTATTGGTATCTTTGTCATCAATACGGCACTCTATCCCTAATGCTCCCTGTCCAATAGCAGGTATGGAAACAGTTTCTGAAATGATTTCCTTAACAAATTCCGTAAGACCAAGCCTTTTTAAACCGGCATAAGCAAGAATAACTGCATCGTAAATATTTTCAGTCATCTTTCTGATTCTTGTCTCTACATTTCCTCTTAAAACTTCAACCTTAAGGTCGGGGCGAATATTTAACAACTGACACTGTCTTCTTAAACTGCTTGTTCCTACCTTTGAGCCTTCAGGGAGGTTCTCCAGACAACTAAATTTTTTAGAAACAAATGCGTCTCTTGGGTCCTCTCTCTTTGTGATAGCAGTTATATGAAGCCCTTCTGGTAATTCAACTGGAACATCTTTCATGCTATGTACCGCAAAGTCTATCTCTTTTTTTAATAGAGCTTCTTCTAACTCTTTTACAAATAAGCCTTTTCCTCCAACCTTTGCGAGGGCAACATCAAGGATTTTGTCTCCCTGAGTCTTTATTTTAACAAGTTCAACCTCGATGTGATGTGTATCCTCTAAAAGCTTTTTTATATGGTTAGCCTGCCAAAGGGCAAGTTGACTTCCCCTCGTCCCCAGCCTAATTTTTTTCATCACTGTCTCCTTCTTTTTTTAAATTGAAAATGCGCTTAAACGCATCCAAATATGCATAACTATCTTCACTATTACCAACCTCTTTGAGAAATATAGTTGGATAGTGAAGAAACTTGTTTATCAATGCATTGGCAAATGCTTCTATTGCCTTTTTGTCTTTATCACTCAGGTTGGGAAGCTTCTTTTTAAGCTCGGTAAGCTCTGCCTCTTTAATCTTTTCTATCTCGCTTCGTAAGTTTATTAGTAATGGTTTCACCTGTAACGATTTTACCCAGCCTACAAACGCCTCTAACTCCTCTTCTATAATCTTTTCAGCCTTTTCTGCCTCTTTTTTTCTTTCAGCAAGATTTGAATCAACCACATTTTGCAAATCGTCAATGTCATATACAAAAACATCGTCTAAGTCGTTTACCTTTGGATCAATATCACGTGGAACAGCAATGTCTATTAAAAACATTGGGCTATTTCTTCTTGATTTTAAGGCAGATTTTACTTTTTCTGGCGTTATCACAAAGCCGGGGGCACCTGTAGAGGATATGACAATATCAACATCTTTAAGTCTTTCTGGAAATTCATCAAAGTTGCAAGGAACGCCATTAAACTCTTCTGCAAGAGAACATGCACGCTCGAAAGTTCTATTTGCTACTATTATCTGTGATATTCCGTTTGTCAAAAGGTGCCTGGCGGCAAGTTCAGCCATTTCTCCTGCACCAATTAACATAGCCTTTTTCCCATCCAGACTTTCAAAAATCTTTTTTGCAAGCTCAACCGCAACATAGCTTATAGAAACAGCGTAGCTACCGATTTTTGTCTCTGTTCTGACCCTTTTTGCTACGGAAAATGTTGTGTGCATAAGTTTGTTGATCACAAATCCTGTAGCATTTTTTCCAGAAGCAAATCCGTATGCTTCTTTTAGCTGTCCAAGAATCTGGGGCTCTCCCAGCACCATAGAGTCAAGGCCGGCAGAAACTCTAAATATATGCTTTATCGCATCAGTATCTTCTTTAAAGTAAAGGTGTTGAACAAAATCTTTCTTTTCTACCCCCTGATACAGAGCGATTTTATCTGCAACAATCTCTTTCCAGTCTGAGTTTTTATTAACAACAAGATAAATTTCTACCCTGTTGCAGGTAGAAAGAATGACACATTCCCTGATGGCAGGCTCTCTCTTTAGAATCAAGATAGCCTCTTCCAATTTTTGTGGACTTGAGAAGGCTATCTTTTCTCTTATTTCAACGGGAGCTGTTTTGTGACTTAAGCCAACTGAACAAATCTTCATAATCTGAACGAATGGTATCCTTTAAAGAGATATGTTACACCGACAAAACTGAAAATCAGTATTATAAATGCAAGGATAGAAAACATAGCAACCTTTTTACCTTTCCATCCTGTTATAAGTCTTAAATGGAGCAAAGCTGCATAAAGTATCCATGTTATTAAAGACCATACTTCCTTGGGGTCGTTATTCCAGTAAGAACCAATCGCATATTGTGCCCAGATTGCGCCTGTAATTATTCCTAAAGTCATAAATGGGAAACCGTAAACTATGCAGAAATAGTTAATATTGTCGAGGATAGTTATAGATGGTAGATATTTTCCAAACTCATCAAATTTTTTTTTCTTCAGTCTAAAATTTTCAATAAGGTATATAAAACTTATCACAAACGAAAGTGCAAAAAGGGCGTTGCCAATAAATGCTGCCATTACATGTAGAGGTAGCCAGAAGCTGTGTAGGACGGGTATTACAGTGCTGGTTTCTTTATTCATAAAGGCAGACACTACCACCAATAGTAAAGCTAATGGAGATAGAAAAACCCCCACCATAAGTAAACGAAACTTGTAGTAAAAGATGAAAAAGATAAAAATCAATAAAAATTCAAAAAAAACAAGAGATTCGTGTTTATTTGTTATAGGAAGGTAGCCAAGATTTATAGCTTTAACTATTAAATATAAAAAACTTGCAACTAAACTGAGACTTAAGAACGATACTCCAATGCGTCCCCATTTTTCTTGCAGTGTAAAAAGAAAAAAGAAAAAGAAAAGGGTCGCACAAAGAAGGAAAAATAAAATAGGGTAAAATGTTAACTGAAATATCATTCTTTTTCCTCGGAGATTGCTGATAAAAAATCCTTAACTATTTTCTGAACAGCCTTTAAATTACCTGCTTCTAAGTTTTTAAAAACATTATCATTAAAAAACGTTTTAAACATCAAATTATTATAAACTTGAACATCGTTTTTTGTCAATAAATGAGACCTTAGAGGTTTTAAAATCTTGAAAAGTTTATGATAATAAAAAAGCCTTTTTTGTATATCTTTTTTTATTAGTGCTGAGAAGAAAGGTGCTTCACCAGATGTTGAAATAGAAATGGCTATACTTCCCTTTTTTATAGAAGCGGGCACAATAAAATTACCATATCTTCCGGGCTTAGCCACATTAACAAGAACACCTTTATTTTCACAAAGCTCAGCAATTTTTCTGTTTAAATCCTCGTCATTTGTTGATGCAAAAACAATAAATTTATTGTCAATATCGCTTTCGCAAAATTCTCTTTTTTCCCAGTTTAATTTTTTCAAAGAAGCCAGTTTGAATAAATATGGGGTGATTGTAGGTGAAACAAGCGTTATTTCTGGTGACGATGAGACTATGTTTTTTACCTTTCTTTCTGCAACGCTACCACCACCAACCACAAGGCATGATTTGTTTTCGAGACAAACGCAAATTGGCACATAACTGCTCAATCTAAAAATATCTCCTTTTTTATCTTTTCAAAAACAAGAAAATCCTGAATATTGTTGTAGTTGCAATAAAAAAATATTTTTCTTGGGAAAATCTCTTTTTTAAGAAAACCATAAGCTGTTCCTAAACATATTTTTGCTACACTCAGTATTGGATAACCAACCTCTAAAAACGAGAATGCCGGGACAGCTAAGCTTGTGAAAGCCTGATCTTTAGCCATTTTTAGTACATCGAGCATGACATTTCTTAAGTTCTCTTCCCCAAAGGCATCATAAAAAGAAGGAGTACCTACAAGGATTATGTATGGATTGGTTAATTTGCCTTCATAAGGTACCAGGATTGCATCTCCAATTTCTAAATCATCTCCATAAAGATTATAATTTTTAACCAATGTTTCTCCTGCATTTTTTAGCACTTCCTGTGTTAAACTTACTCTGTCTCTAATTCCGATTCCTGCTAATACTGCGATGACTTCTGCCGGGGTTTCGCATATATCATCAGAAGAAATAACAAGTCTCTCATTAAGATTATAATGCATGTCTGCATCCACTTCTTGTTCTCTCCTTAAAATCTCACCCAGGAGGCATCCTATTTTTTCTCTATCTTTTAATGATAAGTTTTCAAATTTTAGTCCCATACCGGGGAGATAGGAACTGTTTTCTGTATAATGTGAAACCCAGACTACTTTGGCATTACAGGAAATCTTTTCTGACTCTGTGAGGAATAGCTCAAGATAAAAATAATCACCCAAGGTGAATGGATTTTTTGTTTCAATGAAGACGCCACCTCTACTAACGTTGACAGTGTAAAATTCTCCATCAAAACTGTTATTTACAAGTTTTACCTTTAATTTTACAGAAACTCTTGGGTCTCTTCTTTTTTCTTCACCCATATTAATCCTGTTGTTTAAGGTGTTTTTTTATTGAAGCACACAGTAGGGGAAACATTATTTCGTGGTGTCCTGTTAAGCTAAAACCTTTTCCACCTTCAAGAGTTGGTCTTCTAACTACGTTTGTCATAGGTCTGTAATGCTGAATAAAGTCCATATTAACGGTAGTTATATTTGTCAATGAATGTCCTAAATTTCTCACAAGGGAGACAGCCTTTAAAAAAACCTCAGGCATTATAACGGCAGAGCCAAGGTTTATGTAACATCCAGTTTCAAGCTCAGAAACTAATTTTGAAAAAACAAGAAAATCTCTGTGCGATGCCCTTCCAAACGCTGCTCCATCAAATTCTGGATGCATATGGATAATATCGGTTCCCATAGCTATATGCACAGTAGCAGGAATTCTTAGTCTGTAAGCCTCAGCAAGTAGCGAAAAATTTTTATAATTAAAGTTTGATTGATATAACGCCTTTCCAATAGCCTCGCCAAGTCCCAGATTATTGTTATCTTTTACAGCATTTATTATAAACTCAGCAGTCTCTTTTACCATCCCAAAACTGCCGTTTTTGATCTCTTTTGCAACGTCTTCTGATGTATGTCCAACTAATGCTATTTCTGTGTCGTGAATAGTACATGCACCGTTCATAGCCAAGCCATCAATAACACCATTTTCCATTAAATCGATTATGAGAGGAGATAATCCTACCTTAATAACATGAGCCCCTATCCCCAAAATAACTTTTTTGCCTGCCTTTTTTGTATCAGCAATGGATTTTGCTATTTCTTTAAGGTCTTTTGCAGCAAGAATATTCGGAAGCGATGATAAAAATGCCTCAAAATCGCAGGATAAATCAAACGGTTTGCCAAAATCTAAAACACAAACCTTGCTTTCTCTTTCGAATAAAGAATACGTTCTTATGTTTTTGTTATTCAGGGTGGGGTACATTATCTCTTCTCCAGTATTCGTCTATCAATTCGCATATCGCATGCTCAACCACAAGAAGCACTTCCTGTATTCGAGGAGTGTTACGGGATGGCAACGCAATGTAATGGTCGCATAATCTTCCCATCTCTTCCCTGTAGTCACCAGAAAAGCCTACCGTTATTACTCCTTTACCTTTAGCCTCTTTTAATGCAAGTAACACATTTTTTGATGTGCCAGAAGTAGATATGGCAAAAAGCATATCGCCTTTATTTGCCAGAGCTTTAATTTGTTTTGAAAAAACCTCTACATAATCATAATCATTTCCGATGCTCGTCAGAACAGAAGTATCTGTGGTTAAAGCGATTGCTGGTAGAGGTTGTCTTTCTATCCGGAATCGATTAATAAATTCAGCAGCTATATGCTGAGCATCTGCTGCTGAGCCTCCATTTCCACAGATAAGCAGTTTGCCACCAGTTTTAAATGTCTCGTAAAGTAGTTTTGCAATGTTTTTAATCTGTTCTAAATACCTTTCTCTAACCTTCTCCATCAAAAAGATGGTTTCATCAAAAATGACGTCTAAGTCCATATATTACCCCATTTAATTAATTTTTGAAGCTCTTCAAACTCTTTCAGTGTAAATGGTTGGATTAATTTTGAATATTTTTCTGGCACATGCTCATTTGAAACGTTTTGAATTATAAAAGTGCAGGGATATACAACTTTGTAAATCTCTTCAATATCGTTTTGTGTATGTAATCCTTTTACTAAAGTTGTTCTAAATTTAACATCAATGGTTTTCGTTGACTTTAATAGTGAGACAGAACTTTTAACTTCTTCCAGAATATCGTAATTACCAGCCATAGTTACTTGAGCATATTTTGAAAACACATGCTTTATATCCATATCGACAGCATCTAAAAGCTTGTTTTCTATCAGCTCTTTTAGCAGTGTTTTATTTGTTCCATTAGTATAAAGTTTCGTTTTAAAACCTTCTGCCTTAAGAGTTTCTAAAAGCAATTTTAAGCTTGCCCCATAAATAGTTGGTTCCCCACCAGAAACTATAACACCGTCAATCCATTTTTTTAGTTCTTTTAATCTTGAGAAAATAAACTCTTGAGGCACATTCTCTTCCGTAGCGGGATTGAATGCAATGTTATAGTTGTGACAATAAAGACAGCGAAAGTTACATCCACCCACAAAAAGGATGGATGCAACCACGCCTTCCCAATCCATCAATGTTACTTCTTGAAAACCTTTTATTTGCAAGAATTATCTCCTGACAAAATAATTTAACCCCGCATATACAGCCTGAGGTCCTAATTCGTCTTCTATTCTAAGTAGTCTGTTATATTTAGCAATTCTGTCAGTTCTTGAAGCAGAGCCTGTTTTTATCTGACCAGAATTGACTGCTACTGCCAGGTCCGCAAGCGTTGTATCTTCAGTTTCTCCAGAACGATGTGAAATAATTATGCCGTATCCAGCCCTCTTTGCCATCTCTATGGTTTCTAATGTTTCTGTAACTGTTCCTATCTGGTTTAATTTAATTAATATTGCGTTTGCAATACCCTCTTCGATTCCCTTTTTGAAGATTTCTGGATTTGTAACAAACACATCATCTCCCACTAACTGTATCTTTTTTGATAGTTTATCTGTGAGTTTTTTCCAGCCTTTCCAATCGTTTTCAGCCATTCCGTCTTCGATGCTGATTATAGGATATTTATCAGCAAGCTCTTCGTAGTAAGCAACCACTTTATCACTTGTAAATGTTTTATCTTCACCCGCAAATACATATTTGCCGTCTTTGTAAAGCTCTGACGCAGCAACGTCAAGTGCGATAAAAGCATCTTTTCCGGGCTTGTATCCGGCTTTTTTGATCGCCTCAACAATTAAATCCAATGCCTCTTTGTTTGATTTTAGATTTGGTGCAAAACCTCCCTCATCTCCCACACTTGTAACATAACCTTTTGATTTTAAAACAGATTTTAGATTATGAAAAATCTCTGTTCCCATTCTCAAGCCTTCTCTAAAGTTAGATGCACCAGCAGGAACAACCATAAACTCCTGTATATCAACATTGTTATCGGCATGAGCGCCGCCATTCAAAATATTCATCATCGGGGTAGGAAGTGTTCTTGCAAAAGTACCACCCAGGTATCTGTATAGAGGGAGGCCACATTCTTCGGCTGCTGCCTTACAAGCTGCCATTGATATGCCAAGTATCGCGTTTGCCCCCAATTTGCCCTTATTTTTTGTGCCATCAAGATTGATCATAAAATTGTCTAAATAAACCTGATCTAAAGCATCAATGGCTTCGTCTAAAACCTTTTCTGCCAAAACAGTGTTGACATTATTAACAGCCTTCAACACACCCTTGCCTAAATAACGCTTTTTGTCACCATCTCTTAGTTCTAAAGCCTCTCTTTCACCTGTAGATGCACCTGATGGCACTATTGCTGTTCCAAACGCACCACTTTCGAGATGAACCTCTACTTCAACTGTTGGATTCCCTCTTGAATCAAGCACTTCTCTTGCGTAAATGTCAACAATTTCACTCATTATGTTTCCCCTCCTTTTTATGTGTTTTTTTATAAACAGTAACTTTTTCTGTTGTGACCAGACCACTTTCTACGTGTTCGTTGAGCAATGCCAATATTTTAGTCGTTTTTTTATCATCCCCTATAATCTCAACACAAATAGGGATGTTAGAAGAAAATTCAATGGTTTCTGTATCTCTAAGTCGAGCTTTTTTACCAAATCCCATCAACCCCTTGTAAGAAAACGCCAGTAAAAAGTCGAGTTTTTTTGCTTCTTCTATTATAAATTCGTAAAGATATTTGTTGGATGCCTTCTCTCTATCACTATCGCCTATAAACGCGCGAATTAAGACCATCTCCTCAAGCTCATTCAGCATAACTTCACTCCTTCGAGATATATCAGGCTCATTAATATTTGATAGCATGTCTTCATAATTTTGTCTATCTTCATTAGATGAAGTATAAATTATAACTTTTGCCCTCTCAATGGTCAAAATTAAGTCTTTTAAGTATTGCCACTCCGCATTTATGAATGCATTAATTTTTTGAGGTTTGTCAACAGTTTCGATGCAGACTGGAACAAGTGAAGAGTCAAAAAAGGTCTCCCTATGAATACTATCTTCATATCCCAAAAATCCGTAGAAGCCCTTAAATATCGTAGCCCCAGCTATGTTTTGCTCCTTCATCTTTTTTAAAAGATAGCGGTGTAAAGGTATAATCTTTGCAAATTTTGTAACAGGCTTAAAAAAGATTCTGAAAAGTAATTGTTCTCCTTCTAACTTCATAATAACCTTGCAAAGTATTTGGCTGTTAAAATACCAAGTTTTACGGCAAGAAGCCCTAACAACACACTGGAGACCACGTATAAAGCAGAAATAAAAAATGCACCTTCTTCCAGAAGAGTATTTGTCTCGTATTCAAAAGTAGAAAATGTGGTGTAAGCCCCCAAAAAGCCTATTCCCAACAAGTAACGGAAATAGTCCGGGTCAAAGATTTTAAAATAAGCAGCTATATACCCAACAATACCTAATAAAAAACTGCCAGTTATGTTTATAAAAAACGTGCTGAATGGAAAGTAAACTGTGAAGTATTTAGAAAAAATTTTTCCTGCTATAAAACGCGTATTTGCGCCTAAAAAACCACCAAGCCCTACTAATAAATATGGCAAAAATTTTCTCATAACTGGCTAATTATACCTGATAAAGGTTATGTTTTTAAAGTTAAAACTACTTTAAAGTTTCTATAATAACATTTACGCTTCCGATGATAAATCCAACACTCATCTTAACAGGCATTCTGGAAGATTTGTCAATCCATAGGATCCAGTCGCCTTTAGGCTTCAGAAGACCTTTGCCTCGAATGTATGGTTTGACTAAAACTTTGTAAGTGTCATACTTCTTTGATGAAACGGAAATGGTTTCTTCTTTAAGAACGGTATAAGGGATGTTATAAAATTTATCGTCATAAAAAAGCTTTAACACACCTTTTCTGTTACTGGCAACGTTTGTAAAGAGATGTAATGCTACTGTATACGGATCTCCATATTCTCTGGAAACGTAAACTTTTTTCTCATCCTTTTCAATATTATCTGTTAATTCCTTAAATTTTATCTCTCGAACAAATATTTTGTCTTCTAAAAATTGGTATTCTTGATAACGTTTAAATCTGCCCTCTTCCTGGTGGAATTTAAAACTTATTGGCTTCAAGTTTTTTTTATCAATAATTGCCTCGCCTTTGTCTTCAACACGTCTGGCTAAACTACCTATGTTAACTGTTCGCATAAAGCTGGTTACATTAATATTTTCACCATCTTCTTTATACTCGATACAGCTTTCCCCAACTTTAAAAAATAAAACCTCTACCTTATAACAGGCAGAGGCACTAAATGCGAAAAGGTTTGGGTGAAAAAAAAGAAATGTTACAAAAAATAAGAGAATTTTCTTAATGCATATTAGTTTAATCTTTTTTGTCCTCTTTTTTTATTTTTTTCCCCTTCTTTTCTTTCTTTTTATCGTGTCCTTTATGCTTTCCCCTATCTTTTTTATCCTTTTCATCCTTGATTATTACAGTCTCTTTCTCTTTTACGATAACCTTCTCGTCTTTTTTATCGCCCAGATTTACGTTAATATTCACCGATTGAGCATTTGCTGAAATAACAAAAGCAAAAAACAAAGTTGCTGTAATGACTTTTAACATAAATGTACTCCTTGGGTTTTTGAAAAATTTTATGATAAATTTTTGTAATAATCAATTAATTTGTGTTTTGTAAGCTTAGTTTGTTGAAGCTTAGATATTACGAAATTAAATATACAGATGGCGGGGATTTTTCCTTGACTGTTTTAGTTGTATTTGATACCCTTTTTAACATGAAAAAGGTTTACTTTGATCATAATGCTACTACACCTGTTAGACCAGAAGTGAAAGATGTGATGTTGCCCTTTCTCTCAGAAAAATATGGTAATCCGTCTTCATTACACTGGGCTGGTCGTGAAGTGAGGGCTTTTGTAGAAGAGGCAAGAGAAAATGCTGCAAAGCTTATAAATGCGGATCCGTCAGAAATTGTGTTCACCAGTTGCGGCTCAGAAGGTGATAATATGGCAATAAAAGGCATTTTGATGGGCAACTTAAAAAAAGGACGCCATGTTATTACCACCATTGTAGAACATCCAGCTGTTTATAATACATGCAGGTTTCTTGAGAAGTTTGATTTTGAAGTCACCTATCTATCTGTTGATAATTACGGAATGATTGACTTAGATGAGCTAAAGAAGGCTATCCGAAAAGATACTGTGCTTATCAGCGTAATGTATGCAAATAACGAAACTGGCAATATCTTTCCTATAAAAGAAATTTCCCAGATTGCAAAAGAAGCGGGGGTTATTTTTCACACTGATGCGGTTCAGGTCGCTGGTAAAATTCCACTTGATGTCAAAGACCTTGGAGTAGACCTACTAACAGTTTCAGGGCACAAGTTTAATGCACCGAAAGGTGTTGGTTTTCAGTATGTAAGAAAAGGGCTTGATATTTTGCCCCTTATTTCTGGTGGACATCAAGAGAGAGGTTTACGTGCTGGAACGGAAAATATGGTTGGAATTGTGGCGTTAGGCAAAGCCTGTGAACTTGCCATAGCCGAAATGTCAAAAAAGATGGGTGAAGTTGGCAAATTACGCGATAAGTTAGAAAATGGTATTCTTGAAAAAATACCCGATACCGTTATAAATGGACATCCTGAAAATAGATTATACAACACTTCAAATATAAGTTTTAAATATATCGAGGCAGAGGCACTTCTTGTGATGCTTGATATGAATGGCATTGCTGTTTCTACTGGCTCTGCATGCTCATCTGGTGCAACAGAGCCTTCTCATGTCCTTACTGCAATGAATTTAGACCCGCTTTGTTCGCGTGGTGCTATCAGGTTTAGCTTAGGGTATGGAAATACAGAAGAAGATGTAGAATACTGTCTAGAAGTGTTGCCACCTCTTGTAGAAAAAATCAGGAAAATGTCACCTTTTTATAAAAAGTAGTCAACAATGTCTGAAAAATCTGGCAAAACCGTTTGTGTTGCCATGAGCGGTGGAGTGGATAGCTCAGTGGCAGCTTTCATTCTTAAACAGCAGGGTTATAACGTCTTTGGCGTATTTATGAAACTCTGGGAGGGTGAAGGCAAGGAAAGAGGTTGTTGTAGCCTTAGTGATGCTAATGATGCTTTAAGGGTGTGTGAAAAAATTGGTATTCCATTTTATGTACTAAATCTAAAGGAAGAGTTCAAAGATAAAGTGATAAAAAGGTTTGTAGATGAATATATTGCAGGCAGAACTCCTAATCCGTGTGTTAATTGTAATACTGACTTGAAATTCGATATCCTTTTCAACAGGGCAAAAACTTTTGGAGCAGATTATATCGCAACGGGACATTATGCAAGAATTGAAATAATTGATGGCACGTTTAAACTTTTAAAAGGAATAGATGAGGCGAAAGATCAATCATATTTCCTTTATGGGATTCCACCCTCTATGCTACAGAATATTCTGTTTCCGCTTGGAAATATTGAAAAGAAGATGGTTAGGAAGATTGCAGAGGAGCAAGTGTTAATTACTGCGAAAAAAAGGGAAAGTCAGGAAATCTGTTTTGTTAATAATGATTACAGAAAGTTTTTGCTAGATTCTGGCGTGATAAAAAAGACTGGAAAGATCGTTGATAAAAATGGAAAGGTTTTAGGTATGCATGATGGTTATTTTAATTTTACTATTGGACAAAGAAGCGGACTTAAATTGGCTATTGGCAAGCCAGTTTATGTTACAAAGATTTTGCCTTATGATAACATAGTTGAGGTGGGAGATGAAGCTGACCTTTACAGGACAAACTTTGTGATTGGCAACTGTAACTTTTTTGAAGATGTTGGCAAAAATGATAGGTTTTTTATTAAAGTTAGATATAGACATAAGGGCGAATATGGTAAAATTATTAACAAAAAAAATGATGAAGTTCATATCGCTTTCGATACGCCACAAAGAGGAATAACACCAGGACAGGCGGCAGTAATGTATAAAGGTGATGTTGTGATGGGTGGCGGGTGGATAAAGTTAATTGACTAACACAAATGCGATAAATATTATGTAATAAAGTATCATTAAGGGGGCTTTGTGAAGAAAGGTTTGATAATTTTATTCGTTATCATTGGAATAGCATTGATATGTTTTGGTTATATCATTTCAGCGAGGAACAGCTTTGTAAGAATGCAAGAGGATGTTAATGCGAAGTTTGCACAGGTAGAAAATCAGTTAAAGAGAAGGGCAGACTTGATTCCAAATTTAACAAATACTGTAAAAGGCTACGCAAAACATGAAAAAGAGATTTTTGAAAAGCTGGCTGAAGCACGAGCAAAGATGATGGGAGCAAGAAGTCCCCAGGAGCTTTTCACTGCTTCTAACGAGATGAATACAGCACTTTCAAGACTCCTTGTTGTCGTAGAAAATTATCCTAATCTAAAAGCTGATGCTACCTTTATAAGGCTTATGGACGAGTTGGCAGGCACAGAAAACAGAATTTCTGTTGAAAGGATGCGGTATAATGAAAGTGTCAAAAATTATAACCTTAAAGTTAAGATGTTTCCTGCAAATATTATAGCCAGTATGTTTGGTTTTTCACCGTTGCCTTATTATGAAATTCCTGCTAAAGACAAAGAAACACCAGTTGTGGATTTTAAATAATGCAAATTTTAGTTGATGGTTATAACCTTTTAAATGTAGTTCTTCTCGATATTTATAAAGGTGAGCGCGAAGATTTGCTAAGGCTTCTTGAAAATTATCGCAAATTTTCAAAAAACAGGGTTACTGTTGTGTTTGACAGCTACAAAGCCGGATTGTCTGGAGACACCTCAGAAAAATTTGGCGGTGTTACCGTTATTTTTACCGGATTAGGTAAAACTGCGGATCAGAAGATAAAGGAGCTTGTTAAAGATATTAGAGAAGGCTGTATTGTTGTTAGTTCAGATAACGAGATAATTCATTATGCAAAAGGCAAAAATGCAGGGTACATTCGCAGTGAAGACTTTGCAAGAAGACTGTTTAACGTGGTGTATAAAAATCAAGAAAACGATTATGATTATATCGATAGCAGAAACACAAAAAAGGGGAACCCGAAACGCCCAAAAAAAGCTGAAAGAAAAAGACTTTTAAAGCTAAAGAAGCTGTAGTATCACCAGTTAAGTTTATTTTCCTTGCCTTCTAAAAGCCTGTGAATATTATCTTTGTGTTTGATAATCACAAGTGCACTGATGATAATAGCAAGAGACAACATATAGCCCGACTGAGCTTTAAACGAAACAAAGATAGGTAAAGAAAGTGCTGCAAGTATAGAGCTTATCGAAACGATGCGTGTTTTTAGCACAACCGCAAAAAAAACAATTGCACAAAGAAGTGTTTGTAAAGGAAACAATACTAAAGATATACCTAATGCAGTTGCCACTCCTTTTCCGCCCTTAAATTTTAGATAAAAAGGAAACAGATGTCCTAAAAAGGCTGCTAAGGCGCAGAAAAAAATTAACGACTGATTAATAGGAAAAGGCTGATATGAGGTTGCAAAAAGGGTAGGTATCAAACCCTTAAGAGCGTCACCAATTAAGGTAAGTATCCCCATCTTTTTCCCCAGAGCTCTCATAACATTAGTCGCACCAATATTGCCGCTGCCAACACTTTTCAAGTCAATCTTGTAGATGTATTTTGCTATAATAACACCTGTTGAGATCGAACCTATCAGGTATGATAAAACCACAAAAAAAATATCAACAAGTATATCCATAGCTGTCTTATAAAAAATCGGGACGACTGGATTTGAACCAGCGACTCCTTGCTCCCGAAGCAAGTGCGCTACCAGACTGCGCCACGTCCCGTTAGCTATAGATTAAAACATTACCGAAATAAAGTCAAGAAAGCGTGAGTCAGTTTTACAATTTTTGAAATTTTTATTAAATTTGATTAATTTTGCTTGACAAAAACTAAATTTCTGCTAATAATCAAATTAAAAAAAACACATTTGATATAATTAATTTTTGGGGGGGGAGAGTATGTCAGAAGAAGAAAAAAATGAAAAGTCAGCTGAAGAGAAGAAAGGGTTTTTTAAAAGGTTTTTTGGATGGTTGAAAGATAATCCAAAGATAGTAGTGATAGCTATCTTAATAGCTATACCAGCGCTTTACTATGGGGGGGGAGCTTTCCTGCATGCAACATCAAAGGCAAGTTTTTGCATCTCCTGTCACGAGATGGGGAATGCTTGCGGAACATGGAACAGGTCGAAACATAGCCAGAAAGGCGTTGAGTGTATCGATTGCCATGTTAAGCCGGGAAAGCTCAATTACATATTGGCAAAAATAATGGCTGTTAGACATGGTGCTTATCATATGCTTGTCAAAGATCCAGAAAAGATGAAAAAGCTTATAAGGGAATCTGCTAAGGCACCATGGGAAGCCTGTTACAACTGTCATAAAGACGTAAGAACAAAAACTATGGTAAATGGATTAAGGATTAAGCATCACAACGATGAGTTAACAGAGAAGCTATGTACCGAATGTCACTGGAGAATAGCGCATGCTGATATAAATGAGAAAAGCCATCCTGATAGAAGTGGTTGTTTTGGTTGTCACAATGATGTTAAAGCGCCAAGAAGCAAATGTGATGTGTGTCATCCAAAAGAGGGGGAAAATTTTTACTCAAGCTTTAAGGGTAAGGCTGGGTTAATGTGTGTTGATTGTCATATTCCGATAACAGATTTCAGGGCAAGCGAAAAATCCTGCATCAGATGTCATAGAGGGCATCAGAGGTATGCAGAAGTATTTAGAAAATGGCAACATGATGTAACAGATCTTGCGAAAAGGGCAGATGTTGATATCAACAAATTGAATGAACTTGTCGAAAAAGGCAAGGTCGAAAAAGATGGTTTTTTGAAGAAATATCTTGATGAGTATTATGAGTTAAAAATTGATGGCTCAAAAGGTGTTCACAACTTCGAAAAAATCTCTACTCGTTATACAAATCTTGTGAACAGCTTAGAGAAGCTGATTAGTCATGTAGATAAAAACTACAAGCCGGTGATAATTACAAGGGAAGAAAACACTTGTGTAAGAAACTGTCATGCAGGGATAGAAAACCTTAAAGTTTCACATGACACGGTAATGTTCGACCACGGAAAACATATTAAAAAGGCAAAGCTGGTGTGTATCGACTGTCATGCTGGGTTTGAAGAGCATGGCAAAACTATTAATCATGAAAACTGTGTTGGATGTCATCACTGGGACGTGAAAGAAGATAAATGTCAGTATTGTCATGTCGAAGCTAGAAAGCTTTACTATGGAACCATAATCGATGAAAAGAAACCATCGCCAAGCTTTAAGGCAACAGCAGAGATCAAATGTGTTGACTGTCATAAGATCATTGCCGGAATGCCTCAGAAGGGGCAACTTGTAAAAACACAGTGTGTAAACTGTCATGATGAAAAGATGGCAAATAAGCTCACAGATTGGTTGAAAGAAGAGGCTGATTTAATAAAGAGACTTAACAATCAAATTAGCAGAAAACATGGCAAAGAAAAAGAACTGTTAGAACATCTGAAGAAAGGAAAACCTCTACACAATCTGGAGCTGGTTGAAGGCTATTTAAAAAAATTAGAGAAAACTAAATAAAACTTCGTTAAATTAAACAAAAATAATCAAAAAGAGAAGTCGGCAATCTTGACTTCTCTTTTTTTTTAATAATAAAATAAATGCGTTTTACGTTCATACAAAGATTAAAATAATTCTAATGTCAACATGCTTGGAGGTTTATAGATGAATAAAAGAGTGATTATGTTAGTAGCTGTTTTTGTTTTTGTTTTCTCAATGAAAGTTTTTGCGGGGAAGGATTATCATGTGCCTTATCCACCTTTTACGCCGGGAATTTATCCCTGCATGGAGTGTCATGAAGGTCTGGATAGAAACAAGAAAAAGAGGGTACTGAAGGAGATGCACCAAAATATTAAAATAGAACATCACGGCGACCGTTGGTGTTATGATTGCCATGATGAAAGAAATATGAATAAATTGAAGCTAGCTAACGGAGAATCAATTAATTTTTATGAGTCTTATAAGCTTTGTGGACAATGTCACGGAAACATTTTTAATGATTGGAAAAGAGGCGTTCATGGTAAAAGGACAGGGAATTGGGATGGAGAAAAGCAGTACCTGTTATGTGTTCATTGTCATAATCCACACTCGCCCAAGTTTAAAGAGTTAACACCGGAACCGGCTCCAATTAAACCAACAAGGCATGGTTCTAAAGCACATTAAACCATTATTCAAGGGGAATAAAAATATGAAGGAAGAGAAGAAAGTATCCTTAACAAAAAGAAAGTTTTTAAAGACGTTTATGGCAGGTGCAGCTGCTGCTCTTTTGCCACTTGCAAAGGCTGAGTCGGCTGTAAGAGATTTTGATATGGAGGATTTTTTACAAAAGAATTTCAGAGAAATGACTCCTGATGAAGTAAAAAAGACTCTAAAAAGATTGGAAGAAAAATACAAAAAGAAGTATGGAAAAGATTTTGTCGTGAAAGGAACCCCTGCAAGGGAGAATGTTTCTTTTGCATATGGCTTGAATCTTTCAAAATGTATCGGATGTAGGAGATGTGTATATGCTTGTGTTAAGGAAAACAACCTGTCAAGGGCTCCTCATCAGATACATTACATTAGAGTGATGAGATTTAAGAAAGGGCAAGGTATTGATTTTGAAAATTCTGAACATTACTATGAAGCAGCAAAAGTTCCGGAGCCGGGTTATTTTTATGTTCCAGTGCAATGTCAGCAGTGTGAAAAGGCACCTTGTGTAAAGGCATGTCCTGTTAAAGCTACCTGGACTGAAAAAGATGGTATTGTGGTTGTTGATTACAACTGGTGTATAGCGTGTAGATACTGTATGGCAGCATGCCCATATATGGGTAGAAAATTTAACTGGGCAGAACCACAGATACCATTGGAAGAACTGAATACAAATACACACTATCTTGGCAATAGACCAAGAATGAAGAACGTTGTCGAAAAATGCACATTCTGTATTCAGAGGAGTAGAGAGGGTAAATATCCGGCATGTGTCGAAATTTGTCCTGTTGGTGCAAGAAAGTTTGGCAATCTTTTAGACCCGGAAAGCGAAATCAGGCAGATAATAGAAACCAAGAGGGTGTTCAGGTTAAAGGAAGATTTAAATACACACCCGAGGTTTTTCTACTTCTTCCATAGTTAATTAAGATATGAGGAGCGTGTGATATGAAATTTATTAGTTTTATTGGTGGAGCTATAAAAGAAATATTTAAAGGTGGAAAGTTATATTATTCATGGGTGGCGTTTTTGCTAATTATAATAGCTTTTGCTGCCAGAAGCTACATTCACCAGCTCGATCAAGGCTTGATAGTGACTAATATGAAGGATCAGGTTTCGTGGGGACTTTATATTGCTAACTTTACCTTTATGGTTGGTGTAGCGGCAGCTGCGGTTCTTCTGGTGATTCCTGCTTACATATATCATTTTCATGCTATTCACGAGATTGTTATTCTTGGAGAGCTGATGGCATTTTCTGCGATTGTTATGTGTTTAGGTTTTATTACTGTGGATTTAGGAAGACCCGACAGATTCTGGCATATCATACCGGGGCTTGGGATACTTAATTTTCCGATTTCTATGCTTTCATGGGACGTTATAGTGCTTAACGGCTATTTGATTATAAACACTATCATACCATTTTATCTACTTTATAAAAAATATGTTGAACAGGAGCCAAACAAAAAGTTTTATCTGCCATTTGTTCTCCTTTCAATTCCATGGGCTGTCAGTATTCACACGGTTACAGCATTTTTGTATAATCCGCTACCAGCAAGGCCTTTCTGGAATGCTGCAATTTTGGCTCCGAGATTTCTGGCTTCGGCATTCTGCTCTGGACCAGCTTTAATATTGATAATATTCCAGCTTATCAGAAAATTTGGCAACTTCAAAATTCAGGATGCGGCACTTTTTAAAGTAGCAGAAATAATGGCTTATGCAATGTTTTTTAACCTATTCCTTTTTGGAGCAGAGCTTTTTAAAGAGTACTATTCAGGAACAATCCATCTTGCACCAATGGAGTATCTTATGCAGGGATTGCATGGGCACAACGCTCTGGTGCCATGGATCTGGACGGCTATCGTGTTTAACGTTTCTGCGTTTGTGATTTTCTTGTTGCTTAGAAACATTAGAAGTATAGTTTTGTTAAATATTGGTTGTGTATTAATTTTTTGTGGTGTCTGGATCGAAAAAGGTATGGGATTTATCATTCCCGGATTTATTCCTGATACCTTAGGCGAGATATATGAATATATGCCTTCATCAACAGAAGTTATGGTGTCTTTAGGCGTCTGGGCGTTAGGCTTCTTGATATACACACTTCTTGCAAAGGTTGCAATTGCTATCGATACTGGAAGGCTCAGATATAATAAACAGTAAATATCAATTTTGCATAGAAAAAGGGGCTTTTTAAGCCCCTTTTTCGTGACTATACTTGACAAACTTTTTCCCCCTGCTAAATTTAGGATAAGCCCACTAAGGTGGAGTAAAACAGCAGGAGGTATTTATGCCAGTAGCAAGAGTTACAGAAATTATTGCAGGTTCTAAAAAAAGCTTTGATGATGCTATCAAAACCGGTTTTGAAAGGGCTTCTAAAACACTGAGAGGGATAACAGGATTCAAAGTCAAAGAATTTAAGGCACATGTCGAAAAAAACAAAATTGTAGAGTACAGAGTTAAGCTGGATGTCATCTTTTTGCTGGAAGATTAAGAAAAGGGGCAACAAGCCCCTTTTTTGATTTTAGTCAAAGGTTTTAATCTCGATTAATGTTAAAATAAAAATATGAAATGGATACTTCATATAACTTTAATTTTACTGTTTACATTTGCAAAACTAAATGCGTTTCAGTGTAATCAATGTCATAGCAAAAATCCTAAGATGGTAAAGATGCACAAGGCTTTAGGCTTCAAAGACTGTTTCAAATGCCATGGAATCAATGTAAAAATTGATAAGAAAAATATTAAAACACAGATGTTTGTAGATGAGAGGTGTGTAGAGTGTCATAAAAACTAAAAAATAAAGCTTTTAATAGCTTTGTACTGAGGTCCATCTGGTTTAAGAATACTTTGATATAAAGTAAAACAAGTCACCTCAAAACAGTGCTCAAATGTCCCACCCAATTTTATAAAATCTAAAATAAAAGAGGGATGAGAGTGATTTAATTTATCAAGTTCTTTAATTCTGCCCAGAGTTACATGTGGGGAAAAGCTTTTTTTTTCTTTTGGAAGACCATAATGTTCAAAAGCATCTTCTAAAAGATTATAAAGCCTACAAAGATAATCGGATTTAATTACATTAACAAATAATATGCGAGGATAATTAAGATTTGGAAATGCACTGGTTCCTTTAAGAGTTATGGAAAATCTAGAAAAGGATTGCTTAACAGATTCACATAACTCAATATATTTAGGGATGTTTCTTGCATCTTGTTCTCCAAGAAATTTCAAAGTTAAATGCCATGTTGATTTATCAGTCCGTCGAATAAATTTTGTAAGATTCTTAAACTTTTCCTGTAGTAAAGATATCTTTTCAATTCCGGTTGAGTCAATGTCTATTGCTATAAATAAGCGTAATTTATACATTTTTAGTAACTGCAGTTAACAAAAATTTAAGGCAAAAATTAGCAGTCTGTTGCCGAATCAGCTCCCTTGAACCCTTTAAGAAAATCTTCTTTACAGTTAAATTATTATTGATAATAAAAGAAGTGTAAATTAAGCCAACAGGCTTAAGCATAGAGCCACCAATAGGACCAGCAATACCAGTTGTTGCAATGCATATATCACAATTTGTTATTTTATGTAGACCAGTAACCATTGCGACAGCACATTCTTTGCTAACAGCACCGTATTTTGAAATTATGTTGCTGTTAATATTTAAAAGGTTAATTTTAGCTTCGTTGGAGTATGTTACTATGCCGGAATAAAAAAAATCTGAGCTACCTGGAACATCAGTAAGCAGCTTTGATATGAGTCCACCAGTGCAGGATTCTGCTACGGAAATTTTGAGTTTTAGAGATTTTAAAGTTTGCGCTACTAAAAAATTAATATTCATAAAAAAAGGGGAGCAAGCTCTCCCCTCGATAAATTATTTCTTTTTTTTAATTGCTGGAGCCGCAGCTGGCGCAAGCGAACTTTCAGACGATGCCTGAGCAGGATGACAGTAGCTACAGAATTTTCCCATATTTTTGCCACCATTTGTATCTACTACGAGATACTTATAGTTTGGATTGGATGGATGTGGGTCATGGCAACTAATACAACCAAACATTCCATCTGCTGCCAGATTAGAAGCAGGAACCTTTGCTTTTTTGGGTGTAATTCCTACGGGGTGTGTCTTGTGCAGGTCTACAGGCAAAATACCAACATTTTTATTATGGCAGCCCAAACAAAAAGCATCTGTGCCTTTAACAGTTTCGCCAGTTTTATACTTGTCCTGAGAAAGATTAACTGCGGGCAACTTATCACCCTTAGCCATGTGAATGCTGTGACATTCAACGCAGTTAGGGTCATGAGGACCATAGGCAAAAGAAGCATCTGCAGACACAGACACCAAAAAGAAAGTTGCCAATAAAAACAAAAATAGGCTTTTCATAAAATCACCTCCTTGTAGTTTTGTGGTTTTTATACTGATTGAAATATAATTTTTCTAACATAACTTAAATGTTCTAAAGAAATTTGTCAACAAAATTTTCCCCCTATA
>JBBIPZ010000024.1:0-33555 GCA_037442505.1 Deltaproteobacteria bacterium | reverse complement strand
ATTAACAACTTAGTTTGAATTAAATTTGTGAAAAATGAATAATGTGCCTGTCCCTTATGTTGAACACGGATTAGTTTAGCACTTTGTTGAAAATTTCTCTTACTCTAAGCAAAACTTTTTTCAAATGTTTTTCAAAGCTTTTTTTAACGTTACCTTTGGTATTGACTATATCAGATGAAAAATTTCGTCCAAGTTTAAATTCACTGCAAACTAAATTTATAACGTTAATGTCAAGTTCATCTACCCTAAAACTGTCTTTTGAATAGCCCGCATACAACCTGATATTAGTTTCTAATAACTTCAAAAAAGTATAATAACTTGACAACTCGTCCACCAAACTTTCCATTAATAACCTCGTATCTTTTAAAGCCTTAAAGAAGTCTTCAGTATTAGTCAGTCTTAAATTAGTGTAACTTTTCCCATATCTAAGTTTTATATACTGCACAATAAACTCAATATCTATTATTCCACCTCTTCCAGCTTTTATATCAAATGAACCTTTTTGTTCTGTAACAAGCTCGGTCTCTATTTTTTTCCGCATCGCTTTGATTTCACTTTTTAACAATTTCTCGTCATAGTCATTTTCATAAACAATATTCTCGAGTATAGACTCCACTTTCTCTTTAAAGAAACTGTTCTCACCTAAAACTCGTGCCTTTGTCAATGCCTGTTTTTCAAAAATCCACGCATTTTCTTTGTGATAATTGATAAAATTTTCTATAGTCGTTACGAGAGGGCCCTGACTGCCTGTTGGTCTAAGTCTCATATCAACTTTATATAGATACCCCTCCTTTGTTGTAGTTGTTAAAGCTGTAATAACCCTTTGCAAAAGCTTTGTATTGTAAAAGGCCGCTTTTTCGTCATCACTGTCATATACAAAAATCAAATCAATATCAGAATGAAAATTCATTTCTTTTGTTCCCAATTTGCCCAGCCCAATTAAGGCAAAATCTTGTTTTGGTTTTATATATTTTTCATTTAAAACATCCTCACATATCTGGATTACTGTGATTAAAATGGCTTCCGCAAGGTTTGATAAAAATAGCTCCATTAATTCGTAATCTATTTCCTGTGAATGTTTTAGCAATGCGATTTTTAGCCATTCGCTATTTTTAAACTGTCTTAATAAAAACATTTTATCTTCATAATCTGGAACCCCACCTACTACGCTTCTGACCGCTTTTAAATAACCATTTAAGGTTTTTCTATCTATGTTATCTTTTTGTAATATGAAATAATCAAGAGATTCTGGGTGCGAAAGCAGTATTTGTGTTAAAAAACCGCCTATGTTTAGTATGTCTAACACCTTATCTATAATTAAAGGATTTTCGGCAAGAAGAGGTATATAAGTTGGTCGTTTAACGAGAAGTACCACAAAATCTTCAACCTGTTTCAATATCTTTTCGTTATTATCTTTTTCAATTATTCTGTGAACCAGTTCATAGACAAACTTCGAAAAGCTTTCTTTATACCTGGTCTGAACCTTTTCTCTTAAGTCAAAAAACCTCTCTACTATCTCAATCTGGCAACTGCTATTGCCAAACTTTTTTACAACATTGTTGAGTATATTCTCTTTAGAAATTCCATCATCTTTAACCTTTATCTTATCCTCAAATAGCTTGTTAAAATGATTGCTAACAATATTTCTGTAAAATTCAAGCTTATCATAAAATTCGCTAATACTATCAAAACCACAGCGTTTTATCACCCTTATTAGTACCTTTTCGTTTTTAGGCAAAAGATATTCCTGCCTTTCCTCTTCCATTTGTATCGAGTTTTCTACTCGCCTCAAGAAATAATATGCGTCCTTCAGATTTTTAGCATCCCAGAGTTCGATAATCTGTCTATTAGCAAGGGCATCCACAGATTCGGAAAACTTTACCTTTCTTAAACTCAAATCTTTACCACCATTAATAATCTGTAAAACCTGAACAAAAAACTCTGCCTCTCTTATCCCTCCTTTCCCCAACTTAACATTAATTCCCTCGATATCAGTCTTCAAGCTTTCTGCATTTATTCTCTCTTTAAGCTTTCTTAAATCATCCACCAATGAATAATCAATATACTTGCTATAAATGAAAGGTGAAAGTTCAGTAAGTACCTCTGTTACAAACGACTCATCACCAGCTAAAAACCTCGCACGCAAAAGTGCGACCCTTTGCCATGCTTCACCAAAAAGCAAATAATGATTCTTAACAGCCTCGCCACTCATTGCAAGCGGAGAAAAACGCCCCCCCGGTCTTAAATCATTATCTACCCTGTATAAAAAGCCATCTTCTGTATTTGTTGACAAAAGTTTGTTGATCAAAACAGCCTTTTTATTAAAATCTTCAATGTTATCTAACTCAGTACTCTCATAAACATAAATAATATCCACATCAGAACTAAAATTCAGCTCCATTGCCCCCAATTTTCCCATAGCAATAACTGATATTTTCGGCGTTTTTCTTTTATACCGCTTTTCTATATACGCACAACAGGCAGATATGACTAAATCCGCAAGTAAAGAAAGCTCCTCCAAAGTCTTTTCAACGCTATTTATGCCGATAACATCTCTGATAACAATTTTTATGATTTCAGAGTATTTAAGATGCCGTATTTTTTTTGCGAATAATTCTTCATCTTCACATAGGAGTATTGATTCAATTTTTCCTTTGATAGTTTCAAAAGAAAATGTGCGATATTCTTTTAACACATCCTCCAATTTCAACTTGACAAGCCACCTTTTTGTAAAAGGAGAAATGGAAGCAAAGGAAGCAAGAAGCTCAGATTGGTCTTTAGAAAAGCCTTCGTTTAAAAGCCTATCAAGAAAATCATTATAGAGTTCATCGTCGATAATCAACATAAAACTATTATATACAATAACTACCACAAAATAAAAGGGAACAAAAGGGGACAGGCACTTTATCATTTATTAAAATGGAGGTTTTCGATTATGTTCATAATTGGGGGGGGAAATAAAGTGCCTGTCCCCTATTTGTTTTTTGTCTGTAAAAAACTTCTAAAATCATTTAAAATGTTACTATAAGCTTACTTAAGAGGGCTGAATTTCCAGAGCATAAATCAGGAGTGAATTATTATGTCTTTTCTATATAAAAAATGGCATCTGCTACAGTTATTAATGGCAGCCTTTGTCATATCTTCCTGTTCAGGAGTCATAACTGGTGTCGAAGGTATTAGTATTAGGAAACCCTACGTAGCTGGTAACTTTTACCCTGCAGATAAGAATGAGCTGGCTAAAACTATTGAAAAACACCTGAAAGAGGCTTCCAATAGTAACGATTCTGAATACACTGATATATGGGGCATAATAGCACCACATGCGGGATATGTTTATTCTGGTTCTGTTGCTGCACATGCTTATAACAAGATCAAAGGCAAGCCATACAAGACCGTCATTATATTGGCATCAAGTCATTATATGAGCTATAAAGGCATAGCAATTTATCCCGATGGTGCATGGGATACTCCATTGGGACGCGTATATGTTGATAATAACTTGGCTAAACAGTTACAACAAAAAACAAGAGTTTTAAAAGCTTTTACAACTCCTTTCATCCCGGAACATTCTATCGAAGCACAACTACCTTTTTTACAAAAGACACTGGATAGTTTTAAAATTGTCCCTATTCTGTTTGGTCAGGATATCTCTGAAGAAGAATACTCTGCCCTTGCTGAGCAGCTTTTTCAGTTGGTAAAAGCCAACTTTGGTGAAATTCTCATCGTTGCATCGACAGATCTATCTCATTACCACGAATATTCAAGAGCAAAAATTATGGACAATATAGCTCTGAAAAATATTAAAAATCTCGAGTTAGATAAACTAACAACAAATTTGCAACAACGTAATTGCGAAATGTGTGGGGCTTCTGCGGTTATCACTCTAATGAAAATTGCGGAAAAGCTCCCTACAGAAATACAAATTTTGAGATATGCCAATTCTGGTGACACAGTTGGACAAAAAGATAGTGTTGTGGGTTATGCTGCTGTGACGTTTTATGTTTCTAAGAATGCCACACTCCTTAACATAAACGAGCAAAAAACACTGCTAAAAATTGCGCGAAAGACACTTAATAAATACGTTATTAACAGAGAGATTCCAAATTATGATGCAGTTGACGAAAGACTAAAGGAGAAAAGTGGGGTATTTGTTACACTTAAAAAAAATAATGAGCTGCGTGGTTGCATAGGAATGCTCTCTCCAGAACGCTCTTTGATTGACGGTGTAATTGAAATGACCATCGCTGCGTCTACGAGAGACGCAAGGTTCCCAAGAGTGTCGTCTTATGAACTCCCAGATATCACAATCGAGATTTCGGTTATCAGCCCTCCAAAGAAGATTGAGAAAATCGACGATATTGAAGTCGGCAAGCATGGATTATATTTATGTAAAGGCGTTAGGTGCGGTGTTCTTTTACCACAGGTAGCAATAGAGAATAAATGGGATAGAGAAGAGTTTTTAAAAATGGCAAGTTTAAAGGCTGGTTTGCCTCCTTCTGCATGGAAGGATAGTGAAACAGAAATTTATATTTTTACAGCACAAGTGTTTTCAGAATAATTATAAACTAAAAACAATTTTGAGGTTTTGATGTTCTGGAAATTTATTAAATTCTCCCTTATTTTATTGTTTTTACATGCAGTTTCTGGTTGTGCACAAATGAAATTGCCATCTACAAAAAACCTTCCTTACACGAAGCTACCGCCGCTTAATCCTGAACTTAATAAATTGGACAAATCGAAGCCAATAAGCATAGCTAATTTTATTACTGACGTTGCAGAAGTTGAGGTAAAACATCATGAAGGAATTCTGCAAGTTGAACAACCAACATACTTTGGCGGTCCTTCCTATGAGCAAAAGAAAAAGCTTGCAGTACTTGCTACAGCTCAAGTAAGAGATGGCTTTGTTGAAGAGCTCAAAAAAGCTGGTTTTAACGTGTTTGAATATCTTGAAACTCCCTGTTTTTATGATGTTAAAGGGAAAATTTCAAAAATTATTATAAAAACTTACGGAGATGGATATGGCGGGGTGGGATCAGCGGGTGATTATTGGGAATCGTATACTTACTTAACTAACATCGATATGTTTGATTCTTGTGAAAATAAGCAGAATAATATTGGTAATATTGAAGCCTATGCAAAGGTAAAAGATTCACCAGTAAAATTAAAAGGTAGCGTATTGGAAGGGATACTTATAGGTATAGAAATTATCAAAAACCCTTTGAAGGGATTGATGCCTGCTTATGAGTTGGAAGATACTTCACAATCTCCCATGTATCTCACTGGACGCATAGCTGCACAAAAGCTGATTATGAAGCTAAATGGTATAGAGGTAAAAAGTGATAATATTGCCGAAAAACAAAAATAAAAAAAACCCTGCCTAAATCTTATAAGCAGGGTTTTGGGTGTCTGTCAAAAAAAAAGCTTAGCTCTTTTTAACGTTAACAGCCTGTTGACCTTTTGGCCCATTGGTTACGTCAAAGGTAACTGTATCACCTTCAGATAGAGTTTTGAATCCATCACCTGTAATTGCAGAGTAATGAACAAAAACATCCTGACCGTTGTCCTGAGAGATGAAACCGAATCCCTTCTTCTCGTTGAACCACTTAACTTTACCTACTGCCATACTAAAACCTCCTTTTATTTCACGGCAAAAACCGCATGTTACTCTTTAAGTATAGGCTCATTATATACACAAGTCAAACAAAAAAACATCTGCAAACAATCAATAACAAATATAGTTAGTTACAAGCCAATTTATTTTTGGCAAAACTGCTCTCATATTTTTATTTTACGTTTTTCTTTCACTTCCTCACGAATATAATCCGGCAGTATCATTGGGGACACCCTATTAGTGACTATTCCAGCCTCTTTAAGCTCTTTTTCATATTTTTCAATGTGTTCCAGTGTTAGAGCAGCTATGTTTGATGATTGCACATACTCTGCCGCAGCCAGCCCCGCCCTTCTCCCAAAAACGAGAATATCAAGCAAGGAGTTGCCCATCAATCTGTTTCTACCGTGAACACCACCTGATACTTCGCCTGCACTGTACAAGCCAGGAATCTCTGTTGCAGCATTTTCATCCATCCACAAACCACCATTTTGATAATGAACTGTTGGAAATATAAGCATAGGTTCTTTAGATATATCAATGCCATGTCTTATAAATTGTATGTATTTTGCAGGAAGTTCACGTTTGACCGTACCCTCTCCTTCTAACATATCGATCATTGGTGAATCGAGCCAGACACCCAATCTACCTGTTGGAGTCATTACTCCGTTTCCACGCTCAGTACATTCCCTGATTATACAGGCAGATTCAACATCTCTCGGCTCAAGCGGAAACACAAACTCTTCACCATTCTTATTTAATAATGTAGCCCCTAAACCTCTCACCTTTTCTGTTATCAAAAGTCCAACATTTTGCTCTGGAAATACAACACCAGTGGGATGATACTGAACAGAATCCATAAACCTAAGTTTTATACCTGCACGATAAGCCATAACTATACCATCTGCCGTTGCCCCATAGTGATTTGTGCACGGGAATCCATTAAAATGAAGCCTGCCAAATCCACCAGTAGCCATCACAACCGCCTTAGCCTTGACAATGATATACTCTTCGGTCTCTAAATTATAAAGTATGGCGCCTCCACATTTACCATTTTCATCAAGAAGTAGCTCTACTGCTGGAGAAAACTCAAGTACATCAATTTTTTCAGGATGATTCCTGACCTCATCCCTTAAAACTCTCATTATTTCAGAACCAGTCATATCGCCACAGGAGTGCATCCTTTTCCTACACGTTCCACCACCATGTCTTACCTTCATCCTGCCATCTTTTTCTTTGTCAAACATCATTCCCAATCTTTCTAACCATGAAACAACAATCGGGGCATCTGAGGTGAGCGCAGCAACAATCCTTCTGTCATTTAAAAAATGTCCACCCCCCATCGTATCGAGAAAATGGTAATAAGGAGAATCTACTTCCTGATCCGCAGCCTGAATACCCCCCTCAGCCATAACCGTATTGGCATCACCATGACGGAGCTTTGTTGCAAGAATTACCTTGCAACCTTTCTCTGCTGCAAGAAGCGCCGCAGAAGAACCAGCACCACCAGCACCAATTACAAGCACATCTGTTTGTATATCTGGATTTTTTAGATTAAATTCTTTCGGATTTATTCTGCTGTGAGCCTCTAATAAGTCTGCCAACTCGTTAGGAAAAAGGCTCCCCTTATCAGGTCCAACATTAACAATACGCTTTGTGCCTTCCATATAATCCGGATGAAATTTTGAAAGCACTTCTTTCCTTCCATCCATAGAAAGTGGTTTAAAAATTTCTCCTCTTTTTGACTTTTCTACCCTTGCAGCACGTGTTTTTTCTACAAGTTTTATAGATTCTCTTAAATACTCTGGATAACCTGACATTTTTTTCACCCCTTTTTTAAAGTGATTTCTATTACAAATATCTTTCGTCTTGAGGCTTCCAATTAACTTCTTTGGAATTCAATGGTTCCCACTCTCTTTCCTCAACATAACGGCGCTTCAGTTCTTCATCAGAAATCTCTATCAGCTCTTTCATAAATGGCAGATACTTTCCTGATTCTATCTCCTGAACTCTTGCTTTTAAATGAGTTGCCTTTTGAAAGAGTTTTGCACCCGTTAACCTTCTTGCCAACATGCCCACATTGTAATGTGTTATCTGAGCTGGACATCTTGAAGTGCAAAGACCACACATTATACAGTCAAGAGATAGCCTTGCACACCGTTCAATATCCCCTCTTATCGCAGCATTTATATAATCCATAACTTTGATATCCATTGGACAAGCACGAGTACAGGTGTTACATCCAACACACTTCATTATTTCGGGATATATTTTTGCCATCGTCTCTGCCGTTGGCTCAAGATTTTCTACATCGTGAAGCTTTCTTTTATAAGGATAAAAAGGTATCTGGGCTAAAACCATATTTTCTTTTACAACTGTCTGACAGGCAAGTCCAAAATAAAGCTTGTGATCCCCCATTATTCTATAAACGGTTGAACAGGCACCGCATATCCCACCTCTACAACCACAACCTCTTATCCATCTATAACCTGCGTATTCAAAAGCCTTTTGAATGGTAAGGCTTTCAGGAATCATATACCTTTTTCCCATTATATAAACTGGAATAAATCTGGTTCCTTCTGGTATTACAGGCTTGTCTCCTGTGAGAAGTATTCCTTTCATATCGAAAACCTCCTGCTATTTTATATCTTTTCTAACTCTTTTTCTCTAAACGTTGCAACAGGCAACTCTTCCTGTAAACTCCTGCCAGGTTCATAATCAAAAATTTTCTGGACATCCTCACCCAAAAACATAAACATTCTCGATACCCTTATGCCAGCTGGACAGGCACTTTCACAAGCCCCACAGGACACACAGGAGCTGCTCATGTGGTTCAATCTCGTTAAATGAAACAACAGGGTATCTGTAGGGAGTTTAACTACCCGCTTTCTGTTTAACCACAATTCATAGTTTTCGACCGGATGGTCAAAAACAGGTGTTTTAAATATACACTCCTTACAGTAATCCAACGGACAGTTGGTCATACAGTTATGACATCTTATGCATGACGAAAGTTCTTTTAAAACTGCATCAATGCTATTAACTTGAGATCTAAATATTTCCCTTTCTTTGTTCCTATTGTTCCTTCTCGCATCTAATATTGTACTGATCCTGTTTTCATATTCAGATAAGTCTTTGTCTCCAGATTCAAGCTTCATTCCAGATAAAAACGATTCTCCCTTTTGAGTCATTGGTTGTAGCAAAATATTGCTACCAAAGCTTCTAATCCTTATATCGCAAAGCGATGGAATAAACTTATCACAAACGCTGCAGGCAAATCTTATTTTGTCGTGTTTTGCTGAAAAATCTTCAAAATTTTTGTTACAATTTAAAATCTCGTCAATATAGTTTTTACCTTTATTAACTGCATCTTTAAAATCAGCTACGTTAACTGCACCTCCACAGTCATAACTTATAAAAAATAAATTTTCCGGCATAATCTGTTTAAGTTTAATAAGTTCAACAGAAGCCCTGAGTTCACAAGGCTTAACTATGCAGGCAATTTTCAGGTTACTTTCGGTAAACTTTATATTAGAAATCACCCTTGCTGCCTGAACGGGCATAATAGGAGCAATAATCTCTAGTTTATCAACCTCATCTATTTCCGATGTCAATTCGAGCGTTAACATATCATTTGAAGGCATCCAGAAAAGCCCCAGAATAGCATCAAAGATTTTATCTTCGAGAGCCTTTTTCAGGATATCTTTAAAATCCAAAATCGAAGAAACATTAAAAACCTTAGCCATTTATCGTTACCTCTGTTTTTAAATTTTTCCAAGTGTTTTAAGAGGATTTGGTCCCAACTTTTTAAGATGCGCTACCATTTCCGTAACAGTATTTGCAAACTTTTTACCTTCACTTGCAGAAATCCATTTTAGCCATACGCGTTCCTTTTCAAAACCCAACTCTTCTAAAATCTTTTTCAAAATTGCAACTCTACGTCTTGCTTTAAAATTACCACTCTGATAATGACAGTCACCCGGATGGCATCCGCCAATTAAAATACCATCGGCACCTTCAAGTAAAGCCTTCATTACATATACCATATCAACCCCACCAGAGCACATCATTCTAATAACCCTTATATTCTGCGGGTACTGTATTCTGGCAGTTCCAGCTAAATCTGCCCCTGTATATGTGCACCAGTTACACAAAAAACCGACTATCTTTGGTTCAAAATCTTCCATAACTCCTCCAAATTATCCTAACAGCATATCTATAGTTTTCAGCATGCTCTTATGCTCATACAGTTTATGCTGACTTGCCTTGTTGGCACAAACCATAGCACATGTTCCACACCCTTCACAGAGCGTTTCGTCAACCTTGGCTATCTTCTTTTCTTCATCAAGATATCTTGCTGAAACTGGACAAGCCTTAATACACAATTCACAACCACAACAGTATCTTTCATTCACAAATGCTGTATCAAACCTTGTTACCAGCTGTCTTTTCGAAAGCTTTAACGCAATCCTTAAAGCAGCCACCTCTGCCTGCTTTATCACATCGTCGGAATAGTTTGGAGCGACACACAAACCTGCAGCAAAGATACCATTTGCAACATCCAGAATTCCAGACTTTTTATTATATGGAACGATGAAACCAAGCTCTCGGTCAACATTAACAGCTAAATTATCTGTGTTGGGATTAATTCCCGTCGAAAGAATAAGATAATCTGCAACAAGACCAATTTGCTGGTTTGTCCCTTCTTCTACCATAGAAATTTTAACCTGTTCACTGTCTACTGTTATTTGTGGCTGTTCACTAAATCTGACAAAGTTCACTCCAAGCTTCCTCGCCTCACGGTATATATTTTCGCGAAACCCATATGTCCTTATATCTTTATGCAGGATATAAACATTTAGTTCAGGATTTTTAGTTTTTAGAAAAATCGCATTTTTTATAGCTTTTTGACAGCAAACTCGATAACAAACTGGATTTTCCTGTGTTCTCGAACCCACACACTGCAACATAACGACGTTTCTTGATGAAGCTATTTTTTCCTTATTTGTCTCAAAATCAAAGGCTGAAAAGACCTTAACACCATCCTCGCAAGGCAAAACATTCTTTCTTTCAGTACCGCCAGTAGCTATAAGTATCGCACCAACCTTAAACTCCCTTTTTTCACTCCTGGATTCTGCAACACATTTAAAATCACCAAACCTGCCGGCAACATTCTTTACCTCAAAACCTTTTAATATCTCTACCTTATTCTCGCTTTCAAGGTCAGAGACAAGCTTGTTTATGTAGACCTTTTTATCCTCGATTTTTAGAGCCATGCCGCCCAAAACATCTTCTTTTTCCACAAGAATAACGTCAAAACCTGAACGAGACAACTTTTTAGAAGCGGTTAGCCCTGCAATGCCACCACCTATAACCAATACCTTCTGATTTATGTGTCTCGTCTGGTAATGTTGTTTTTTTACATTTTTTATGCGAAAAATCGCTGAATTAATTTCCTGCTTGATATCATCATTACTGACTAAAGGAACAAAAAAGACTGAGTTAATATGCATGCCAAAATAGTTTAAATGCTTAAACTTTGCTTCAATACTTCTTATATCATCTGCTACAACTACTACACCATCAGGGGAATCTTGCTCTATATAAAATCTTAATTCATCAACATTTTTTACAAGTAGCATATCAGGATAGTTGTCTTTCAAGGATTTAAAATTATTATTATCAACCGCATAAGCAACCAGTCCAATCTTCTTCACCTTAGATAGCTTTACCTTTGGCAAATCTGCTTGTTGAGTAAAAAATCCTCGATTTTCAAGTATTTTTGATGCTACATAAGCTCCGTCAATAACAGAATCAGGAATATCCATCGGCTCAAAGGCTGTGCCTGCAATGTAAATATTTTCTGCAATTTCTCTATCTTTAAACGGTGTATCACTATAAAAATCTGGTGTAACATTCAGTTCTGCTAAAAGCTTAAGTGTCTGCTCATCATATCTGGCACCCTGAGAAAGAACAACTGTGTCAAAAACTTCCTCTTTGGGCTCGCTGTTATATGTATATAAAAGCTCAAGTCTGCCTGTTGCCGGTCTCTTTCTGACCGTTGCAACGGCGGAACGAACAAACTTAATACCTCTGTTTTTTGCCTCTAAATAGTATCTTTCGTAATCTTTGCCAAATGCACGAATATCCATATAAAAGATTGTGATGTCTGCTTCGCTATCCAACTCTTTTAAAAGCATTGCCTGCTTAATCGCAAACATACAACAAAAAGAAGAACAGTAAGGCGCACCTGATTTTAGATCTCTTGAACCTACACACTGAATATATGCAATATTTCCAAAAGATAGTTTTCGTCCCGTAGAAAAATGTTCATATATTGCGCGTTCCATATCTATTGCGGACAATACATTATCGTAAATACCTCCACCATATTCTGGCTTTTTCGCTACATCAAACACATCAAAACCAGTTGCCAATATAACCGCAGATGCTTTTAAATGTTTCTCTTCACTGTTATGTCTAAACTTAATTACATACTCGGTATCAGATTTTTTAATTTGTAGAACATCTGCCTTTGTAATAGCCACGATGTTAGGATGAATAGAAGCCTCGATGTGAGGACAGTAAGCAGGATAAGACGGATGCATAAAACAAACTCCACAGGAGTTTGTAGGAAACTGTCTTTTAAGCTCTTTAAAATAGCCACCTAAATCTTGTTTTTTCTCAAGTATAACAACCTTTTGTCCAAACTCTGCACAATGAAAAGCAGCCGCTAAACCAGAAAAACCAGATCCAATTATAACGATAGGTTCAGGCATCGTAATCCCCTTAACCTTTTAGTTTTTTAACAACATAAGCTGGGTCAACAAGATGTTTTTTCCACCATACATCTTTGTCAACCCCTAAAGCGATACCTAATATTTCTGTAAAATAAAAAATCGGAAACTGCTCAGTCTGTCTCATTTCTAAATTTGCCTGACAAAGAGGACAACCAGTAACGATAGCTTCTGCCCCAGCCTCTTTTGCATAACTGATTATCTTGTTAGAAAGCTTAGACACTACCTTACTATCCGCAAGACTTAAATCACCACCACAACAAAATGATTTAAGTGGCCAATCAACAGTCTGTACACCAACAGCATTGATTATTTTGTCTATGGAAGTAGGCAATTCAGGATTTTCATTCCTTAACACGTCATCTGGTCTTAAAAAGGCACAACCATAGTAAGCAGCAACCTTAACATTTGTAGAAAGAGAAGATTTACTTAACAATGCAAGCACGTTTTTATCCAGAAACAGATTCATCAATGGAAAAACCTCAGGTATCCTTGAAACAGTTCCAAAAACAGCCTCTACTTTTGCTCGTTTTTCTTTATTTTCTAAAGCACGTTTTGCTTTCATAAGGTTGTTATAACAACCTGCACAGGGAACATAAATATCGCCTTGTAACATAGCGGCATTCTTAAGATTTCTTGCAGGAATTAAAATAGATAAACTGTGGTCAAGACTTTTAGCAGATGCAGCGCCACAACAATTCCAATCTGGTATCTCTTCCAGCTTGAACCCAAGTTTGTTTATTACCGCTAAAGCCGAATCTCCATACTCATAAGCAGTGGAACTCAATGTACATCCAGGGAAATAACTGATCGTTTTCATTTTGCCTTAAACATCCTCTTTATTTCATCAAAAGCTTTAACTTTATGTGGTAACAATGGAATTTTACCTTTTAAAAACATTTTTAAACCCAACGCAATGTCACTAAAAAAATCTTTTGTTCTGAGTTTCATTTCTGCAAGCATCGAAGCCTCGTGAACAATACCAAAGCGTTCAATGCTGTTTAAAAACGCCTTATGAACCGCATAAGCTGCTGGCACTGCAGGTTCTACACCTTTTTTAACAGCAGTTTCCCTTAAAAACTCGTTAATTTTGCCAACACTTATAAGGTTTGGACATCTGCTACCACATGTATCACAACCGGTGCATAACCATATTGTTTTTGAGCGAAATAAAGATTCATCCTCGCCAAAAATAACCTTTCTTACTACCACATCAGGTTTTATATCCATAAACTCCGAAACGGGACACGTAGCTGTACACTTCTGACACTGGTAACACAAGCGAAGTTCCTGTTCTGTAATATTATTAACGTCCAATAGCAACCTACTACTCATTGGCAACCTTTTTATAAGTATTTTTCAAGCATAGCCATATAAGTTTCTGGCTTAGCATTTCGTAGTTTAGAAGCCTTGTTTGGACACACTGAAACGCAGGCACCACAACCCTGACACAACGCCTCATTAACCAGACTAATCTTCGTATCAACATCTACCTGCCTTGCATCGAAAGGACAGGCAGTAACACAAAGCCCACAACCACTACATAAATCTTCTTCTACAAAGGCTACAAGTGGCTCCTGCACCATCTTTTCCTGTCCAAAAAGTGAAAGTACTTTAGCTGCCGCAGCACCTGCCTGTGCAACCGTATCTGGAATATCCTTTGGAGATTGAGCACACCCCGCCAGATAAATACCACCTGTCATACTCTCAACTGGTTTTAGTTTAATGTGTGCTTCGCTGAAGAAACCATATTCGTCCGTAGCTGTTCTCAATACATTTGCTAACTCTTTTGCACCCTTTGATGGGACCGCTGCTGTTGCCAGCACAACCATATCAGCCTTAATTTCTACCTTTCTACCTGATAAAGTATCTGCACCCCAAACAACAAGTTTGTCTCCTTCTTGCATAATCCTCGCAACGCGACCACGTATATACAAAAGATCTGCTTCTTCCATTGACTGTTGAATGAACTCTTCGTATCCTTTACCAAACGAACGTATATCCATATAGAACAGATATGCTTGACCATCCGGAACTTTGTGTTTGTATAAACGCGCATGTTTTCCCAGATACATACAACAGATCCTTGAACAATACGGGATGCCTTTTTCAGGGTCTCTCGAACCAACACATTTAATAAAAACGACCTCTTTTGGCACCTTCCCATCAGAAGGCCTTCTAATTTCGCCACCGGTTGGGCCTGACGCAGAGTTCAAACGTTCAAACTGGAGTCCATCTATGACATCTGGATACACCCCATAACCATATTCAGGTATTTTTTCCACATCCAGTACATCAAATCCAGTTGCAACTACAATCGCACCTACTTTTTCTTCGATAACTTCGTCTTTCATTTCGTAATTAATAGCACCTACAGGACATACCTTCTCACAAACCCTGCACTTACCTTCTCTAAAAAATCTGCAACTTTCTTTATCTATTATTGGCTTATTTGGGACAGCCTGTGGTGAGAGCGTATAAATCGCCTTTCTCTCTCCAATACCTCTGTCAAATTCAGATTCAGTTTTTGTTGGACACTTTTCCTGACATAATCCACATCCAGTACATTTTGACCAATCAACATAAGATGCCTTTTTTCTTATCTTTACATCAAAATTGCCAATGTAACCTTTAACCTCCTCTAACTGTGAATAAACCATAAGCTTTATTTTCGGATGTCTACCAGCCTCAACAGTTTTCGGCGTTAACGTACATTGGGCACAGTCTAAAGTGGGGAACGTTTCTGAAAGCTGTAGCATCTTGCCACCTATAGAGTGTTTCTTCTCAACAAGTATCACTTCATATCCAGCATTTGCAATATCGACTGCAGCAGTAATACCTGCTATTCCACCACCAATGACCAACGCTTTTTTTGTTATATCAAACTCTATGGGAGTTAAAGGCTCATCTCTTTTTACCTTCTCAATCATTGTCTTGATTATCTGTATAGCCTTTTCTGTTGCTTTTTCTTTATCTTTCTGATGAACCCAGCTGCATTGTTCTCTTATATTGGCGATTTCTACCTGATAGGGATTCAAACCTGCAGCTAATGCAGCATTTCTGAATGTAATTTCGTGCATACGAGGGGAGCAACATGCAACCACCACACCGTTTAACTCTTTTTCAGTAATTGCATCCCTTAACTTTTTCTGACCCGGCTCTGAGCACATATATTTGTAATCATCAGATACCGTTATGCCCTTCTCGCTTAAAAAGTAGTTTTTAACTTTTTCTATATTAACAGTTCCAGCAATATTACTGCCACAATGACAGATAAAAAGCCCAACCTTTTTCATAACAACTCCTAAATAAGCCCCTTCTCTTTAAGGAGAGGAAGTGGGGAAATTTTGTTTTTACTAAAGCCAAGTAGCTCAGTAGAAAGCCCCAGAGCGATACCAAGCGGCTGCGTCAGGTAAAACACTGGCAAAGGCTTAAATCCAGGAAACTTCTCCATCATCTCCAATTGACGGCTATCCAGATTATAATGACAAAGAGGACAAGCAGTAAGCATAGCCTCTGCACCAGCATCAGCAGCACTTTTTAAAATTTTATACGAGCATTCTAAGGATGCATCTCTATCACTTACAGCTAAATGAGCCCCACAACATTCGCTTCTATATGGAAAATCTATCGGTGTAGCACCCAACGACATTAGAAAATTAGAGAATATACGGGGATTTTCAGGATCGTCATAATTCATCTCTTTTGGTGGCCTGAAGGTGAGACAATCGTAAAAGGGGGCGATTTTCAAGTCTATAAGTGGCTTTTTGACCTTTTCTTTTAAAACGGTAAAAGTTAAATCCTCAGCGATAATGTCAATAAAATGTATAACTTTAACATTGTCGGCAAAGTTTTTTGGCACCTCTTCGTCCATATAGTTTAAGACTCTCTCACGTCTTTCTTTGTTTTCACGAAAAAGTTTTTCTGTCCTTCTCAACACGTTAAAACATGCAGAACAAAGCGCTACAAGCTTATCGGAAGTTTTAGATGCCTCAAACAACGCCCTTACCGGGGAAACGAGCCTGATATGCTCATCATCACAGAGGGGAAAAACAGCCCCACAACAGGTCCAGTTTGTAAGCTCTACCAATTCAAAACCGAGCAGTTTTAATGATTCTCTTGCACATATATCTAACGCTTTAGCTTTTGTGCTAAGTGCACAACCCGGAAAATAAGGATAACTTACCATTTTGTTTTAGCTCCTTTCCCTTACTTTAAGCCCGATTATTCCAGAGACTCAAACTTTCTATACCCGGCAACTATCGCCTGCTGCGGAACTTCATCAAGTATGTCTGAAGGCAACTCCTCTATATCTGTTCTGTTAATGCCATTTCGTAATGCCAGACTTCTTAAAGCCTCAAACACCCTGTGGACTTCTATTCCTTTAGGACATCTTGTACCACACTGAAAACAGGAAGTGCAAAGCCAGATTGCGTTGCTTTGCAAAAGTTCTTCTATCTCTCCCAACATTACCAGTCTCATCATCTCGTTGGGAACGTAATCCATTTTATCTGCAAGAGGGCAACCAGCTGTGCATTTGCCGCATTGGTAACAAGACATGATTTTTTGCGCAGAGACTTCTTTTATCGAACGAGCATATTCACTTTTGAACTGCTCTTTGTTCAGTGCGAGTATCATTTTTATCCCCCCAAGAAACTAAGAAAAATTAAATGAAAAATTTTTTTAATGTTTTAAATAAAAAATATGCCTAACCGTGCCACCCACTAAAAAATTTTACGACTCTAAAAGTTTTTTAATGCTGTAAATGAGTGTGTCTCTATTCAGCTTGCCGATAGAGTATGTCAAAGGCAGCTGCTTTGGGCATGATTTCACACAGTTTTGTGCGTTTCCACATTCGCCAATTCCACCTTCTTCCATAAGGGCTTCATATCTATCCTCTTTAATCATTGCCCCGGTTGGATGTAAATTGAAAAGTAAAGCCTGAGCAATTACAGCCGGACCAATAAAGTTAGACCTATCATTAACCTGTGGACAACTCTCCATACACACACCGCAACTCATACATCTCGAAAGCTTGTACCCAATCCTTTGAATCTTTTCAGAAACTTTTGGACCAGGACCCATTCCGTGTGTACCATCAATCGGAATCCAGCCTTTTATCCTTCTTAACCCAGCAAAAATCTTTCTTCTATCAACCACAAGATCCCTTATTATTGGGAACTTCCTGAGAGGTGCAAGAAAAATCTCTCTACCTAAATCTTTCACAAGAGCGCTACAAGCCTGTCTTGCCTTATTATTAATATTCATTGTACATGCACCGCACACCTCTTCTAAACAACTACACTCAAAAACAACAGGCGATACCTTCCTGCCATCAACAGTAACAGGATTCTTTCTAATTTCCATCAGAACGGAAATCACATTGGCTGTTTCGTCGACATCTAACTCAAAGATGTCCAAATGAGGTGTTGAAATCGGTGTTTCTCTTCTCTCAACTTTTACACGTATCTTCATCAGTCATACTTCCTTAAAACGGGCTTTATTAATGAAACATCAACATCTTCGTAACTAATTTGCGGTTCGTCCACTGCATAAGTTGCGATTGTCGTCTTCAGAAAATTTGCATCATCTCTGTTAGGAAATTCTGGCTTATAATGGGAACCTCTGCTCTCGTTTCTTAGCAAAGCACCCTTAGTTATAACCATCGCAAGTTCAATCATTCCCCACAGCTGATTGACAAAAAATAGGCTATAATTTGCATTGCCAGATTTATCAAGCACATCTATGTTTTTAAACCTTTCCCTAAACTCTTTTAGCTTATCAATCGTTTGAGCCAACTTTTTGTTGTGGCGAACTACGGTCACGTTTTCGGTCATCGTTTCGCCTAACTCCTGATGCAACTTGTAGGGGTTTTCTTTTCCTTCCATCTTTTTATACTGTTCAAATTTAGCCACAACTACCTGCTTATGTTGCTGATATACGTCTGTAGACACATCATCACTACATTTACTTAACGATTGAACATACTCAAAAACCTTTTTACCGGCAACCATACCGCCATGTATGCAGGAAAGCAAAGAATTTGCCCCCAATCTATTTGCCCCATGATACTGATACTCACATTCCCCGGCAGCAAAAAGCCCCTTAATGTTTGTCATCTGATTATAATCAACCCATAACCCACCCATAGTATAATGAACAGCAGGAAACACCCTCATTGGGACCTTTTTGGGATTTTCCCCCATAAATTTTTCATATATCTCCAAAACACCACCTAATTTGTATTCAAGAAATTCCTCATCTAAGTGTGTAACGTCTAAATAAACCTGATTTTTGCCATCAATGCCAAGCCCCAAATCAACACATACATGAAAAATCTCTCTACTTGCTATATCCCTCGGAACAAGATTCCCATATGCAGGATACTTCTCTTCTAAGAAATACCATGGTTTCCCATCTTTATAAGTCCAGATCCTACCACCCTCACCACGAACAGATTCAGAAATCAATCTTAATTTATCGTTCCCCGCTATCGCTGTTGGATGCACCTGTATAAACTCACCATTCGCATACTTCACTCCCTGTTGAAACAGTATTGCATTCGGGGAACCAGTGCAGATCGCTGAATTGGTACTTTTTCCAAATATCATTCCACATCCACCGGTTGCCATAATTACTGCGTCTGCAGGAAACACTTCTATATCAAGAGAATTAATATTTCCAGCAACTATCCCACGTGCATACCCCTCTTCATCTATAACTGCCCTTAAAAACTCCCAGCCAGTATATTTTTCAACAAGACCGTGATATTCATATCTTCTTACCTGTTCATCAAGGGCATATAATATTTGCTGTCCGGTTGTTGCACCAGCAAAAGCTGTTCTGTGATATTTTGTCCCGCCAAACCTTCTGAAATCGAGAAATCCTTCAGGTGTCCTGTTGAACATAACCCCCATTCTATCCAGCAAATATACAATTTCCGGTGCGTTGTAACACATTTCTTTAACGGGAGGCTGATTTGCAAGAAAATCTCCACCATATATCGTTTCGTAAAAATGCTTATCCGGACTATCACCTTCACCTTTTATATTCAAAGATGCGTTAATTCCACCCTGAGCACAAACTGAGTGTGAACGTTTTGCGGGGAGTAAAGTAAATAGTTTTACCTTTAAGTTATTCTCACAGGCAACGATTGTTGCCATCAAACCAGCCAATCCACCACCTACTACTATAATGTCACAGTTCTTATTCATCTTCTGTCCTTTTATCCTACAAAACTAAAGTACTTAGAAATCCCATATACTGCTAAAATGACAAATAGCACAAAACTTATTCCTACTGCAACCTTTTGTGCCTTATCCCCAATTGTTATTCCCATATCCATAAGAAACCCAAAGGTCCCGTTAGCCAGATGAAATATCGAAACTAAAACACCAGCAAACAGTATAAAGTTGGCTAAAAAGCTACCATCATAACTTCCGAACTTCATCATATAAACGTGAATAAAAAGAAAAATGATGATGAGAAAGCCGGTTAGTCTTTGCAAAAAATACATGTAGTTTCTAATGTAGTTATAACAACAAACATTCATTCCCCCTTCATAGGTAATGAAAAGCCCATACAGGGAATGATAAACCAGAGGTAGCCATAAGAAAATTATTGAAAGCAGAACGCTTTTTTCTGCAAAGGTCTGCCCCTCTTTCAGATGAAACAAAAGAAAATAACCAATCGGGAAAATGCCTGTTATCCCGTGTAATCTTCTAAGATAAAACTGTAAAATTTTTCTATTTTTCATAGCTTTTTATACCTCTTTTTACCCTCTTCATATAAATCGCCACCATAAATGTCGTTAACCACAATGGCAGGAAAAGCCTCTACATAAAGCTTCCTGATAGCCTCAGGGCCTAAATCCTCGTAAGCAACAATTTCAGAAGATTTTATATGTTTTGAAAGAAGTGCCGCAGCCCCACCTATCGATGCGAAATATACTGCCTTATGACTAACAATTGCATCTCTCACATCCTGAGAACGCTGACCTTTACCAATCATGCCTTTCAACCCTTTTTCGATAAGCAATGGGGCATACTTATCCATTCTGTAGCTCGTTGTTGGCCCAGCAGAACCAATTACAGCCCCCGGTTTTGGTGGAGTAGGCCCAACATAATAAATTATCGCACCGTCTAAATCAAAAGGTAAAACTTCTCGTTTCTCAATTAAATCCACAAGACGTTTGTGAGCTGCGTCCCTTGCCGTATATATCACACCAGTAATCTCAACCATATCGCCTGTTTTCAAATCTTTAATTACTTCATCAGAAAGTGGAGTAGTTATCTTTTTTATCATCTTTTTCGCCTACAATATAATCTCTTTATGGCGTGCACTATTGCACTGAATATTTATCGCAACCGGTAGGCTTGCGATATGACATGGAAAATACTCTATGTTCACTGCAAGTGCGGTTACGCTGCCTCCAAACCCCATCGGTCCTATCCCTAATCTATTTATTTCATACAACAACTCTTTTTCAAGTTCTGCATAACGAGTATCAGTATTATGCTTGCCCAACTCTCTCAATAAAGCCTTTTTAGCAAGTAATGTAGCTTTTTCGGCAGTTCCACCAACACCAACACCAACAATCACTGGAGGACATGGGTTACCACCGGCATTACTAACAGCTTCAATAATACATTTTTTAACGCCTTCAAGTCCATCAGCAGGTTTTAACATCTTTAAAACACTCATATTCTCGCTACCTCCACCCTTTGGAGCAGCGATAATCTTTACATTTTCACCGGGAACAAATTCAAAATTGATAACTGAAGGTGTATTGTCAGATGTGTTTTTTCTGTCAAAAATGGGATCGTTAACGATAGACTTTCTAAAAAATCCTTCCTTGTAAGCCTGCCTTACGCCTTCGTTAATCGCCTCAACAAGATTCTCGCCATCAAAAACTACCTTTTCTCCCCACTCAACAAACACTACAGAAAAACCTGTATCCTGACAGAGAGCAAGTGCCTCACTTTTAGCAATATCCTTATTTTCTAAAAGTTTCTCTAACACCATTTTGCCCAAAGATGATTCTTCCCTCATTTTAGCCGTTTCTAATGCTTCGCACACATCTTCTGGCAATACTACAACAGCATCAAGAAAAAGCGATTTTACTGCTTGGACAATCTGATCTTTTGTAATCTTTTTCATAAAATTTACAAATTAGTCTTTGAAATTAGCTCTTTTACTGCCTCTACAGATTTATCAAACATTGCCTTTTCTTCATCTGTAAACTCAAGCTCAAATATCCTTTCTACACCATCACCACCCAACTTAACCGGCACACCAACAACCACATCGTTTATACCATACTCACCTTCTAAATAAACAGCGACAGGCATAATTCTCTTTTTGTCTTTTATTATTGCTTCAGCCATTGCTATTGCGGATGCTGCTGGGGCGTAAAAAGCACTGCCTGTCTTTAAGTAATTAACAATTTCTATTCCACCATCACGCGTCCTCTGGACGATCTCATCAAGTCTTTCTTTCGATATGAGTTTTGATACTGGAATTCCACCACATGAGCAATATCTAACAAGAGGCACCATCGTATCTCCATGTCCTCCTAACACAAAAGCAGTTACATCTTCAACTGAGACACCAACTTCCTGAGCAATAAACGTTCTGAAACGAGCAGTATCGAGTACCCCTGCCATTCCCATAACACGGTTTCTCGGGAAACCGCTAACTTTATATGCAACATAAGTCATTGCATCAAGAGGATTAGAAACGACTATCAAAAAGGCATTTGGCGAATATTTTACCACCTGTTCGGTAACTGATTTTACAATGTTAGTATTGGTAGCAATAAGGTCATCCCTACTCATTCCAGGCTTTCTTGGAATACCTGCAGTTATAATAACAACATCAGAATCTTTTGTAGCTTCGTAACTATTTGTACCGATTACATTAACATCCGAACCTTCAACAGGCATAGCTTCAAGTAAGTCTAATCCCTTTCCCTGAGGCACACCCTCAACAATATCGACAAGTACTATATCACATAACTCCTTAGCGGCAGCCCAGTGAGCTGCAGTAGCACCAACATTACCAGAGCCAACAATTGTTAATTTTTTACGTTTAATCATCATCTTCCCCCTAACCAATCATTGTTTTGATACTAAAACTTTTATTCAACTTTGTCAAACAAAATTTTAGTATAATAAAATTTTTTTTAGTATTAATAAAAATTTAGTTTTCAAGCAAAACTATTAAAACTTTATTTACCACATTTACCATAGCCCAGATAACATCAAGAGAAAACATATTTTCAATGCCCTTCTGGAAATTTACCGTCAACTCCGACTCGAACTCGTCGTCGCCTTCAAAAAAGATGTAACGTAAAAATATTTCAGGAAAAACCTCTAACTGATAGGAACAATCTCCATAGCTTAAATGAAACCCCTTGAGTTTATCAAAAGCTTTTGCTAACTGTTCTTTATCTTTAATTTTATCAACAACTGCGCTCACAGTTAGAGGATGAGAGCGGTCAAAAAAGTGTATTCCACCCTTTAACTCCTTTGCTAAAACCCAGTCGTTGCCCAATGTTATTTTTTTTGCACGTAAATAACTCAAAATAATCAGGTATAACTGAAAACTATCTTTAATAGGTAGATTGTTTATAACTATCTTTCTCTCTTCAGGATAAACCATACCATCAAAACCTAAAAAAGATATCTTGTAACTCTCTTCTTCCAGACCTTCCCAGTAAATATCAGGAATACTTTCTGGTTTTGAAAAAAGGGGGTTTTTGTCAGGTTCTAACGGTCCTATATTTAGTTTTTTTTCCATAAAATTCCGAACAAACCAAACTCTCTTGTATAAGCAACATCAAATGTCCCTTTGCTGTATGAAAAACCGCACTTATTAAATAGTTTAAAAAGTTCTTTTAGCCTAAACGCCCCTTTTATGCTTAAAATTTCCCCTTCTTTCGGTATTTCTATATCTTTCTTTTTGAAGATATCGGCTACAAAAACAAAACCATATTTTCTCAAAACAATGTAAATGGAGTTTAAAAAAGCTTCTTTGTCTTTAATGATATTAAAAACACCGTTAATCACAACAAAATCAAAAGATTCATGTTTAAATGGCGGCAGAGTTGCTTCTGCGTAAACTAAATTGCCTATATTCCCGGAAAATCTCTTATTTTCCATCAGTAAAGGCATGGACAAATCAAGGCCAAAAACTTTGACGCCAGAAAAGTTGTTTCTGAGCAGAAACATATCAAGTCCGGCACCACATCCAACATCAAGAACACTCTTTGTTTCTTCAGGAACATAATTAAGTGGAGAAAAAACGGGAAACGAAATCTTCAAAATCTCAAACGGCACAGTATTTAAAAAAATGTCTGTGTAACCACGTTCAATAAAAAAGTCTTTGCAAATAAGTGCCTCGTTTAACATTTTTAAACGTAAGATATCAAAATAAAAATCGCTTCTTTCCATTTTCCTAATTTTAAATCTTTAACAGGTCTTTTGCAATAAAAGACATAGAGCTTTGCACGGATAAGTGTGTATTTAATTCTTGCTTTCTATTATCAGCCTCTTAGCGTCAGGAACAAGAGGTACAAAACATAAGCAATAAGCAATGATGTGCCTTCAACTTTATGAAGATGAAATTTCTTGCCTGTAAACATAAATGTGAACAATAAAAAACTTATACTAATCAAAAGAGCAAGGTCAACATTGTACCCAAATTTGTAGTTAATAGGTCTTATGATAGCTGACACACCGAGTATCCATAAAATGTTAAAAATATTAGACCCCACAACATTGCCAACGGCGATATCAGAATTTTTCTTTAATGCAGCGATAATGCTTGTAAAAAGTTCCGGCAAACTCGTACCTAATGCGATTAACGAAAATCCAATAAAAGCCTCAGACACACCCAATGCCCTCGCAATTTTTGAACCTGAGTCAACTACCATTTCACCACCAACAGTAAGCCCGACCGAGCCTACGATAATTAAAACTATCGAAATAATAATACGATACTTGGCTGGAACAAGCTGTTCCTCAGAGCTCTGCCTTGATAAACTTATTGCATAAGCGAGAAATATTATAAAAAAACATACCAACAAAAAACCATCTGATCTGCTAATTACATTTTTGCCATCGTTATTAAAAAGCTGATCATTTGCCATAATAAAAAAAACAATCACAGCAAGCATACTGAAAGGTATTTCTTTCCATATAGTCGAATGTTTGACAGAAACAGGTGCTAAAAACGCTGTTGCTCCAAGGATAAGTAAAATGTTTGCAATATTACTGCCTATAACGTTACCAATCGTAATATCAGATTTATTCTGGATAGACGCCAGAATATTTACTGTTAACTCTGGCGCTGATGTTCCAAAAGATACAATGGTTAAACCAATCACGAGGTCGCTAATCCTCAAATTCTTGGCAAGCGAAGACGCACCATCTACAAGAAGATTGCCACCGTATATAAGGAACACAAATCCAAGTATGAAAAGAAAAATCTGCAATAAAAGCATGTCTAAATTGATTATACAATAAAGGCAGAATATGATTAAGTGTTTTGTTTTGCACAAAAAAACAGCCCTGCCTTCAGATATCAAGCGCAGGGCTGTTTAACGTTTTCAGCTACTTTTATTATCTTCTCCAACCCGCCCATATTGGATATCCATTTGAATCACGTAAAACAAAAACAGCATCACCCTTCTTAAATTCAGACACAATGATCACCGGTTTACCTAAAAATGTGGTTTTTGAGCCTTTAATTTCAAGTTTGTCTCCCTTTTCCAACTTTACATCAAGCCTTTCTACATACCAAACCGGGCCAAAATGAGCCTGTAACGTCTCTTTATCTGTCTTGATTGTCAAAACAACCCCATAGCTCATACCTTTGAAAGGCACAAATTTTTCAGCTGATACAACCTCACCACTGATAGTTTCAATCGTTTTCGGATCAAAAAATTTATGGTATTGACTATTTACCCCCCAACCTCCACTTCCTCTCCATCCTTTCCATGGACCTGCAAAACAAATTGATGCTGCTACCAACACAAAAAATACTACAAAAATAGATGACGAAACTTTTTTCATAACTTTTCCTCCTAAACTTTAATTTTGATTACGTTTTAATTTTAATTTTCAATTTTGGAAAAATTATGAAAAAATAATGAAAGTTTTATGAAAATTAAAAATACAATAAGGCTGTCTTGTTTTTTTTCATCCCAGTTCTAAAGGTACATCCAGGTTAGCTTCAAGCAGAAAGTTGAGTAATTTGCCACGTTTTTCTTTGTATTCTTCAGTAAATATGGGCTGGCAAAGGATAATATTTTTCTCCTCATTTGCTACCTTAACCGCAAAAGCAAAACATGATTCTTCCCCACAAATCTTACAGTTTGTCTTTGGTAGATATTTTAGAATTTCAAGTGATGAAGGTGGTTTGATCTGCGAATAGTCAGGCGTTATTGAGTCTTTGTTTTTCAAAACTTCTTCAAAAATGTTAGATATATACTCAAGGTCACGCAAAGCCTCTTATTCATCTACAAGCTTTATGAGTGTTATATTATCCCTGTAAATGTTGAATGTTCTACAATCTTTTTCAATGGAAAAGAATTGATGCTTAGGCACGTAAAGCCCCTTTTTCAGAGTGGATCAACAGGTGTAGTAGAGTTGTAATCAAAATAGATAATTTCTTTCATCTTACCACCCCTAACATGCCAAGAATAGCACCTATTGCCAGCACAAAGGCTGGGTGCCATTTGAATCTTATCAGTAATGGCAACGAAAAAACAAAGATTATATAAGATGCGGGATTTGTAAAGCTTGTAGATGCAAGTTTAATCGCAGCATTTACTACCAGTCCAATAACCGCAGGAGTTACACCAGAAAGAAAATATTGAAAAAGTTTAGCATCTTTAAGTAGATCATAACCTTTTGTCAATAAGAGCATAAGTATTACACCGGGCAAAAATAATGTCGTTGTTGAAATAATCGCACCAAAAGTACCATAAACTTTATACCCTGCAAAGGTAGCAAGTACAGCAATAGGGCCCGGCGTCAAATTACTGATAGCAACACCATCAATAAACTCCCTTTCTGTTAACCACTTTAGTTGCAAAACCAGCTCCTTATGAAGCACAGGAACAAGAACAAAACCACCACCAAAGAACACAAAGCCAGTCTTTAAAAAATTGAATATAAGCTCTGGTAAAGTAGCAATTTTGGCATTTGAATAGAAAAACGGAACTGCCATTAAAAACCTTTTAAAAGGCAAGTTTTCATTTTCTTTTAGCAACCCCTTCACTATACCTATTAAGCCAGCAAAAACTAAAATATAAGCCGGGTTTATCTTGTAAAAAGCCAGACCAAGGGCAATCAACGCGATAAGGTAGGCAAGGATATTATTTAACGCCTTTTTACCCATAGACCATGCCGCAGATATAATTAACGCTATGACTACAGGACCTAAGCCAAAAAGAGCTGATTGCAAAGAAGGTATGGTATGATAAGTAAAATAAATCGCTGAAAGTATAATCACTAATGTAACCGAAGGAAGCATAAAAAATATGGCAGATAAAACTCCAGCAACAACTCCATAAAGTCTCATCCCTATAAATATTGCCATATTTACAGCAAAAGGGCCAAGCACCTGCCCAAAGGCGATGCCGTGAAGAAACTCTTCTAATTCAATAACTTTACGCTTTCTTATAAGTTCCTTTTCCATCAGTGCGATGATAGACATACCACCACCAAAACCGATAGAACCTATTTTTAAAAACTCCCACAGAAGTGAGATTAATGAAATTTTTGACTTTTTAGATTCCATAAAACTTAAGCTGGGGAGGGGTTATCCCCCTCCCAGATAAATTATTTTTTTCATACTCAGAACATGGTAGACATATAATATTACCTGCTTTCACCCTTGCGTTTTTTTCTACCACCATCTCTCCACAACTGGAACAAACAGTATCAAAGCTGTGGGGTTTATCCTGCCAATTATAATCAAAAACCTCTGACACATTGAAAAGCATTTCAAAAGGAGCATTAATAACCATATCAAATAAGGTTGAACAATTTCTTCTGGAACTAAGGATGCCGGAGTGCCTGATTTTCTTAGTTTCATAAACTCTGTCTCTTTGTTTTTTTGCATTACTTCTGCCTTTGGCACTACCCTAACAGCTTTTTTCGTTTTTTTGTCAATCAGAGTTAGCCCCCACTTGCCATATCCAGCTTTACTAATGTTTCCCTTACCAAACGTGCAACCTGTGGCAACATGAACACCATCTGCAAAACATGTAGCACAATGATCTTCATCTAATTTCTAGTATTGTATGAAGCTGACCATCCTTTACACTTTCAACACCTAACTTTTCCATTGCATATAAACCTGCTTTAAGACCCATCGGCATAGCAGTACATTTATGACCATGAAACTTTAAACCTATATCTACAAGCTCGTTAAAATTTAACATTTTTTGCTTCCTACGTTTTTTTAGAAATTTCAATAAACTGAACGGCAAATTTATTTGGTATCCTTTCCACCAACACTTACAAACAGGTCTCATTGTACACCACCTAAACTATATTTGAATAGATTATGTAAACACCAATTATAACAATCACAAATCCAGAAACACGTCTTGCCCAGATAGAAAAGTTGTTAATGCTTTTAGACTTTATAAGACTTTCTGCTATTCCCACGGAAAGGCCTGCAAAAAATATAAGACTACAATGAGCAATAGCATAAGTGAAAAGCAGAGAACCACCATATAAAATATCACCTTCAGTCGCAGCATAAGTAAGAATTACAGCCAATACAGGTGTAGCACAGGGTGAGGAAATGAAACCAGTTATCACTCCAAGAAGAAATGCACCTAAAAGCCCCCTCCTCTTTACATTTGTTGACTTCTGTAAAGAAAGAGAAAAATTTAATATTCCCATCAAGTTTAGCCCCATAACTATTAAGATTAGAGCAAAAACAATATATACCCATTTTCCAAGGAGCATTAAAAGCTTACCAACGAAGGATGCGGCTATACCAAATACTGTGAACGTGATTGATAATCCAACTATATATACAAGAGAAAAAAGAGCTGCCTTTTTTCTGTCACCTTCAGAATAACCACCAACATAGCCAATTATTAATGGTATTGCGGCTAAAACACAGGGGCTTGCAGCTGATATCAACCCACCTATAAAAACGGCAAAATAGGCTATAAAATGGTGCTGCTGGATTAAAAGCTCTACATTTTTAAAGAATTCTTCCATTTTAAAGTCCCATATTCTTCAGTACAGGAACAATATCTTCATAAGGGTAATACCCAATATGTCTATGAACTTCTTTTCCGTTTTTATCAAGAAAAACCTGAACTGGTATCACATACACTCCCCACTTTTTTGCGATATCAGGATTTTCTCTAACATCAACAAAGATAACTTCAAGCTTTTTTCCATAATTTTTTGTAAGTTTTTCCATAACAGGCTTCATTTTTTCACAGGGGATACACCCCTTAGAACCTAACTCAAGCATCACAAATTTATTATTTTTCTTGGCATTTTGCAGCTTTGGTGTTAGAAAATCTGCAGCAAAACTGACAGCATTTACAAACAAAAAAATCATCATTACGAAAATAGTCTTCTTCATTTAATCTCCTTAAATCGAAAAATTTATTATTTTGGCAGTGATGCCCCTTCATTAGCATTTAATCCTTTGTTTTCAGACTCCTCAATCTTCTTAATCACCTTTTTTAAAAAAGCAAGGGCTTCTTTGCCCTCAGCATCCATTAATATTTGCTTTATCTGCATAATATCATCCATCTCAAACGTAACCACAGCTTTACCTTTCATAACTATTTACCTCCCATAAAAGGTGCCCTTCCCGAGAGCTCAAATACAGGCCTTCAATGAGGCTCAACAAAATCATCTATAGCCTTATTGATTTTAGCCAAAAGCTTAAATGCCGATTGTACATCATTTTTTAAAACAACTTCTCTTAGCTCCTCTAACTCACTATCAGTAATCTGCAAAACAGCTTTGCATTTCATGGTACTTCAACACCTTCGACCTTGCAATACTGGTCTTTAAAAAACTTTTTCTGGAAATAAAGAGCCAGCTTAACAAGACTAATCAATACAGGCACTTCTACAAGTGGTCCTATAACCGCTGCAAAAGCTTCTCCAGAGTTTAACCCAAAAACAGCTACAGCAACAGCTATTGCAAGCTCAAAATTATTACCTGCCGCAGTAAAGGAAAGAGTTGCTGATTTTTCGTAATTTGCCCCGGTCTTTCTACTGAGAAAAAATGAAATGATAAACATCAGAACAAAATAAAATAACAAAGGAATGGCGACACGAATTACATCCAGAGGCAGCTTAACAATATATTCTCCTTTCAGAGTAAACATAACAACTATGGTAAAAAGCAGTGCTACCAGTGTAATAGGACTAATCCTGGGAATAAACTTTTTTTCATACCATTCTCTACCCATTGTTTTAAGCCCTATGATTCTTGAGAGAACACCAGCAATAAAGGGGATACCAAGATAAATAAACACACTCTCAGCAATTTGTCCCATTGTTACCTGTACTGTTGTTCCTTTTAAACCAAAGATTGGCGGGAGCACTGTGATAAAAATATACGCATACACAGAGAAAAATAGCACCTGAAAGATTGAATTTAAGGCAACAAGTCCTGCTGCATACTCCCTGTCACCACAAGCCAAATCATTCCAGACAATTACCATCGCTATACATCTGGCAAGACCTATCATTATAAGACCATACATATAGTGCGGATAACTTCTCAAAAATGTTATAGCAAGAAAAAACATTAGCATGGGACCAACTATCAAGTTTTGAATAAGTGATAGAGTAAGAACCTTCTTGTCTCTGAAAACTTCTCCCAACTCTTCATACTTAACTTTTGCAAGTGGCGGGTACATCATAAGTATAAGTCCTATGGCTATGGGCACATTTGTAGTGCCATATTGAAAAAGGTCGATAAAATCTGTGACTGGTGGATAAATATATCCCAAAAAGACACCAACAAACATTGCAAGAAAGATCCATAAAGTCAAATACCTGTCAAGAAAAGATAATCTTTTACTTACTTTCTCCATCTACTACCTCCCTCATTAAATTTACGATTCTTTCTTTTATTTCATCTCTGACCTTTCTAAAGACTTTTAAAACATCTTCCTCGCTTCCTGTTGCTTTTGCCGGATCGGGAAGCCCCCAATGGAGCCTTTTTATATCAGGTGGGGTCATTGGACAGGTTTCTTCTGCATCACCACACAATGTAATCACATAGTCCATTTCTTTTAGTAAATTTTCGTCAATCTGTTTGGAAACATAATTAGAGATATCAACACCAATCTCTTTCATTACTTCTATCGCTTTAGGATGGACATAACCAGCTGGATTTAAGCCTGCTGAATAGGCTTTTAGCCTGCCCTTACCAATAAAATTAGCAAGACCTTCTGCCAACTGGCTTCTACAGGAGTTGCCCGTACATAAAAACATTATTTTAAGCATTTGCATAGTTCTACCATCTTTTTTGTTTTTTTTTCTTCAATAAATTTAGCAAGCCTTTGCTTTTCTAACTCTATTTCAGTATCATCAATTTGTTCAAAGGTTGATAGCAGCAAAAACCTTTTAAAAAGATTATTATCATTTAAAGAATAGTAAGACCATTTGCCCTCTTTTCTATCCTTGATCAAGCCTGTCTCCTTTAAAATGGACAGGTGGAAAGATATCTTTGGCTGAACAGTATTGAAAGCCGCAACAAGGTCACAAACACAAAGTTCACCATTTTCAAGGAGCTTCAATATTTTAAGCCTTGTTTCATCTGAAAGGGCTTTATAAATAGCTAACACATCATTAAGTGCCACGGCACCTCCTTGATTAAAGTTTTCAGGCAATAACTTTGCCACTATCTAAGACACATCTGTGAGTTATTGTTCCTTTTTCAGTTTTAATCTCAAACTCATAGTCTTTAACTTTTTCCTGTGCCTTCAGGTTATCCAAAAAATCCCAGAGATACTTCTGTGCCTCTTCAGAAGAAATATTAGCAAAAAAGATCTTTACTTTTACCTCCATTTTCAACCTCCGATAAGTTTTTTCACCTTTTCCACATCAGGTAATGGTTTACCACTATGAACAGTTTTACCATTTACAACAAGTGCTGGTGTATTCATAGTGTACTTCATAATTGTTGGTATATCTTCGATTTTTTTAATTTCTGCATCAATCCCAAGTTCAGAGATAGCCTTCTTTGTTGTTTCGTAAAGTTTCTTACAATTTTCACAACCAGGACCTAAAACAAGAATTTCCATGAAAATTCCTCCTTTATAGTTTTTCTACAAGAGTTTTTAAAATAGCTTTCAAAATAAGCCTTTCTTCAACATCTTCTTTTTCAACATTCCCATCAATTATAGTTCGACATTCATTATCACCACAGGGCCCACAACAGGTAGATTGTCCTACTTGAAGAGATAGCATCTGCTCTATAGGCTTGCCATCTATTATGATCTGGTTAGATAGTAGTGGGTTTTTCTGAAAATCCTCCATAGAAATGGCTTTTTTTAAAAATTCTATCCTGATGCCAAAATTTTCTAAGAAAGGCATGGCAAGACTTATAACCCTCTCAAGATTTACATAAGTTTTATTACATCTGTCACAGGTTTCGCCCTTTTCATCAACAAGCCTTTGCCATTCCACAGTAACAGTTATCATAAACATTCTCCTTATATAAGATGGTTAAACAAATAACCAACAAAAATTATAGTCACAGTCATTATACTCACAAAAACTACAAGTAGTTTGGGCTTTAAAACCTTCCTTAAAATAATCATTTCAGGAAGTGACAGGGCCGTTACAGCCATCATAAATGCTAAAACAGTTCCGAGTGAAAGCCCTTTTTGCATAAGTGCATAAACTATCGGAATTACACCAGCAGCATTAGAATATAAAGGCACACCAAGCACAACCGCTACAGGAACAGCAAAAATATTTCCCCTTCCAGCATATCTAACAAGAAAATCCTGTGGCACATAACCGTGAATAAAACCGCCTATAGCAATAGCAATCACAATATAAATCCAGACCTTACGCAAAATATCATACACATTGGCTTTAGCATAAACAATCCTTTCTTTAAATGAAGGCTTGATTACTTCACCAGCATCACCACCAAACTTAATTTGATAAACATACTCTTCTACCCACTTCTCCAGTTTAAGCCTTCCAATAACAATACCTCCAAAAACCGCGACAAGAAGACCCGTCGAAATATAAATCAAAGCAATCTTCCAACCAAAAAGCCCCCACAGCATAACCAAAGCGACCTCATTAACCATAGGAGAAGAGATAAGAAACGAAAATGTAACACCCAAGGGCACTCCTGATTCAATAAAACCAATAAAAAGCGGCACTGCAGAACAGGAACAAAAAGGTGTGACAACACCCAATAGTGCAGCCAGGATATTACCAATAAATTCTTTTTTATGTGAAAGAATTTTCTTTGTCTTTTCCGGGGGAAAGAAACTCCTTATAAAAGAGACGACAAAAATAATAACAGATAAAAGAAGAAAAATCTTCAGAGTATCATAAATAAAAAACTCAAGTGCATCAGATAACGCCTTACCTCTTTCCATACCAAAAAGCGTATAAACAACATATTCAACAAAGTTTTTAAGCATAACTGTTTTCCTTCAATATATAAAATTTTGTTTATATGTTGAGTTTAATACTTAAATTTTCGCAATGCAAGTTTTTTTTAGTAATTTTTTTTAAGTTTGTAATTGCCATTCTGATGGACAAAGTTCCAAAGAAAAAGAATTATTGACCTGTCCCCTTTTTGTTTGATGAGAAAAATGTATATAGGTGCTTAAACTTAAGAAAGATTATTGACATGAGCCCTTTTGTTCTTCAACAATTTTAATTTCCTCCACCGTCAACCCATACAACTCGTACACCAGCCTATCTATCTCCTGCTCCCAGGGGCTGGTGTCGGCATTTTTGTCCTGCCTTTTGGTTTCTATGATTTTATCCACCAGCCCTTCGATTTGGTTTACGATAGGATGGTTGGTGGGGGTGACAGGGGGAAGTGGGATTATTTCAACATATTGATTGGACAATCTAAACCCAGTAAATCCATATTGATGTACTAT
>JBBIPZ010000023.1:0-34686 GCA_037442505.1 Deltaproteobacteria bacterium | reverse complement strand
GCGGACCCTTCGCCATAACCTGATATGAAACTAACATAACAACACAAAATAGAATAACTTTAAAAAATCTCAACTTCATCATCTTCTTCCTTCCCCGCAAATTAATATATTGTCACACTTAAATAATAAACCTTGCCTGTTTTATCTGTAACTATAAGATAGTTGCCAGCTTTTACAACATCCTTAAAAAATCCAAAATAGCTGCTTAAATCATATACGCCCTGTATGACTGAATATCTTGTAGGATTATTTATTGGTTCTTGTTCAGGTGCATCTGCAACTGCAGTTTCGTTGACATTCAATTGAAGTTGATCTTGCGCAGATCTTGTACTCCAGAGAGGCGCTTTAGCATCATTTGCAAAATTATCTATTACAACAATTTTTTTGTTTTGAGAATCCACCACGTAGATGTGATTATTAGTTGAATCCACCCAAAGGCCTGCCACCGTATAAACTTGCCCATAATCACCCCTACCTCCATGCACCAATGCTTGTCTTATCCAAGTAGAATTTGATAAATTATATACTTGTACCTTTCCTTTTGGTCTGCCAGAAAGCTTAGTTGATTTTGTCCATGTTTTCGTTTTATAGCTATATGTGCTGCCAACTTTTACATAAGCTGAAGCATTTCCTGTATCTCCCGCCAATAACCTGTTAGTCCCCGAATCATAAGCGACAGTTGTAATTATATAAAACTTCCCATTTCCAAAAGAAGTAGTTGGTTGTGATATCGGGAATGCACCTCCAATAACCTCAAAAAATGCCCCCGAAGAGTCATACCTTTTAATTGAGTTATCATACATATCTGCAACATCGATATATCCACCACCATCAATGACAATATCAGCTGGTTTTTTAATATCCCTGTAATCACCATAGCCCGTACCAAAGGAAATATTTGCATAGCTACCGTCTGACACATTGTAAACGCGACCGCCCACCGATTCAGAAACAACATAAAGTTTGTTATTATAATAGGCAACTGAAACTGGCTTTTCTATAGTGATAAACGCTGTAACATTAATGGTTGGTGGGGGAGTTAACTTAAAGATTTTACCCGCTGTATAGTCTGCGATATAAACATTATTGCTTGCGTCAACTGTAGCTCCAAGTGGTGTTGCAAATCCTTTATCCTCACCCAGTATCTGATATAAATTCAGTGAAACAGCGGAGTATCCTACGTTATAACACAAGCTAACAATTACTATTATTGCACCTAAGAAGATGGGAATGAAACCTTTTGTTTTTTTATTTTCATGCCTTCTACTAGTTAGCATTTTAAACCTCCCATCAATATCTTTTTTAGTTCTCTACATTGGGTAGTTGCAAATTGTATGCCATTATTAATATTTTTTAATTAAAATATTTACATTTTTTTAATCTAATAAATTTATACTATAAAAGCTGCAATAGGTCAACACAAAATTTACTTTTTTTAATATAACGTTAGTTTTAAAGGAAACTCAATGTTGGTAATTGTAGCTATAAATGTTTGAAATAGTTATAAAGTTTGACTTTAAAAAAGGTGAGTTAGCGCCCATTGATAAGCGAATTACTTAGTGGAATTTCTAATATATATTTGCCTTTAATCTTGGTGGTTGTTCCGATGTTCAAAACTTTACGGTCATATATTTTATATGTATTATTATTAGTTGTGTTTTGCAGAGCTAACAAAAGTAAATCAAATTTCATAAACCATGCCTGAAAAGTTTTCTCGTCATCACTATCAAAGACAAAAAGCATTCCATCAACACCATTTGCTTTTAATGTTTCAAGATTAATATTTGACAAACCTTGCTCTCTCTTTTTGCTACTGTCTGCAAGAAAAACTGTTAATGGCCTTCCATTAACAATAATATTTTTCTTTTTGAAGCTATGCAGATTAATAGCGAGGGCTGAATTAACAGTTATAAGCAGTAAGAAAAGAGATGTAATTACACTTCTCACGTTGTTTAATTATAAATTATTCAAAGTATTTAATCAAAAAAATTTTTGGCAGAAAGTGAGATATTTAAGGCAAAGGATAAGACAGAATAGTAAAAGTAAAACACTCAGTATGTCAGCAAAATATTTGAAAACCATATGTAATTTTTAAATACACCAACCACAATGTTAAAAAAAACCTTGATATTATTTTATAAAATGTGATAATAGTTATTCAAAACTTTATCTTAAACTTTTTGTTTTTTTGGGGGAGGAGACATATCAAAATTGCTTTTAGCTTTTTTTGCTAAAAATCTTTATTAATTTTTGATTATTGCCAAAAATGCAATAAATAAAAACATGAGGAGGGGTATTATGCCGCTAAGTGAACAGACATTTAAAGAGTTCTCGGAAAAGTTAGGAAGAGGTGAACTCAAAGATTGGCAGATTGCAGAAGAAGCTGAAAAAACAATGAAGCCAATTAAACAGATCGCAAAAGAGTTAGGATTGACAGATGAAGAGTTACTGCCCTACGGACACTACATCGCTAAGGTTGATTATCAGAAGGTATTGGAAAGATTAAAAGACAAACCAAATGGCAAGTACATTGACGTTACAGCTATTACACCAACACCTCTCGGGGAAGGAAAGTCAACAACAACCATTGGTCTTGTTCAGGGATTAGGTAGAAGAGGGAAAAAGGTTTGTGCTGCAATAAGACAGCCTTCTGGCGGTCCTACAATGAACGTAAAGGGTTCGGCAGCTGGTGGTGGTCTCTCACAGTGTATTCCGCTAACAGAGTTTTCATTGGGTTTCACCGGTGATATCAATGCGATTATGAATGCACACAACCTTGCTATGGTAGCTTTAACTTCAAGGATGCAGCACGAATTTAACTACACTGATGAAGAGCTTGCCAAAAGAGGTCTTAAAAGGCTTGATATCGACCCAAGAAACGTTCAGATGGGCTGGATAATGGACTTCTGTGCTCAAGCATTGAGAAAGATTATTATTGGTCTTGGTGGAAAACAGGACGGTTTTATGATGGAATCCCGTTTTGACATTGCTGTCTCCTCGGAAGTTATGGCTATACTTGCAGTTGCAAAAGATCTGAAAGATTTCAGGGAGAGAATTGGGAAAATTGTTGTCGGTTATAGCAAATCAGGCAAACCTGTTACCTGTGAAGACCTTGATGTGGCAGGCGCAATGACGGCATGGATGATGCCCGCACTTAATCCTAATTTGATTCAGACAATAGAAGGACAGCCTGTTTTCGTGCATGCTGGACCTTTTGCAAATATAGCAATAGGACAGTCATCTGTTATCGCTGATAAAGTTGCATTGAAGTTGGCTGATTACAATGTTACAGAATCTGGTTTTGCAGCTGACATTGGATTTGAAAAATTCTGGAACCTAAAGTGCAGATATTCTGGGCTTACCCCCAATGCTGTAGTTATTGTAGCAACTGTCAGGGCATTAAAGAGTCATGGTGGTGCTCCACTTCCTATTCCTGGAAGACCATTGCCTGAAGAGTACAGTAAAGAAAATATCGGATTTGTAGAAAAAGGATGTGAAAACTTACTGCATATGGTTAACGTAGTTAAAAAATCAGGTGCAAATCCTGTTGTCTGTATTAACGCATTTTATACTGATACTGAAAATGAAATTAAGACGGTTAGAAGACTTTGCGAACAGGCTGGTGCAAGAGTTGCTTTATCTAAACATTGGCAGTATGGTGGAGAGGGTGCATTAGAGCTAGCAGATGCTGTAACAGATGCATGCAATGAGCCTACAAATTTTAAATTCTTATATGAACTTTCTACCCCATTAAGGGAAAGGATTAAACTCATCGCTACTAATGTTTATGGAGCCAATGATGTCGAATATTCACCAGAAGCATTGGCGAAGGCTAAGGCTTTAGAAGCAGACCCGGCTTCTTCTGAGCTTGGAACCTGCATGGTGAAAACACACTTAAGTCTTTCTGACAATCCTAATATAAAGGGAGTGCCAAAAAACTGGAAGCTTTTTGTTAGAGACATATTGGTCTTTAAAGGTGCTGGATTTATCGTCCCCGTTGCTGGGCCTATTAAACTTATGCCCGGAACAGCATCCGACCCCGCATACAGAAGAATAGATGTGGATGTTAATACTGGAAAGGTAAAAGGATTGTTCTAAAAGCTTTAATTGTTCAATAAAAAAAGGGGGCTAAAAAAGCCCCCTTTTTTTAATCTGCCAAAAAACTTATTCTTTCATCTTGCCTATGGCTTCTTTAATTTCTTCAACCGAAGCTCCATCTTCTATCGTAGAAAGGTCTCCCAAATCCTTACCCAGCCATAGTGTTTTCATTACACGTCTCATAATCTTGCCACTTCTTGTTTTAGGAAGCATCTTAACAAACTGAATATCCTTCATAACTACAATAGGTCCCATCACATTTCTAATATGCTGGATTAATTCTTTCTTTAGCTCCTCTGAAGGTGTATAGCCTGTTTTTAAAACTACAAATGCACAAGCGACCTCTCCTCTGAACTCATCTGGAACGCCAGAAACACCAGATTCTGCAACTGCTGGATGAGATATAAGTGCATTCTCAATCTCAATGGTTCCAATTCTATGAGCAGAAATCTTAATTACTTCATCAGAACGTCCAACAAACCAGATGTAGCCGTCCTCGTCACGATACGCACCATCACCTGAGCAATACATTCCTTTCAATGTGTCAATCTTTTCCCAATAATCTGTTTTATATCTTTCTGGTTCTCCCCAGAGTGTTGGGGTAAGTCCCGGAAAAGGTTTTTTAATCACAAAGATGCCTTTTTCACCCGGCTCGCAAGGTCTACCGGTTTTTTCATCAATAATATCAACCTGTACACCAGGTGCCGCTAAAGAAGATGAGCCCGGCTTAATGGGATACATTGTCAGCCCGTAAGGATTTGCGATGACCGGTCCTGATGTCTCTGTTTGCCACATATGGTCTATGACAGGTATTTTATCTTCAAATACTTCTTTCTGTAGCCACTCCCACGCAGCAGGATTTAACACTTCGCCTGCACAGAAGACCCTTTCTACAGAAGACAAATTATGCTTTCTTGCCTCTTCAATACCTAATTTCATCAAACCCCTAACTCCTGTTGGAGATATCCATAAAGCAGAAACTTTATTCCTTTCGATGACGTCGAAAATCATATCTTTCCTTGGGTAGTCAGGTGTTCCTTCGTATAATACTGTTGTACATCCAGATATTAAAGGACCATAAACGTTATAACTATGTCCAACAATCCAGCCAATGTCAGAAGTTGCGAACCAGACATCATTCGGTCTTATCTTGTATATCCACTGTCCCATTGAATAAACATACTGTTGATAACCACCATGGACATGGACCGTAACCTTTGGCTTTGCGGTAGTTCCAGATGTAGGAAGTAAAAATAATGGTTCGTTTGACTCCATCATCTCTACCTCACTGCTTTGTCCCTCTGCGTAACTTAGAAACTCTTCCCAAAATATGTCTCTACCAGGCTTCATTGGCCTTTCTGTGTCATGAGTCTTCTTAAGCACGACTACTTTTTTTACCTGTCCTTCAGGCACCTCGTTCAACGCATCGTCAATAACCTTTTTGAGTTCTATAGTTGCCCCTCTTCTGTGGTTGACATCCTGCGTCAATATATATTCTGCACCAGATAAGTTCACTCTATCCGCAACTGCTTTGTATGAAAATCCGGCAAATATGACCACATGGATTGCGCCAATCCTTGCGCAAGCAAGCATACTTACCACTGGCTCTATACCCATAGGCATATAGATAACTACCCTATCGCCTTTCTTTACCCCCATTCCTCTTAAGGCAGCTGCATATTGTTTTACAAGATGTAAAAGTTGACCATAGGTGACTACCCTTGTCTCTCCCGTTTCTGCTATTTCAGAAATTATCGCAGCCTTTCCAGCACGACCTTTCATTACATTGTAGTCAACCGCACTAAAACATATGTTAGTTAATCCGCCAACAAACCATTTGAATGTTGGATACTGCCATTCAAAACATCTGTCCCATTTTTTAAACCAATAAATCTCATCCATTGAACATAAAGCCGCATTTTCCCAGAAACCTTCTAAATCTTCGTACCCCCACTTTAAAAAGCTTTTCACCTGAGGCGGAATTAACTCCACCTTACTCCCCTTTTGTTCCATAAACCCTCCCTTTTTAAAACATTATTTTGTTTATGAAATATAACAGTAAAAAAATAACGTGTCAATGTTTTTTTATTGATACAAAAAAAAATTTAGTATAAATAAAAAACAAGGCGCAACATCTGAACTTTCAATTGTTGATAGAAGTTATAACATACTGATTTTTGCTGTCAATTTTCTTCTAAAAACCCAAGCCTATGCGAAATTTCTTTTGCCGCTTCTTTAACAAGCGGAACAAAGAAATTTTTTATCTTGTCGTCATCCATTCTTAGTGATGGGGCAGAAATTGAGATTGCTCCAACAACCTTTCTTGTATAGTCACGAATCGGGGCGGCAACACATCTCACGCCTAAATCCAGCTCTTCCATATCAAGTGCATAACCATTTTCATGAGCGTGCTCTATCTGTTCGAACAGTTCTTTACGAGAAATAATTGTATTATCAGTAAATTTTTTCAATTCTTCCTGTGGGAAATATTTTAGTAGCTCATCCTCAGTTTCGTTGGCGAGCAATACCTTACCAGATGCAGTAGCGTGAAGTGGCAGCCTGTTGCCTATCCTTGATGTAACTTTTACTACCTGATTTGCTTCTAAACCATCTATGTAAACACAGTTGTTGCCTCTTAAAACACTAATATAAATATTCTCGTTGCATTTAGCCAAAAGGTCACGCATAACAGGATGCGCCTGTCTCAAAAGACCAAGATGTTTCACAAACTGCTGTCCTAACTCAAGCACCTTCACGCCAAGTTTATAGTTACCAGTCTGTTTATCCTGTTCTATATAGCCACGTAGCTCTAAGGTAGCAAGCAAGCGAAAAACGTTATTTTTATGTAATGAAAGCTTTTTACTTAGCTCCGTAACGCCTAACTCATCTGTATCCCCTTTAAAAGCCTCTAATAAATCAATTGCATGAACTACAGATTGAATCACATACTCCTTTTTACTTTTTTTTCTTTCTTTTAACTTCATAAATAGCCAATCTCCTTTCTATTACAATTTTTTAATTTTATTTTTAAACAACAAATACAAAAAATTCATAAAACAAAAATCGTTTTAAATCTACAATACTATGTAATCATTTTTAAACTTAAATGTCAAGAATTTTAAAACCCTGTTTTTAAATTTAAAAATTATTTTTTTCACAAAGTCGTTTTGTTTTACTAATTTGCTTGACTGAGTAACATTCAATATGATAAAAGATGATTTACAAAAATAAAGGAGGAGGGAGTTTATGGCAGAAAAGATGGAGTCTTTAAAACAGGAGTCGAGAAAATTCGACCCACCAAAAGAGTTTGTTGAGCAAGCGTATATTAAGAGTTACGAAGAGTACAAACGTCTTTATGATCGTTCAGTTAATGATCCTGAAGGATTCTGGGGTGATTTGGCTAAGGAACTGCTTGACTGGTATAGCACCGATTGGCAGAAGGTTGAAAATTATGATTTTGAGAATGCTAAGATTGAGTATTTCAAGGGGGGAAAGCTCAATGTTAGCTACAATTGTCTGGACAGGCATATCAAGACATGGAGAAGAAATAAGGCTGCTTTAATTTGGGAAGGCGATAATTACGAAACCAGAACATTAACTTATGGACAACTTTACAGAGAAGTCAACAGATTTGCTAACGTGTTAAAGAAGCTTGGAGTTAAGAAAGGTGATAGAGTAACAATTTATCTACCTATGATACTGGAACTTCCAATTGCAATGCTTGCATGCTCAAGGATTGGAGCGATACATAGCATAATTTTTGCTGGTTTCAGCCCTTCGTCCATCGTTGATCGTATAGATGACGCAAAATCAACCTTTTTAATTACGGCTGATGAAGGTTTAAGAGCAGGCAAGATCGTGCCACTAAAGAAAAATGTTGATGAGGCATTAAACGATCCAAAAGCATCTTCAATTAAAACCGTAGTTGTTTTTAAAAGGACAGGCAACCCAGTCAACATGAAAGAAGGTAGAGACTACTGGTGGCATGAGCTTATGGCAGATCCAGAATTAAAAGACTACTGCGAACCAGAAAAGATGGATGCAGAAGATCCGCTGTTTATTCTATATACGTCAGGAAGCACCGGTAAGCCTAAAGGCGTTTTACACACCACAGGCGGTTATTTATTGTATGTCACCTCTACATTCAAGTATGTTTTTGACTACAAAGATAACGATTTATTCTGGTGCACAGCTGATATTGGTTGGGTAACAGGCCATAGCTACATCGTTTACGGACCTCTTGCCTTTGGCGCAACCTCTTTCGTCTTTGAAGGCGTACCAAATTATCCAAAGCCAGATCGTTTCTGGGAAGTGGTAGAAAAGTATGGAGTAAACATTTTCTATACAGCTCCTACCGCTATAAGGGCGATGATGAGGGATGGAGAACAGTGGCCTAATGGAAGAAATCTATCTTCACTTAGGCTTCTTGGCACGGTTGGTGAGCCAATTAATCCAGAGGCATGGGTATGGTATAATACACACATAGGCAGAAACAAATGCCCTATTGTTGATACCTGGTGGCAGACAGAGACTGGGGGGCATTTAATAGCTACAATTCCTGGCGCTTCCTTCCAGAAACCAGGTTCTGCTGGCTTGCCATTTTTTGGTGTAGTACCAAAGGTTGTTGACGACAACGGTAACGAAGTTGGCGTTAACGAAGGTGGAAAGCTTGTTATTGAAAAATCATGGCCTGGAATGATGAGAACGGTGTATGGCGACCATGAAAGGTTTAGACAAACTTATTTTACTATGTTTAAAGGTAAATACTTTACTGGTGACGGTGCAAGAAAGGATGAAGATGGATACTTCTGGTTGATGGGACGTGTAGATGACGTTATAAACGTCTCCGGTCATCGTATTGGTACAGCTGAGGTGGAAAGCGCCCTTGTATCACATGCATCCGTGGCAGAAGCGGCGGTTGTAGGTATGCCCCATGATATTAAAGGTCAGGGCATATACGCTTATGTCATATTAAAAGAAGGGTTTACCGCTTCAGAAGAGTTAAGAAAAGAACTCATTCAGCATGTTAGAAAGGAGATTGGACCTATAGCTACACCTGATATACTCCATTTCGTTCCAAATCTGCCAAAGACAAGAAGTGGCAAGATTATGAGAAGAATTTTAAGAAAAGTTGCTGAAAACGAATTCGAAAATATTGGTGATACAACAACACTTGCAGATCCTACTGTAGTAGGAATAATTATTGAAGGTAAAAAGTCGGGGAGATTTGGCATCTAAGAAAAAAAAAGGGTGCCTTCTGGCACCCTTTTTTATTTTGTAAGTTTTCTTTTTTTTACGACAGTCTCAACAGCCTTTGCAACAACCTTCGGTACTCTTTTATCAAACGGTGATGGAATAATATAATCTTCGTTAAGTTCGTTTGTTTTAATTAAAGACGCTATTGCCTGTGCGGCGGCGATCTTCATTTCATAAGTTACAGTTTTTGCCTTTGAATCAAGCAAGCCCCTAAAAAAGCCAGGGAAGCAAAGCACATTGTTTATCTGGTTTGGATAGTCAGATCTTCCAGTGGCAATAATCCTTGCATATGGAACAGCTTCTTCTGGCATAATCTCAGGAACTGGGTTTGCCATAGCAAACACTATGGCATCTGAAGCCATATTTTTTATGTCCTCTCCTGTAAGAAGCCCCGGTCCAGAAGTGCCTATAAACACATCAACACCTTTTAATGCGTCATGCACAGTGCCTTTTATCATTTGTTTATTAGTGATTTTTGCAATCTCTACCTTGTAGTTGTTCATCCCTTTCTCTCTACCATCATAAATACTTCCTTTACTGTCGCAAACAATAATTTTACCAGCATCAACACCTGCATAAATAAGAAGCTTAACACAAGCAAGCCCTGCAGCACCAGCACCAGAAACAACTACTTTAATTTTATCAATCTCCTTTTTAACCAATTTTAAGGCATTGTATAACGCAGCAAGCACCACCACCGCAGTGCCATGCTGATCATCATGAAACACAGGTATATCAAGTTCTTTTCTCAATCTCTCCTCAATTTCGAAGCAACGAGGGGCAGAGATGTCCTCTAAATTAATACCACCAAATACAGGAGAAATCAGTTTGACAGTTTTTATTATCTCATCTGTCTCTGTTGTGTTAATACATATCGGGTAGGCATCAACATCAGCAAACTGCTTAAAAAGCATAGCCTTGCCTTCCATAACAGGTAATGCAGCATAAGGGCCAATATTACCAAGCCCAAGAACTGCAGTTCCATCTGTGACAATTGCTACAGCGTTGCCTTTTATAGTAAAGTTGTACACATGTTTTGGATTTTTGTAAATATCCATACACACCCTTGCAACTCCTGGTGTGTAAACCATTGATAAATCATCCCTTGTGTTAATGTTATGCTTTAACTGAATAGAAATTTTGCCGCCATGATGAACAGCAAAGGTTTTGTCTGTAACATGCTTAACCTTAACGTTTTCTATGCCTTTAATGACATCAACTATTTTGTGAACATGTTCTTCGTTTGCACCGGAAAAGGTTATATCCCTTGTAATTGTGTTTTTGCTTATCTTAACTATGTCAATAGATCCTATGTCACCTCCTGACTCACCAATTAGAGATGTAAGCTTTCCAAGCATTCCTACAACATTTGGATACTCTACGCGAACAGTAACGCTAAAGCTTGGCGTTGGTTTCAACATAAAAATCTCCTTTAGATGCCTAAATACGCCTCTTTAATTTTAGAATTATTGATGAGTTCCTTAGATTCACCTGTTAAAACTATACTACCTGTTTCCATAACATAGGCTCTGTGGCTTAGCTCAAGCACCATCTGAACATCCTGTTCCACAATAAGAATACTCACTCCATTTTCGTGAATGTTTTGAACTACTTTTACAAGATTTTCAACAACAGTCGGCGCTAAGCCCAAGGAAAACTCATCTATCAGCAAAACCTTAGGATTGTTCATTAACGCCCTTCCAATCGCAACCATCTGCTGTTCTCCTCCAGAAAGATCGCCAGCAAGATGATTGCGTCTCTCATAAAGACGAGGGAAAATAGAAAATATCATTTCGATTCTTTCTTTAATAGATTTTCTATTTGTAAAAGCCCCCATCTCGAGATTATCTGTAACTGTCATGCCTGCAAAAAGTCTTCTACCTTCAGGAACAATGCTAAGACCGGAGCTAACAACTTTGGTGGAAGATTGATTTGCAACATTTTCACCATTAACAATGATTTCTCCACTCCAGACCCTATTCAAGCCAAAAACAGTTCTCATAAAGGTTGTCTTGCCAGCACCGTTAGAACCCAAAAGTGATACAATTTCGCCTTTTTCAACAACTAAATTAATATCCCTTAGTATCTGTAAATCGCCATATCCTGTATTTAAATTTTTCACCTCTAAAAGAGCCATGCATTACTCCTTTTTTGCGTATTTTGAACCTAAATAAGCCTCAATAACGGCTGGATTTTTTACCACCTCTTGCGGAGTCCCTTCGCAAATAAGTTTTCCTAAATGCAAGACAACTATCCTGTCAGAAATACCCATTATCGCCTTCATAACATGTTCTATAGCAATAATCGTTATGCCTTTTTCTTTAAGCTTAATAATTTCTGTCATCATATCATTAAGTTCTTTAGCACCAAGTCCTGCCATTACTTCGTCCAAAAGCAACAAATCTGGTCCCATCGCCAGAGCCCTTGCAACTTCTAATTTTTTACGCTTTGCAAGAGGTAAAATCCGGGGGTCTTTATGCCTTACATCTTCAAGTCCAACAACTTTTAATGCTTCTTCAGCAACTTCCATCGACTCTTTTTTGGAATTTACGTTTCTTTTGCCATAAAAGGCACCAACCATTACATTCTCAAGAACAGAAAGACCTCCAAATGGTTTTACAACCTGAAACGTCCTTGCAATGCCAAGTTTTGCAATTTCATGTGGCTTTTTATTATTGATAGGTTGTCCTTTATAATTGATTACACCGCCTGTTATGTTTGTCAGCCGTGAAACGAGATTCATAAATGTTGTTTTACCAGCGCCATTAGGGCCAATAATTCCTACAATTTCGCCTTTATTTACATTAAACGTCACGTCAGTTAGAACCTTAAGACCACCATAACTTTTGGCAACATTTTTAGCTTCCAGTAACACCATAATATTCCCCTTAAAGTTTGTTTTCTCTCAAATTGCTGAAAAGCTTTTTAAAACTAAAACCGCCTTTAAAGGTCTCAAAAAGCCCCTTTGGCAAAAATAGAATGATAAAAATGATAAGAAGCCCCAGAACCATACCGTGAATAGCTATAAATTTACTCCACACTACTTCTGAGATAAGTTCAAGGATAAAAGCACCCAACATCGGTCCAATCACCGTTGTACCACCGCCCAAGAGTATCATAGCAAACATCTTAACAGAATATGTTCCTACAAAAACTGTATGCGGATCTATATAACTAAGCCAGTAAGCATAAATTCCTCCGCAGACGCCTACTATCGCAGCACTAACTGCCCATGCAGCGGTTTTATACAGTGGTGTATTTATGCCCATAACGCTTGCAGCATCTTCATCTACCCTGATTGCCTTTAAAGCATATCCCAACTTAATTTTTGAAACTACAAACGAAATCAGAAGGGCAAAAACGAGACAAATAAGCATGGCAAAATAAAAATATTTGTAAATAAACTCTGGCTCACCCTGCATAATTGGTAGCGTAAGCCCGAGTCCTCCACCTGTTAGTTCTGTCATATTATCAACAAGCTCTCTTATAGTTTCCATAATGCCAACAGTGGCAATAGCAAAATAATGTCCTTTCAATCTTAAAATTGGTATACCAAGTATAGAGGCTAAAATGATTCCAGCTAAAGCACTAAATGGTAGTGTTGCTAAAAAGCCCATCTCATATTTTGTCATAAGAACACCTGTAACATAGGCGCCGACGCCAAAAAAGGCTATATTACCAAACGCAGGGTATCCTGTGTATCCTATAATAATGTTGCTTCCTGTTGCAATAGCGGCAAAAAGAAAGGTTTGGGTTAAAACGCGTAACCAGTAACCTGATATTACAAACGGTAAAAACACCAGAATCAAAAGAAAAATTAAAAATAAAAAGAGTTTTTTAATCAGCATTAGTGTTTAACCTCCGCATAATATTTTCTGCCCAAAAGTCCCGAAGGTTTAATAATAAGCATTAACACCATCAAGCCGAAAGCTATTGCATTTTTGTAACTCTCACCAATAACATACGAACTCATTGTTTCAACAACTCCTAAAACTAAACCACCCAAAAATGCACCTTCTATACGCCCTAAGCCACCTAAAATGCTGACTATAAAAGCCCTCAAAGTCAACCCACCTGCAATATTTGGAGAAAAAGCCTGCGTCAAGGATAGAAGAGAACCAGAAAGCCCCGCAAGTCCTGAGCCAAATGCAAATGTTAGCGCATAAATTTTTGCCGGGTTAATGCCTGACATCATTGCAGCCTCTATATCAAGGGATGTAGCTTTGATAGCCTTACCCGTCCAAGTCCTATCCAGGAAAAAACTCATCAGAAGCGTTACTATCACACATATAGCAAAAACACCCAATCTTATATAGGGTATCACAATATCACCTAACACAAGACTGCTGCCTGCATAGTCGGGTGTAACCGACTTAAAATCCGCAGAAAAAAACGTTGTCATAAAGTTGACTAAAAATATCTCAAGCCCAAATGTGAGTATCAGCAACATAAAAATTTGGGCTTTCACAACCAGATTCATTAAATAGCGTTGTAAAACATAACCAAAAAGAAACATTGATAAAAAGCTTACTGGAAGCGTGACAAAAGGGTCTAGGTGCCAATACTGAAAAATAAAATAAGTAATGTATGCACCAAGTAAAGCAATAGCGCCGTGTGCAAGATTTATAATATTAGTAACACCCCAGACAAGGGTAAAGCCTACCCCAATAAGTGTATAAAATCCACCTAACAAAAATCCGTTAACCAATATCTGCAAAATTATCATAAGATACCTCGTAAGATAGTGTTGAATGAAAAGGGTAAGGCAAAGCCTCACCCTTTAAAACTATATGCGATTTACTTCCATGCTGGTTTTGGATAAACTGCCTTAGACTCTGCAACAGCCTCTGGGTATACAGTCCTCTGACTTCTATTTTGTATCTGTATTACAGCCATGCCTTTACCAACAACCTTTCCAGTCTGGTCAAACTTTATTTTTCCGTAAAGAGTCTCTTCGCTATAGTTACTTAGAGCCGTCCTGATTTTTGCAATATCATCCTTTGTGCCAGCCTTCTCGATAGCTCTTTGAAAGATAACGCCTGCAGCTGCTCCACCTGCCGCATGATATGCTGGATCTTCTTTATACTTTGCCTTATATGCCTTAACAAACTCAGTATTTGAACCAAAGACAGGGTCTTTATACTTAAGTGTAGTTGTCCATTGTGCTGCACCCAACACGTTCTCTGCATCTGACTTTAAAGAATCAACAAAGTCAGGAAGTGCTGGGCCTACAGAAAATGCGAGAGCTTTAGGATTAACTTTATAATCCTTGCTCTGTTTCACTATCACGATTGTATCCTGAAAATGTCCACAACCAAGTATAATATCGGGGTTTTTGCCTTTAATTTCAACAATTACTGTAGAAAGGTCCTGAGTACCTTTAGGATAATCTTTGTAAAGAACAACATTGTAGCCATACTTTTCTGCAGATTTTTTTGCACCTTGAGCTACTTGTGCAGAAAATAGGTCATTAGAATAAATTATCGCAACTGTAGCAGGTTTAGGTGATTTATTTCTCAACATTTCTAATATATCGTCCATATACTCTGTGGCTACGGTATAAATACCAAAAAGGTTTTTAAATCCCCTTGTGTATAGCTTGTCAGCTGCTGCACCACCCTGCACCATAAGTGCACCATACTTTTCAGTTATCGCACTGGTAGCAAAAACAGATTCGCTTCCATAAGGTCCTAGTATCAATTTAATTTTGTCTTCCGTGATTAGCTTTTCTACCAACTTAGCGCCTCTGTTAGGATCACTTTCATCGTCATAGTACTTAATGTTGACCTTGTATTTCTTGTTGCCGATCTTGATACCACCCTTTTTGTTAACCATTTCTTTCCAAAGTTCGTAACCACTCTTTACAAGATTTCCTTCTTTGGCAAGTTTGCCTGTCAGAGACAAAGCTGCACCAAACACAATTTCATCTGCGTGTGCTTTTGCTCCATACGAAAGTAGGAGTAACGCTAAAAAGGCTAAAACTACTTTTTTCATAAATACACCCTCCTTAAAATAAAATGGTTTTTTATATATGCAACTATTATACCAAAAAATTGATTAACAAACAAAAAAAGCCATTTGAAAACTTTTTTACACTGGCGTGAACATTCCCGGTCCCTGTTGGCAAGAAATTCAAAAATAATAGACCTGTCCCCTTTTTTCAAAACGTTGTGAGCTTACAAATATTTGAAAACGCTTGCCAGACAAGATAGAACAAAACAGAAACATCAAAAAGAGATAATTGACCTGTCCCCTTTTTTACCCTTTTTTACCCGTGGCCAAAAAAAGCCTTTATTGGCTAATTTTAGCCACTGAAATGTTATGTTTCTGGATTTTATGTCTCAATGTACCACGGGGGATGCCAAGAAGCTTTGCTGCCTTCAATACATTGCCACCTGTTTTATAAAGGGCATCTAATAACAGAGCTTTTTCTGTTTCGTCAATTTTTTCGTGCAAAGACTCAACTTCCGTTTTTTGAGCCGTTTGCATTATCGTTTCTTCTTTAATATCCAATGGGATATGCTCTAATCTCAATTCAGTGTCATTATGAACTATACATACCCTCTCTATCATATTTTTTAGCTCTCTAACGTTACCCTTCCATGAATAGTTTAACAACACATCCCTGACATCTTCGTTTAGCCCTGTCATATTTTTACCAAACTTTTTAGAAAAATGTTTTAAAAAAAGCCTGGTGAGTGGTATGATATCGTCTTTTCTCTCTCTTAATGGGGGAATATGTATCGGAAACACATTCAGACGGTAATAAAGGTCTTCACGAAAGGTCTTCTCTGAGACTGCCTTTTTTAAATTCTTATTAGTTGCAGCAATTATCCTTATATCAAGCTGAATATTTTTGTTTCCCCCAACCTTTCTGAAGCTCTTGTTTTCTATCACACGTAATAATTTTGCTTGCAAAGGAAGTGACATTTCGGCAATTTCGTCCAGAAAGAGTGTGCCGTGATTTGCCTCTTCAAAAAGCCCCGTTTTAGAAGACCTTGCGTCTGTAAACGCACCTTTCTCATATCCAAATAACTCGCTTTCCAGCAACTGTTCAGGAAGGCTTGCACAATTTATATCGATAAAAGGAAATGTACTTCTACTGCTGTTTTGGTGAATAAAGCGGGCGACAACTTCTTTTCCTGTGCCACTTTCTCCTGTAATAAGAACACCGGTATCTGAATGTTGGGCAACGTCTGTAGCTATTTTAAACACATTTTTCATCGCATAACTTTCAGCAATCAGCGTAGTTTCGCTTCTTGTCATCTTTTTTAAGACATCAACCTCTTTCCTTAAAAGTTGTGTTTCAAGTGCCAGTTTGACAATTAGTTTGATTGCGTCTGCCTTGAAAGGCTTTTTTATATAATCGTAAGCGCCCAACTTTAATGCTGCTACAGCTGAGTCAACAGTTGCATAGCCAGTTATAACTATCACAAGAGTTGATGGCGACAACTGCTTTACATTTTTTAATACATCTATACCATTAATATCAGGCAGATTAAGATCCAAAAGTATGAGATCAACTTCGTTTGTGCTAACAGTATCAATGCCCTCTTTGCCTGTTTTTGCAACCTTAACGATATATCCATCATTACTGAGGATACGCGTCAGATTTTCACGGATAAATTCTTCATCATCAATGACTAAAATACTGTTCATTTTTTTATTTAAGGGGTAGCCAGATTTCAAACAAAGCCCCCTTATCCCAATTTTTTGCAAGAATTATGCCTTGATGTTCATTGATAATACTGCGTGCTATAGCCAAACCCAAGCCCGTGCCTTCCTTTCTTGATGTATAAAATGGTTCGAAAATCTTTTCAAAATCTGATTCTTCAAGTCCTTTACCAGTATCTTTCACCTGTAGCAAAAGACAATCTTCATCATTTTTCATAGCTGATTTTGCAACAATTGTCAATACTCCACCATTTCCCATAGCTTGAACTGCGTTTAAAACAACATTTAAAACAGCCTGTTTAAGCCTTTCCTTGTCTGCTGTAATAAAAATATCTTTTTGACTATCCATCACAATCTTTATGCCACTCTTTTCACAAATTTTGTTTACAAAAACAATTATAGAATCTAACAAAGAAGAAACCTCAAAGCTTATTCGTTCAGACGGTTTTGATGATGAAAAATATAATAATTCGCTGATTAACTTTTCCACCCTTTCTATCTCTTTTAGTGCGTGTACAATTAATTTTTGCGATTCGTTATCGCCACACAACCTGTCGTGAAGATCATCAAGAAAAAGTGTAATACCTGTCAGGGGATTTCTAATTTCGTGAGCAAGTCCTGCCGCCAACCTCCCAATAGACGATAATCTATCTACCTGTCTGAACTTTTCGTCCTTTAAAATATCGATCTCTTTTTTCAAATATTGATTATACTCTTCCAGCTGGCGTTTATTCTTTTCAATTTCTGCCATAGACATTTTCAATTCGGCTGTTTGTTCGCTAATCTTTTTGTTCATCTCATAAAAAAGATTTGCCAGTTCGCCGATTTCATCGTTTCTGTCAATCTTTTCCCAATAATCAAAGTTAGTTTCACCTATAAAGCGTGACTTTTTGGAAAGGTAAAGTATAGGTTCTGTTATATGTTTAGAAAAAATCGCACCCAAAAAAGCTACCAAAAAAATTATAAACAAAAAGAGTGCTCCAATATTTTTTTGGTATTTATCGAGCATCTCTATAAGTGTTTGCTGAGAATGGAGTGCAGATTCGCTAAAATCTTCCAGTCTTTCCCCCAAAGTAAAGCCACCAAAAACCTTCAGTTTATCGTATGGTTTTAGATTGCAAAAGATAGGCGCGTAAGCCATCACTTTGCGCACACCACCAACGTTAGTTACGGTAACAATACCCTTTTTCCCTTCTCTGACTTCTTTTGCTGCAATGGGATACCCCTCAGATATAAAACCTGCATAATCTAAATTAAATCCTTCGTAACCTTTATCTATATCTTGTTTAGAGCTTTTTACAGTCATATAACGTTTTTCTTTGCCATTCTTGTAAACACCCGGTAGATCCCAGTATTTTGGATGAGAGATAATCCAACCATTTATATCAAAAATAAACGCATAATTTCCCGAATCGTACCCGGCATATACGGTGTTGCTACCATATCGTGGGTCTATGTGTATTGTTAATTCCTGTAAGTGAATATGGTCGAGTGCGATAGTTAAAATGCCTTTAAAAACATTGTTTTCGTATATAGGTGTAGAAAACCGCAATACACCATCATAATGCTTTCCACCTTTAACATCTTCTGGTTTAGCAGCATCACCAATCTGGTCTTTTTTTGTCATCGCAAATCCTTTTAGCTCAGACAAATAGATTTCACCGTTTTTCAGTTGCTTCACTTTTCGGAAATAGTCCTCGTTCAAATATGTAGTATTTACTGGAAGTGTAATATTTTTAAGTAAGTTTGCGGGGACAAGTCTGCCGTTTTTGATGGCAATCTTTTCGTTACCATTTACATCTATAAAAGCAATTTCTTTATAAAGCGGTAAGTACTGCTTTACTTCTTTTATTCCTGCAGCAGTTTTGATTGCATGCCAGACTTTTCCTTTTTTAGTTTCGTAAAATAGTTGAATATTTTTTTCTTTTAAAGGTTGTGAAGACAACTCTTTTAACTCATTTGCCCGTTCATTTAAAAATTCAGAAACTATACGTGCATAATTCTCAGCCTCTTTAGTTAATCTTTTTTCTTCTTCTTTTTCAAGGTTGCCTATGGAATCGTTTATCAATTTTTTCCCATTTTCTTTGAGGCTATAGATGCTTATATATGACAAAATAATTAGCGGAAGAATCGATAACGATAAGAATGCAAGATATACTTTGTATCTGATGCTAAACTTCATCTAACTAAATGCCCGTTACAGACATTTCTTCAATTAAAATAGCTGGACTGCCAACACTTCCATAAAAAGATAGATCATCGCCAAGCTCAATAATATTTTGAAAAAGCTGTTTCAAATTGCCCGATATTATCATGTTGGACAAAGCCTTTTTATACTCTCCAGCCTGTAGCAGATAACCTTCAAAGCCAACAGATATTTCACCTGTTACTGGATTTACCAGGTGCATGCCTATTAAAGAGTTTACACAAATGACATTGTTCATGTTTTTAACAGCTTCAAATATATTGTTTCTGCCAGGTTTTATATAAATATTGCTGTAACCATTTTGCGGGGGAGATGAAACTCTGGTTCTAACAGAATTGGCTGTACTTTTTTTCCCAAACTTTCTGGCATAAAGAGAATCATACAACAGATCTTCCACGTTGCCATCTTTCACAACATTTTTGCTATAAGCTTTATGTCCCTCTCCATCAAAATAAAAACAGCGGGCACCAACAGTAAGAAATGGATCTTCCACTATATTTAATAACGGTGAAAATGATATGCCATCAGAAAAAATGCTACGTTTTTTATAAACATTTTCTGCCAGAAAACTTTTGGCTAATATCTCGAGAAACTCTGATGCCGAGCGACTTTCGAGAAGCACAGGATATTTACCGGTATAAGTTGGAGAAGAGTTTAAAATATTTAAAGCCCTGTTATACGCTCTATTTATAACTTTTTTCCCGTCAAGCTTATTGAGATGTTCTTCTATTTCGAAGTCCCATTCCACCTTTTCTTCACCGTCTTTTTCTGCAACTATAACGCTACCTAAAGAAATCTTGTTAAGTTTTTGTTCGATAAAGCCATTTTTTGAGTTGAATAGTGTAACGGTCACCTTTTCATCGCTTAAAAAAAGTCTTTCGATCCCTTTTAAAAACTTCATTCGAGGAATTTCTTCCTGCATCAAGCCAAAAACTTCTAAAGCCGCTTCTTTGCTAACATCATCTTTAAATTCACCATAAGCCTGTTGTTCTTTTTTAATTTCAGGCAACCTATTGTCGTTATCCATAAATGAGTTTTCCAGAGAAAACTTTAAGTTATCCAATACACGGTTTATATCAAACTCTTCTCCACTAAAAAACGCAAACCCAATCCTGCCATCAACAAATACTCGCACGGCTGTTTCTGTTCTGGATATCTGTTCAATCACAATATTGTTTTTTCCGTGTTCAAATGATTTTGTATGCCTTTTTTCCTGCCAGATTTCAAAATCACTGAAACTTTTATTCAGTCTTTCAGCTAATATGTTAATCAATCAGTAACTCCTTATTTTAAAATTTTTACTACAGCGGATTCGTCACAATCGGGGAATTTGGAACATTTTATACAGTCAGACCAGATCTTATGAGGAAGTTCTCTCTTGTCAACCTCTACGAAACCATATTTTCTAAAAAATCCAACCTTATAGGTCAAAGCAAAAACCTTTTTAATTCCCATATCTAAAGCCTCATTTAAGCAAGCTTCAAGTAATATAGCTCCCCAGCCTTCTCCACGCCTTTCATCCTTCACCATTAACGAACGTACCTCCGCAAGATCTTCCCAGCAGATATGTAATGCAGCCACACCAAGCAAAATGTTTTCATCGTATATTACAAAAAAGTCCCTTATGTTGTCATAAATCTCGTTGAGTGAACGAGGTAGTAACTCGCCTTTATTCGCACCCTCTAACAAAAGATGGTGAATATCTTTCGCATCTGCAACCTTTGCCTTTCTAATCATCTAAACAACCTCCAGTTTCAAGCAGATTCTGCCTTTTTAAGTATCTCTTTTGCATATTCAAAACCTTTAGAAGTGGTATCGCCTCCGAGCATACGAGTAACTTCCTCCAACCTTTCGTCAGGACTCAATTCTCTAACTTTTATATCGAGCTTTCCGTTCGTTTCCTGTTTTTCCACCTTAAAATGGTTACTGCCAAAGACAGCTATCAGTGGCAAATGTGTTATGCAGATAACCTGATGGTGGGTAGCTATCTGTTTTAGTTTAACACCAAGCATCTCAGCAGTCTTGCCGCCCACTCCCGTATCAATTTCGTCGAAAATAACCGTCATTTCTTTCTCACGGGGTATCAAATTTTTCACTGCGAGCATAACACGTGAAAGTTCTCCTCCAGAAGCTATTTTACTTAGAGGTTTTGCATCTTCTCCAGAATGAGAACTAAACAAAAACTGAATAGATTCGCCACCATACGTAGGCAGTTCTTCTGCTGCCTTAAAACTGAGCCTATTAAAAGCCACTTTGAACAAGCTTTTTGGCATACCCAGTTGCGATAACTCGTTCATAACACTTTCTTCAAATGCCACCCTGTATTTTTCTCTCTCATTACTTAGCTTTTCTACAACAGCTAAAACCTCTTCCCTGGCTTTTTTTAGTTGCTGTTCTAAACTTTCTTTTTGAATATCGATATTCTTAAGATGCTCAAGTCTTGTTTGTTGCTGCACAAGGAACGCCTTTACTTCTTTTATGCTTTTACCATACTTCTTTTTGAGCTTATAAATAGCATCAAGCCGTTCTTCCACCTTATCGATATTTTCTTCTGTGTTTTCGAGGTCTTCAAGGTAGCTTTTAATCTGTAAAGCCCTGCTTTTAATTAATTCTGCCGCAGCTTTTATATCAGTTTCGGTATCAATAAAAAACTCATCGTTATTATTAAGCCCTCCTAACAGGCGATCAGACTGAGATAATAGATCAAATGCGTTGGGCTCACCTGCATATAACAGTTCGTAAATCGCTCCAAGACTTTTTGATATGCGGTCACGAGCCAGAAGTCGTTCTCTGGTACTAACCAATCGTTCTTCTTCATCATCCTCGTTCAAATTGGCAGAACTAATTTCGTTTATCTGATATTCTAAAAAATCAATCTCCTTTATTCTTGTCAACTCCTGTTCTTCAAGCTCTAACAACTGCTTTTTCAGTTCTTTTGCCCGTTGTAGTATAGTTTTAAATTCATCTAACAACACCCTGTTATCGCAATATAGGTCATAAAGCTCCCTTTGATAAGCCTCGTCATACAGGTCTTTTGTCTCGTTCTGCCCGTAAACATGTAAAAGCCTGTTAAAAAGTAGTTTCATGCGAGATTGACTTACAAAATTGCCATTTATATATTGTTTTGTCTTGCCAGAATTAGTTATTACCTTTCTTAAGCTGATAAAGTCATCATCACCAATCTCATCAAACAGGGCTCTTAGATCCTCTGTTGAGGAAAAAATCGCCTCAATCACCGCTTGCTCGCATCCTTTGCGGACGAAATCTGCTCCACCTCTGCCACCAATCACCAAAAGTGCGTCAATTATCAATGACTTGCCTGCCCCTGTTTCTCCTGTTATCACATTTAAACCTGTCTTAAACTCTATGCGGGCGTCATTTATTAAGGCAAAGTTTTTAACGTGAAGTTCCAGAATCATTATCTCTCACCCCAATGCATCTTGCTCTTCAACACCTCAAAAAAATTCTTATACCTTACAAGATAGGTTTTTGCCTGAGCCTTTTTTACAACGATTCTGTCATTCTCTTTCAAAGGATACGCCTGCTGTCCATCCAGCGTAAGGTATACATCCTCTTTAGACTTGATGACAATAGAAACTGTGGCTTTAGACGAAATTACTACCGGCCTATTTGTAAGTGTATGCGGACAGATAGGACATATTACCATACAGTCTAATTCTGGTTCAACAATAGGCCCACCTGCAGAAAGCACATAAGCCGTAGAACCAGTGGGTGTAGAAACAATTAGACCATCCGCCCTATAATGACTAAATGTGATGTTATCAACAAAAACATTCATTTCGATCATTCTTGCTATCTTGCCTTTAGTAACAACTGCATCGTTAAGAACGGTTTCGTTAATAACTACTTTTTCTTTTCTATAAAGGGATACCTCACACATCATCCTTTCACTCAAAGAGCATTTACCTTCAAAAAACTCTGTAATAGCTACCTTAGCATTTTCTTTGCTTATTTCAGTGAGGAAGCCTAACCCCCCCATATTTATGCCTATTATAGGTATTGGTAGCCCCTTTAAAATACGTGCAGAATGCAGCAAAGTCCCATCACCGCCAATAACAATAACAAGGCTTAAGTCTTTAGAAAAGTTGCCACTTTCGAGATTGATAACCTTATGCCCACAGCTTAAAAGCCAATCAGAAACTTCTTTCGAAAAAACAGCTGCTTGTTCTGCTTTTTTTGAAACAAGACCTATTTTCATATATTGATTTTTTAACACAAAAACTAAAGAATTAACAGAAAAATTTAAAAATTAAATCACGATTTCTACTTTGAAAAAATCGTTTTATAAATCTCAAAATATGCCCTCTACCTGTGAAATATCTTTTATCAAAAATTGACAAAATTACACGCACTACTACCGTACTTAAGAAATAGCTCTTTATCTTAAAAAATTTATACAACCCTTTACTCAACAATAAGCTAACAAACCATTGCGGCAATATTGGCAGATAATTAAGTAAAAACGCTATTGTTAAAAACTGCTCGGGATTTTTTAAACTGCCGCCCATATGCATATCGCCCTCTGTCACCTTTTTGCCATCATAAATCTTATCTATCTCTTCTTCAGTTAGTAAGCCTTTTCGCTTTGCAATTTCTATAATTTTAGTTCCGGGATAATAAGTTAGCCAGAATACACTCACCACGTTAGGCCTGACCTTGTTGTAAAACATAGCCGCCTTCTCCTGTTCTTCTATGGTGTCGTCAGGGATTCCAAGCATGTGATCTACCTGCACCATCATTCCAGCATCTTTGATCAAGCGTATAGCTTCTTCTACTTTTTTTTCGTTTGTTGGTCTGTTGAGAACATGCTTACAAATCGTCTCAGATAAAGACTGTACCCCAATCTGCACATCTACACATCCCGCATCTTTCAAATAATTAACCACATCATTGTTTATAAGCATAGGATTCGCACTGCATAAAAAAGGTAGTTTTACTTTGTTTTTGTAAGCTTCACAAAAATCACTCAGCCATTCAATGTTAGAAGTGAACGAATCGTCGCAAAAATGCACATACTTTATTTTAAAGCTATCTTTTGCCCAGCCAAGCTCACTTATGACATTTTCAACACTACGTCTTCGCAGCGGTTGTTTATCAAAGATAGAGTTGTAACAATAGTTGCATTTATAAGGACAACCTCTGCCTGTTATAATGTAATATTCTTTTGGGTAAAATCCCATACCCGAATAAAATATCTCTTTAGCCGGGAAAGGTATTGAATCCAATTCAGTGGTCAGTCCCATTTCGCCATCACCTATAATTTTGCCATCTTTTTTAAAAACCAAGCCCTTAATTGGAGATTCCGGCAATGAAAAAGAACCTTTTTCGATGCATTTGAACAAAAACTCCGGCAAAGATACTTCACCTTCCCCAATCGACACACAATCAACACAACTATTTCTAAGAACATTTCTCCACGCAGCTGTTATGTGAATACCCCCAAAGATTGTGATAACTGATGGCAACCTCTTTTTTACCTCTTTAGCACAATTTAGCTGATGGAGATAGTTATCTGTCACACAGGAAAAAACGACAACATCGGGATTTGACTTTATCACGTTATCAGCAATTTTTGCATAATCCACTGAAAAATTTTTCAGCTTTGTGTAAGGATCTTCAGCATAATAGAAAACAAACTTGACATTAAAGCCACCGCTTTTGCAGACCGATATTAAGTACTCAACACCCAAATTCTCAAAATCCGGATAAACAAACGTAATATTTAGCATAATAAAAAGATCAGGTTAGTTAATACCTACTCAACAGAAAGCACCTTAAGTTTAAGCTTTCCGATAAACAACACAACATCTTCCATATTGTTTTCTTCTGTCAACTTTATATGATAGGGTTTAGCTGGAAATTCGCCAAAGGTAGCATCTACAGGTAAAAAATGATCATCCACCCAGACTTCATTCCAGGCATGATACAAAAACCCCTTGTTTAGCTTAGAATAAACAATACCACCCACTACTTTAGCAGGTATAGACAGGCTTCTCAATAAAGCGGCAACAAGCATTGAGTGTGCTTCGCATTCGCCTTCTCTACTTGATAATACATCCAGAGCTGATGTCTTATCTTTTAAGCGTTTACTGATATTTTTATTCACCCACTTAACAACTATTTCAGCCTTTTCTTTATCATTCTTTGCATCTTTTGTTAAAGCTTTCGCGAGGCTTTTTATCTCGTTAGCATCACTCTGTATTTTGGGAGTCTTTGCGAGATAGGCAGAAAGATTCTTGGGCTGAGATGAAGTAATTTTGGTATCCGATACAGTGATTTTATAACCATCTTCTACCTTTTCTGCGATTTGATAAAAGCCATTTTCGATCTTTACGTTACTATCGATATTTGAAGCAAGGACGGTTAGTCTGGAAAATTTTCCGTTCAAATCAACGTCAACAGGAATAAGTGAAAAAGAAAAAAGGTCATAAAAAGACGGCGCATTTATGTCAAATTTAAGTGCTTCAATTTTTGACATTTTACGCATTGTAAATCCTTGAATAGACTCTTCTTTAAACGTATCTCCATTTTCAAGAACATAAGAGGTTATCTCGATGTTGCCCAATTTCTGGTTTACTGGAAACACATTATTGCCATCTTCAACTGACTTTTTCCCTATAGTTATCGTTAAGTTTTCTGTCTTTTGCATTGCCTCTACGAAGACCTTAAAACTATATGTTTTGCCTTCTGAGATGCCTTTTTTCCAGATAATAAAACCTGCAGCTGCCAGTGGTAAAAACTCTTCTGAAATAATAGATTCTTCTGTTTTGCCTGCAGATATTGTCTTTATGGCATAATCAGAACCATGACTCTTAGCAACAATGTTTAGCGAAGAGTCACCTATTTTCTGATTGTAATTGAAATATATCGTTTTGAAACTTTCGTCCAGTAAAATTTCTTCTTTTAAAATTGTGTATAAAGTTTCGTTGTCCATCGCTATTTTGATAACAGCGTCACCAGAGACATAATAGCCCTTTTTATCCTTTATAGACACTTCATAAGCAGAACCGTGAAAGTATCCCATCTTTTTTTCTTGAAAAAAAAGACCCAGATACTCATCTTTAAGTATGTTGTTTATTGTAAATAGTGGCCGTTCATAGGAATAAGCCTCTTTTTTCACACAACATAGAGAAAAAAAAGACAAAAGTATAAGAAATTTTGTAAGCCCTTTAAGGTCTCTCAATAGAAATAACCTCAAATTCTTTAACCCCTGCAGGAACCTGAATCTTCACAATTTCTCCTGCCGCTTTGCCTATTAAAGCCTTGCCTATCGGCGAGGTATAAGAAATCTTTCCTTTTGAAACATCCGCCTCGTCTTCTGAAACAATCTGATAAGTGACTTCCTCATCTGTATTAAGGTCAAGAACAGTAACAAGCAGACCAAAAGCGACCTTGTCAGTTTTTAAAGTAGCGGGGTTAACAATAATCGCCCGTGAAAGCTTTGTTTCTATCAAGCTGATTTTTGCCTCTATCATTCCCTGTTTGTTTTTTGCTGCATCGTATTCTGCATTTTCTGACAAATCACCATGAGCTCTTGCCTCAGCAATGTCTTTCACAACCTTAGGTCTCTCGACCTTTTTTAAATATTCAAGTTCTTCTTTGAGCTTATTAAAGCATTCTTGTGTCATTGGATAGCGTTCCATTGTTAGCACCTCCGAAAATCTGAATGGTATATTTGCAAAGATTTCACGTTAACTATCCCGTCTTTATTGTTCAATAGATATGCCGAAGCCATCTTTGCCGCAGCGATAGTTGTAAAGTATGGCACATTCATCTCAAGCGCAGAGCGTCTTATCGAATAAGAGTCTTCCAGCTCCTTGGCACCAAAGGTAGTGTTTATTATCAAGTTTATCTCTCCATTTTTTATCTTGTCCACTATATTTGGTCTTCCTTCTATAACTTTCAATACCCTCTCGTTGTCGATGCCACGCTCTTTTAAAAACTCAGATGTGCCCTTGGTGCAAAAAAGTTTGAAGTTGGCATTTTTGAACGTCTTTGCAATCTCAAAAAGATGTGGTTTATCATCATCTTTTACACTGATGAACACACTGCCACACTCTGGAATACGGTTTCCAGCAGCTATCTGAGCCTTTGCAAATGCTTTTGTTGGAGTCGTATCAATGCCCATAACCTCACCGGTAGATTTCATCTCTGGACCTAAAACAGTATCAACACCCGGAAACTTTATAAAAGGGAAAACCGCTTCTTTTGAAGAGTAATAAGGTGGAATAACTTCTTTTGTAAAGCCTAACTCCTTTAATTTTTTGCCAGTCATACACTTTGCAGCCAATTTTGCTAACGGTATTCCTATTGCCTTGCTTACAAAAGGTACGGTTCTTGATGCACGAGGATTTACCTCGAGTATATAAATCTCGTCACCTTTTACAGCAAATTGAATGTTTATAAGTCCTACAACGTTCAACTCCATCGCAAGTAGTTTTGCCTGACGCATAATCTCTTCTACAATCACTGGTGATAAAGAATACGGTGGGGTAACACAGGCACTATCTCCTGAATGAACACCTGCCTCCTCAATATGTTCCATCACGCCACCAATCACGCAAATCTCTCCATCACTTATCGCATCTACATCTACCTCGATCGCATCCTTTAAAAACTTATCTATAAGTACGGGATGTTCCGGAGAAGCGGTAACGGCTTCGTTCATATACCTTTCCAGGCCTTTTCTATCATAAACAATTTCCATAGCCCTTCCGCCAAGCACATAGGAAGGCCTAACCATAACAGGATAACCAATCCTTTCTGCAACGACGATTGCTTCCATGAATGAACGTGCGATGCCGCTCTCAGCCTGTTTTAGATTAAGTTTAAGAAGCACTTCTCTAAATCTTTCCCTATCTTCTGCCCTGTCAATGCTGTCTGGAGAAGTACCAAGTATCTTCACACCTGCCTTTTCTAAAGGTACTGCCAATTTCAATGGCGTTTGCCCACCAAACTGGACAATGATGCCTTCTGGTTTTTCACGTTCGATGATATTAAGTGTATCTTCATACGTAAGTGGTTCAAAATACAATCTGTCAGATGTGTCGTAATCGGTACTGACGGTCTCGGGATTGCAGTTTATCATTATCGTTTCGTAGCCATCTTCTTTTAATGCGTACACCGCATGCACACAGCAGTAGTCAAACTCGATGCCCTGACCTATTCTGTTAGGACCACCACCTAAGATTATCACCTTCTTTCTATCTGTAGGTAACGCCTCGTCTTCAACCTCATAGGTAGAATAAAGATATGGTGTCCTTGCGATAAATTCAGCTGCGCAGGTATCAACCATCTTAAAAGTAGGGGTTATGTTTTTCTCTTGCCTTGCAGCTCTTACGCTTTTCTCATCTACATTAAAAAGTTTTGCCAGCCTTCTATCAGAAAAGCCCATTTTCTTTGCATAAAGAAACACATCGTCAGGCAGTTCACGCACATCAAAGCTACGTTTTTTTGAGAACTCTTTTAGATCGTCTTCAAAATCAATTATTTCCCTTACGTTATAAAGAAACCATGGATCTATTTTGGTTAACTCGTTTATTTGTTCGACACTAAACCCGTTTCTAAATGCCTCTGCAATATACCAAAGACGTTCAGCATTAGGTGTTACTAATTTGCTACGAATGAAGTTTTTTACTTCAGATGCCGGCACATCTTTTATTTTTTCATCAAAACCAAAGCTGTCAATCTCTAAAGAGCGTATAGCTTTATGTAAAGCCTCTTTAAACGTTCTTCCAATAGCCATCACTTCGCCAACAGATTTCATCTGAGTGTTAAGTGTAGCATCAGCTTTGGGGAACTTTTCGAAAGTAAAACGAGGAACTTTTACCACCACATAATCAAGTGCAGGTTCAAAAGATGCCGGCGTTTCTTTTGTTATATCGTTTTTAATCTCATCGAGTGTATAACCAATAGCCAGTTTAGCAGCTATTTTGGCGATCGGATATCCAGTGGCTTTAGATGCAAGGGCAGAACTCCTTGAAACGCGTGGATTCATCTCTATAACAACCAATTTTCCATTATGCGGATTTATAGCAAACTGTATATTAGACCCACCGGTATCAACACCAATCTCTCGAATAATCCTGATCGCAGCATCTCTCATTATCTGGTATTCTTTGTCGGTTAATGTCTGGGCAGGGGCAACGGTTATACTATCACCTGTGTGCACACCCATGGGGTCAAAGTTTTCTATAGAACATATAATTACAACGTTATCCAGCCTGTCTCGCATCACCTCCAATTCAAACTCTTTCCAGCCTAAAACAGACTCTTCAATCAATATCTGACTTACCGGGCTAAGGTCAAGCCCCCATTTTACAAGCCGTTCATATTCTTCCATATTGTAAGCAATACCACCACCTGTGCCACCAAGTGTAAATGCAGGCCTGATTATAGCAGGAAATCCTACCATTTTGATTATCTCAATGGCTTCACCGAGATTTGTAGCGAGCCCACTTTTGGGCACATCAAGGTTTATATTCTGCATGGCTTTTTTAAAAAGCTCTCTGTCTTCGCCCTTTTTTATCGCATTTATATTGGCACCAATCAGCTTAACTCCATATTTATCAAGCACACCTCTTTCATGCAGGAAAACAGCCAGATTTAAGGCGGTCTGTCCTCCTAATGTCGGTAAAAGTGCATCAGGTCTCTCTTTTTTTATAATCTCCTCTAAATGTTCAACTGTAAGTGGCTCAACATAGGTAACATCAGCCAGCTCCGGGTCTGTCATTATCGTTGCAGGATTAGAATTGACAAGGACAACCCTATACCCTTCTTCCTTTAACGCCTTCACCGCCTGAGTACCAGAATAATCAAACTCGCAAGCCTGTCCGATAACAATAGGTCCGGATCCAATCACAAAAATGGTTTTAATGTCTTCTCTTTTAGGCATAATCTTATTACCCCTTTAATTTCTAAAAAAAATCAACGTGAAGTTACCTGCGCCACCAGATCATAAAATCTTTTAAAAAGATACGAGGCGTCGTGAGGACCGGGAGAAGCCTCAGGATGATACTGCACAGAAAAGATTGGATATTCCTTGTGCATCAATCCCTCTACTGTATTATCATTTAAGTTGATATGTGTAACCTCAGCCTTTCCCTTCAAAGAATCTATATCAACAGCAAAACCGTGGTTCTGTGATGTAACCTCAACCTTTCCAGTGGTGAGGTCTTTTACTGGCTGATTTCCGCCACGATGACCAAACTTCAGCTTATACGTTTTTCCACCAAGAGCCAATCCAAGTATCTGATGCCCAAGACATATACCAAAGATTGGTTTCTTATTAATCAGTTTTTTTACATTTTCTATCGCATAAGTTACTGGTTCCGGATCTCCCGGACCATTTGAAAGAAAAACGCCATCTGGCTTCATCCTTAACACATCTTCTGCAGGGAATGAAGCGGGCACTACCTTAACTTTAAATCCAACATTAACAAGATTTCTTAAGATATTAAACTTCATACCATAATCATAGGCAACAACAAAGTAGTTTCCGTCTGGTTTGGTTATATAACCATTTTCTAATGTCCATAGCCCCTGATCCCAATCGTAAGGTTTGTCTGTAGAAACATTTTTTACAAGGTCAAGCCCCACCATCGAAGGAAGGTTGTTTAGCTTTTTCATAAGACTGTTTCTATCAAAATCAACTGTCGATATGATGCCGTTCATAGCCCCTTTATCGCGCAAATGTGCCGTCAATGCACGCGTATCAATGCCTTCAATGCCTATTATTCCATATTTTTTCAAAAAGCTTTCAAGATTATCCGTGCTTCTAAAGTTGCTGGGAATATCCTGATATTCCCTAACCACAAATCCCGCTACAAATGGCATTCTGGATTCCATATCCTCATCATTTATTCCGTAATTGCCAATCTGGGTATAAGTCATACAGACAATCTGTTTATCATATGATGGGTCAGTTAGTATCTCTTGATAACCACACATAGAAGTTGTAAAAACAACCTCTCCTCCTGTCTCACCTTCAGCACCAAAACTATATCCTTCAAAGCATCTGCCATCTTTTAAAATTAAAACCGCTTTTTTTTTCTGCTTATATTTCAAAGAGTTCTCCTTTCTTCACAATGTATTTTGCCTTGCCAACCAACCTAGCGCCTAAAAATGGTGTGTTCTTGCTTTTAGACGCGATGTTTTCTTCATTTAATAACCATTCTTCCGTAGGATTAACTATAGTCAAAACTGCCTCTTCGCCAACCTTAATAGTCGGTGGCTTTAAACCAAGTATCTGGTGTGGTTTGCGCGATAGCTTTTCTGCCATGTCTTTAAAATCAATAACACCCTGTCTGACAAGTTCAAGTGTTAACGGTACCATCGTCTCCAAACCAATCATTCCAAACGCTGCCTTATCGATCTCTATCTCTTTTTCGTCTTTATGGTGTGGGGCGTGATCAGAAGCGATTACATCAATAGTACCATCTGCCAGTGCCTGTTTAATAGCCTCAACGTCATCTTCTGTTCTAAGAGGGGGATTAACCTTCGCATAACTGTTGTAGCCTAACATCGCTTCTTCTGTCAGAGTAAAATAATGTGGACATGTCTCACATGTAACCTTTATACCTTCTTTTTTTGCCTTTCTAATCAGTGTTATGCCTTCCTTTGTGCTTACGTGTGCTATATGAACCCTTGCGTTTGTCAACCTTGCAATACATAAATCCTTGTATATTCCAAGTATCTCTGCTTCTTTCGGAATTCCTTTTAATCCTAAAAGTGTTGAGACTCTGCCTTCATTCATAACCCCGTATTTAGATAGTGTAGGCTCTTCAGAGTGGCAAATAACTGGCATACCGAATGAATCAGCATACTCCATAGCCCTCCTTAAAATGTCTGCATTACTAACAGGCATACCATCATCAGAAAACGCAACAGCTCCTGCCTCCTTTAACTCGCCCATTTCGACAAGATTTTCACCCATCAGACCTTTGGTAATTGCTGCTATGGGATAAACACTTACAGGCAAACCTAAAGAATCAGCCTTACATTTAATAAAATTTGTGACTGTCGCATTGTCATTTACAGGATTTGTGTTAGCCATACAGGCAACGCCAACAAAACCTCCATTAAAGGCGGCTTTCAGCCCGGAAGCGATGTCTTCCTTATACTCATAACCCGGCTCCCTCAAGTGAACATGCATGTCAATAAAACCAGGGAAAACAAGCAAATTCTTGTCCTCTATAAAACAATCTGCATTTGTAGACCTTATCTTAACAGATTCGATCCTTACAATCCTGCCGTCTTTTATCAGCAAGTTTTTTCTGAACACACCAGTAGAAGTGACGATAGTTGCGTCATTTATTACTATCTTCAACATCGCCTCCTGTGAGCAAAAGATACAAAACAGCCATCCTTACAGCCACACCTTTACTTACCTGTGATAAAACTACTGAACGCTCACCATCAAGGATATCTGAAGAAATTTCAAGGCCTCTATTAACCGGTCCGGGGTGCATAATTATAGCATCAGGTTTAGCGAACTTGATTGTGTTTTTGTTCAATCCAAAAAATTGCGCATACTCCCTCTCTGTTGGATAAAAGCCTTTCCCCATCCTTTCCTTTTGAATTCGAAGCATCATAACAACATCTGCATCTTCCAGCCCATCTTCAATGGAATGACAAACTACCGCACCAAAGTCTTTAAAGTATTCCGGGACAAAGGTCTTAGGTCCAACAAACCTGACTTCATTGTCTAATTTTTTTAGCGCAAACAGGTTAGAGCGAGCCACCCTGCTATGTAAAACGTCTCCAACTATTGCAACCTTTAATCCTGATATCGCTTTTTTGTATTCTTTTATGGTCAATAGGTCAAGTAACGCCTGTGTTGGATGTTCATGCCAGCCATCACCACCGTTGATAATAGATAGCTTTGCAAACTTTGACACAAACTCCGCTGCACCTGAACTCTGATGACGAATAACGATCGCATCAATACCCATCGTCTGAAAGTTTTTTATAGTATCTTTAAGTGTTTCGCCCTTAGTTACACTGCTTGTTGCTACAGAAACATTTATCGTATCAGCTGAAAGAATCTTTGCAGCCATTTCAAAAGAAGTCCTTGTTCTTGTAGAAGGCTCATAAAATAAGGTAAGAACAGATTTGCCACGAAGCGTTGGCACCTTTTTCACATCTCTTTTAAGTACCTCTTCAAACGCTTCTGCAGTCTTAAGAATAAAGCTTATTTCTTCAACCGTAAGGTCGTATAGTCCAGTTAAGTGCTTTCTTTTCCAGGAGAAGTTATTATCTTCCATCTCTTTCCCTTAAAAAAACACCATCAATACCATCTCTTTCTGCAAACTTCACATCAACTATTTCTCGTTTTGATGTGTCTAACTTTTTCCCAACAAAGTCTGCCTGAATTGGCAACTCCCTGTGTCCTCTATCTATCATCACAGCTAACTGTATCTTTTTTGGCCTGCCAAAATCAAAAAGCGCGTCCATAGCTGCCCTTACAGTTCTACCGGTAAACAGTACGTCATCAATAAGTATTACAACCTTATCATTAAGATTAACAGGAATCTCTGTCGTTTCAATTTTAGGATGATATCCCACACGAAAGATGTCGTCACGATACATCGTTATATCAATATCGCCATCCGCTACGATAACGTTTTCCTTCTTCTCGATCTCGTTTTTGATTCTTTGTTTCAAAAACGCTCCACCCTGTTTAATCCCAATAAGCACCAGTGCATTTATATCAGGATTTCTTTCAAGAATTTCGTGGGTGATACGGGTAACAACCCTTTTAAAAGTGTTAGAATCAAAAATTTCTACGTTTTTAGAGGTTTTTGTCATAAAAAAACCTCCCTTGCGGAGGTTTTTTTATATTTATAAAAAAAGATATTACTTGTCATCAAAGTCATATTTTACACCTTCAGGAAATACATTGTCAACTCATTAAATTAGCCGTCCCTCTTCTTTCAACCTCGAATCGATAAAATCAAGCAAATGCGGGTGCATAAAATCTACCTTTACCCCGACTCCACCTTTAGAGTAAGAAACAAGCTGAGGATGACTTACAATCTTAGCCCTTGCTACGGTACCAGTTAATTTAACTTTCTGTCCATTCATAGTGCACTCAATCCAAACCCTCTCACCCGGCCTTAGAGTCATTGCTGTCATTAAAAAAACTCCTGAATAAGAAACATCAACAATGCTGCCAAAAAACGCCTTAGCTTCGCTCTCTCTGCCAAAACGTGCAGTAACAAAAAGCCGTACCCTTTTGTGCGCCCTTCTTTCCATTGATAGAATAATACCAGAACTCACAAAAACTTCAACAAAATTTTTTATAGGGGACAGGTCCATTATTTACAATTACAAATTTTATTTAATCAAAGTTGATAATTTTTGGCTTTTGGCTGATTTTTTTTCCTTAGTTTGACTACTTGTTTACGGTTTGCTAATGATGTTTGTGGTGA
>JBBIPZ010000022.1:0-36075 GCA_037442505.1 Deltaproteobacteria bacterium | reverse complement strand
CCACTCTCCACTAACACACTCTTGAACCTATCGCCCCAAAAGTAGCCGCTACGATTGTTTACTCTGTTATACCACTGCGAAAAACTCTGCTTGATTGATTTGACATACTCTGATATGTCGCTTAGCTTCTTCCTATACTCTTTTAACTTGTCTTTGTATACCATCCCGTCTCGATTGTAAAACTCACATAGCCTCTTTAGCAACTCTTCGTCACTATACTTGCTGTCTGACTCTGACTTTATTAGTAGATGAAAGTGATTGTCCATTATGCAGTAACCGATCACTTTGACAAAGTATAGTCGGCTAAAGAGGAAGATGTAATTGAATAGCTTTTCTTTCTCTACCTCGCCTAAGTAATACTGCTTGCCAACGGTTCTGCTGATGACGTGATAATAGGCATCTTCGCCTACTACTTTTATTCTCCTTAATCGGGGCATGGGATACCTCCTTTGGAAGAAAATTTGGTTGATTAGACTGCCTGAATACATTTTAGGACTAAACTGAAGGGAAAAGCAAGAGAAAAATGGATTAAGGACCTGTCCCCTATATGGGGTGGGGTGGGGATTAGTTCCAGCAGATGTTTTTGTAAGTGCATCTTGCACATTCTTTTAAGTCTTTAGTGGGTTCAAAAGTTGATGTTTTTATTATTTCCATGAAAAGAGTTTCGATAATTTTAATGATATGGTTTTCAATCTCTTCTCTAATCGTTTTTTCAATAACTTCGTTTTCAGTTCCACCAGCAAAAAGCTTTATTTCTTGTTTGTCTGAAATTTTAGTTCCAAGCAATATAACGCTTGCATTGGCTGGGGATTGGTTAGTAGCTTTCAGTAAATAGTAGTAAAACATCATTTGTATTGTTTTGAATGACTTCTTCCAATTATCTCTTTCGTTAATGTTAAATTTTTCCCATTTGACCTTGTATTTATCTACTGGGCCAGCTGTCTTATAGTCAATGATGTAAAGTTCTCCATATCTTTTTTCAAGCCTGTCTATTCTGCCTTTAATTTTAATGTTTCCTATCTCCGAAATGTTTGTTTCTGTCTCTAACGTCTTCTCTAATTCAACGATTTCAACACTGTCGCGATATTTTTCGTAATAACTTCTAATAAATTCGCCGATTCTTTTTTTTATTTGATAATTGATGATTAATGTTTCACCCCGTAATTCTTTACCAAATTTATCACGAAATTCTCTATCTAATATATTATTAAATTTCTCTTCATCCCAATTCAGCTTTTTATCTGTATAGTATTCATACAATATCTTATGAATGATGTTGCCAATATCTTTGCTCTCAGGTCCTTCTTCAAGTGAATCCTCTTTAGATGGCATTAAAATGTATTGATAATAAAACTTTGCAGGACAGCTGTAGTAAGTATCTAATGTACTGGCAGAATATGTCAGATTCTTTAATAAAGTATTGATATCATCATTTTTTGTAACAGAACATGGTTTATATGGCGATAAACTAAATTTATAACTGATTGGAGTAAAATACTGCTTTTTAAGATTTTTATCTTTTTTTTGTTTTTCCCATATAATTTTTTCAACGAATCGGCTCTTTTCGTTTGTGTCGTTTTCTATATAAAAAATTGACACATTTTTGGCTCCTGCAATAATACCATTAAGGTAATAATCGTACAAAGTATCTCTATCTTTATATGTAGGTAGTCCCAAACGCATTCTAACGTCATATGGAAGAATAGTTTCTTCTTTCTGTGTGTTTGGAAGCACGCTCTCATTTAAATCGAGTATGTAAACGTTGTCAAATTTTAGGTTTCTTGATTCTAAAAATCCGAGAACCTGAATGTCTTTTATTGGCGTGCCTTTAAAAGGAACATTATAAATCGAAATAAATCTGCTAAAAAAATCAAAATACTCATCTACGTTCTGGAAACGCTCATCTGCTATAAGTGAACACTCTAATTCATTTAGTGCGGATATTAACGACTCGCAATAGGGGAAAAATAAAATATGTTTTTTTGCAGTGCTGTGTTCGTATATGAAGTTAACAAGTTGTTTTATTTTGACAGCAAAATCTTTAATGTTTTCGATTTTTTCAAAGGGTTTAATTGTATTTTCATGAATTGTCTTTATATGAGTGAGGAGTTGTTCGCTTGAACAGGAACCATTAAAAACCTCAGAAATCCTATCAATGAAATGTTTATCTTCGAGTTCACTAATTTTTATGAGCGTCTTTAATTTATTTTGATTTAAATGTTCTTCTATTGTATGAAAAAGGATTCTTGTGTCTTCTGCATGTAGGTTTAGAGTTATGTTTTTTGTGTATGGATGCAAGACAAAGTTCAGATATCTTATCGCATCAAAGTAATTGTCTTTTTTAGATGAAATTAAGCTGAAAAGATGATTTATAAACGAAAATATTGGTGTGCGTTTTAAGGGATATCCCAGAGAAATGTTATAACTTTCAAAGTCAAATTTAAGTGCATTTATAAGGGGAATTAATGTGGTAGATGATGGCAATATGATTAAGAAAGTTTCGTTGCATTTTTTTGTCGCATTATTTAACATTTCTGCAGCCTTAAATACTTGTGAGTGTGTATCAGGGCATTCAAAAATCTCAATGTTATCGTAATAATTTGAAGCTGGCTTATATGTTTTGTTTAAGGCATACTCTTTGGCAGTTTCTCCCTGAAATATAAAAGATACTCTTTCGTCATTCATCAATGAATTAAAAATAGCTCTTTCACATGTGGTTAATCCAAAAAAGCCTGCAAACACTATCTTTCTGTAATCGCTTAAGTTTAGTTTGCTTTCAGAAACTTTTTTATATCTTACTGAACGTGTGGACAGATTGCTGTTTTCAAGATTTTGGTAAAAATGTTCATATATTGTTGAGAGTCTTTTGAGGTTAGTTATAGTATATGTTGCGTCGATGTTGAAGTCTTCGTTTTTCAATTTATTAGCTGAAACATTTTCTATAAGCAACTCTTCAAATATAGAAAAAAGTTTAAAACCGAGCGACAAAAAAGTATTGAACGACTTTAAGTGTGATTTATACAAATCATTATTTGAGACCAGCTCTTTCATGATTTTGCATGCTGATAGCGCATCAATTTTTTTATGACTCAGCCCTAACTCCCTTTCATAGCAAAAGTCTATAAATTCATCCATAGAGAGTATTGCAGGTGGCACAAAAGATTTTTTTATTTGTTTTGATATTTCGTTAAGTAAAAAATATTTAGGTCTTTTACCGGGAAAGACTATCAGGTTTTGCGAAAAATCTACCCCCTCCTTCAATAGCTTTTGATACAGATACCCAAATATATTCTCCTCAGGGTTTACAACTTCAACATTCATATACTTTTATAGCCTCTTTTTTATCTAAGTAAAGTATAAAACATTCAATATGTTTATCATAAATCTCTTTAACCACTTTTGCATATTTTTCTAATTGTGCATTGTATGCGTTATCTTTTTCACCGGTCTTAAAATCAACAATGATAGCCTTTTCTGGCTTGATAATCAATCTGTCAATACGGATAGTACCGTATTCTGCAGAAACAAACTCTTTTTCTACATAGACTTTTGCATCTGGTATCTGGAAAAATGCAGCAATCTCATTATTTGCAAGAAAGTCTAAAATTTCTTTGCTGATCTTATCAAGATTTAATGAAAAGCTTACGTTAGAAAGTTTTTGAAAAATTTCAGCTATGGATTGTATTGTGAAATCATTTAGATGATCAATTTTTGAAAGTATTAGGTGGATAAACTCGCCACGTTGTTTTTCTTCAAAGGCTATTTTGTTTTTAAAATTTCGCTGGATTTTTAAGTTTTGGGAAAAACTAATTTTTAGTTCTGAAGAGTTTTTTGTCTCAGTTTTAGAATGATTTTGTAAAGTATGTTTGTAGCCCATGGTTGTTACCTTAATTAAGTCTACGGGAAACGGCAATTTTTCATTAGTAGTTTTGTTATCTTTGACTATGCCAAGCAGATAAAGTTCCTGTTGGGCACGAGTAAGCCCCACATAAATACTGTTCAGTTCGTTAATTTTTTCTTTTTTGTTGATATTATAATAAATTTCAGCTAACGTGTCATTTGCCATTTTTTGGGTAAGTTTAAATATTTTTAATCCATCTGTAGTTTCATATATTTTTATGCTTTCGCTTCTATTTTTATTTGAACCATACAAAAAGTAAATAACTACAGGGAACCCCAATCCTTTTGCTTTATGAACAGTCATAAGTTTTATTGCATTGGCATTTTGTGGTATAGAAAGCTCAAATATTCTACTCGATTCGTACACGTCTTCTTCGTGGCTATCTAAAAATTCTAAAAACTCTTTTAAAGAATTGTTGCCGTTAGACTCTAAATCTTTCAGTATTTCAAGCAGCTTAGCTATTGCCCCTGTTTCGTTTTCGAAATTTTCTGTAATCTTAAAGCTATTTATTATTGATATTACGAGCTCGTATATAGGCAAATAGCCAACGTAATTAAAAGGGGCTTTAAAACTCGTTTCCCATATTTGTGGGTATTCTTTGCAAAATGCCTTGTATAAAAACGAGGTATTTTTGTTCATAAAGATAAAATGATCTATATTAATGTTGGGGCATAATTTTTTAAAAATTTCTCCTTTTAAAAAGAATGCAAAAGAAAAATTATCTCTTGGATTATCAAAAAACTTGAGCAAATAGATTAACTCTTTTATAACCTTTCTATCTCTAATGTCCAGACTGCTAAAAGAGAGAAACGGCAGCCCTTCTTCGTTAAGCCACGTGGATATTTCAACAATCTCACTGTTTTTGTGGGCTAAAATAGCAATGTCATTGTACGTATAACCTCTATTTAACAAGTCTTCCAGGATTTCTTTTAGATGTTGTCTTTCCACTGGTATTTCTGTATCAGTGTCGTTTTTAATTATTACTGCCTCTACATAACCTTTGTTTTTCTGTTCGTCTTTAACATCAAAATCCCAGTTGAACAGACCGCTATCAGCGAAATTTTCGCTATATTGTGAATTGATATCACCAAAAACACACTTTGCATAATTTAAAATCACTTCTTCGCTACGAAAATTGGTGGTTAATGTCTCTACTGAAAAGCTTTCCTTACTTGATTCAAAAGGGCATTCTTTGCTGATACTATTCATAATCTCATAATCAGTATCTCTAAATCCGTAGATAGCCTGTTTAGTATCTCCAACAATGAATAAACTACCACCCTGAGCCAATGAGTTATCAATAAATTCTTTTAAGTTAGCCCACTGTATTGGAGAAGTATCCTGAAACTCATCAATAAAATGGTGATATAGTCTGCCGCCAAGCTTAATATAAACATCAGGTATAGTAAAACTTCCAACGTTTTTCAAAATTATCGATGGAATATCTTCTATAAATACAACTTCTTCTTTTGCTTTAACGTCTTTTAAGATTTTATCCAATTCTCCAAGAAACCAAATATACGGATAATAATAATTCTCTGAATAAAGGTATAATGCCTGTAATTTTTTGTCTTTAAGTTCTTCCCATAGTTTTAGTAGTTCATTTGCCCAGTTAGCATTAACATCTTCCTTTTTAATGGGAGTTGCTTTGTCACCACGTTCAAAGAAACTTTGGTAGTCATCCTTGTTAATATCTTCAATCATTTTTATAAGACCGCACTTACCGCTTATTGTTATGCCGTGTTTATAAATAAGTGATTGAATTTCTGCTATAAGTTTTGATATTTCTTGTTTAATCTTTTTAAAATCTTCACTTCTATCTTTATTAACAAAACCAGTTGAGTAATGTCTCTGTTTTACATAAAGCTTTCTGATAGTATTGAAAATTGCGTTTAGTGGATCAAATTTAAAGCTATTGTCACTTTCATTAATAAATTCAACAATTTTTATAAAATTGTGATCAAGTGAATCAATGGTATTAAGATAGTTGTTAAATGCAGATTTTAGATATTCTTTGTTATTTAAAGCTACTTTAAAGTCTTCTGGAAACCCAAAGTCTACCGAGCATGCTTTGAAGATAGATGTAAGAAAACTGTCGATTGTTTTTATCTGGAAATCTTTATAGTTAAGGAAGATTTGATTTATTACATCATTAGCTTTTTGGGAGAAATAGTCTTTTTCCTTGATGTTAAAATTTTTTAGGGTTTCTTTATCAGAGAGGGCTATATTTTTCAGCCAGGCTATTACACGTTGTTTCATTTCCTTAGCGGCGTTTACAGTAAAAGTAATGGCAAGAATGTTTCTAAGGTTGTTGTTGGCTATGTCAGAGAGCAAAAACTCAGATATCCTTTTAGAAAGTATATATGTTTTGCCAGTTCCAGCTGATGCCTTAATAAGCTTGAAGTGGGGGAATTTATCTAAAATAAAGCCTTTATTATTGTTATTGAAGTTTGCCATGTAATAATACCCATTTTGATTTTATTTAACAAAAACAAAAAAAGTCAAACCAAAATTAAAAGGGGACAGGTCCCAAACAAAAAATGAAATTGAAATTTTTTATTGAAAAAATTTTTTTTACAGGTGATAATATAATGCTCAATCGTTATAATCGTTATAATAACGTATTGTTAATCTTGTAAAGCAAATTAAAAGGAGTATTTTATGTCTAAGATATGCAGTATTTGTGGAAAAGGTGCTCTTAAAGGTAACAACGTAAGTCATGCTAACAACAAGACCAAAAGGCTTTTTATGCCAAACCTTCAAACAGTTAAGGCAAAGTTGTCTTGTGGTACAGTAAGACGTATAAAAGTGTGCACAAACTGTATCAAAAGCGGCAGAGTTGAAAAAGCAATTTAGCTTTTGTAAGCGATTACGTCTATCTCTACCAATGCGCCTTTTGGTAAGTTGCTTACTTCCACAGTAGATCTTGCAGGATATGGTTTTTTCACATATTCTGCATAAATATTGTTTACAGTGGGGAAGTCTTCCATATTTTTTAAGTAAATTGTAGTTTTAATAACGTCATCAAATGTAAATGATGCCTCTTGCAGAATTTTCTTTATGTTTTCAATCACCATAGTTGTCTGAATTGAAATATCTCCTGCTTCAAATAATCCACTTACTGGATCTATAGCAATCTGCCCAGAAATAAACAAAAAATCCCCCACCTTTATTGCCTGAGAATACGGTCCTATCGGCTTGGGTGCTCTATCGGTAAAAATTTCTTGCTTCATAATGCCTCCGGAATTAAGTTTTGGCTTACTTAGATTTCACAAGTAATATTACCAAAAAAGTTTTATTTTCAAAAGATGATAAAATTTAATTTGGCTAATACGTTGATTGACTGAATATTAAGGATGGTTAAAATTTTTAAGAAATTTAAAAAAAAATGACAAATTAAGTTTTTTTAAGTTTAATCAAAATATAAAAAATTTTTTTATGCAGTTAAATGGCTTAATGATATTTTTTCAAATTTGACAAGTTTAAATTAATGTGATTTATCTAACGTAAGATGAAAAAAAGGGGGTGGGTGATATGAAGCCAAGTTTAGAAAAATTGCCACCTTAGTTATCACGTTATTAGATTTTTTTTCAATTGTTTGTCACGGTATAGTTTTTCAATTTAATTCGAAAGGAGGGCTGCATGAAACTAAAGATTTTGTTGGTATTTTTAGCCCTGCTAATTTATACATCCTTTTCTAACGCAGCTGAAATTTCTCTTAAAAGTTCAACTCAGTATTTATGGTATGAAGATATCTTTACACAGGATACCGAAAAAGATATTTCTGAATACCTGAAACTCAATATTACAAAAATTGATAAGGAAGGTAAACTTAACGTCTATGGCTATGGACGGGTATCCAAACAGCTATCTTCAGGAGAGGATGTAGAAGGCAAGCTTTACTATCTTTACCTTGATTACAGAGGGCTCTTTGATGATCGTTTAGATTTAAGGTTAGGCAGGCAATATGTTTATCTTACAGCAGCGTCTGGTATCGTAGATGGTGCCAACGTTGAAATAAAAAATTTGGGACCTGTAGGTATTACTGTTTTTGGTGGTAGAAATGTTCAGTTTGACAGCAAAAAAGAGATTACAGGTAGGGGTGATACACTTTTTGGGTCAGCTATTTATATGAATCTTCCCAAAAATAGTCGTATAGAACTAAGTTACGGAATTAAGTATGACGATAGCGATATTGCGAGAGAAACTGTTGGTTTTGACTTTTCTTCTACACCTATAAGAGGTTTTAGCCTTTACGGCAACACAAAATATGACGTAATCTCAGAATCCACATCGGAGTTACTTGTTGGTGTAAAACTTCTTCCCTTCGACAAACTAACTGTGAAAGGTGAATACTACGAAAGTTATCCAACCTTTGATACAACTTCTGTGTATAGCGTTTTTGCTGTTGACAAGTATAAAGAAAAGCTTATTGAGGCTGAGTACAGGTTGAGTAATAATTATCTGATAAGTGCAGGATATGCCAGAGAAGACTTTGATGAAGGAGAAAATGCTAATCTTTAGCAGGTAGGACTTTTTGCCAAACCTATCAAAAATTTGGTTCTGAACATCAAATACGAGAAAAGGAATGGTTATGCTGGTGAATTAAGCGGAATTCGCATTAATGGCGAATATAAGTTTAGCAAAGCAACAATTTCTACAGGTGTAGATTATGACGACTTCAGAAGAGACGATTCAAGAGAAAGCACGGCAAAAAAATATTGGCTTGGTGCCAAGTGTGATATAAACAAAAATGTCAGTGCAGTTGCCCGCATAGAGAATGACGAAAACTATAACTACAGTCATAACTATCAGGCATGGTGGCACTGAATATTAACTTTTAGGAGGAGGAGAAAGCGATGAAAACATTAAAATATCTTACTTTAGTTTTGGCAATAGCTGTCTTACTCCTTCTTAGAATAGCTGATTTACAGGCAAAAACTGACCACAAAGAGTTTAAAAATATCCAGATGAACGAATGTTTAGACTGTCATAAAAATTCAAATGTTCAACCTAATCATGACAGCAGCTTTATAAAAGAACATCGCATACTTGCTGAAAAGTCTGGTAGCAACTGTATAGAGTGTCATGATCAGTCATTCTGCATTGACTGTCATATTGGTGGGGGGATAGACCAGGACCTCAAAAAAAGCATATCAACAAAGGGGAATTACATGCCAAAAACGCATAGATCTGATTTTATATCTATCCATCCTATAAAAGCTATGGACAATCCGCAAAATTGTTATAGGTGTCACGAGGCAAACTTCTGTGAGAGCTGTCATGAAAAGTTGCCTAACAAAGGCACGATGAAGATTAAATCGCACACACCTTTAGGGGCAAACAACCAGACCTACTGGAATGATGAGCATGCTAAGGAAGCAAGGAGAAATTTACAATCCTGTTCTTCCTGTCATCCTTCAGCAGATGTATGTGTACAGTGTCATAGTGCAAAGGATGGTGGGGTAAATCCGCATCCTAAGAATTGGCGTTCAATAAAGGACAGCATCAGGAACAAGGGAAATCCTGATAAGACGTGCAAAAAATGTCATTTAGAATATTAAAATTTTTAAAGGAGGTTGTTATGCGTTGGAAAAAGAGCATTTTGTTAGCATTGTTTTTGTTTACCAGTTTTTTATTCGTTTATGGCTGTGGGAGTGACAATAAATCATCTGGAGGTTTAACAAATGTGCCTAAAGTTGGAGATACTAAATGTGTACAATGTCATAGTGCCACAGCAGATCGAATCACAGGCGAAACTATAGTTGCCCAGTACAAAGGTCTGCTCATTACACAAAGGACGTAGGATGTGAAGGCTGCCATGGTGGAGGCGCTCAACACAACGGTGTTGGACCAATTCCTTTCCCAGAGCCAGATCAGGCACGTTGTGCTACCTGTCACAATGGAACAACCGCACCTGCAACAAGCTCTGCAAAATGGGCTAACTCAAACCATGCAAAACCATATGAAGAAACGACAGGAGACCCTTGCTATCGTTGTCATACCTCAGAAGGAGCAATTCTGTCAAATATTTTAGGTTATACAGGAGACAAGGATAATGTTTTGTTAAACAATTCTTATAGGCCGGTACTATCAGTTGATAGGAATAGTTTTAAAATGGAGATCAACTGTGAAACCTGTCATGAGCATGGCGGTAAACTTCGTGCTGTAAAGGCAACAGATCCAGCTACTGGTAAGCTTGTAGCTTGGGACCCGAACCAAAACAGAACAACAGATGAGTTTGACATCTGCACAAGTTGCCACAATCTTTATAACTACAATGGAACTAAATTGATTGCTTCAGGAAAAGACTTAACTATTGGTACCACTACGATTAGTTCTGATAAGTTTTATCATGAAACTGCATGGTATAGGATTATTGCAACTACACATATGGATCAAACAGCAACATCAAGTGGTAGTGGTATAGAAGGTTATGTTATAAGGAAGAATGCTGAGCATCCATGTCTGGAATGTCATGGACATGACTTTAAGACGAACACAAGACCAGATGTAGATAGACCTTCTACTACTTATACTGATTGGGCAAAATCGGCTCATGCTGGACGTATTTATGAAGTGAAATATGCCGCCTATTCATCAACCGCTGGTGGTGGCAAGAAAACAAGAAATCAAGATAAAGTAAACTATGTAATGCAGGCAGCAGTAACAGATGCAACTGGTGCTGCCTGGAATCACTATGATTGGGATGACAAGAGCAGGAGAGATTGTCAGAGATGTCATACTGCAACAGGTGCATCTAATTTCTTGAGCGATCCAGCAAATTACAATCCAGTAAACAACAACTTCTCTCATCTTGCTGGTTGGTCCCGTAACGCGACAACAGATACAGTTACATCTTCTGCTCAAAATGAACTTTTGTATTGCTGGGGTTGTCATTCAAATGCAGGATTAGGTACTTTAAGAAATCCAGGAGCACTTACTTTCACTTACAGTAATAACGCAACAGTTAATTATCCTGATTTAAGTGGTTCTAATGTTTGTATGGCATGTCATACTGGACGTGAAACAGGCGATTCTATTAAGAACTTTTTTGCTAATTTTAGTAGTGTTGGATTTATCAATTCACACTATTTAGCCGCAGGTGGTCAACTTTTTGGAACGACTGGATATGAGTATGCTGGAATGAACTATGCTAATCCTTCATACTTCAAACATGATAAGATAGGCTTGACAGAAGCAACGTCTGTTACTAAAAATGGTCCGTGTATCGGATGCCACATGACATCAAATAATAAACATCTCTTCACAAATGTGAAAAAAGATGATACTGGGGCTATTACAGAAATTACTTCTAAGATTTGCGCTGAATGCCATACCGGCACATACGACTTAACGCCTGCTAAACTTACTGAGGAAGAAGAAGATTATAACGCTGCTATAGAAGCTGCAAAGGCTGTTTTGGCTACAAAAGGCATAGTTTTCAGTCCTAACTATCCATATTGGTACACTACATCTAATACCCCTTACAGAAACTGGGCTGCCCTTTATGGCAAGGCAAATGCAAAACATGTTATGGGTGCAGCATTCAATATTAATTTACTTGCCCATGATCCAGGAGGATATGCGCACAATCGTTACTACGTTAAGAGGCTGCTCTGGGATTCTATAGATTTTGTTACAGACGGCACGTTGGGTAATCTTGATATGACTGCAACAATAGATAGTTTAACTGGACTTACAGATGCACAAAAAGCTGCTGCAAAGAAATATCTTGGTACAACGAGACCATAATTGTTGATCAACACATGATTTTTACAACCCCGACTGTAAAAAGTCGGGGTTTTTGTTTATTAAGACCTTTGCAGGTTTTGTAAAAAAAAAGGGACAGGTCAATTATTTATATTTAAATAAAATGGTACGAATTAAGGTAAAAAATTTTTATACCAAAATGAAATCAAAAAGGGTATTATTATAAAAAAGTGAGGAGGAAGCAGGTGAAAGATATTTCCTTCTTTATAATCATGATATTTAGTTTCATCCTATTTTCATGTGGGGATACTGGTAAACCATTGACTTCAAATGGTTCTGCATCTGCTCAATCATCAAAATGTATATCATGCCACAGAAATGATGTGTCAAAGGTTACAAATAAAAAAATTGTTTATGAATGGTATTCTTCTAACCATAATCTAAAGGATGGTGCGGGATGCTATTCGTGCCATACTGGTGGAAATTACCAGCATCCGATAGAGTTGTCGTCTTCAGTTAAAGAGCTTCCAAATATCCAGAAGTATCCTGATGGCAGTATCTGTTTTTCCTGTCATGAATACACTTTGCCAAAAGCCCATTACGCAGTTTATACGTCATCTGGTAGCCATCCTGCTCAATATGTAAGTAAAAATTATAAAGCTAAATGCACTGCCTGTCATAATGCACACAACCCAAATCCTACAACGGAGCATAGGCAGTATGCAAGAACGGGGCACGGTAAGGTAACTGCTGCAGCATGGTCTAATAGGGATTTTAAAGATAGCGTTAACTGTCTTAGATGTCATACTTCTACGGGTTATATCAACTATGTAAGCAGCAATTTCACACCACCAACATCAACATGGGCATCAACAGACGATAACACAAGAGAGGTTCTTACCTGCGAAGTATGTCACACAGGTTATGACTTTAAGAATAGTGTAAGGAATGTTGGGCAGTACACTGCGATGTATAAAGAAAATTTTAAGGATAGTTACGTACAATTTCCCAATGTCAGTAAATCGAACATCTGTATCCCGTGTCATGCAGGGAGAGAAAGTGGTCAGAGTGTGAGGGCAATTACCGATTTCACAAATGCAAGTTTTAAAAATCCACATTATTTAGCTGCTGCAGGTGTTTTTTATGCAAAAGCAGGTTATCATTACTATACTTCGGTTGCGAAGTATGATAACTACAACAACTTTGGTTTTTCTCATTCCAGAATAGGTATGACCGGTCAGTTTACACAAACGACACCTGTTGGTAGTGGTACAGATGGGCAGTGTGTAGCATGCCATTTTGGCAATGGTGGAACGTATACAAATTACAGCTCTCACACGTTAAATCCAGTTTTTGTTGCAAGATCGACAGGAACAACTGGTTGTTATGGTTGTCATAGTGGTGATAATATGGCGGAGTTGATAGAAGAGGAGAAGGAAATTTTTAATAGAGGAATGGACTTTTTTAAATATGAGCTTGAAAGGACGGGGATGTTTTATACACCTACGTATCCTTATTTTTACAAAGACAATAATGGAGATGGTAAGCTTGACGCTTCGGAGATTAATAGTAACAATACTATAAAAAACTGGACTGATGTCGGACCACAGTCAGGTGATGGTGTTAGTGGCACCAATAATATGGGAGCAGCATTTAATTATGAACTACTCAAAGCAGAAAAAGGTGCCCATGTGCACAACAGAACCTATGCAAAAAGATTAATATCCCACTCAATATTTTATTTGCAGACAGGGAAAGATATTAATAAATTGTCTAATAGACCAGTTGCCGATGCTGACGCAAACAAGATAATTAACTTTTCCAATTACTCTGCAGCATACCCGAATAAACTTTCTGATGGCACAGATGTAGTTCCTGGTGTGAATGATATTTATTCATTAAAAAGATGGCTTTTAGATTGAGTTCGGGTAAATATAATTTTAGATAGCTATACAGCACCACGCTAAATGCCGTGGTGCTATTCTTTTTTATATGGCTTTAATAAAAAAAATAAATATTCAACTGCCTTTCCCTCCAAATTACGTAAATACTTACTTAGTTGATACTGGAAGTAATAAAATTCTATTTGACACGGGTGCAAAAACTGAGAATGCGCTTAACTTATTAGTTGATGAAATTAATGCCTTTGGTGGCATTGATGCTGTTGTTCTCTCACATGGGCATTTAGATCATGCAGGCTTAGCTAAACAAATCTCAGAACGATATGATGTGCCCGTATATGCATCTTTGGCAGAAAAAGATAGATTGTCTGAAGATTTTTCAAGACGGATTGAACGAAGGGTAAAAAAATCCATTAAGGCACTTAATTTCTTTGGTTTTAGCGATGAGGTTGCAAAAAGAGAACTGGAAAAAATAAATTATTACAAAGAGTTAATGGAACCACTCGATTTTGTTTTTAACTTTACACAGCTTAAGGATAGTAATATTAGTTTAATCGACCTTCCAGGTCACACGAAAGGCTCTATAGGACTTTATCTAAAGTCTGAAAATGCAGTGATAACAGGAGATGCCTTTTTAAAAGAAGGAATTTCATCATTTTTAGATGTAGAATATCCAGAAAATGCATTAAAAACCTATCTTATTTCATTAGATAAGATTATTGCTTTAAAACCAGAAAAGGTTTATCCTGGACACGGTAATGAGTTTTCAAATCCAGAAACAGTTGCGGCAGAACACAAAGAGTATGTTTATCTTGTTTCAAAAAAGATACAAAACACAATTAGTAAAGGTAAAAAATTTAGTGAGTTCCTTTCTCAAATCTTCCCCTCAAACTATAATGCACTTATTGCAATGTCAGAAGTCATTTATGCCCTTGAAGACGCTAACATTGAGATTTTACAAAGTTTAAAAGTCCTCCTTTCAGAATAATCTCTGCCTGTCGTTCTGTAAGATTTGCACGCACAAAAAAAACTGTATTTTTTGTTATGTTTTTAATTTCAAAAGTTTGATTTTTTATTAGAGCGTTGTGATAGTTTGATATCAACAAGTTATCACCCATTTCGATATTTTCATAGTCATCAGTGTTTTCAAAAACTAACGGTATTATGCCAAAATTGATAAGATTTGACCTGTGAATACGGGCAAAAGATTTTGCTATAACTGCTTTAATCCCCAGATACATAGGTGCAAGGGCAGCATGTTCTCTGCTTGAACCCTGACCATAATTTTCTCCACCAATAATAAAGCCGCCACCTGCTTTTAACGCCCTTTCAGAAAAAGACTCATCTATTGCACTAAAAACATACTTTGATATGGCAGGAATATTAGACCTTAATGGTAGGATTTTTGATCCTGCAGGCATTATGTGGTCTGTTGTAATGTTGTCGCCAACCTTGATCAAGACAGTCCCGGCAATCTCTGGTGTTAATTCTTTTGCAATCGGTAATGATTTAATATTGGGACCTTTTATTACTTCTATGTTATGGCTATCTTTGGCTGGCGGAAAAATAAGATTATCATTAATTATAAACTTATCGGGTATGTTAATGTTGACCTCCGTAGACAAGCGTCTTGGATCTGTTATTACACCATAAATTGCAGATGCTACAGCAACTTCGGGCGAACATAAGTAAACCTGGGCGTCTTTAGTTCCGCTTCGTCCCTCGAAATTTCTATTAAAGGTGCGGAGTGAAACACTTCCTGTTGCAGGTGATTGTCCCATACCAATACAGGGGCCGCAGGCATTTTCTATTATCCTTGCGCCTGAAGCGATAATGTGGTAGAGCAAACCATCTTTATCAAGAGTTTCCATAACCTGCTTTGAGCCTGGAGATATGACGAGACTTACTGTAGGTGGTAGTTTCTTTCCTTTAAGTAGTGTAGCCACAGTTGCCAGATCTTTATAAGATGAGTTAGTGCAGCTTCCAATACAAACCTGATCCACAGGTTTTCCTTCAAGCTCCTTTACTTTAACTACGTTGTCTGGGGAATGAGGGCATGCAATTAATGGTTCTAAGGTAGAAAGGTCTATCACAATCTCGTCGTCGTAACAAGCGTCTTCATCGGCATAAAGTTCAACAAATGAAGTCTCGCGTCCCTCAGCTTTCAAAAACGCCTTGGTCATTTCGTCAGAAGGAAATATAGATGTAGTTGCTCCTAATTCTGCACCCATGTTTGTTATGGTAGCTCTTTCTGGAACGGTAAGATATTTTACTCCATCTCCAGCATATTCGAAAATTTTGCCGACTCCACCTTTTACTGTGAGTCTTCGCAAAAGTTCAAGAATGACATCTTTTGCAGTTACGAAAGGTGACAATTTGCCCTTTAAATTAACCTTAATGACTTCTGGCATAATCAGGTAAAAAGGATAGCCAGCCATTGCAGTTGCAACATCAAGCCCACCAACGCCGATAGCAAGCATCCCAATACCACCGGCAGTAGGCGTATGGCTATCGGAACCAAGTAACGTTTTACCTGGTACACCAAAACGCTCTAAATGAATCTGATGACAGATACCATTTCCCGGGGCAGAAAAATAAATGCCATATTTAGCTGCAAAAGTGCGCAAAAATCTATGATCGTCGGCGTTTTCGAAGCCCGTTTGTAGCGTGTTGTGATCAACATAGCTGACAGAAAGCTCTGTTTTAATCTTAGGGATACCAATAGCCTCAAACTGAAGGTATGCCATCGTTCCTGTAGCATCCTGTGTCAAAGTTTGGTCTATTTTAAAAGAAATTTCAGAGCCTTTTCTTAACTGTCCAGAAACAAGATGTTTTTCGAGAATTTTTTGAACAATATTTTTCCCCATCGTTTACCTCCAAAAAATGTAAATAGTTATTTTACACCACTTTTCCAAGTTTTATAACAAAAATTTTTCGTGCATAAAAGACCTGTCCCCTTTTTCTAAAAAATTGACATAAAGGCAAGTTTGGTTTATATTTATCTAATCATTAAAATCAAGGGGATGTTAGATGGCTCGCAAAATAAAGGTCAAGAAAAAAGAAGAACTAAAGAAACCCGATGAGTTTCTTTCTCTGAGTACACGTTTTTTGAATTATGTAAAAGCGAATGAAGCTAAGGTTATTGTTGTTTCGATAATTGTGATTCTGGTTGTTATCGGAGCCAGTTTCTTTGCGTACTATGTTAGAAATAATGAAGCTTTGGGGTATCAATATCTATCTAATGCTCTCGAAAAGGAAAACGACATAAAAGCAAAAAAAGAGCTTTTACTCAAGGCAAAGGGAATGTCATTTAGTTCTGCTTCAAAATACGCATCTTTCTATCTGGCACAGATTTATAACGGTGAACAAAATATCGCTCAGGCAAAGACAGAATTAGAAAAGGTTTTCAGCGTTAAAGATACTTACTTTAAGGGTGCTGCTTATGTCCTTATGACGGATATATTGCTTAAGGAAAAAAAGTACGATGAAGTATTAAAAATTATAGAATCTGCCTTAAAAGATGTAAAAAAACCTTTTAAAGATGAACTTTTGTATAGAAAGGCACAACTTTTGGAGCAGAAAAATAATTTCACTGAGGCAAACAACATCTACAAAGAAATTTTGAAATCTAATTCAGATTTTTACCTTGCAAAATTATTGCAGCAAAAGGTGGAAAATTAGTTAAACGATGGATTACGCCTCAAATGTCCGTTAGTACCCTTAAGATAGCCTTTTTATGGCATATGCATCAGCCTTTTTACTTAGATCCGGAAACAAAAAGGTTCAGGATGCCATGGGTAAGACTTCACTGTGTTAAAGATTATCTTGATATGCTTCTGATTTCAGAAAATTATGAGAGGATTAAGCCTGTTTTTAATTTTACACCTTCACTTATCCAGCAAATAGAACTTTATCTTAATGGTACACCAGAACTTCATATTGACCTCACTTTAAAATCACCCTCTGAGCTCACGCCGTTTGAAAAAAACATGATTTTAAAAGATTTCTTTATGGCTAATTGGGACACAATGATTAAACCCTTCCCTCGTTTTTATGAGTTGTTGATGAAGCGTGGTAATCCACAGAGTCAGGAAGAGTTTACAAATATTCAAAGATATTTTAACAATCAAGATTTCATTGATTTACAGGTGCTTTTTAATCTGGCATGGGTGGATCCGATATTCCGAAAAGAAGACCCGTTTTTGCAGGAATTAGTTAAGAAAGGGCGATATTTCACACAGAAAGATAAAGAATTGCTAATTAACAAGCATTTTGAGATTATGGGGAAGATTGTTTCTGCATATAAGGATGCTTATTTGAAAGGCAGGATAGAGATAAGCGTTTCACCTTTTTATCATCCAATCCTTCCATTACTTATTGACAATTATATTGCTGCCAAATCAGATCCCTCGACGACGCTGCCGTCAACTCGCTTTCAATACCCTCAAGACGCCTTTTCTCAGATATCCTCTGCCACGAGGTTTGCAAGAGAGCGATTTAATAAAGATGTGCTTGGGATGTGGCCATCTGAAGGTTCGGTCAGTGCTGCTGCTTTGGAACTGATTGCAAAATCTGGATTGAAGTGGGTTGCAACAGACGAAAAGGTGCTTGCTAACTCATTAAATTTGCAGAACTTATCGGCACACGTGCTTTATCGTCCATACAGTTTCGATACCAAAGAAGGGAAGGTAAACATTTTTTTCAGAGACCACAGACTTTCTGATAATATTGGTTTTGTTTACAGCAGAATGTCTGCCAATGATGCAGCTGCACATTTTATCAAGGCACTTCACAATATCAAGGAACATTTAGATGGTGTTCAACCAAGAGAAGACTACATCGTGCCTATAATACTTGATGGTGAGAATGCGTGGGAATTTTATCCCGAAGATGGATATGATTTTCTTAACAAAATGTATCAAAGTTTAGAGAGTGATGCGAAAATAGAAGTAGTTACCTTTTCCGAATATCTTGAAAGATATAAAACACAAGAGAAACTTAACTATCTGCATCCTGGTTCTTGGATTAATGGCAACTTTAAAATCTGGATTGGACACAGGGAAGACAACACTGCATGGGATTTATTAACGCAGGCAAGACAAGAAATTGAATTGAAGAATGATGTAGTTTCAGAAGCTTCACGACATGAACTTATGCAAAGTCTTTATATAGCCGAAGGTAGCGATTGGTGCTGGTGGTATGGAGATGAGCATTCTACAGAGTTTGATTTAGAGTTTGATGAATTATTCAGAGATTATGTAAAAGATGTTTATCGTAAACTACAGTTGCAATATCCTGTTATTCTTGACATCCCAATCATTAAGAAAGAAAAAGAGATTAAACCTGACAAAGAGATGTTAAACTTTATTACTCCAAAGATAGATGGTAAGGTTTCCAGTTACTTTGAGTGGCTCGGATCTTCGTTTTATGAACTAAAAAAATTTGGTTTTGCTATGCACAGAACCCACGTCTATTTTGAGTCAATGTATGTTGGTTTTGATTTTGATAACGTTTACTTTAGATTTGACCCAGAGACAGGATTTACAGGTCATGAAGAGTTTTTTCCCTTAGATTTTATTATTAACTGCAACAGTGATTATATCATTCAAGGAACCATTGAAAATAAACGTTCTCATGATTTTTTTATAAAATTTAAAGAAAATTCTGTTATACTTGATGCAGCATTTGAAAAGATTTTCGAGCTTAAAGTGCCTCTTGGGTTATTGAATTTAAAAGAAAATGATGTATTATCTTTTTTTGTGTTTATAAGGCTGAAAGATTCGGAGAGTATTCGTTTTCCGCTGCGTGGCACAGTTAATATTACAGTGCCAGCGAAAAACTTTGAAGACTACTTGTGGCATGCATAAAAGGAGGTTTTTGTGATAACTGTTAAGCCATTTAAAGGCATTTCTTACAACGCCAAAAAGATAGATGATTTTTCTTTGGTTCTTACACCACCATACGACATTATTGACGATAAGTTACAAGAAAAACTTTATAATTTGCACCCTTATAACTTTGTAAAGATCGATTTTGGCAAAAAGTATCCAGATGACAACGAGCTTGAGAACGTTTATACAAGGGCTAAAACGGTGTTTTCAGAATGGATCAAAGAAAATGTTTTAGTAAGAGATGAGGAAGAGTGTTACTACATTTTAAAGCAGGATTTTGAGGTTGAAGAAAGGCATTACTCAAGATTAGGCTTTTATGGGTTATATAAACTCACCGAGTTTTCTTACGATACAATTATGCCTCACGAAAAGACACAGTCAGGGCCTAAGGAAGATAGATATAAGCTAACAAAAAGTTGTGGCGCATATTTTAGTGCTGTTTTTTCTATTTACGAAGACAAAGAAATGACGTTAGAAAAACTGTATGCTCAGGGAAGTTTTGGCGAGCCATACTTAATTTATACAGATTATCAGGGCGTGAAAAACACATTATATAAATCAACAGACGCTTCAGTTAACAGGCAGATTTCTGAAATGATGTCTCAAAAACGGCTGTTTATAGCCGATGGACATCATCGGTATGAGACAGCTCTTAGATTAAAAAATGAGTTTCCCGATAACGAAAAGGCTCGGTACACAATGATGTATTTTTCTAATATGCACAATGAGGGCTTGATTGTGCTGCCAACTTATCGCTTATTATATGACATTGAGTATAATCAAGATGATTTAGAGCAGTTTATCAACAGGTATTTTGACACAACCAGACACAGCCTGACGGAACTTGAAACGGGCTTGGAAGAAATTAAAGCAAATAAAGAAAGACATGCTTTTGGTATTATCACAAAAGATGTCTTTTACGTAGCATCTTTGAAAAGTATTGAAAATGTGGCAGGTTTTTTCCCACAAAACATGCATAGTGTTTTGTGGGAGCTTGATGTGAACATACTGTTTTATGTTTTGATAAAAGGTTTTTTTGGCGTTTCAGAGGAAGATGTGAAAAATCAGAAAAAGATTGCTTATACAAAGGATGTTGAAGATGCATTAAACAAGGTAAAAACTGGGGCAGCAGAAGTAGCATTTTTACTAAATCCTACGGACGTCTTGGAACTTGATAAAGTAGCAAAATTAAACGAAACAATGCCTCAAAAATCAACATACTTTTATCCAAAGATACCTTCTGGAGCGGTAATATATTCGTTTTTATGACAAATGAGGATTTATTACAAGCGCTTGATATAACCATTTCACAACCAGAGCATGGGTATCGTTACAACGAAGACTCCATAATGCTTGCCAACTTTGTTCAAAAAATAATAAAAAATGCTACAGTAGTGGATATGGGCGCGGGATGTGGTGTGATATCGTTGCTCCTTGCAAAAAAGTTTCCCAATATAAAAATAGTTTCTGTTGAAATAGATACTGTTTTACATTCATTTCTTAAAAAAAATGTCGAAGAAAACAATCTCAGTGAGCGAGTTCTTCCTGTTTTGTCTGATTGGACAAGATTAAAAAAAGAGTATAATAACTGCGTTGATATCGTTGTAACAAACCCACCTTTCAGAGAAGCCGCTTCGGGAAAGGTTAGCAAAATTGTAAACAAAGCGCTTGCCCGACACGACCTATCAGGTGGGCTGGAAGGTCTTTTAGATACAGCGAAAACAATCTTAAAAGACAAAGGCGTTTTTTATGCAGTCTTTTTAACAGAACGATTAGTGGACTTAATTGCTTTAATGCGACATAAACATATTGAGCCAAAGGAGATTTTACCTGTTTACCCATACAAAGAAAAAAATTCCTCTGTTTTTCTGGTAAAGGGTATTAAAAGTGGGGGCAAGGCCTTAAAACTTCTCCCTCCTTTTTTTAGAAGATAGATGTGCAATAAACGTTTCTAACTTTTGGTATCAATAAACAGCCTGATGTTGTAAAATATTAACTTATGGTTGATTTGCATATTCATACAAAATTTAGCTCCGATGGTATGTATTCGCCTGCCGAAATAATCGAAATGGCTGTGAAAATTGGAATTAAAACAGTTTCTTTCACGGACCACAACGAGATTTTGGCTAACTATGACGGCGTTGAACTTGCCAGTAAATACGCCATTAAGTATATAACAGGTGTCGAGTTCAACAGCTACTGGCAGGGCAAGGATGTACATGTACTTGGTTATTTTATTGATTTTAAATCAAAAAAGCTTCACAGCTTTATTGAAGAAATCAAAGATAAAAAACTAAAACAGACAAGAGAAAGGGTGAAAAAGTTACAGGAGTTAGGATTTTCTCTCTCCTTAGAGGACGTGTTAGCTGAGGCAAAGTCAAGACCGGCAACCGGTGTAACGTTTCTAAAGAGTATATTGAAAAGACCAGAAAATCTTAAAGATGAGAGGCTTTTCCCTTATATTTCTGGTGAAAAAAGTCGCACACCATTCATGAACTTTTATAACGACTATCTCACGCCTGGCAAACCTGCATTTGTAGAACTTAAAGATATGCCTACAGAAGAAGTGATTAAACTTATTAAAGAATGTAGAGGTTTGCCGGTTATTGCTCATCCAAAAGACCTTGACGAAGCACAGATAAAGTTACTTAAAGGCTATGGTGCGGTTGGAATTGAAGCTTACTCATCTTATCATAGTGAAGAAAGAAAGTGTTTTTATGTTAACTTAGCGGAAAAACTAAATATGGTAGTTACTGCTGGTTCTGATTTTCATGGAGAAGAGATAAAAAAAGACGTAAAGTTAGGTAGCGTTGGAGAAATAACTATTGATGTCGTAAAAAATCTTGAGAAAGTTCATAGAGAGATGTATGGCTAAATCTTTAGTTGTGTGTGATTTCGATGGCACAATCAATAAATACGATGTAGGAAGTAAAATACTAAAAACCTATCTGCATGAACGTTGGGAAGAGATAAATTCTTTATACGCTAAAGGAAAGCTAAATAATTTCAAAATTTATAATGAGATATTCCTGCCTTTGATGAATAAGAAAGGTCAGCAAATCTTAAAAGACATTGATAATTTTTTGTTGCCTGCAAAGGGTTTTAAAGATTTTTACAACTTTTGTAATAATCGTTCGTATAAGATGTTAATTCTTAGTGATGGGTTTGACTTTTACATAAAGAGGTTTCTTGAAAGGTATAATTTTTCTGTCGAATTTATAGCAAACTCTATTTTATCAAGAAATGGCGATGGATTTGCACTAAAAAGTTTGTTTCCCAACACTGATTGTGGAAGTTGTGGTACATGCAAAAGTTTAGCCTTAGAGAAGGCGCTAAAAGTTGAGAAACATTCTGTTTACGTTGGTGATGGGATTTCTGACATCTGTCCGTCAGAGTTGCCAGATGCGTTTTTCGGCAAAAAAAATGTTCTATCTAAGATAAAAAAGTTAAAAAAGGAAAGACACACATCTGATTTTTATTTTTACGACTTTTCTCACTTAAGGAAGCTTTTTGAAAAAATTGGGGAGTACAAGGCTGTTATTTTTGATCTCGATGGAACCCTTGTGGATGGATTCGACATCATTTATGAAAGCTTTAATTATTCTTTAGAACAACTTGGGTTAGAAAAACTACCTGAAAAAAAGATAAAGACTGTTATAGGTCCCGCGCTTTCTGAAGGTTTTAAAAAGTTAGTGCCTGAGCATCTTGTCGATGAAGGGGTAAGGCTTTACCGTGCTTACTATAAAGAACGGTATTTAGCACGAAATCAGCTTTTTAACGGTGTAAGAGAACTTTTGAAGTTTTTGAAAGAAAAGGGCATACTTGTTGGCTTAATCACCAATAAAAAGGCTCCATTTGCGATCGAACTAATCAATTATCTTAAACTCGAAAACTACTTTACGTTTATGATTGGTGCTGATGATGGGATGTTGCCAAAACCAGATAGTATGATGATGAACAAAATTTTAGAAAGATATGACCTTGATAACAGTCAGGTGATTTATGTTGGGGATTCGGAAATTGACGGTGTGTTTTCTCAAAATTCTAATGTTGATTTTATTGCTGTTGGTATGGGGCTGGGGAAGGAAAGGAATCTTTATAAATACAAACCGCTGGCTTTCTGTGAGAATGTTGCATCTTTAATGAGGGTGGTTTCTTACTTGATAGATAAAAAGGGGTGAATCTGAGGTAAGATTCTGACATCTTTTAGTTTATTAGCTGCCTCCTTTTGTAAAGAAATCAAAAGGCTTATTTCAGGCATATCGGTAGAGTCAGGCTGAATTATTAGCGGAATATCTGCAGAAACATCATTTATGATAGAAACCGCTTTTTGAAAATCTGCGATGTTATCCTGTCTGGTTATAACTGTTTTCACCTGCAAAGGTTTTGCATTGGCAAGCCTTAAAAACTCTGCCTGTTTTGCCAAAAAGGCGGCATCACTCAAATAGTTAAGCTTAATGTCCATCGAGATAAAATCAATTAAATCTATCAATTGCTTCAAGTTTTCTGGAAGTGTGCCATTGGTTTCGAGGTGGAAAATGCGGTCTTTTTTATACATCCTTAAAAAAAACTCTAAAAATTCTACCTGTAAAAGTGGCTCCCCACCGGTTAAAGATATGCTGTGAATTGTTGAATCCAGTGTATAGCACAAATCAATGTATTCGTTCAGTTTAAAGGCAGGTATTGGGTTTCTTTCCTCGTAGAAATTTTGTGAAAGAGGCGTGTTTTCGAACTTTGCGGAGTAAGGTTTTGTAAATGAATATTTTGTGTCACAATATTGACAGTTTAAATTACAACCAGCAAATCTAATGAATATTTGCCTTTTACCTACGTAAAGACCCTCACCCTGGATAGAGGTGAAAACCTCACACAAATCTGCCGCTGGCATCTTTCGTTCTTTCTATATAGGCGTAAGCATTGTGGTTATGAATGCTTTCAAAATTGATTGCCTCTACAGAGAACCATTTAATTTTTGTATCTTCCATCAATTTTAGCGCAACTTCTCGGACTATGTCTTCTACAAACATAGGTGTCGAGAACGCCTTTTCGGTAACGTATTTTTCATCCGACCTTTTTAACAATGCAAATATATCACAACTTGCCGATTTCTCTACAATCGCAACAAGATCCTCAATCCATAAAAAGCCGTCAAATCTGACTCTAACATTTACCACACCCCTTTGATTGTGTGCACCTTCGTCGCTGATAGATTTTGAGCATGGGCATACAGTAGTAATAGGCACTCTTACTTCGACAAAAAAATCGAAATTTTCACCAAGATTTCCAGAAAAGACGCAGTCATAAGACATAAGGCTTTTTGATTTTGTAACTGGAGCCTTTTTTTCGATAAAGTAAGGAAATTCGATAGTCAAATGCGAAGACTTTGCATGCAGCTTTGTTTTAATAGCATGAAGAATGTCTTTAAAGTTTGTAATTGCTATACCCTTGCGATACGAATTAATAATTTCGATAAATCTACTCATATGTGTGCCTTTAAAGTTATGTGGCAGGTCAACATACATATCGATTGTGGCGATTGTATGTTGATACTTATTAAGCTTATCAAGCACGTATATAGGGTATTTTATGCCTTTTATACCAACCTTTTGTATCTCCAGTTTGCGCTCATCTACCTCACTTTGAACATCCTTTAAATGCTCTTTCATTTACTCCACCTTTCGCTATTCAAAATAGATAGCGTAAGAGTTTTCTGATTCAAACACCTTAACTTCTACTACTTTAACAGGTTTGTTAGAAAGTCTGCTTTTAAGCTCAGAAAAGATGTATCTTGCGATATGTTCAGATGATGGGCTTAAATTTTTAAAGAAGTCAACATCGTCATTTAGGCATTTATGATCGAGTGTTGAGAGTATCTCTTTTAAATGTCCTTTTAAAATGCCGAAGTCAAGTATCATGCCTGCATCATCAACTGTATCTCCTGATAAAACAACCTCTACTTTCCAGTTGTGGCCATGTAAATGCTCGCACTTGCCTTGATAGTTCCTAAGGTAGTGGGCTGACGAAAAGTGGTCCCAGACCCCTATCCTGTACATACTTTTTTTCCTCCAGTAGTTTTTTTAACTCTAACACCTTATTATATGTTTCTTTTAGAGAAATATTAAACACTTCTTTGCCTTTACTAAAGTCAAGGAAACCAACACCGGGTAAGTTTGTATCGATGACAAAGTCTGAAATTTCCCTTGACGGTTTTGTGTTCATCTCAACTAATAGTGTAACAGATTCGTAAATTATCTGAAAGCTGTTTGTAAGTTCTGGGTATTTTCTTGAAGTTGTGTTAACGTCAGAAGCTATCACAAAATCAACGCCTTCTTTTTTAAGAATTGCTGATGGCAGGTTGTCAGAAATACCTCCATCTACAAAAAGCTGATCTCCCATTTTTAATGGATAAAAGATGCCGGGAATAGCCATACTTGCGAATAAAGCATCCCAGAGATTCCCACTATTAAAATAAACAGGTTTTCTACTATTAAGCTCTGTGGCAGTGACAATCAACGGAATTTTTAATTGATTGAAATCCTTAGGCATATTCAGTAACGTTAAAATCTTTTTTATTTTTTCAAAATTTGAGAAACCCATAAATGGGATAATGGGATTGAAAATCTTAAAGAAGGAGAGTTTGTATATGATATTTTTCGCTAACTCAAAATTTATGTCAGCTGCTAATATCGCCCCAACAAGTGCGCCAACACTCGAACCAGAAATTATGTGGACGGGAATGCCAGCCCACTTAAAGTTTGTCAAAACACCTAAATGTGCAAAAGCCCTCACCCCGCCACCGGAAAGGACTAAGCCAATCTTTTTCATACCCTACTAAAGTATAGAGAGTAATTAATTTTTAAGTCAATAAAAATAAAAAAGTAAAAAAGGGGACAGGTCAGTTATTTGATAACAAAAAGGTGATGGCAAGGAGTTGAGAAAAGATTTATAATGTTTAAAAACTCTGCTTTTATTTATGAATAAGTTAAATCGAAAAAAAATAAAACCATTTCTTGTTTTTAGCGATGAAGCTGGCAATATTTTTGAGGATATAAACTATTATGCAGTTGGTCGTTCTGGTTTTAATTATAAACCGTTATTTTCTGAGTCTCTGATAGAGTTGCCTGAAGGTAGTGACATTTTCATTTTGCCTAAAAGAAATCCTGTAGGGTTTACTAAAGAAGGGAAAATCAAAATTGTTAATGACGTAACTGCTGTAGCTGCGTTTTTAGCGCCAGCACATACACAACTTTTATTTGCTGCTTATGAAAAAGATGCGGATGAAGCACCAGTATTACCACTTTTTGCTTATACTGCGGTTGGTTGGTATGAAGGGAAATTTTATGTGCCTGCTGTCAGAATAGATGCTGACAAAAGGCAAGAACCTTATCTTTTTAATCAGGCAGAGATTGTAAGAAAAGGCAAGCAGATTCTTAAAAAGTTTCCTCGAAACAGACTTGTTGAGCATATTGTTAGGGACTGTGCCTTCAGTTATCTTTGTCCTGCAGCGAGAAATTTCGTTTTAGGGCGTTTTGAGGCGCCTTTACCTACTTCACCTTATTGTAATTCAAGGTGTTTGGGGTGCATTTCGTTTCAAAAAAAATCTGAGTCACCTATCAGTTGCACCCAACCACGTATTAAGTTTACCCCTACCCCTGAAGAGATTGTAGAAACGGCTGTTTTCCACCTCGAAAGAGCCAAATTTCCAATAGTCAGTTTTGGCCAGGGGTGTGAAGGTGAGCCTTTGCTCGTTGGTCAAGTTATTTTAGAGGCTATCAAATTAGTCAGAAAAAAAACATCTAAAGGTGTTATTAATCTGAACACGAACGGGAGCTTGCCAGAAATGGTAGAAACTCTTTTTAAAAACGGTCTTGATAGCATAAGGGTAAGTATGAATAGTGCAATCCCTTCAATTTATGAAAGATATTATAAGCCAGTGAAGTATAGTTTTTCTGATGTTTTAAAAACTCTTGAAGCCGGAAGAAAGCACAACAAGTGGGTGTCTATTAACTATTTTGTTATGCCGGGCATGACCGATAATGAAGATGAATTTAGAGCATTAAGAGAAATTATTAAAAACACTCGTATTAATATGATTCAGTGGCGCAACTTCAATATAGATCCCGATTGGTATCTTGAACACCAGCAAATAACCAGATTACCAGAAGGGTTGGGGATTTTGAATGTGATGAAGCTCTTAAAAAAAGAGTTCCCAGAACTTTATTATGGCTACTTTAATCCCCATAGAACTATTATATCAAGACTTTTGTAAAACCTTGCAAGGGACTTTTCTGAGAGAACGTTTTTGAAAATCTCCCCCAACCCCTCTTTTGCCACAGAGTGGTGACATTAGAGAATCTTTAGAAGATTATAAAAAGATTATTAACCTGTCCCCTTTTGTTTCTTTTTAAGAAGGGGAATTTCGCCATACAGAGAGACAAAGTTCCGAAGAATCTAAAATTAACTGCTCAATATGTCCATACTAATCTAAAGGCGTATTATTAGATTGGCACTTTAAAAAAAGCTTTAAGTTTGATATGCTTTCTTTGTGGCAGAGGAATTTCTGAACGTCTCAAATATATTACGCAATCTCATATTAAAAAATCCATACAATCAATTATTTTTCACAAATATATTGAATTGTGAGCTAAAATCTGACTCAATTTTTATAAACTTTCCTGATGTAAATATACTAAAGACTCTTTTAGAAAGACATGAAAAACGTATTAAAACTGAACTCACTAAACTTTTTGGTTTAGGATTGAGTGTAATGTTTTCTCCAATAAATGGGGCTTTCTTACCTATACCAGCATCAAACTCAAAATACAGGAATTATCTTTCTTTCATAACAATAGAAGCTGAAAACCTATTTTATGCAGTTATAAAAAAGCCACAATTTTATTCATACATAGAAAAGGGTATAAAGCCTGATTTTATTGTTTATGATAGGGCAGAAGCGAGCGTATATCCGATGAATCTGTTTTTCTTTTTAAAAGAGATGTTTTTGAAGCTTTATCCCGTGTTAAAAGATGAATGGTCATATCTTCACCCGATAATCTTGTTTAAAGATTACGAGACTATGTTTTTACAGAAGATTATCTTCGAAAATGTGTTTGCAGAGATAGAGAAAAAAGAACATATCATAGATATAAGAAGATTTATTGGCGAGCCATGTTTTACAGTTTTTGATTATAACTTAAGGGGGATTTATGAAAGTTAAAATAATAGGTGTTTCTGGCAGTCCAAGAAAAGGCAATACTGATACAGCTGTTCAAATTGCGCTTGAGGCAGCAAAAGAGATTAGTCCTGATATCGAGACTGAACTAGTATCTCTTGCGACTTTAAAAATTAATCCTTGTGAAGGATGTTACTCGTGTTATGGTTTTAAAAAAGGCGCAGATTGGGAACATATCTGTTTTGTTCACAGAGATGACGTTGCAATGGTTTATAGAAAACTGGTAGATGCTGATGGTATTATTATAGGAAGTCCATCGTATGCATTTGATATTTCAGCAAAACTAAAAGCCTTATTTGAACGGGGGGCACCTTTCTGTCACTATGCAGGGTCGAGGTTAAGTGGAGCATTAAGTCACAAGGTGGTTGGAGGTATTGTCGTAGCTTTTGAAAGACGAGGTGGGCAGGAATCTGCACTTTCAACAATCCACAGATTTGCTATGGCAATAGGTAGCAGTTTTGTGGTAGGCTCAAGACCATTTCCTTCCGACCCTCCTCCGCAGGCATCGTTTTTGGGTGGGCTTGTTGATACTTGTGATTCGAAAGTGTCTCTTGGGAAAGATGGAATACTTCCTTCAACTTCAAGGACGCGACCACCTGTAAGTGGCATTTTTAACGTGAGAAGTTTAAGGAATATCGGAAAAACTGTTGCAGAGGGTGCCATGATTGTAAAGGCAGGAATGGTTAGCCTCGAAAAAGAGGGTTTTAGGTTTCCACCGCTACCGATAGTAAATTTCCCCTCCGAAATTATAAAGGAAAATTCTTACTTTGATAGGGTGTTGAAGGGACTTGAAGTGCCACCCCCATATCAAATATTTCCAGGAACTTCTGATAAGAAATAAACTTTTTTCACTTTTTCAGTTTACTATGCTATATTTAAGACTATGAATGATGACATAGCGTTAAAAAAACAGTTAGAGTATAGAAAGAAGCTGATGGATAAGATTAACGAAATCCACTCAGCAAGTAACCTTAATGCCATCCTGGTTTTTTTGAAAGAAAGTATAGCAGAGCTATTTGATGCAGAAAGAATCACGATATATTTAGCAGATACCAAGAAAAACCTGCTTTTTTCGAGGATTAAATCTGGTGAAGAGGTAAAAGAAATTGTTATTCCTCTCGACACCACAAGTATAGCTGGGTATTGTGCCGTTAATGGCGAGGTAGTAAATATAAAAAATGCCTACGACCCTCACGAGCTAACTATGATTAATTCGTCACTCAAATTTGATGACAGATGGGATAAAAAGACGGGATATAAAACAAAGCAAGTATTGTGTGTCCCAATGAAGTTTCAGCAGACATTGATTGGAGTGATCCAGCTTATTAACAAAAAGACTGGCGACAAGTTTACAGAAACAGATATCGCTTATGCGCTCGAACTTTCGACTTCTCTTTCAATAGCAATCTTTAACCTTCACAGGATTACACAAGCTACAAAAATTGCTCGACAAAAGAGCAGATACAATTATCTACTAAATAAAAACATAATTCAGGAAAGTGATATTGAGAAGGCTGAAGCTCATCCTGAGGCTAAAAGTATCGGTATAGATCAAGTTCTAATCAAGCATTTTGGTGTGCTTAGAGAAGATATGGCAAAGAGTCTGAGTCTCTTTTTTGGTACGGAGTTTATTCTTTTTGACGCTAATCTACCCCCACTTGAACACCTTTTAGAACGTATAAAGCCTGACAAACTGAAAAAAGAGGTGTGGGTGCCTGTAAAGGTTGAAAATGGTGTTTTGTACATTGCTATGGAAGATCCTCTGGATATCCAAAAACAAGATTTTATTAGGTTTTTATATCCCGAATACAAGCGAATAAGCTATGTAGCATCATTTAAAGAAGATATAGAGCTTTTCATCGATTTTTTTTACAAAATAGGCAAGTATGCAGAGGGTAGCGTTGGCATTGCTGAAATTTTAAATAAGCTTGATAAAACTGATGAGCCAGATGTTGAGGAAGAGGTAAAAAAAGTTTCTGAAGAGGACAGTGTAATAGTCCAGTTAGTTAACAAAATTATTTACGACGGGTACAATATGAAGGCGTCTGATATTCATATAGAGCCATATCCAGGAAAAAACGACACCATCGTTAGGATGAGGGTTGATGGTAACTGTGTGATTTATCAGAAAATTCCATATAAATATAAACACGCCATCGTTTCAAGAATCAAAATAATGTCAGGACTTGATATTGCAGAGCGCAGAAAGCCTCAGGACGGCAAGATTAATTTTAAAAAATATGGTCCAATTGATGTAGAATTACGTGTTGCTACCGTTCCCACTGTAGGTCAGATGGAAGATGTTGTGATGAGAATTTTAGCATCAGGAGAGCCGATTCCGTTCGACAAATTAGGACTTTTAGACAGAAACGAAAGGGTGTTCAGGGAAAATGTTGAAAAACCTTATGGTTTGATACTTGTAGTGGGACCTACAGGTTCTGGTAAAACAACCACGTTACATTCCGCCATATCCCTTATAAACACTGTGGATGTCAAAATCTGGACAGCAGAAGATCCTGTTGAAATCACACAAAAAGGGCTACGTCAGGTTCAGGTAAACCCAAAGATTGGCTTTACGTTTGCTGCAGCTTTACGCTCTTTCTTAAGGGCGGATCCTGATGTGATAATGGTTGGGGAAATGCGCGATGAAGAAACAGCTTCTATTGGTATAGAAGCTTCTCTAACAGGGCATTTAGTTTTTTCAACTCTTCACACGAATTCTGCACCAGAAACTGTAACTCGTCTCCTTGATATGGGTATGGACCCATTCAGTTTTTCTGACGCACTACTTTGTATTCTTGCCCAGAGGCTTGCAAGAAGACTCTGTTCAGAGTGTAAAGAAAGCTACAAACCTGATGCAAAAGAACTGCGTGAAATTATCGAAGAATACGGTGTTGAACATTTTAAAAAGACTGGGATAAATCCCGCTGATATTACATTATGGCGCTCCAGAGGTTGCCAAAAATGTAACAATACAGGTTACAAAGGTAGATTGGGACTTCATGAACTTTTAGAATGCACTGATGAAATGAAGGCTTTGATAAAGAAAAAGGCAGACATCGATCTTATAAGGTCACAGGCGATAAAGGACGGGATGACAACGCTCAAGCAAGATGGATTTTTGAAGGCTTTTCAAGGACTTACTGACCTCAAAGAGGTAAGAAGTGTATGTATAAAATGAGGGAAGGTATATGAAAGATAAGATTGCTAAGGAAAGGATTGAAGAAATAATCAAAGGTGACAGGCTTTTTCATCTCTATAATATGGAACTTGTAGAAGCAGAAGAAGGTTATGCAAAACTAAAGGCGGTAGTAAAAAAAGAGTTTTTGAACGCTCACAATATTGCCCACGGAGCTTTAATATTTGCTATTTTGGATGTTGCATTCGCAATATCAGTCAATTCAATAACGGATGCGGTTGGTGTTCAATTCAGTTTTAACATCTTTCGTTCAACAGAGCCTGGGGACACTGTGATAGGTGAGTCGAGAGTTATACATAAAGGAAAAAGTAGCATGGTTGTTGAAGTTAAAGCCTTAAGCGAAAAAACTAACAAACTTTTGGCTCAAGGTATGGCTACTGCATTGCCATTGCCAAAGAAGTCCTTATAACATCTTATCATTTTTTGGGGAGGTTATATGTTTTCGATTAATTATGCTGGTGTCCTGAGCGATAATATTGGTATAAAAGATGGAATTACCAGGCGAGAACTTGAATACTTTACAGATCAGTTTGATGGAACATACAAAGAATTTTTAAAAGAACACCGTTCTTTTGGCTTTTGTGAGATTATTAAGGATAAAAACCTTATAAAAGAGGCTAAATCTTTTTATAGCTCCTGTAAACATTTTGAAAATGTAGTAGTTATGGGGATTGGAGGATCTGCGCTTGGTGCAAAGGCTATCCAGAATATTATTCCAGTTTCAAGCCAGAAAACAAAAGTGTTTGTACTTGATAATATAGATCCTTTTACCCTGTCAAACTTTTTAGAACAGTTAAATTTTGAAAAGACACTGTTTTTAGTAATAAGCAAATCAGGAGAAACAGTCGAAACATTATCACAGTTTATGTATTGTTATGGCAAGATAAAACAGCTACAACTTGATCCATTAAAACACTTTGTTTTGATTACCGACCCCGAGAAGGGTTTTTTGAGAAAGTTGGCAAAAGAAGAAGGTTTTTTAACATTTCCTGTTCCGTCAAAAGTTGGTGGAAGATTTTCTGTACTTTCATTTGTGGGTTTGTTGCCAGCTGTTTTTATTGGCGCAGATGTGGAAAAAATTTTAGATGGGGCAAGGTATATAGAAAGAAAGTGCCTTGAACAAGTTTTCTCTTTTTCTTTACTTTTGTATCTTTTAAATGTGAGGCGAGACAAAAAAAACGTTGTTATGATGCCATATTGTGATAGGCTGATAGAGTTTTCTTTGTGGTTTTCACAATTATGGGCAGAAAGTCTGGGTAAAAAATATGGGTTAAATGGAGAAGTTTTAAGGACTGGTCAGACACCAATCGTAGCAAGAGGTGTTACAGATCAACATTCACAGCTTCAACTTTATTTAGAAGGTCCAAAAGATAAAATTATAGTTCTTTTAAAGAGTAACGAGAAAAACTTATTACAGATACCACACGAGTGTGTGCAATATGATAATGTTAACTATTTATGTGGCAAAGCATTTGATGATTTGTTCGAGGCAGAATACACAGGCACTTATGGTGCACTAATTAAAGAGTCTGTGCCTGTTATAAAATTGGAGTGCGACAAACTTGATGACAAAACCTTAGGAGGACTATTTTACTTTTTCGAGTTATGTACCGCCTTTTCTGGCAAACTTTATGGAATAAACCCTTTTGACCAGCCGGGTGTGGAAATAGGTAAAAAGATTGCCTTTGGTCTGCTCGGCAAAAAAGGGTTTGATATAGGCGATTTTAAATTATCGTTGGAAAAATTGAATGAACGAATTGTTTGCGATTAAAACAGTAAATCTAAATAAATTTTACGGAAATTTTCATGCGTGCAAGGATATAAACCTCTCTGTAAAAAAAGGTGATATTTTTGCATTTATAGGTCCTAATGGTGCTGGAAAGACAACTACAATCCGTATGATAACTGGTATTATCAAGCAAAATAGCGGTACCATCTCGATTAATGGTATCGATATAGACAAGGAGCCTTTAAAGGCAAAGGCTATTATTGGATATGTTCCAGACAGACCGTTTTTATACGAAAAGCTAACTGGTTTTGAGTTTTTAAAAATGGTAAAAGAGATTTACCATGTTTCTGACCAAAAATTTAACCAGCTTTTTTCGTATTATTCAGAAATTTTTGGAATCAAAGATTGGTTAGATGAACTTATAGAGAACTATTCACATGGAATGAAGCAAAAACTTATTCTAATATCTACCTTTTCACATGATCCTGAAATATACATCATGGATGAGCCACTTGTTGGACTTGACCCAAAGTCTGCAAAAACTCTAAAAAAACTTATTCACGAACTTTCTGATAAAGGCAAGACGTTTTTCATCTCTACGCACATATTAAGCCTTGTTGACGAGATATGTAAAACGCTTGCGATTATAAATAAAGGAGAGATTATTTTATCAGGAACAATTGACGATATAAAAAAACAATATGCGTCAGATACACAGTTAGAAGAGCTATTCTTGAAGGTTACAGAAGAGCGGGTCACCACTCTTTGAAAATAAATACTACTGCACCGATAATCATAGCAAAACCAACCAAATGGTTCCATTTAAGACTTTCTTTCAGATAGAAAACGCTGAAAAAGCTAAAAACAATTAGTGTTATAACTTCTTGCATTGTTTTTAATTGTGCTGCAGAAAAACTATTATGTCCAATCCTATTTGCAGGAACCTGAAAACAATACTCAGCAAACGCAATTAGCCAGCTGATTAATATAACCTTTAGCATGGGGGCATTTTTAAATTTTAGATGACCGTACCACGCAAACGTCATAAAAATGTTAGAGATGGTTAATAACAAAACAGCTTGCATAAACATACCTCAAAAAACTTTTTATATAGTTGATTATTATATCATAAAATCATTGATTTTAGGGTAAAAAAAAGGGACAGGTCAATAATATTTTAATAAACTAAGCGATTGTGGAAAATATTCTGTAGATTTGATAAGAGACATCATACAGGGGATGAATTTTGCAAAGTTTCTTTCCAATGGAGGAGAATATTATCTGGGACGAAGATAGATTCATTGGGCAGTTTAAAAAACTTTATTTCCCGTGCAAAAAAGTGAGAATAGAGCCATGTAAATGACATAAAATTTTGATAGAACCATGAAAACAGCATAAATTATGAAAAAAAAAGTTATAAGTATTTATTGTTATAATTCATAAGATCTGGAATATCTTAACTTTCTTGTGAAATCAGTTTCTATATTTCTTTAATTTGTACAGAGATTAATAATCAGAAATGTGAAATTGCCCGTCTAATAGAGATTTAAAAAAAACGAGAGCATTTTTATCATGGTGCCCATCTTTATAATCGAATCTTTTCGCTATAATTTTATTATTTAATTTTTCATTCATTTTATCATATATAAAGTCCCACAGTTCTTCATGGGAAGCATAATCATTTTTAGATTGTTTTTTGTAGATGTGAAGTAGTATTACTGTTTTTGTTATTTTACCCTTCTCTATAGCATACCAGTATTTGGCTAAGTTGGTGATTCCACCGCTACTTTCCACTTCAATAATGATATGATATTTATCTGTGTCTATCCTCAAGTCACCGAACTGAAAACTAACTTTATTATTAACCTTTATACGATTATCATTTCCCTGTCCATTATAATATTTTTGTTGCCTATGTTTTAGCTCATCTATAAAATCTTTTAGCATTTCTTTTTCAATTGATTCTGACATGCTTGACCTTTAGAAAGATTTTTCCTATTTTAGCTAAATTTTTATCTATATGCAATTTTTTTTGCATAATTCTAAAGTCTTCATACTGAAAAAAATATTTTTAGATATTTCTGATGACATAATGCTGTCAGTATAGTGTGATATAAAGAACTTAAATGCTAAGTAATATTTTTGTGAAACAGGTTATTAATAAAAGTCCACCAATTATTTGAAACATTTTGCGGTAAAAGATTCTATTAATAATGAAAATACAGGAGGTAAATATGCCAAGGTATTATTGTAAATGGTGTGGTTCAAGCGCATCATCTGTTTCAAGTCTCACTTCTAGTTCGTGTTCAAAAAATCCAATGGGCAGAAGACATGAACCTTATGAAGGAGAGGAAAAAAAGTTTTATTTTTGTAAATATTGCGGTAGCCAAGGAAGCAGTATATCATCATTAACATCAGGTAGTTGTTCAAAGAGTCCAACAAAAAGACATGTTCCTATGAGGTAAAATTTTGACCAAGCATGAGAAATAATGCCCATGCTTGGTCTATT
>JBBIPZ010000021.1:0-36807 GCA_037442505.1 Deltaproteobacteria bacterium | reverse complement strand
TACTTAGACAAATGTCCTGATACACCAAAAGGTTCTAAAGTTGATAAAGATGGCTGCGAAATATCTATAAAATTACTTATAAACTTTGATGTAAATAAAGCTATTGTTAAGGATGAATACTTAAGTGAAATTGAAAAAGTAGCTAATTATCTAAAAGCACATCCCGAAATAAAAATTGTAATAGAAGGTCATACAGATAGAATGGGTAGTAGAGACAAAAATATAAAACTTTCTCAGGAAAGGGCTAATGCTGTGATGGAAATCTTGACTACCAAGTATGGAATCGAAAAATCAAGAGTGGATGCTAAGGGTTATGGCCCTGATAAACCAGTCGATACTAACGATACAGAGGCTGGTAGGGCTAACAATAGAAGGGTAGAAGCGGTAATAGTTAAGTAAAAATAGCTCAGTAATAATTTAAAGGAACCATATCTAATTCAGGTATGGTCCTTTTTTTAGGAGGATGTATGTGGGATGAATTCAAAAAATTTTTATTGAGGGGTAATGTAGTAGATTTAGCTGTTGCTGTTATAGTTGGTGCTGCTTTTAATAAAATTGTAACATCAGTTGTAGCAGATGTTGTCACACCTCTAATAGGTTTGATTAGGAAATGCACCGGACTTTTCTGCTATTAAACTGGGGCCAATTAACATTGGTAAATTTATAAATGCAACGCTTGATTTTGTGATAGTTTCTGCCGTTGTATTTTTTGGTATTATCTTATCAAACCCATGAAAACAGGATTTAATGATAAAACAAGATGCAGAAAAAACCAGTTGAACCACCAGTCCCTCCTGAAGATGTTAAACTGCTTAGAGAAATCCTCGAAGAGCTGAGAAAGAAAAATTAAAATTAAAACAAAGCAATATTGTGATAATTAAGATTCTTCGGGCATCTTATTTCCTCAGAATGCCTGAGAGGATTGCGATTCTTTAATTGCTTTAGCTGCCTCAGAATGATAGCAGCGTGTTATTCTGAGCAAAGCTAAGAATCTCTTTTTTGTCGTTCTGAACGAAGTGAAGAATCTCACGTCTTAATATCTAAAGTCGCTTAAACTCTTTCCGAAATACAGCAAAAGAATTTTAAATTTTAACCTTATACTTATTTCTTGACAAATATCCCTTACCGTTATATATTTTAGCATATAACGATTCGTATGGATTACAAAATTAAAAGTAAGGTCTGGATAGAAACACAAAACAAGCATTTTATCGGTCTTGGCAGAATCAAACTGCTGGAAAAGATTGATGAATATGGCTCTATTTCTAAGGCAGCTAAATCACTTAAGATGAGTTATAAAGCAGCGTGGGATGCTATAAAAGATATGAACAATTTATCCGATGTGCCACTCGTGGAGAGTATAGCAGGTGGAGAAAAGGGCGGTGGCTCGAGAGTTACAGAGAAAGGAAAAGAACTGATAAATTTTTATAAAAATTTAGAACAAAACTTAAGCTCAATTTTTGAAAATCCAGATTTGATACAGGATAACATAAAGCTTATAAGACGATTTTCATTGCAGACAAGTGCAAGAAACCAGTTTGGTGGTAAAGTTTTAGAGATAAAAAAGGGAGCAGTCAATTCTGAAATTATAATGGGTATAAAAGGTGAGGATAGAATATCTGCAGTTATAACAAAGGATAGCTTAAAAAGACTAAACATCAAATTAGGTGATGATTTAATCGCATTAGTAAAGGCTTCATCGGTAATCTTGATGCCTATGTTAGATTGTATAAAGATTGGTGCATCCAACAAACTTGAGGGAGAGATTTTAAAAATTAATACTGGTGCTGTAAACAATGAAGTCATTGTAACATTGAAAGGGGGAAATATACTAACCGCTGTTATAACGAAAGATAGCTGTGAAGATATGGTGTTAAAAATAGGGTCAAAAGTTTTTGCGATTTTTAAGGCATCAGATGTAATTGTGGGTAAGATTTTATGAAAAGGTTTGCTAATGTTTTCTTAATTTTTTTGCTTTATATTTTTGCTATCAAAGAGTTATATGCAACGAAAAACACCATAATACTTGCTACAACAACAAGTACTCAAGATTCAGGGCTCCTTGATGTTTTAATCCCTTTATTTGAAAAGAAAACAGGGTACTTTGTAAAAACAATAGCCGTAGGTTCTGGACAGGCGCTTATGCTTGGAAAACGTGGAGAAGCCGATATCTTATTGGTGCATTCTCCAGAAGCGGAAATAAAATTCATTAACTCTGGTTATGGTATTAACAGAAGAAGGGTTATGCATAACGATTTTGTTTTGTTGGGTCCTAAAGAAGACCCCGCAAATGTAAAAAACTCCCGTTCTATTAAAGAAGCGTTCAAAAGAGTGGCTGAACAAAGAGCGCTTTTTATATCCCGTGGAGATAACTCTGGTACTCATGTAAAGGAGCTGAACATCTGGAAAATCATAGGGAAATATCCAGATAAGGAAAGGTGGTATCAGCAAACAGGTAGTGGAATGGGACAAACTCTTAGTGTGGCAAATGAAAAAAATGGATACACGCTTTCAGACAGAGGCACCTATCTTGCATTAAAAAGAAATTTAATCTTACAGATTTTGAAGGAAGGAGACGAAGAACTGAAAAATATCTACCACGTAATAGAAATTAATCCAGAGAGGTTTTCAAACATAAACCATGTCGGTGCAAGGGCATTGGCAGATTTTTTTGTATCAAAAGAAGTTCAGAAGATTATAAAAACTTTTGGTGTGGATAGATTTGGCTCACCACTTTTTTTCCCTGATGCGGTTGACACAATAAAGTAATATGGAACTTTTAATTGATTCAATAACAAAAGCCTTAGAACTGATATGTAATCTCGATAGAGAAACCTACCAGATTTTATGGCTATCACTAAAAATATCCACCATAGCAATATTGGCAAGTAGTATCGTTGGTATTACCACGGCTTTATACATATCATCAAAGGAGTTTAGATTTAAAAATACATTAATCACGTTCATAAACACTGGCATGGCCATGCCACCCGTTTTGGTAGGTCTTTTTATAACAATTCTTTTATGGCGTAATGGTATTTTAGGTAAGTTAGATTTATTATACACACCAGCCGCAATAATAATTGCCCAGATCATTTTAGCCACCCCTATCATCTTGGGGATAAGCCTTTCTGCATTTCAGGGTTTTTCTGAGAAATTTAAGCTTCAAATGTTAGGTCTTGGTGCAAGCAGGTTACAGCTTTATCTTATAATGATTAGAGAACTTAAGTTGCCAATTTTATCAGCCATAATGGCTGGTTTTGGTGGGATCATTTCAGAGGTTGGTGCATCTATGATGGTAGGTGGAAACATTAAAGGATACACAAGGGTTTTAACAACGGCGATAGTTACAGAAACAGGTAAAGGAAATTTTGATTTTGCACTCGCTTATGGTATTGTGTTGCTTTTACTAAGCTTTTCAATAAATATGATCCTTACAAAAATTCAACAATCAAGTATTTCCAGGCATGAATAAAATTTTAGAAGCCAGAAACATCATTCATAGGGTTAAAAACAGAGAAATTGTTAATATTGAGAATTTACAAATCAATCAGGGTGAGATAGTCTCTATCATCGGAGAAAATGGAGCAGGGAAAACAACACTAATGCTTATTCTTGCATCTCTTGTCAAGCCTTCTATGGGTGTTATCTATTATCGAAATATGGAGATAGAAAGAAATATAAAAGATAAAGATTACAGAAAAAAAATTGCCATACTTTTTCAGGAAAACCTTTTTTTAGAAACCACAGTCTTTGAAAACGTTGCTATTGGTCTTAAATTTAGAAAATTGCCGAGAGAAGTCTTAGAAGATAAAGTCGAAAATACACTTAAACTGTTGAAAATTTTTGAACTTAGGGATAGAAGGGCAAAAAATTTGTCAGGTGGCGAGGCAAAAAGGGTGTGCATAGCAAGGGCATTAATAATAGAACCAGAAATCCTTTTTCTTGATGAGCCTTTTACGAATATAGATTCTGCGTCAAAGGAAGAGATACTTTCCGATATGGGGAAAATAATAAAAGATAACCAAATCACTACAATAATGATAACTCACGATAAATATGAGGCATTACGGCTTCCAGAACGTATAATAGTTATGGAAAATGGCAAGATTATACAGGATGGACCTAAAGATGAAGTTATTCATCATCCAAAAAATAATTTTGTAGCTTCCTTTGCAGGTGTAGAAAATATATTAGAAGGCAGCGTATTGGAGAAAAGAGATGGGGAAAATATCATTGAAGTTCAGGGTAGACTTGTCAATGTCATGGGTAGTTTTGAAGAAGGCTCAAAAATTTATCTTTTTATACGACCTGAAAATGTCTTTATAACTCGTGATGGCAACAACATAAAGACAAGCGTAAGAAATCATTTTAAGGGAAAGGTTAGGGATATAACAAATATGGGGCATTTTTATAGAATTGCTATTAACTGCAATTTTAACCTGGTATCTTACATAACAAAAACATCCTTTAACGAGCTTTCACTTAAAATTGGAGATGAAGTAGTAGCTGGATTCAAGGCTACATCTGTTCATATTATAGAGAAGATTTGAAATTAGTCCATTGTATGTTTTGAATCTAATGATAAAATATATAGCATGGACAAATGTGCAAGAGAAAGGCTTCATGAGTATCAAGCAAGATACCCTGATAAATTTGTTTCGCTTAAATCTATCTTCAAAAAGATTCAACCGGGATGCCATATTTTTGTTGGCACTGCCTGTGCAGAACCAGTTTTTTTGGTGCAATCTCTAATTAAGTACGTTCAGGAAAATCCAAAGGCTTTTTTTGATGCAGAGGTGCTACAGGTAGTAACATTAGGGGTAGCACCTTATTCAGACGAAAAGTTTAAGGATAACTTTAGACATAACGCCTTTTTTATTGGTAAAAGTTCGAGGGAGGCAATAAACAGTGGTTTGGCTGACTATACGCCGATTTTTCTATCTCAGGCGCCTGATTTGATAGCCCGCAAACTAATACCTATTGATGTAGCGCTAATACAGGTTTCTATGCCTGATGCGCATGGATTTTTTAGTCTGGGGATCAGTGTAGATATTGTCAAGGCTGCTGTTGAAAAGGCTTCTATTGTTATTGCACAGGTCAATGCCAATATGCCGCGTGTTCATGGAGAAACTTTTCTCCATATTGACCAAATTGACTATTTAGTTTACTTTGACGAACCTTTGTTAGAGTATGGTTTGACGGTCTCAGACGATATTGCAGAACGAATTGGTAATAATGTTAGCAAGATTATTAAAGATGGTGACACATTACAGGTAGGATATGGTGCTGTGCCTAATGCGGTCCTTGCTCATTTGAAGGAGAAAAATGACCTCGGGATTCACACTGAGCTGTTAACAGAAGGTGTTGTGAATCTGATGAAGTTAGGTGTTGTTAATAACAGCAGGAAGGATTTAAATAGAGGAAAAACTGTTGCATCGTTCTGTATGGCTCACAGAGAAGTTTATGAGTATCTTCATGACAATCCTGCATTTGAGTTTAGACCCATTAATTATACAAACAATCCATTAAATATAGCAAGAAATCGTAATATGGTGGCAATCAATAGCGCTCTTGAGATTGATTTGACTGGGCAGGCGACTGCCGAATCGTTGGGAAAGATTTTTTATAGTGGTGTTGGTGGACAAGCCGACTTTATGCGAGGGGCAGTTCTTTCTACTGGAGGAAGGACAATTCTTGCCATGCAATCAACTGCTAAAAATGGCACTATTTCGAGAATTGTTCCGTTTTTAAAAGAGGGTGCTGGTATCACGCTAACAAGGAGTGATATTCATTATGTTGTAACTGAATATGGCATCGCATATCTACACGGGAAAAATATAAGAGAAAGGGCTATAGAACTGATATCAATTGCTCATCCGAAATTTAGACAATGGCTGATTGATCAGGCAAAGGCTTCAAGTTTAATTTATAAAGATCAGGCGTTTTTATCTGGAGATAAAGGAGAATATCCAGCTTCGTTGGAAACATATAGAACCACAAAAACAGGCTTGCAAATACTGTTAAGACCGGTAAAGATAACGGATGAACATATCTTAAAAGACTTTTTCTACTCACTATCAGACGATACTGTGTATTCGCGATTTGTCAATATGAGAAGAGAAATGCACCACGAAGAGCTACAGAAATATTGCGTTGTAGATTACACTAAGGAACTTGTCATACTTGCAACTACCCAAATTGATGGTTTAGAGGTAGTTTTGGGCATAGCCCAGTACTTTATCGATGAAAATTCTCATACAGCTGAAGTGGCGTTTGTTGTCAGGGATGATTATCAAAACAAAGGTGTAGGGTGGGAGCTTTTAAGTTATATCACATTTTTAGCCAGAAAGAAGGGGTTACTTGGTTTTACTGCACAGGTTCTTATAGGCAATAAACCCATGCTTCATTTATTTGAAAAGAAAGGTTTTATAATTGAAAAGAGGCGAGAGGCAGAAATCTACGAACTAAAACTTTCTTTTCAATGATATGGTGTCTAAGAGACTTTTTCAAAGGTCTCGAGGGTATAATTCTATGATTCTTTGCTTTCGCTCAGAATGACACTCTATTCCTGAAATTCTTGTATGCTTTTGTCACACTTTCAATATGCCCATGCATATGTGAGTAAAACAATGTTTTTTTATTTGACAGATCAGATTTAAAGAGTTAACATTTTATTAGCCGCTTGGATCTTGGATATAGACCGAGACGGAAGAGTGAAGGGTAGTTTTTGTTGATATATTAAAAGCCTTCAGGACTCTTTTCGTCTTGAAGGCTTTTTCTTTAGGAGGGAGCTATGAAGATAACGGTGCCTGTTTTGTTAGAAAAAAAGAAAAATAACGAAAAGATAACAATGCTAACTGCTTATGACTATTCTATGGCATTGTTACTTGATAGAAGTGGTATTGATATCTTGCTTGTTGGGGATTCTGTTGGTCCAATATTTTCGGGATATGAGAATACCCTTCCTGTTACTGTTGAAGAAATTTTATATCACACAAAGGCTGTGGTAAGGGCAAGAAAAAACGCCCTTGTAGTCTCAGATATGCCTTTTTTGTCTTACCAGACTTCAAAGGAAGATGCTATAAAAAATTGTGGTTTAATGTTGAAGGCAGGTGCAGAAGCAGTCAAACTTGAAGGTGGAATAGAGATTGCAGAAACTGTAAATGCATTGACTAAAATGGGCATTCCTGTTATGGGGCATATTGGGCTTACTCCACAGTTTGTTAACATTTTGGGTGGATATAAAGTTCAGGGCAAGGGTGATGAACCGAAAAGAAAACTGATTGAGAGTGCAAAGGCACTTGAAAAGGCAGGCGCTTTCTCTATGGTTTTGGAATGTGTGCCAGAGGATGTTGCCAGAGAGATTACAGAATCTGTTAATGTTCCTACAATTGGCATTGGTGCAGGAAGATTTTGCGACGGTCAGGTGCTCGTAATTAATGATATTATAGGGCTTTTTGAAGGTCATCGCCCAAAATTTGTCAAAAGATACTTCGATCTTGCATCGTTGATTGATCGTGCCGCAAGGGACTATATTAATGAGGTAAAAACAGGTAAATTTCCTGCGGAAAATCACATTTATAAATAAGGGTAAGTTATGGAGATTGTTAAAGGAATTAAGGATTTACAGACTAAAGTTAATGCTTTAAGAAGGACAGGTAAAACAGTCGGTTTTGTTCCTACAATGGGTTATTTGCATGAGGGACATCTAACTCTTGTAAGAGAGGCAAAGAAGAACTGTGATGTTGTGATTGTTAGTATCTTTGTAAATCCCTTGCAGTTTGGACCTAAGGAAGATTTTTTAAAGTATCCACGTGATTTTAATAGAGACTGCAATATGTTGAAGGCGGAAAATACAGATATTGTTTTTGCTCCAGAGGCAAGCGAGATGTATTCGGATGGTTTTCAAACATTTGTTGAAGTTACAGAAGTTACAAAGACGCTTTGTGGAGCCTCACGTCCCGGACATTTTAGGGGTGTGACGACCGTTGTGCTAAAACTTTTCAATGCTGCAAAGCCTGATAAGGCGTTTTTTGGTGAGAAAGATTTCCAGCAACTTGTTACCATTCGTCGTATGGTAAAAGACTTAAATTTAGACATCGAAATAATTGGAGTGCCTATCGTTAGGGAGACAGATGGACTCGCCATGAGTTCAAGAAATACATATCTAAATAGTGAAGAAAGGGAATCAGCGTTATCTCTTTATAAATCAATTCAGGTTGCAAAGCAGCTTGTTGCAACGGGTGAAAAGAGTGTAGATAAAATAATCACTGCAGTTAAAGAAGTTATTGAACAAACGCCTTTAACACGGATAGATTACGTAAAATTGTGTGATTTAAATACGCTTGAATATATTGAAGCTGGTGAAATTAACAAAAGCGCTTTGCTTGCTTTAGCTGTTTTTGTAGGTAATACAAGACTTATTGATAACTGTGTTTTGGAGGTTTAAACTATGTTAAAGACTATGCTCAAGTCTAAAATACACAGAGCGGTAGTAACGGATGCAAGTCTTCATTATGAAGGCAGCATAACTATTGATGAAGAGTATATGGAAAAGGCAGATATTCTTCCATACGAGCAGGTACATATTTACAACGTTACCAATGGTAATCGCTTTACTACTTATGCCATACCCGGAAGGCGTGGTTCGAGGACTTTTTGTGTTAATGGCGCAGCTGTTCACAAAGCTAACAAAGGAGATGTTATTATAATTGCTACTTATGCATTGTTTTCTGAAGAAGAGTTGAAGGCAGGATATAAACCAAAAACTATCTATATGGACGAAACTAATCAGGAAATAGTTAGGTGATTAAGGTTTTTAAATGTCGTCTTATTTTGACGAGGAGTGGTTTAAGGGAAAATGTTTTTTTAGAAGTTAAAGATGACATAGTGTCAGCTATATATACAGACAAAAGTAATTTAGAAATTGTCGACAAATATTATGAGTTGGATGGAATGGTGTTGCCTTCTCTGGTTAATGGGCATACACATCTTGAGCTTGGGAGTTCAAAGGATAGCGATGAAAGCAAAAAAGAGCTGTGGGATTGGATTTTAGATACGATTAAATATAAAAAAGCTCTATCTTCGGACGCCTTTAAAAACAATCTTGTTCAAGAAGAATTGTTACTTTATAAATCAGGAGTTTCTGTCGCTGGAGATGTTAGATCCGTTCTACCAGAGGGAAGTTTTTTTAATTTTATGAGGGGTATAATTTTTTTTGAAGTTTTAGGTTATACAGAGGATCTTTTTCAGCAAAAACTTGATGCTTTTCAGAGTTTTTTAGATTCTTCAAAAAAGTACACTAATTTTACTTCAGGCATTTCTATTCATAGTCTTTATACAACGCCGTTTTCAAAAGCCAGAGAAGTTGTCAGGTTCGCACGGAGTAAAAGATTGCCTATTATGATTCATCTTGCCGAGACAGAATTCGAAGATAACTTATTTTTTAAAAATGACGTTACTGGATTCAAAAAAATTTTTAACAATATTAATTTTGAACAGCTTAATTTTAGTAGCTATGCAGATATAATTGACTTTCTTGAGTTGGGAGAAGACACTTTCATTGTTCATTGTGTTAATTTAGAAGAGAAAGATTGGCAGAAGGTCGAAGAAAGAGGAATAACTGCTGTTTTTTGTCCGAACAGTAATATGTTCTGGAAAAACAAGCTGCCAAATTTTGATTATGTTGTTTCGACAAATGTAAACTTTATGTTGGGTACTGATAGCGAAAGGACAAATAAAGTTTTTGATATACTTAAAGATGCTAAACTGATGTATAAAAATATAAAAGACAAAAAAGCTTTGTCAAAGATAATAGATGCCATCACATACAAAGGAAGGGATTTATTTAAGCTCAAGGGTGTCGGGATTGAGGTGGGGGATGTTTGTAGTTTCTTGTTTTTTCCTATAAAATGTGATAGCAAAAACGCTTTAGAAGCTGTTTTAACTGAAGATGTTGTGCCGATAGTTTATCAAAAGGAATTTAAAGATGAAGCTCTTTCATTTTTTGAAAAACAACATTAAGAAGTACCTTTTATTTGGTATAGCTACCTTTGTCCCATTTTATATAACAGTAATTGTACTGCTAAAAATAGTTACATTTTTTGATAACATCATCAAGGACATAATGAAAATATTTGATTTGCCACCAATCGTTAGCAAATTCTTTGCATATCCGGGTGTCGGGGCTCTATTATGTTTGGTTTTTCTTATACTGATAGGTTTTTTGTCTCGTCAATACTTTGGGAATACGCTTATGCATGTGGTAGAAAAGGTGTTCACTTTGTTTCCTATTTCAAAACAGGTTTACCTGTCTGTTAAGAAAATGACAGGCTCTTTTATAAAAAATGAAGAACAGAAATATAAGAGAGTTGTTTTAGTACCATTTCCTCACAGGGATGTATATGCAATCGGTTTTTTGACAGGGGAGACAATTTCAAATGTTGATGGCAAAAAAAGCTACTATGTTTACGTTCCAACAGCAATTAATCCTACATCAGGGTTTTTGATAAGTATCGATAAAAGTCTGATATTAGAGAGCGATTTAAGTGTTGAAGATGCGTTTTCTCTTATCCTTTCTGGAGGCATGGCAGCTTCTAAAATTTCAGAAAGCAGATAGTTATGAAAAAAGGTTTATACATCCATATACCATTTTGCAAAGCAAAATGTAATTACTGTAACTTTTACTCTTCCACTAATCTTGATTTGAAAAAAGCCTTTTTCGAGGCAATCAATAAAGAGATTCAGAACAAAAGAGAAAAGTTTGCAGATTTTTTTTCTGGCTGTTGTAACGCAACGCTTTATATTGGTGGAGGAAATCCAGCAATACTAACTAATGCTGAACTTGAGCGGCTTTTTTTGGTAGCTAATACGCTCTTCCCCTCATTTGAAGAAGTAACTATCGAACTGAATCCTGATGATGTCAGCACGGATAAGCTTGAACTTTTAAAATCCCTTGGAGTAAATAGGGTGTCGTTAGGTATCCAAAGCTTTTGTGATGATGTTCTTAAGTTTCTGGGTAGAAGGCACGATAATCATATATCACTAAAGGTGTTGGAGTACGTTGCAGAACATTTTGACAACTACTCTATAGACCTGATTGGCGGTATTCCGTCAGTTGAAAGAGACTGGGAACGAGAGTTTGATTTTATAAAACAATTCCATCCACCTCACATATCGTTTTATCTACTTTCTATCGAAGAAGGTTCCAAATTTTTTGGCAATTTAAGTATAAATGACGAATCACAAAGCTTAGAATACAAAAACTTCTTAAGCTTTTTAGCAAAAATGGGCTATGAACATTACGAGGTATCAAATTTTTGTAGAGAGGGCTATTATTCGCATCACAATATGCTGTATTGGGAAGGAGAAGATTATCTTGGTTTTGGTCCCTCTGCATCTTCTTTTTTAAAAGATAAAGCAGTGAGATTTAAAAACTGCGCAAATTTAGAATATTATATACAAAATCCAGATGCCTTCGATCTTGAACAGCTTACAGAACAGGATAGATTTTTAGAAACTATTTTTCTGTCATTAAGAACAGCAAAAGGAATAAATTTGAGCTGTTTAAAGACAGAATTTCCCGGTTTTTTTGAAAAGATAACTGCACCGTTGGCAATTTTAAAAAAAGCAGGTTATCTCGTAGAAAAAGATGGCAATATTACAATATCAGAACAACACTGGATCGTGATGAACGAAATTATTGTAAACTTATTAAAGGAGAACTAATTTATGATTTTTGAAGGCAAACCAAAATTTAAAGGAAGTAGTGATTACGTAGCATCTCCAGAACTTATTGAATCTGTTAACATATCGCTTGCCCTTGAGAAACCTCTCGTTATAAAAGGTGAACCGGGTACCGGTAAAACGATGCTTGCCCAGAGTATCGCAAAATCATTGGATATGCCGTTTTTTGTTTGGAATATTAAATCAACAACGAAGGCTAAAGATGGATTGTATTTTTACGATACAGTTCAAAGGCTTAATGATGCGCGCTTCCACGATAGAGATATCAGTAATATTAAGCAGTATATAAAGTTTGGGAAGCTTGCCTTAGCCTTTATGTCTGAAAAAAGGGCTGTGTTGCTGATTGACGAGATAGATAAGGCGGATATTGAATTCCCGAATGATCTGCTTAATGAATTGGATGAAATGTCTTTTTATATTCCAGAAACAAACGAGACTATAAAGGCTAAACATCGTCCTCAAGTTATTATAACAAGTAATTCGGAGAAAGACTTGCCAGATGCTTTTTTACGCCGCTGTGTTTTTCACTATATCGCTTTTCCTGATTACGAGATAATGAAAGAGATTGTTGAAGTTCACTTTCCTGACATACATAAAGAACTGCTTGAGAATGCCCTTACACTCTTTTATCAGATAAGGAAGATAGATGAATTGAAGAAAAAGCCATCCACAAGTGAGTTATTGGACTGGATACGTGTACTTATGATTTCTGCGTATGATGGAAAAAAGCTTTCTATCAAAAATCTGCCTTTCCCTGGTACTTTATTAAAAAAGGAGCAAGATTTGGATTATATCAAGAAATATTATGCACATTTTTAACAAAGCATTATGACTATACTAAGTTTTTTTTATCTTTTGCGTCAGTATGGAATCAAGGTAACCACAAAAGAATGGTTAGATCTGTATAAACTTCTTGCTATCGGTGAGATTAAGAATTTAGACGACCTTTACTTTAAGGGTAAGAAGGTGCTTGTCAAATCAGAAAAACTTTATGATATTTATGATAAAGCCTATCTTGATTTTGTGACGGCTGGGGGTGATCTTAACGAAAGATTGGAAGAGATACTTTCATTTATGGAAGAGGGATTGAAATCCAATGAATCAATCTTTTTTGAAAAACTTGGAATAGACGAGATTTTAAATCGTTTAACAGAAAGGCTTTTAAATCAAAAAGACAGACACAGTGGTGGAGGAAGACACATAGGACAAAAAGGCTACTCACCTTTTGGTAATGCCGGGGCAAAAAGGGATGGGGTAAGAATTGGTGGCGACTCACATCACAATGCGGCTTTTATGGTAGCAACCCAAAGAAAGTTTAAAAATTTAAGAGAAGATGTGTTTCTTGATGCAAGAAATATTGGTATTGCATTAAAAAAACTACGAAATTTTCAGAATGTTGGTCGAGAAGAAGAAGTTGATATTGATGCTACTATAACAAAAACAGCCGAGAATTTTGGGGAAATCGAAATTGTTTTCACAAAAGAACGAAAAAATAATGTAAAACTTTTGTTACTTATTGACAATGGTGGCTCGATGGAAATTCATCAGGACAGGGTTGAAAAGCTGTTTTCGATAGCGAAAGGACTTAACTATTTTAAGGAATTTAAACACTATTATTTTCATAACTGCCTATATGATTTTGTTTATGAAGACATGGAAAATGAAAGGAAAATACCAACAGAAAGGCTTTTTAAGGATTTTAACGCTGAATGGAAGGTTATATTAATAGGCGATGCGCTAATGTCTCCTTACGAGCTTCATAACTCATGGCAGATGATTTATCGTTACGAAAAGAAAGGAAAAACAGGTATAGAATGGTTAAGGTTGCTGAAAAACTATTTTCGTAGTTCTGTATGGTTAAATCCAATATCTTATATACAATGGCAACACCAAACTGTTATGGCAATAGGCAAAATATTCCCTATGTTTCCTTTAACAGTTTCAGGCATAGAGGAAGCAATTAAACAGTTACTAAAACAATAGTGTAGCAATTATATGTTTGAAAATCCGACTACCTTTTCATTTTCACCCAACAATAACAAAACATCATTTTCCTGTATAATATCATCGCCAGAAGGATTAACAAAGAGTTCATTATTTCTTCTGATTGCAAGCACAATGATGTTATAGTTTCTTGGAAGATGAAGGTCTTTTAGAGCTTTGCCTATCGTTATTTGTGGTGCCTTTATCTCAAAAATACTGTGTTTTACGGTTAACGGAATCTCTTCTAATACGTTTCTTATAAGCAGGGAGTGAGCAACTCTTATAGCCATATCTCTTTCAGGATAGACTACGCGAGTAACCCCCAGTTTTTCTAACAACCTACCGTGAATAGGATTAACTGCTTTAGCAACAATATTTTTAACGCCTAACTCCATGAGCGTCATAACTACAATAATGTTTGCTTCAACGTTTTGCCCTATGCTCACAATAGCAACATCAATATTTGCAAGCCCAGCTTCTTTTAAAGCCTTTTCGTCCATAGCGTCTAACGCATAAGTTTGTGTAACGATCTCTGCAATGTCTTTCACCTTTTCTTCTTCTCTGTCAACGGCAATAACTTCAGCACCAAGTTCTGTAAGTGTTTTTGCAACATGAAATCCAAATTTGCCTAAACCTATTACCCCAAATGTTTTTTTCATATTAAAATCCTCGCTTCAGGAGTTTTTATCCTGCTTTCTTTTTTAGCTACAATAGCCATCATAAAACTAAGCAGACCAATTTTTCCAATCACCATAGTTGACATAATAATAATTTTACCAAGTGTTGTAAAGTTTGCACACAAACTTAAAGTGTCACCATTGCCAACTGACAGACCGACGGTTGCAAATGCAGATATGGTTTCGAACAACGACTGCGTAAATGTTATTTTTTCCAGTTTACTTAAAAAAAGTGCTACAAGTGTGATGAATGTAAATGATAGAGAAAAAATGACAAGTGTCCTGTGAATCTGTTCGTTGTTGATTTTTCTATAATAAAAATTAACGTCTTTGCGACCGTTTATGTAGTTTATTATTGTCAAAAATATAATGGTAAAAGTTACAGTTCTGATACCACCACCAGTAGAACCAGGCGAAGCGCCAATAAACATAAGTCCTGAGATTAATGTAAGTGTTGCATCTGTGAGTCCTGATAGGTCGAATGTATTGAATCCAGCTGTCCTTGACGAGACGCTTGTAAAAAGTGCAGCAGATATCCGTTCCCACCAGTCAAACTGCCATAAGCCTCTTGTGTTCTGGTATTCAAATAACAAAATTGCTGCTGCACCAAAAAAAATCAGATACAAACTTGTATATATCACCATTCTGGAATGGGTAGAGAGTCTGTTTAGTTCTTTTTTATAAAGGAGATAAAACTCGTTCATTACATAAAACCCAATCCCACCCAGAAAGATTAGTAAAGCGATTGTAAAGTTAACTAAAAAATTGCTTCTGTATGCAATAAGATTTTCAGAAAACAAAGAAAAGCCAGCGTTATTGAATGCCGAAATAGAGTGAAATATACTTCTCCAAAGAGTTTTTAAAATATTGCCATCATACATCGAGATGAATAAAACCACACATCCAGCAATCTCTATAACTGCTATAAAAGTAAATACGCGTTTTAAAAACTTAATCAGTCCGCCAACACCGGGAAAACTAAGTGATTCCGCGAGAATTAATCTATCTCTGTATGAGACCTTTCTACCAAGAGTGAGCATAAAAAACGTGGACATACCCATATAACCTAAACCACCAATCTGAATAAGGATCAAAATAACAAACTTGCCAAAGAGACTGAAATCTTTTTGAGTATCAATCACAATTAAACCGGTGTCAGTGATAGCGGATGTAGTGGTAAACACGGCATCAACAAAATTTATATGTTTTGTAGTAGAAATTGGAAGATATAATATTAAAGAACCAACCGCTACAACTATGATGTATGCAACAAGCAGAAAACGTGGCGGATATGAAAAAAAGTGGTTTATATAAAGTTTCAGATTCCTGTCAGCCATAGATTGTTCTTAAGGGAAAATGGTAAGCTCACCTTTTCGTTTCCGTTTGCTTTCATACATCAGTTTATCAGCTTTGTTGATGGCTGTTTCAACTGTATCATCTGGAGAGATAATGTATCCCCCCATAGAAGCATTAATTCTAATTGTTACTTTATCATTTAGAACTATGTATGATTGGCTTATAAGCGACAATAATTTGTTACCGACTTCTATAAGATTTGCTCTTGATTTTATTTCGGCTATCACAACAAATTCGTCTCCACCTAAGCGTCCAACGATGTCAAAATATCTGATGTTATTCCTGAGTGTTCCAGCGACCATCTTTAAAACCCTATCTCCAACGATGTGTCCATAAGTGTCGTTTATTTCTTTAAAATTATCCAGATCAAGGTAAAGAATTCCATACAGTCTGTTGTATCGTTGCGTTTCAAGAATTTTAGCCTGTAGACTGACTTCAACAAAACGTCTATTTGAAAGCTTGGTTAGTTCATCTAACATTGAAAGTTCTTCAAGATCTTTAAAACGTTCTTTCATAGCTTCTTCGTAACTATTGTCGCGAAAAACTTCAACAGCACCAACAATATTTCCTTGAACATTTTTAATTGGAGTTGCCATAACAATTACCGGTACTCTATGCCCATCCTTGTGGTGAAAAAACACTTTGGCTTTTGTGGGGGCATCATACTTCATCGCATATGTAAGAGGACATGCAGAAAGACAGAGAATGTTACCTTTTTCATCTACATGTTGCAAGATATTATCACTGCATTTTTTACCTATGATCTCAGCCGCTTTAAAGCCAGTAAGTTCTTCTGCGGAGCGATTCCAGTATAAGATACGTCTGTCTTTGTCCACAAAATACACTGCATCCGCAATGTTATCAAGTAAAACCTTATAGATTCCTTTTGGCAGTTTCATAGCAATATTTCAATTTTCATATCATAATGTATCATAATGGTTTTTTTTGTAAAAGTAAAAAGCAAAAAAACTTATGTGAAACCTGCAAATGTTTTTAAATCCATTGGGAATGATTTTAGATTTTTTTATAAATTAATAATTTACCACCAGAAGGCTGGGGATGTGCCCCAGAATAAGAGACCTTTTTCACAAAGGTCTAATTTTTGACAGATACCTGTCCAGGAATAAGATTAGATTATTTACTATTGCTAATGACGCCACAATCCGTATTACAAAATGTGAAAAAAAATTGACTTTTCGTTTTTTTTAGGGTAACATCAAAACCTATGGAAAAAATTTATAATATTTTCAACAAAATAGCAAATAAAATAAAAGAGTTGTGGAATAAGCACAAAAACGACTGGAAGAATCCCAGATTTTTTACGCTTATGATCTTGCCCCATGATGGGACAAACATAAAAAAACTCAATCTGTCTTCTAACTTTTTTAAGTCTTTTATAATAGTGTCCGTTGTATTCTGGCTCTCGTCACTTTTTATGTTTTTCAGCTATTTTAGTCTGAAAAATAAAGTGGCGCATCTTTCTGATGTTGAACAAGTTAATTTAAAACAGAAGGTTGAACTTGAAAACCTTAACTCTAAAATTCAGTTTCTTGAGACACAGCTTGCACGTCTGCAAAATGTTGATATCAAGATCAGGGAGATGGTTAATTTAGATGTTAAATCCAATGGTGTTAACTTTGCTGGTGGCATAGATACTTCGAGTGACAACTCGACTCAAAAGATGATGGAACGCGCAGAGGCGTTAGAAAAGGAAATTAAGATTAGAGAAAAAAGCCTTAGTGAGCTTGCTGAGTATCTGGAGGACAGACGTTCACTTTCTGTGGCAACTCCGTCTCTTTGGCCCGCAAAAGGCTTTATCACTTCTGAGTTTGGCTGGCGTAAAGATCCCGTTACTGGTGTTACAGAATACCATGAAGGAATTGATATTGCTGGTGCTTATGGTGGGCAGGTAAGAGCAGCAGCAGAAGGAGTTGTTATCGAGGCTGGCAATGATGCCGGGTATGGTAAAGTAGTGGTCATTGATCATGGCTATGGAATAGTTACCAGATATGCCCATCTTTCCCGCAGTTATGTTGTTGTGGGGCAAAAAGTTAAAAAGGGTGGTGTGATAGGTGCAATCGGCAGTTCAGGCAAAAGTACTGGCCCTCACGTCCATTATGAAGTGCGTATTGATGGTATCCCTGTTAATCCTGTCAAATATCTCTTTGGATAACAAACAATTCAGCATTAATCAGAAAATTTACGGATTTGATGAAATCTGAAAGAGGCTTACTATGTTTGAGTTAATTCTAAAAAAGATAATGGGTACAAAAAATGAAAGAGAGCTCAAGCTGTTGCGTCCTGTGGTAGAAAGGATTAACAGTCTTGAGGCGTCTATCTCAAGTCTCACTGATGAGCAATTAAAAAATAAAACCTTAGAATTTAAAGAAAGGGTCTCTCGTGGGGAAAGTTTAGATGAAATTCTGCCAGAGGCTTTTGCTGTTGTCAGAGAAGCTTCTAAGCGCGTCTTGAATATGAGGCATTTTGATTGTCAGTTAATAGGTGGTATTGTTTTGCATCAAGGCAAGATTGCAGAAATGAAGACAGGAGAAGGTAAAACCCTCGTTGCAACTTTACCCGCTTATTTGAATGCAATTACCGGCAAAGGTGTGCATGTTGTTACTGTAAATGATTATCTTGCAAAAAGAGATAGTGAGTGGATGGGAACTATCTATCGTTTTCTTGGTCTTTCTGTTGGATGTATTGTACATGATTTAGATGATGAAGAAAGAAAAGCTGCATATAATGCAGATATTACTTATGGAACAAACAACGAATTTGGCTTTGACTATCTGCGTGATAATATGAAGTTTTCAATAAATGATTATGTGCAACGAGAATTCAATTATGCAATTGTGGACGAAGTTGACAGTATTTTGATAGATGAAGCAAGAACGCCTTTAATAATCTCTGGTCCATCAGAGGAATCTACAGACCTTTACTATCAGGTTGACAAGATAATACCATATCTTAAAAATGATAAAGACTTTACCATTGACGAGAAGGCGAAAACAGTTACCCTTACAGAAGAGGGGATAACAAAGGTTGAGAATTTACTTAATGTTGGCAATCTTTATGACCCCAAGAATATGGAAATTCTTCATCACGTAAATCAGGCTTTAAGGGCACATCATATGTTCAAGCGAGATGTTGATTATGTGGTAAAGGATGGAGAAGTTATAATTGTTGATGAATTTACAGGTAGACTAATGCCTGGCAGAAGATGGAGCGATGGTTTACATCAGGCTGTCGAGGCAAAAGAAAAGGTTAAGATTGAAAAAGAAAACCAGACTCTTGCTACAATTACCTTCCAGAATTTTTTCAGGATGTACAGGAAATTGGCTGGAATGACGGGAACTGCCGAAACTGAGGCAGCTGAATTTAAGAAAATATATAATCTGGATGTAGTTGTAATTCCTACCAACAAACCGATGATAAGAATAGATGAGCCGGATGTCATATACAAGACCGAGAAAGAAAAATTTAAAGCGGTAGTTGCTGAAATCAAAAAACTGTATGAGTCAGGTGCGCCGGTTCTTGTGGGAACATCTTCAATAGAAAAAAATGAAAAGATCTCTGCTTTGCTTAAGAGGGAAGGTGTGCCTCACCAGGTATTAAATGCCAAACATCACGAAAAAGAGGCAGAAATAATAGCTCAGGCGGGAAGGCCAAAAACCGTTACAGTTGCAACGAATATGGCTGGAAGAGGTGTTGATATTATTCTTGGTGGTAATCCAGTTCTTCTTGCAAAGGGTCGTTTTGGTGGTGACACAGAAAATCCCGAGTATCAGCAGGTGTTAGAAGAGTTGAAACAGAAATGCGAAGAAGATAGAAAGAAGGTACTGAGTGTAGGTGGACTCCACATAATTGGAACGGAAAGACACGAAAGCCGTCGTATAGACAATCAGCTAAGAGGTAGGGCAGGCAGACAGGGAGATCCGGGAAAGTCACGATTTTATTTATCGCTTGAAGATGATTTGATGCGTATATTTGGTTCGGAAAGAATTGCTGTCGTAATGGATAAATTAGGCATAGAAGAGGGTGAAGCTATAGAGCACAGGATGGTTTCAAAGGCTATCGAAAATGCTCAAAAGCGTGTTGAAGCACATAATTTTGAGATAAGAAAGCATCTTTTAGAGTATGACGATGTGATGAACAAACAAAGGGAGTATGTCTATAGTTTTAGAAAACAGGTTTTGAAAAACGAAAATCTTTCAGAAACAACAAAAGACATTATATACGAAGTTTTAGACTATCTTTTTGATGTGATATTGGCCCCAGAAAAGAAAAGAGAATGGAATATCTCAGGCTTTATTGATAATCTTCACGCTATTTTTGATATAAAGATTTCCTCTGAAGAAGTTGACAAACATTTTCCTTCAGATGAGAGTCTATATGAAAGCATAGAAAAACTTGTTTTTGACAAATTGGAGTTAAAAGAAGCGGAGTATGGTAAAGAGATGTTTATGGAGCTGGAAAAGTATTTTCTTCTTACATCTCTTGATAGTCACTGGAAAGAACACTTGCTTGCCATAGATCATTTAAAAGAAGGGATTGGTCTTAGAGGCTATGCCCAGAAAGATCCTCTCGTAGAATACAAAAAAGAGGCTCACATTCTGTTTATGGAGATGTTAAATAACTTTAGGAGGGATATGGTCACAAAGTTGTTTAATGTCAGGATTGTAAGGAGCGAAGAAATACCCGACCTTGAAGATGAGAACAAAAAAGTTAAAGGGCTTGTATTTGGTGGTGGGGATTCTCCAAAAGAGCCTGTCAGGAAGAAATCTAAGGTAGGTAGAAACGACCCCTGTCCATGCGGAAGTGGTAAAAAATACAAAAAATGTTGTGGGGCTAAGGAATAGTTCTATGAATGTAAAAGGTTTTAAATTTGCTGGCATAAGTTGTGGAATAAAGAAGAATGGCAGCAAGGATTTAGCTCTTGCTTTATTCGAAACGCCATGTATTGCAGCTGGAGTTTTTACGAAAAATATCGTAAGGGCACCTTCAGTAGAGTTAACTAAAAAGAGGATGCAACGAGGCGATTTTAAGGCGCTTCTTGTGATAAGTGGTAATGCAAGCGTTTGTGTGAAGGATGCGGATGAGGATGCTGTTGTTGTTACAAATGCCTTGGCAAAGGCATTGTCAATTGATGAAAATTCAGTAGCTCACGCAACAACTGGCGTAATTGGTGTGAAACTTCCTACTCAAAGGGTGCTGGATAACATTGAAAAATTAATCGCCTCTTTAAGTAAAGATTACAAAGAATTTTCCGAAGCAATAAGAACTACAGATGCCTTTGAGAAGGTGTCGTTTAAAACGTTTCAACTTGATGGCAAAACAGTCAACATTTTAGGTATAGGCAAAGGGGCTGGAATGATAGCCCCAAATATGGCTACAATGCTTATGTTCATCTTTACAGATGCAAATATAGAAAAACAGGCATTGAAAGACGCATTTAAAAAAGCTGTTGATAAAAGTTTCAATAGTATCAGTGTTGATGGAGATACGAGCACAAACGATATGGTACTCATTTTTGCAAGTAAATTAGCACAAAACAAAGAGATAACAATTGGTAGTGATGGATATAAACTTTTCTGTGAAAATTTGTCTCAACTTTGTTTAGAACTGGCAAAAATGGTTGTGAGAGACGGTGAAGGAGCGACGAAATTAATACAAATCGTTGTGAAAGGTGCAAAAACAGAGAAAGAAGCAAGAATTGTTGCTAAAACGGTTGCAAACTCTCAACTGGTTAAAACTGCCTTTTTTGGCGAAGATCCAAATTGGGGCAGGTTGATGGCTGCAATAGGTAGAGCTTATGTGCATATTGACCCTTCAAAAATAGATATTGCGATACAGGGTTACAGTGTTGTAAAAAAAGGCTTTGAAGACTTTAATTTTAAAGAAGAACGTCTTGCAGAACTTTTAAAGGCAAAAGATATTCTTGTAGAGATTAATCTTAATGTTGGAAAGTACAAGACTTGCTTTTATACATCAGATTTGACTACAGACTATGTAAAACTTAACTCTGCTTACAGAACTTAAAATTTAGCATTCTTTGTCAGGATTAATATTACAGAATGTAAGTGTCTGGGCAGGCTTGCTATTGTTTCTATAAACAGTTACGCCTTTTAAGCCCATCTCTAATGCAGTTAAGAAAATTTCTTTCACATCACTTATTGTAGCGTTTTCGGGTAGATTGATAGTTTTTGACACGGCATTTTCTGTGTGTTTTTGAAATGCCAGCTGAATTTCTAAATGTTTTATTGGTTGAACTTCAAATGCTGTTGTAAAAACTTCACTTTTTATCTCTTTGCCTTCCTTTTTAAATTTAGCATATATTGGATGCACCTCTTCAAATGTTGTATCCATTACGTTTCTTTTCATAACGTAAGCAAAGTTGGGTTCTATGCCGCTTGATACACCAGCTATAATACTTATAGTTCCAGTCGGTGCGATTGTTGTGACGGTAGCATTTCTACGAGGCTTTTCATCTTTGGCCGCATAAATACTATGTTCAAACCCGATAAAAGGACCACGAGATTTTGCCAATTCGCGAGAAGCTTCTATAGCCTTATGATTAATAAATGACATTATTTCTTCAGCAATTGTTATAGCAGTAAGGCTTGCGTAAGGAATGTCGAGTAAAATCAACATATCTGCAAATCCCATAACCCCTAAACCAATTTTTCTATTACGTTTGCTTATCTTAGCAATCTCCGCAAATGGGTAGTTATTTTCTTCGATTACATTGTCAAGGAAATGGACAGCGATTTTGATGGTTTTCTCAAGCTCACTATAGTCAATATTTTTATTATGAACAAATTTCGTAAGGTTTATAGAACCCAATGTGCATGATTCATAAGGGAGCAAAGGTTGTTCACCACAGGGGTTGGTTGCTTCTATCTTTCCTAAAAGTGGTGTGGGGTTAGCATTATTTATAGAAAATAGATTAATGATGCCGGGGTCGCCTGTAAGCCATGCCTGTTCGGAAATTAGCTCAATCAGTTCTTTGGCTGGCAACTTTTTTATTATTGTATTATTGCGTGGATTGATTAGACTTATGCACCCATTATTTGAGATTGCATCAAGTGCATCTTTGTCAAATGCTACCGATAAATTAAAGTTTTTAAAACTGTTTAAATCAGATTTACAACTTATAAATTCTGTTATATCTGGGTGATTGGCAGAAAGTACTCCCATATTTGCGCCACGCCTTTTCCCACCCTGTTTAATGATTTCTGTCGAAACGTCGTATATCTTCATAAAAGATACTGGACCGGAAGAAACTCCCTGAGTTGATTTTACTAAGTCACCCTTAGGTCTTAAACGTGAAAAAGAAAAGCCAGTTCCACCACCACTTTGGTGTATGATTGCTGCCTTTGTTAATGTGTCAAAAATGTCTTTGAGTGTATCCTGAATAGGTAAAACGAAACATGCAGCAAGCTGTCCATGTTGTGTTCCAGCATTCATAAGCGTAGGCGTGTTAGGTAAAAATTTTAGCGTTGATAAGATTTCATAAAAAAGTTCTTCAGTCTTTCTCACATCTTTGTCAGTAGAGCCATATATTCTATCAGCTTTAGCGATAGCTTTAGCCACACGCCGCATAAGTGATGGAAAATCCTCTATAATAGTTCCATCAGCATCTTTTAGGAAATACCTTTTTTTTAGAACTTCCAAGCAAGTTCTGGATAACTCCATTTTTTACCTTTTAAGAAGTTTTAAAAAATTTGGCTTTGATGTTATGTAAGTTCCAGCTTTATACGAAACAAAAAGCGTGACGACAATAAGTATCGTTATAACGATAAACATTATTGTACAACGTACATTTCTATTCACCTTATTAGAGTAAAATATTTTATATAAAAATGCAAATTAAACTTGATGAATTGTTGTGTATATTGTAACATTTTCAACTATAACATTATGAAAAAAACTACAAATAATAATGTTAAGCAAGTCCACAATGAAGACTCTTCTAATGACCTTATAAATCGTTATCTGAAAGAGGTTAGAAAACATCCCTTACTGACATTAGAAGAAGAGAAAAAGATAACTGAAAGGATTAAAAAAGGTGATAAAAAAGCGCGTAATAAGCTTATAGAGTCTAACTTAAGGTTAGTAATAAAGATAGCAAAAAAATATCAAAATCGCGGTTTGCCTTTAAGTGACTTAATTCAAGAAGGTAATTTTGGGCTTATTCGTGCAGTTGATAAATTCAATCCCGGTATGGATTGTCGTTTTTCTACATATGCTACATGGTGGATAAGGCAGGCTGTGGAGAGAGCCATTTTAAACCAAACTCGCACAATACGCATACCAATTCATATTGCAGACGATGTAAATAGATTGCTTAAAGAAATCTATAGTTTTTATCAAATTCATAACAGGGAACCTTTTATTGATGAGCTTGTTAATATAATGGGTATGTCAGAAGAAGAAATTAATAAAATACTAAGTTATGTTAAACGCACTACATCCATTGATGCTCCTTTTAATGAAAACGAAGACAATGAATACGCTGTTTTAGAGACCGTCAAAGACGAAACATCGCCAGATCCACTTGAAATTGTTCAAAACATCTCCTGTTCGGAGAAAATCAGACATTGGCTTGAACAGCTTGACCAAAAAGAAAGAAACATCATAATAATGAGATATGGTTTAGATGGCTCAGCACCTCAAACGTTGGAGGTTGTGGGTAGAATTTTTGGAGTAACAAGGGAAAGGATACGTCAATTGGAACTTAAAGCTTTAGAGAGATTAAAAGAAATATTACTTGAAGAGGGCGATAAAGATTGTTTTCTTTAGGAGGTAAAGCTATTTATGGAAGAACTTAAAAAAGCGATCAGGGAAGTGCCAGATTTTCCCAAAAAAGGCATACTTTTCCGTGACATAACTACTTTGCTTAAAAATGCAAAGGCATTTCATAAGGCGGTGGACTACATTGCCCATAGATATATTGATGAGGATATAAAATATGTAGTCGGCATTGAGGCAAGAGGATTTGTTATGGGGGCTGCACTTGCATATAAACTTGCAAAGGGAGTTGTGTTGGTGAGAAAACCTGGTAAACTTCCTTCCAATACTTTAAAAGTTACTTATGACTTAGAATACGGACAGGATAGTCTTGAAATACATAAAGATGCAGTAAAAAAGGGAGAACGTGTCGTCATCTGCGATGATGTCCTTGCCACAGGTGGAACAGTAAAGGCAACGATTGAATTGTTGGAACAGTTGGGTGCGGAAATAGTAGAGTGTGTCTTTTTGGCAGAATTAATAGCACTTGGTGGCAGGGAAAAGTTAAAAGGTTACAAAGTATATTCCCTTTTGCAGTATTAAGATGTGTATTTCAGCAAAAAACGTTCTAATTATAAATGGTTCTGTGAGACCTGAAGGCAACACAGATGTTTTGGTGCAATATTTAATAAAAGGTACAGAAAAAGCAGGTTTTGTTTGTGAAGAACTAAAACTTCGAGAACTTGTTATAAAGGATTGCGATGGCTGTTACCAGTGCATAAAAACTGGCAAATGCTTTATTTTAGATGATATGCAGGCTATTTATAACAGTATAGAAAAGGCTCAAATATTATTTTTTGCTACGCCCAACTATTTCTGTGGTGTGACTGGTTTAATGAAAACCTTCCTTGATAGACTTTTTGTTTATTTTCACAAGTTAGCTAAACACCGTTTAGCAGGTAAAACAGCTTTTTTGCTTGTTACTATGAATCAAAAAAATGACCCCAAGGAAACAAAACTTCTTTACAACACATTTAAAGTCGTCTTTAAGCATATCGGTCTAATCTTACAGGAAGCTTATTATTTTCCTGAAATTATGGAGAAAGGCGCAATTATTTTAAGGCCAGAATATCTGAAAACTGCTGAAAATGTTGGATATTCATTATCTTCAATTTTGGAGAAAAATGATGTCGCAACAAACTGAGGATTTAAAAAAGTTTTGTTTAAGCGTTGGGGCAGACTTTGTTGGAATAGCCGACATGGCACTTCTTGAGCCGGATGATTTTACCAGGCTTGAAGAGAATGTAAAATATCCTTATGCCTTATCAATTGCTATTAGACTTGATGACAAAATAATTAATGAGATAGAAAGCTGCCCGACTAAGGATTATGCAGATCATTACAGAGAAGTAAATAAACGTTTAGATGAAGTTGCAGATAAAGTTGCGAAACACATTTTAGCTTCAGGTTTTAAGGCTTTTATCATCCCTGCGTCAAAGATTGTTGATGAAAAAAATCTTACTGGTACTCTTTCTCATAAAGCTATAGCAAGGTTAGCCGGGATAGGTTGGCAGGGCAAGAGTCTGCTTATTATTAATCCTTTTATAGGTCCTCGCTTCAGACTTGTGACGATTTTGACAGATATGCCCCTTGAACCAGATAAACCAATTAAAAATCGTTGTGGCGGTTGCATTCTTTGTTATAAACACTGCCCTGCAGGTGCAATAAAAAATGTTAATACCGATACTTATTATCCTTCGAGGGAGGAAACTATCGATTTGCAGAAGTGTTATCAAAAGCTGCTTAATTTTAAGATGATGGATGGGGTGAATGCTACTGTATGCGGAGTATGTGTTAAAGTTTGTCCTTATGGTAGAAGAAAGAAGCAGTAGGCTAAAAAATACTTATTCTTGCTTTTTCAGGCTTAGATTGTTATCTTATTAAGATGAAATCTTTAATGATACAAGGAACTTCTTCGCATGCAGGCAAGTCTATTTTTGTTGCTGCATTGTTAAGAATTTTGAGGAACAGAGGTATAAGCTGCGCACCTTTTAAACCTCAAAATATGGCTTTGAACTCTTTTGTTACCCTGGATGGTTACGAAATTGGTAGAGCACAGGCGATGCAGGCGGAGGCAGCTAAAGTACAGCCTTCTTTTCATATGAATCCTATTCTTTTGAAGCCAACAACTGATAGCAAGGCACAGGTCATTGTTTACGGAAAACCATGGAAAAATTTGAGCGCAATTGAATATCAGAATATAAAAGGTAATTTAAAAAGCTTTGTGCAAAACAGTTACGAAACCTTAAAATCTAATTTTGATGTTGTTATTGTTGAAGGAGCTGGAAGCCCTGCTGAAATTAATCTTAGAAAAAACGATCTGGCTAATATGGGATTTGCAACGATGTATAATATACCTGTCCTTATCGTTGGAGATATTGACAGAGGTGGTGTTTATGCATCATTTTATGGGACTTATTGTCTATTGAAGCCAAAAGAACGCAAACTTGTTAAAGGTTTTGTTATTAACAAATTTAGGGGTGACAAGTCACTCTTAACTCCGGCAAACGAGTTTATAGAAAAAAAGACAAAACAGATTGTTGTTGGTGTTATTCCATATTTTACAGATATTCAGATAAGCGATGAGGATGGCGTCACTCTTCAAGAGCCCAAGATTAAACATTATCTCCAGGATAATCAGGATAAAATAAAGGTTAGAGTAGTTAAACTTCCTCGCATATCAAACTTTACCGATTTTGAACCACTTTTTCTTGAAGAAGACGTTGACATTTCTTATATAACATCACCCTTACAGGCAAATGATGCTGACCTTATTATCATCCCGGGCAGCAAGAACACTATTGAAGATTTGTTGTTTCTAAAAGAAAAAGGTTTTGAAACTTTTTTAAAAGCATTTTTAGAAAAAGGTGGGTTTGTTGTAGGTATTTGTGGTGGTTATCAGATGTTAGGCAAGGTAGTTAAAGATCCTTATGGCGTGGAAAGTAAGATAAAAGAAGTAGCTGGTTTAGGCATTATAAATTCAGAAACAGTTTTGACGCAAAGCAAATGCTTAAAACAGGTTAGTTTTGACACAATTGATGGTTCTATAAAAGGCCTGTCAGGATACGAGATTCACATGGGCATGACAGAAGTTGCTGATGGCAACCCTTTATTTTTCGTAAAAGATGATAATGGAAAGTCGCATCTGGAGGGCTGCGTAACTTGTGATGGTAGGGCTTTTGGCACGTATATTCATGGGCTTTTCGAAAACGATAAATTTAGATTAGATTTGTTAAATCGCATAAGAACGGCAAAAAAGATTAAACCAAAAAAACAGACGTTTAGCTATTTTTCATATAAAGAAGAGGCATTTAATAAACTTGCAACGCATTTTGAACGTTCTCTTAACCTTGATTATATTTTTTCTTTGTTGGGTGTTTAATGGTGGCGTTATTGGAGAAATTTGAACGATACTTAAGTATTGAAAAGAGGCTTTTACCGAAAAGTGTAGAGGCTTATATGCGAGATGTTACTGAATTTGCTAATTTTCTGGGTGGTTCTGAAGATATGGAAAGGGGAATCACGTTATCAGATGTTAGAGGTTTCGTTTACAGTCTTTACAAGAAAAATAGCCCAACAAGTATATGCAGAAAACTTTCTGCTTTGCGTGTTTTTGGCAAGTATCTGGTGCGCGAAGGCTTAATAGCAACAAATGTGTTTGATGAAATAGTTATGCCCAAAAAACCAAAATATCTGCCAAAGTTTTTGACAGTTGATGAGGCGTTTGAACTGATAGAAGGGATAACTGGTGATGATTTTATTTCTGCAAGAAATCGCGCAATTTATGATTTGCTTTATTCTGAAGGATTACGTGTTAGTGAACTTGCCAATCTTAAGATGAAGCAGGTTGACCTTAAAGAACGTTTGATAAGAGTTCTGGGAAAGGGCAAGAAAGAACGGATAATACCAATAGGCAGTAAAGCAATGGAAAATCTTAAAAAATATCTTGATGCAAGAGAAAAAAAAGGTTTTGGAGACAATGATTTTATTTTTTTGAACATAAGAGGTAGACGATTGACCGAACGCACAATTCAGAAGGATATTAAGAAGTTTTCTCCTAAGGACATCACTCCACATAGTTTAAGACACAGCTTTGCAACACATTTGCTTGAGGGAGGCGCTGACTTAAGAAGCATTCAAGAGCTTCTTGGACACCAGAGTTTGTCTACTACCCAGCGGTATCTTCATTTGAACTTTGATAAATTGGCAGTAGTGTATGACAAATGTCACCCAAGAAGCAAAAGAAAGGATAGTACGGAGGATGTAAATGAAAAATGACCCTTTATTCAAAGGCACAACAGTAGTAGCTGTAAAAAAAGATGGCAAAGTTGCGATGGCAGCCGATGGTCAGGTTACAATGGGAAATACGATTGTGCTAAAGCATAAAGCAAGAAAAATACAGAAATTATATAAAAACACAGTATTAGCTGGTTTTGCTGGCAGTACTGCAGATGCCTTCTCATTATTAGAGCGATTTGAAAACAAACTTGAAGAGTATAGAGGTCAGTTAAAACGTGCTGCAGTTGAATTGGCTAAAGACTGGAGAACAAATAAAATTTTACAAAGGTTAGAGGCACTATTGATAGTTGCTGATAAGGATAATCTGTTCATAATTTCTGGTAGCGGAGATGTTATAGAACCTGACGATGGGATTGCAGCGGTTGGTTCTGGAGGTCCTTACGCATTGGCAGCAGCAAGGGCACTTTTAAAAAGAACAGATTTATCCTGTGTAGATATCGCTAAAGATGCATTAGTAATCGCTTCAGATATATGTGTTTACACGAACAAAGAAATAATTATGGAGGAGCTGTAATATGAATGCTGTTTTAGGATTAACTCCCCAACAGATTGTAGCTGAGCTTGATAAATATATCATTGGTCAAAATGAAGCCAAAAAGGCAGTAGCACTTGCTTTAAGAAACAGATACAGAAGGAAACTTGTCGGTTCACCACTTCGTGAGGAGATTATTCCCAAGAACATAATCATGATTGGCCCAACAGGTGTAGGAAAAACAGAAATAGCAAGAAGATTAGCTAAATTAGCAAAAGCGCCATTTGTAAAAGTTGAGGCTTCAAAGTTTACTGAAGTAGGCTATGTTGGTAAAGACGTAGAATCAATAATACGCGAGTTAGTAGAATTAAGCATTAATATGGTTAAATCTGAAGAAATGGAAAAATTGAAACATAAAGCAGAGATGTTTGCTGAAAATCGCCTTATAGATGCAATTCTCAATAGCCGTAGAGGGATTGATGTTTTTGAAAAAGAAGAAATTATTGACAGAAAAAAGGTGCTGCAACTTTTAAAGACTGGCGTTCTTGATGACAAGTTTGTCGAAATAGAAGTTACAGAAAAAAAAACACCGCTGCCAATAATAGAGGTTGGTATTCCAAGTATCGATGATGTTGATTTAGGAATAAAAGACGCATTTTCACAACTTTTCCCCCCTAAGAGTAAAAAGAGAAAAGTTACAGTGAAAGAGGCGATCCCCCTATTAGTGAAGGAAGAAGCTGAAAAAATGCTTGATATGGATAAAGTGAAAAAAGAGGCTATAAAAAGGGCAGAAAACGATGGTATTGTGTTTATTGATGAAATAGATAAGATTGCAAGCAGAAGCAACGTCTCTGGGGTAGATGTTTCAAGAGAGGGTGTGCAGCGTGATTTATTGCCAATTGTAGAAGGGTGTACAGTTAACACAAAGCATGGGCAGGTTAAGACGGATTACATACTGTTTATTGCTTCCGGAGCATTCCACATATCAAAACCTTCTGATTTGATACCAGAATTACAAGGGCGTTTTCCTATAAGGGTTAATCTTTCGTCTCTCACAAAAGATGATTTTGTAAAAATCCTTGTAGAGCCTGAAAATGCACTAACAAAGCAGTATGAAGCACTTTTAGCAACAGAAGGGGTAACAATAGAGTTTACCCACGATGGTATTGAGGAAGTCGCTCATTTTGCTTACGAAGTCAACGAAAAGACGGAAAATATCGGTGCAAGAAGACTACATACAATAATGGAAAAGCTTTTAGAAGATATTTCTTTTAATGCTCCAGACGTTTCACCTACAAAGTTGTTGATTACCCGTGAGTACGTTAGACAGCAGATAAAAGATATTGCTGAAGATATTGACCTAAGCAGGTATATATTATGACGTACGAAAAAACAAAAATAGTTCTGTATGATTCAAAAGTGTTTTTTAGAACACTTATCCTCGATATATTAGAGGAGCAGGGTTTTGATGTCGTTGTAGCTGAAAGTTTAAAAACGCTTGGGAGTTTGTTATATGAGTTTTCTCCAGATATGCTTTTGCTTGATGTCTCAGAATTAAAAGACAGAGATACAGAATTTTTGCTTGCCATAAGAAAAAGTTTTCCCACAATGCCGATTATTTCCCTTGTAGATATTGAAAAAAAAGAACTTGTGGTAAGATATGTAAGGGCAGGTGTTTTTGATTGTGTCAGCAAACCAATTATAAAAGAAGAGCTTATTGCGGCGATAAATAAAGCAAAAGAGTTTACCAACTATAAACTTGAAGAAACCAAACGTATTGGGAGATTAAAGCATTTTGTGCATGGTTCTGAAAAGATGCTTAGGTTATTAAAAAACAAAAAGCTGGATATTCCAATATCATTTCCTGAAGATAAACTTGTTCAATCTATTCTCGACACCATAGCAAAGGTACTCGATGCAGAAAAAGTTTCTGTTAGTTGGTTGTCTTCTGATAAAAAAAACTATCAAGTTGTAGCAAGTGCTGGACACAGTATGGATGTGAAAAATTTTATTCCACGTGCTGTTGGTGAGGGGATTGTTGGATATGTAGCACATAACAAAGAGCCAATAAATGTAACAAATATTCATTATGACCCAAGATTTAAAACTTCTTCATTTAAACAACAGTATAAAAGCAACTCGTTTATGTGTGGTCCTATAATTATTTCTGATGATGTAGTTGCGGTGTTAAGCGTTAGTGATAAAAAGGACGGGCAGGCTTTTACTGAAGAAGAATTTCTTTTGTTTAAAACATTTTTAACACAGACTACTTATGCTATAGATGGTAGTTTACTAATTAAATTACTTGAGAAGAACAACACGCAGCTTAAGATTTACAAAGAAATTGCAGAGCATATAACTAATCTTGTTGAGACTGGTGATATTTTAAAAAGCATTTTAAAAACAATAGCAAATCACTTTAAGGCATTGGGTGTTTTCTTATTTATTTTGGATGAGAACAAAGAGTTTTTTGAATGTGAATGCCATTACGGTTTGAGTGTAAGAGATAAGGTAGCATATGTTTCTTCTCTGGACACACTCCTCTTAAGACATCATGCAGAGGATGATAAAAATGTAATAAAATTTTTTGAAGTTTTTCTGAAGAACGAAAAATTTACAAAGTTTTATACTGTTCCTATAAGGCTTAAAAACTTTCCGTTAGGCTTTCTTGCTTTAGTTGATTACACTGTATCGTATGTAGATGAAAATATTATGGAAGATGTTTCTGCCCTTGTTTCTGTTGCATTCAAAAACAATTGGTTGTATAAAAATTTATGTATAATTGCTGACGAACTTGTAAAAACCAATAGAGAATTAGATTTAACTATCAAAGATAAAAAAAATAGGGAGTGTTTATGAAGAAGGCACAGGAAAAGGTAAAAATAATTTTAGAAAGCCTACCTTTTATTAAGAGTTTCTATGGCAAGACTGTTGTTGTCAAGTATGGTGGACATGCGATGATTGATGATGCTCTAAAAAATGCATTTGCTATGGATATGGTGCTTTTAAGATATGTTGGAATAAATCCGATAATCGTTCATGGTGGTGGACCACAGATTGATGAGATTATGAATAAAACGGGTAAAAGGGCAAAGTTTGTAGATGGCATGAGAATTACCGATAAAGATACAATGGAAATAGTTGAGATGGTATTAGGTGGTAAAATCAACACTGATATTGTAAGCTTGATAAACAAACACGGTGGGAATGCGGTTGGGCTTTCTGGAAAAGATGCAAACTTTATAAAGGCTGATAAGCTTTACGGGAAGAAAAAGACGGATAAAGGTTATGAAGATATAGACATCGGGCTGGTAGGAGAAGTTAGAGAAGTAAACACAAACCTTCTTGATACGATTTTGCAAAATGGGTTTATTCCTGTAATTGCCCCATTTGGCACTGATGATGATGGTAATAGCCTTAACATCAATGCAGATTTTGTTGCAGGTAAAATTGCTGAAGCGGTCAAGGCCGAAAAATTAATACTATTGACGGATACAGAAGGTGTACTCGATTTAGATGGAAAACTGATATCCTACATAAATTATGAAGAAGCCGTTACAATGTTAGAAGAACAAACTGTGATAAAAGGTGGAATGTTGCCAAAGATAAAGTGCTGTGTTGATGCTTTAAAAAACAATGTTACATCTTGTCATATAATTGACGGAAGGTTTGAACACGCGGTTTTGCTTGAAATATTTACACAGGCAGGTGTAGGGACAAAGATATCGATGGGAGAAGATTAATGGATTATAAAAAAATTTCAGAAAAATACATAATGAATACATACAAGCGGTATCCCCTTACGCTTGTTCGTGGTCAAGGCAGCTACGTTTATGACGAAAAAGGTAATGAATATTTAGACTTTATTGCTGGCATAGCGGTTTGTAGTTTGGGACATGCGCCTGCTTTAATTTTAGAGGCACTAAAAAAACAGGCAGAGAAATTGATACACACGTCAAATCTTTTTTATACTGTGCCGCAGATCGAACTTGCAGAATTTTTATCTACGAAGTTTTTTGGAAAAGAGGTGTGGAAACTTTTTTATTGTAATAGTGGTGCAGAGGCAAACGAGGCAGCGATAAAACTTGTAAGAAAGTTTCACAGTGACGCAAATAAGAAACGTTACGAGATAATAACATTCTTCAATTCATTTCATGGAAGAACTTATGGGGCGCTTTCGGCTACTGCACAGGAGAAGTTTCATAAAGGATTTGAGCCCATGCTCGAAGGTTTTAAATATCTTCCGTATAACGATGTTGATGTTTTACGTGCAAGTATCACAGAAAATACAGCAGCAATAATGTTAGAGACTATTCAGGCAGAAGGTGGTGTTAACGTTGCAAATAAAGATTTTTTAAATGCAATATCCGAAATTTGCAAACAGAATAATATCTTACTCGTGTTTGATGAGGTTCAGACAGGACTTGGTAGAACAGGCAAACTTTTCTCTTTTCAACATTATGGCATCGAACCTGATATCTTTACAATAGCAAAAGGTGTTGCTGGCGGTTTGCCGATGGGCATTATGATGGCAAAAAGAAGCGTTGCAGATGCATTTGTGCCGGGTAACCACGCATCTACCTTTGGTGGTACGCCTCTGGTTTGTGCGGTAGCTTTAGAGGTTCTAAAAAAAATAACCGATGCAGAATTTTTAGCTGAAATAGAAAAAAAGGGGAATTATTTAATTTCGAGACTGACTGAACTTAAAAACGAGCTTCCCATAAAAAATGTTAGAGGAAAGGGGTTGTTAATAGGAGTCGAGCTGGATGTCAAAGATGCTTCTTATATTGTTACTAATGCGATAAATCAAGGGCTTTTAATTAATGTTACTGCAGGCAATGTAGTTAGACTTGTGCCACCATTAACTATTGACTACAATGAAATAGATGAGTTTATAGAAAAATTTAAAAGATCTGCAAAATAAGGGGAAACTTAATGAAAAGAGATTTTTTAAGCATACTCGATTTAAGCGAGATAGAACTGGATTTATTGATTAAAAGAAGTTTACAGCTAAAAAAAGAACGGCCAAAAGGTCATAAAAAGCTTCCTTTAAAAGGTAAAACAGTTGGGCTAATTTTTGAAAAATCATCCACAAGAACAAGGGTGTCGTTTGAAGTTGGTGTTACCGAACTTGGAGGAAATGCCTTGTTTTTAAGTTCAAAAGATCTACAGATGGGTAGAGGCGAACCAATAAAAGACACAGCAAGGGTGCTATCAAGGTATATTCATTGTATTGTTTACAGGTGTTTTTCACACGAAATACTTAAAGAGTTAGCTAAATTTACTACAATTCCAGTGATTAATGGTTTGTCGGATTATAATCATCCTGTACAGGTGCTTTGTGACCTTTTTACACTTTACGAACACTTTGGTGATTACAAAGATCTTTCAATAGCATGGATTGGCGATGGAAACAACATGGCTAACGCATGGCTCGAGGCGCATTTACTGTTAGGTTTCGATTTAAAGATGGCATGTCCAAGAGGATACGAGCCTGACAAACAGCTCCTTAAAAAAGCATCAAAAAACAAAAACTTTTTATTAACAAACAAACCAGATGAAGCCGCACAGGACGTAGATGTGCTAAATACAGATGTCTGGGTTAGTATGGGTGACGAAGCAGAAGCTGAAGAGCGCAAAAAGGCTTTTAAAGGTTTTCAGATTAACAGGAAACTTTTAGAGCTTGCCAATAAAGATGCTGTTGTGCTTCATTGTTTGCCCGCATATAGAGGGCAGGAAATTACAGAGGACATTATAGAGGCAAAAAACTCTATAATATTTGATCAGGCTGAAAACAGGCTTCATGCCCAGAAGGCACTTATGGAGTTTTTGATAAAATAATTGAGAATAGGAGAAAGATATGGCAAAAAAGATTGTTCTTGCTTACTCTGGAGGTCTGGATACCTCAGTAATACTTCATTGGTTGAAAAAGACTTATAATGCCGAGATAATTGCTTTTGCGGCGGATTTAGGGCAGGGAGACGAACTTGATACCATCAAAGATAGGGCTTTGAAGACTGGTGCTTCAAAGGTTTACATCGATGATTTAAGAGAAGAGTTTGTTAAGGATTATGTTTTTCCGATGTTAAGGGGCAATGCAATATACGAGACAGGTTACCTGTTGGGCACATCCATTGCACGTCCGTTGATTGCCAAAAGGCAGATAGAGATAGCAAAAAAAGAGAAGGCTGATGCAATTGCACATGGTGCAACTGGTAAAGGTAATGATCAGGTAAGATTTGAGCTAACCGCTTATGCGTTAAATCCAAAGATTGAGATTATTGCTCCGTGGCGTATCTGGAATTTCAAATCACGCACTGATTTAATAGATTATGCCACAAAACACAAAATCCCCGTTCCAGTTACCAAAAGTAAACCTTATAGTAGCGATAGAAATCTCTTTCATATAAGTTATGAGGGGGGGATATTAGAAGACTTATGGAGTGAGCCTCTTGAAGATATCTTTCAAATTACAGTTTCGCCGGAAAATGCGCCCAACAAGCCCGAATATATCGAAATTGAGTTTAAAAATGGAGACCCAATTGCTGTAAATGGAAAAAAACTAAAACCGCACATCTTGCTTGACAACTTAAATAAGCTTGGCGGCAAACATGGAATTGGCAGAGACGATATCGTCGAAAACAGGTTTGTTGGAATGAAATCGAGAGGTGTTTACGAGACGCCCGGTGGGACGATAATTCACAAAGCAAGAAGGGCTTTAGAGGCAATAACGCTTGATAGAGAAGTGCTTAGATTAAAAGACAGCCTGATGCCCAAATATGCAGAGATGATTTACTATGGTTTCTGGTTTTCACCTGAAAGACAACTAATGCAGACATTTATAGACGAAGCATCAAAAAATGTTGAAGGAGTTGTTAGATTAAAGCTCTACAAAGGAAACGCAATCCTTGCTGGCAGAAAATCAGCTAAAAGTCTCTATATGGAAAAGATGGCTACATTTGAAAAGGATACTGTTTACAACCAGCAGGATGCCGATGGCTTCATAAAACTTAACGCCCTTAGATTAAGAATAAGAGCGATGTTAGGTATGTGATAATAGGGAGAACTAAAAATTCCTTTTAAATAAATTGAGTTTTTGAGACGGCTGAAATAAATATTCATTTAGTTGCATTCTCAGGGAACATTAGCGATGGGAGTATCAGGCGAAATGTTGCTCTGAAATGGAAATTGTATTAATGTTTATAATGTATTGAAAAATTCGAATTTTAACGGGCGATTTATATGACTAAAGAACAAAAATTTTATAAGGCATTAGAGGATATAAGACCTTTGTAAAACCGTGCAAAGGTCTTTAAAATCATTATAAATGATTTTAAGGTTTTTATATAAATTAATAACTTGCCAACATGGTGTTTGGGATGTGTTCCAGAGTAAGAGACCTTTTTCAAAGGTCTCTTAATATTAATCTTGCCATAGTTATTATTTTTCTTACTCTCCCCACACCCTATCAATTACCCG
>JBBIPZ010000020.1:38619-43590 GCA_037442505.1 Deltaproteobacteria bacterium | reverse complement strand
TAATAGAGGCTAAGGTTAATATTTGCCAGAAAATGCCAAAAATCAAGTAAAATTAGCTCAAAAAACTATATTTCACCACAAACATCATTAGCAAACCGTAAACAAGTAGTCAAACTAAGGAAAAAAATCAGCCAAAAGCCCAGGAATTACCTTGTTTGTTTAAGTGAATTTGGACGATGTCTAAGTAAACTAACAGAATATATATAATTGACCTGTCCCTAAAAACAAAAAGAAAAAGAAAAAAACAAAAGCACCCAGAAGCAAAAAAAGAAATTCTAAATGAGGCTTGAAAAAATTGTTGATAATGTTATAATTCACAATCATAACACAATCGCAATTACATAATTATGTTTATTTGTATTTGTGCAAAATTAAATAAAGAATTAATTTGCCCCAAATCAAATGATAACGATAGCTGAGTTGGTAAATAAATTTAAGTTAATAAATTCAAAAACAAGAAGTGATAATGGATTTACTTTGATTGAGTTTGTGATTGTTTCTTTAATAATTGCAATAATTACAGCTGGGCTTGTAAGGAGTTTTTTAGATACTTCAACACATGCTCTTGAAATTGCAGTGAAAAAAGTTGTAAATGATTTAAGTTTTGTCAGAATGAGAGCTGTTAATACTTCAAAACCTCATAAGGTATATATTAATACGCCTGACAGATTTAGGGCTGGTTTTGGCAATTATACTTTGATTAAAAATCCAGATGATCAAAACAGTTTTGATATAAAAATTTCACAAAAATATCCTTCGGTGAACTTTTTTAGTAACTATTCTGTTAAGTTTGATGCTTTGGGAAGAAATGTTTACAGCTCAGTAACATCAATAGTAGTAACCAATGGTTCGCAGACGAAAAAAATCAGAATTGTTTCCGATACGGGTAATATATATGTCCAGTAAGGGATTCACATTAATAGAGGTGATAATGATTATTGTTTTAATTGCCATAGTTGTGCCTGCAATTATTTTTCCTACTTATGAATCCACAAGACTAAGTTTTAAAGATGAGCTCGCACTAAAAGCTTTATATTTAGCTGAAGGTAAAATGGAAGAAGTAGCACGATTCAAACAGATTTCAGGTTTTAGTAGCGTAAAGATTAAAAACTTTGATGACACTGTGGATAATTTTGCAAGAACTGTTACGTTTACAGATTACTCTTCATGGCGAGTTGTCTGTGATGTTACTGTGTCAAACCCTAATATTACTGATATAAAAATCTCTACGTGGTTTACTAATTATTCAAGTTTATGAAAGGAAAGGCAGGTTTTACTTTAATCGAGCTGATTTTGGTAATTGTTTTAATTGGGATTATTTCAGGTTTTGTGGGAGGTATGCTGTTTCAAGAAACAAATATCTTTACTTCAACGGTTTTAAGAAAGGAAGTTGCATCAGAAAATGAGCTTGTAATTGAGAGGATTTTAAAAGACTTAAGATATGCGTATAGAAATGAATTCAATACAGGAAGTAATATTACTTTTAAAATCCCTTACTCTAGTTATAGGGGATATACGACTATTAATTATTATCTTTCAGGGGGTAAACTTTATTTAAAAACGAATAATGCTTCTCCAAAGATAATTGCAAATAACACAATCTATTTTAATATAACCACTATTAGGGCTAACTATTCAAACTATACCACGAGACTAAATACAAGAAACCTTGTTAGCGTTAAAATAGGTGTAAAAAAGGAAAATCAGGATGTTTATTTTCAAACCACAGTCTTTTTTAGGAATAAAAGATAGATGAATAATAAAGGATTTGCTTTAGTAAGTGTGATTATTGCTTTTGTGATAATATCACTGATGGCTTTGTTTTTTACCAATGTAATATCTCTTAAAAATTGGACAGTTGCTGATAAGATACAGTCTTTAGATGCACATTATAAGACGCTTGGGGTTTTGGAGTATATTTTAGCAAATCAAAAATTTAGAACATACAGTACAAAAGTTTCCCAATGTAATGTAAATGCAAGATACTCTAATCTTTCTGGTTCAACATATAATTTAATTCTGGATGCAAGATGTGGTGATATTTATAAAAAGTTTAACGTAAAATTAAAGCAGTTTTACAAAATTGGAACTTTTACTAAAAGAAATGGTACTGGATTGCAAACAATAGGTGGTATTGGTTTTAGACCAAAAGCCATAATATTTTTTTGGACAGCTCAAACAACTACAGGTTTTAATGCTAATGTTAATGTAGGTATAGGTATGACAGATGGAACCAGTCAGAATGCTGTATCAGTGACAATGAGAGATAATAGGGGAAGGTCAGATCAGGGCAGGAGATTTTCATCAACAGATTGTATAATTTTCCTGTCAGGTGGAGGACCACCAACACTTGTTGCAAGAGCCCAACTTTCTTCTTTTAATAACGATGGATTTATAGTTAACTGGGTAACAAATACTAATGCTCAACCATATATCATAAATTATGTAGCTTTTGGCGGTGATGAGATAGAGGCTCGAGTAAACAGCTTCAATTTGACTAATACCGCCGGGATACAAAACGTTACAGGTATAGGCTTTAAACCAGACACAGTTTTTTTTGTATGGACTCGAACTCGGGGGGTTGCTCAAAATACTAACCTTAGTCGCTCTCAATTAGGCTTTGGTTTTGCTAAAAATAATACTGAACAGGGCGCGATTGTACAGGCTGGTTCTGATAACGTTGGAAACAATAATGATAAAAGATGGCAACAAAATACTAATAGCTGTATTTTATTATTAACAGATGTAAATCCACCCACACAGGATGCTGTTGTTAGCTTTGTTTCAATGAATATTGATGGTTTTAGTATTAATAAATCAGATCCACCTGCTGCAAATAATACTATATATTACCTTGCAATAAAAGGCGGTAAACACAAGATTGGTAATTTTTTAGAACCTGTATCCAATTCGGTGCTATCTATTAATGACACACTGTATCCATTAAGTCTTGCCTTTTTTGGTAGTTATAACTTAGAACCTAATATCGCACTTAGAACAAATGGTGGTGTATCATTTGGTGTAGCATCTCTTGCTGAACAAAAAAGCATATGGTATCAGGATAGAAATATAGATCCATCTGATGCCAATATGTATAACTCTAATTCCAGTACTATTTCATTGGCTTTTTCACAAACACTTAGAGGGCAAGCAACATTAATAGACGTATCAAGAAATAGCTTTAATTTAAACTGGACTAATTGCGATGGCACACAAAGGCAGATTTTGTATTGGCTAATTAATTTAAAACCCAAGATACTTGAAATAACGGAAGTTATTGATTAGCTATTTGATAAAAAAATGAATTTTGCTAAAAATCATTGACAATACTTTTTTTTGTGTTAAATTAGAAAATAAGATTAAAAAGAGATAAAATAAACGTAGGAGGGTGTTTATGAAGAAAGAAAAAGGTTTTACATTAATTGAGTTGGTGATCGTTTTGATACTTTTGGGTTTATTGGCGGCGGTTGCCGTGCCTAAGTTTGTAGATTTACAAGACCAGGCTAAGAAAAATGCAATTAAAGGTAGTCTTGCAACTGTTCGTAGTGCTATTAACATTTATTATGCTAATGCCAATTTAAAAAACAAAACCGATAAATTTCCTCAATCAGAATCTATATTAAAATCTATTATGCAAAATAGTAAACTTCCAGAAAATCCGTTAGCAACTGCAGGTACTAAAGATGCTGTTAATGTAGGGACTGATTCATTTCCTACTTGTACAAATGCTGATGGGACTTCAAAAGTGGGATGGCAGTACAATAAAAATACTGGGCAATTCTGGTCCAACTGGGGTGGAGGTTTTGCAGCCAATTACTATTAAAATTTTAAAAAGGCTGCCGTGAGGCAGCCTTTTTGTTTTCCATTTTGTTGTATCATTTAAAAATTGAAATTTTTATAACTTATTCATGTTTGCTTTAGCATAAAGTTTATTACTGTATTTTCGATAAGCAGTAGCTTTATGGTTCAGAATGATAGGCGTGCATCAACTCTCTCTTTTTTCCTCTTTTCCATCTTTTTCAAAGGGGAAACAAGAAAGCAAAATTGTTTTCTTAAAGATACGACATTTTCTTGACTTGTCTGTTTTTTATAGGTAAATTATTGATAAATATGCAAGATGCTGTTCGTTTTTTTGGATTTGATAAACATCCATTTACTTTAACACCGGATTATAGCTTTTTCTTTCTGTCAAAAAAACATGCTGAGGTTGCTAAAGGTATTTCTACTGGAGTGCTTCAACAAAGAGGCGTTTTTATGCTAACAGGCGAGGTAGGGACAGGTAAAACACTTACCAGTCGCGTTTTAGTAGAAAAACTATCTAAACATTTTTACGTTGCTTATATTTTAAATCCGTTTCTTTCTCCTGATGGTCTTGTTAGAAATATTGCTGAGGAGTTTGGCATCTCTCAAATACCTGAAAGATTAGACGCGTTAATTACAAAGCTGCATTTTTTCCTGATTGAGGCGATGAAGAGTGGAAAAGGTGCGGTTGTTTTTATTGACGAAGCTCAACATCTGTCTGATGTAAGTTTAGAGATGTTAAGAGTGCTTTCTAATCTTGAAACAAATAATAAAAAGTTGCTTCAGTTTGTGCTGGTTGGGCAAAAAGAGCTTATTGATAAGCTGTCAAAAAGGCATTTACGTCAATTAGCACAGCGTGTGGCTATAAAGTATGAGCTTGGTCCTTTAAGTCTTGCTGAGACGCACGATTATATTTTTCATCGGATAAAACAGGCTGGTGGTCTTGGAAAGGTTGAGTTTAATAGACTTGCGATTTTACAGGTACATAGACTAACAAAGGGATATCCTCGAAGTATCAATATACTTTTAGATAATGTTTTCAATATAGCGGCACAAAAACAAAAAAAGGTGATTGATATTAAGACGATTAACGCAGGTTTCAAGAATATGTTACCCTTTCCACTCAGATTTTTACCGATTTATCTGTTTAGGGGTATTAAGTTATGAGCA
>JBBIPZ010000020.1:0-38519 GCA_037442505.1 Deltaproteobacteria bacterium | reverse complement strand
CTTTCCACTCAGATTTTTACCGATTTATCTGTTTAGGGGTATTAAGTTATGAGCAAGATTTACGATAAATTGAAAGAGTTGGAATCTGTTAATGAGGATGAATTAGAACATATCGAGATTGTAGAAGAAGATATCACACATTCTAACGTCAGCAAAAAAAGAAGTTTTTTAAACGCTGCGTTGTTTATAGGGCTGTTTTTTATAGCGTTTTTTATTGGGATTACAATTGCAAAATATTATACGAAGGCAAGTAAATCAAACGAAAAAAAAGTGGCTATTGCTGAGGAAAAATCTGCGAATGTCACTAAACAGCCAGCTGAAGATAAGGTCGCAATAAACACCGAATTAAAAACTGATGTCAAAAAGTTACAGCCCGTTATTTACAAAGGTAGAACTGATTTTCTAAAGACATTGGAAAAAAAATTCTATGATAATCCAAATAACCCTGTAAATGCCAATAATCTCTCTGTTGCTTATACCGAACTGCAACGTTTTAGCGAGGCGTTAAAGTATGCTGAAAAAGCATTGTTTTTAGCACCAGATAATGCGTATTATTGGAACAATCTTGGTGTTGTTTTAACTTATTTAAACATTTTTAGTGATGCTGAGAAGTGTTTTAAGAAGGCGTTAGAGTTATCCAAAGATGAAGCTGTTTTTTATTATAACATCGCTAATCTTTATGAGAGAATTGGAAACAAAGGCTTTGCTAAAGAAAATTATTTGTCTTACCTTTCAAAATCAGATAAAATTAATCCAGCTAACATTGATATTGTGAGAAAATTAATACAAAAAGGAGACAAATGAATCTTTTTAACGGTGATGTCACTGGTATTGATCTGGGTAAGAGGACTGTAAAGCTTGTTCAATGTAATAATTCTGGAAACGTTGTTCGTGTTAAAAAGGCAGCTGTTATTGAGCTGCCTGATAACTATTCAGATGATACGTTTATTGATGTTGCCCTTGATGCAATAAATAGAAACAGAAAGAAAAATAAGATAACTTTAAACAACGTAGCAATAGTTTGTCCGTCTCAACTCTATGCCTCATTTTCTGTAACTCTACCGGTGATGCCAAAAAAAGATTTAATAGCTGCCTTAGAATGGGAAGTGAAAAAGGCTTCTGGTAAGCAACCAGAAGAGTTGAATATTGATTATTATCCAAACAGAGTTTCTAATAACCAGATAGATTATCTTGTTTACTATGCAGAAAAGGCAAAGATAGATCAGCTTGCTAATAAATTTGCCTCTTATAAGATCAAGTTGAGGTATATAGATGTTGATGATTTAGCAGAAGTGGCTTGTTTTAATGCATTGTATAGTGATGATGGAACGGTAAAGGCGTTTTTTGATTTTGGCGCAACAAAATCCCATATTCTTATTGTGAAGTCTGGATGTATTTTATTAAATAGAACTCTTACTGAGAATTTAGCTACAATGTATGAAATGCTTAAAGGTGAAATTTTTGAAAATCTTAATTATAAAGATGCACTTGAATTAAGGGGCTTTAAAGAACCTGAAGTAGCTAAACTACTTACTAATTACATTAATGATATAATTTTCGAACTGAACAGAAGTATCGATTATTTCAAGGCAACTTTTAGACTACCTTCTCCTACAAATATATTTTTGTCAGGAGGTGGATTTAGTATACCAGGTATGCTTGAGTATTTTAAAAATAACTTAACATATCCTGTTACTCTTAATAATGTCCTGGAAATTGTCGGATGTAAAGATGAAACAGTTTGCAAATATGGTTATCTTTTTACACGTGCAGTTGGGGTTGCTGTTCGATGAAAAGGATAAATCTGATAACTCCTAAAAGGTATTTTCCTATTCCCATTCCTTTACAGAAGAAAGTAATAGCGGTTCTGTTTATTATATTTTTCGCTATAAATGTAATCAAATATTACTTTAGCTATACTGAATTAAAAAATGAAACAAATAACATTGCTATTCTGGAGAGTGATATTGCTAAATTAAAACAAACTCTTGCAAAAAAGAGGGTGTTGGACGAAAAGGTAAGTTCCATAGAGAACGAGTTTGCCAATATTAAGCTTGATTATGATATTCTAAAGAAAAACATTATAATTAAAGATATTATGGTAAATTTATCGGAATTGACTCCACCCAATACATGGATTACTTCTCTAAATTTTTCTTATGATGGAGAGAAAAAACTTAATATTGATGGAAAAAGTTACAATAAAGATGAGGTTTTCACTTTCTTGAAGAATTTGTCCGCAATAGGTAGGAATCAAGAACTAAACTGGCTTAACAGAGAAAACGAAAAAGGGTATTTTATTTTTGAGATTACTGTAGAATTTTTATGAATATAAAAAAACAGGATATAATTGCACACAAATTTTTGGTATCAGGTTTAGTGTTACTTTTTTTACTAAACTTTGTGGCTAAAAAGTTTGTAATAAATCCAATGTATGCAAAACTTTCTGCAGCAAAAAGCAGAGTGTCAACATTAACGAGCGAAAAGCAGAATCTTGAAAAAGAAGTTGCTATTTTAAAAGATAAAGAGTCGTTATTGGAAGAAAAAGAAACTCGCCTGACTGAGTATTTTATGTTGAAGAGTAAACTCGTTGATTTTAGTAAAAGTTCTATATTCTTGAGAAGCATTTTTAATTACGATGGTGTCAAAATAGAATCACTTAAGCCTGATAAAAAAGAGCAGGTTGGGCAGTTTAAAAAATGGCAGTTAAAAATAACTGTATCGGGGAGTTTTAGTAATATAAATGGCTATTTTAACTATTTAGACACGCTTCCGTATCTTTTGAATGTCAAAAAGGTTGAGCTTTCAAAAGTTTCCGCTAACGGTGTTGTCCATGCCAATATTGTTCTGGAGGCAGTTGGCAGATGAGGAAAACTATTTTAATTATGTTCCTTGTTTTTTCTACCAATCTGTTTGCTGAAGAACTGTTTGTCAGTTATTTAAAACCTTACAATAAAAAAAATGAGATCTTTGAACAAAAAACGAATAAAAAGCGTGATCCGATGGCAGAGCCGGTTATGATACAGCAACAAACTATAAGGCAAAAAAACATGTTAATAAATAAACTCTTCAGCTTAAAGGCGATTTTGTATAATCCAAAATCAAAAAAGGCTTTTATCAATAATAACTTATATACTGAAGGCGAAGAAATAGATGGTTATAAGGTAAAGTCTATTGGTAGTGATACTGTAGTATTATCAAAGGGTGGCAAAGATTTTGAGTTAAAAATAGAATAGAGGTGGTGAAAATGAAAAAGCTTATTTTGGCTTTTTTATCAATTTTAACGATATTTTCCAATTTAGCGATTGCTCAAACTGATATTAATACGCTATTAAACAGTGACAGAAAATATAATCTCACATTTAAAGAGACGCAGCTTTCTGATGCAATTAAGATTTTGATTAAAGAAACAGGACTTAATGTTGTTGCCCCTGAGACTATGCCGGGATATGTTAATATCGCACTCAAAGATGTTACGATAAAAAATGCCCTTGATGCGATACTGTTATCTTATGGTTATAACTACAAGCTGGAAGGTAATATTGTAAGAATTTACAAAGAAGAATCAGCGCAAAAGAAACTTTCTATGGAGATGATACCTTTAAAATATGCAAGTGCGACAGAGGTTAAAACATCTCTGGATAAGATTTTCCCGCCTGGTAGCATACAAATAAATGCACCTACAAACTCACTTTTAGTTAGGGAAGAACCAAAGGTTATTGAAGAAATGAAAAAGGTTATACAAATGCTTGACGTTAAAACAAGACAGATATTAATTGAAACGCGAATTGTTAATGCCAACGAGTCGTTTTCGAGAGATATGGGAATCAACTGGGGAGGCGCTTTGCAAAATAGAAGTGGTGAGAACAAGGTGTTTGGAATGAGTGTGGGTGGTACTTTTGGCGATACAGCTACCCCTGGAAATAACTTTGTAATTAATCTGCCAGCACAATCTCAACCTTTTGGTAATATTGGCATAGTTTTGGGCAGTTTGAATAATAACCTAAGGTTAGATCTTGCCTTGCAATTAGCTGAGGAGAAAGGTAAGGCAAAGGTAGTTTCTGCGCCCCGCATACTGACACTTGATAATAAACGTGCAACAATCAGAAGTGGTGCTACATTAAGGATTCGTTCTGTGCCAGTTGGTTCTTTTGTAACTACATCGTCAAATGTATCAATTACAGAAGTATCGACAGGTGTTGAGCTTGGTGTTACTCCGCAAATTTCGGGAGAAGACCACGTGCTTCTTACCGTTGATGTTAGCCAAAGTGAGCCAAACTATGCAAGAACAGTTGAAAATATCCCTGAAATCAGAGATCAGAGGGCTTCTACTTCTATTTTACTAAAGGATGGCGAAACTGTGGTTATTGGTGGACTTTACAAGGTAACAGAAGGCGAGACACAGCGTTCAATTCCATTTTTGTCTGATATTCCATTGATTGGCTGGCTTTTTAAATCAAAGAGTAAAGAAAAACGTAACGAAGAACTTATGATATTTTTGACGCCAAAGATAGTTAAAAATGCTGTTGAACTTGACAACGTTAAAGTTGAGAAGTAAGGCTAATGCCCTAACCACCAAGATATGCCTTTAATATTAAAGGATTTCCTTTTAACTCGTCTGGAGTGCCTTCAAGTTTAATTGATCCGTTTTCTATTACATAAACCATTTTTGAAATTTCGAGCGCCATATGTGCGTTTTGCTCAACAAGTATGATCGAAATTCCTCTGTTTTTATTGATATCTCTTATCAACATAAAGATTTCTTTTGTAATTTTTGGCGACAATCCCATCGAAGGTTCATCCAGCAGAAGTATTTTAGGATTACTCATCAATGCCCTGCCTATTGCAAGCATCTGTTGCTCTCCGCCAGATAGAGTGCCGGCAGGTTGTTTTAACCTTTCTTTTAAGCGTGGAAAAATTTTTAAAACCTGTTCGTATATCTGATTTTCGAGTTTTTTATTTGAGATGATGTATGCCCCTAATTCCAAATTTTCCTTAACAGTTAGGTCTGGGAAAACCCTTCTGCCCTCTGGCACCATCGAAATGCCTAACTTTACGATCTTTTCTGGTTTGGTTATAGTCAAGTCGTTGTTTTTAAAAAAGATATTGCCTTTATTAGGTTTAACAAGACCTGTAATGGTTTTTAGCAATGTAGATTTACCCGCACCATTAGCGCCGATTAGAGAAATTATTTCACCCTCATTAAGGGTGAGGTGTATATTTTCTAAAGCCTTTATCAAACCATAATAAACATTTAATGCCTTTATCTCGAAAAACATCAAAACACCTCTAAATTAAGTTCGCTTCCAAGATATGCTTCAATAACCCTTTTGTCATTTTTTACTTCTTCTGGAATGCCTTCCATTATCTTTTCGCCAAAATCCATAACAACTATGCGTTGAGATATTGACATCACTAACTTCATCTGATGTTCAATCAGCAATAACGTCAGGTTAAACTGTTTTCTTGCAGCATTGAGCAGATTAATAAAATCTAACACCTCAGAAGGGTTCATCCCTGCTGCAGGCTCATCAATTAAGACGAGTTTGGGTTCTGTAGCAATGGCACGAGCAAGTTCCAATCTACGCTGTTCCCCGTAGGGTAGCGCACCTGCAAGATTGTCGCGTTTTGAAAGTAAATTGAAAAATTCAAGAATTTCTAATGTTTTTTGTTCTGATTTTTTGTTAATCTCCTTCTTTTTTGATGTGTTGAATAAGGCTGAAAAAATGTTGTAGTTATATTCACTGTAAACAGCGGCAATAATATTATCATAGACAGTAAGATTTTTAAACAATCTTAAGTTTTGAAATGTTCTTCTTATTCCTAACTTGGCAATTTTATGAGGATGCATTTTTGTAATATCTTTGTCGTTGAAAATGATCTTTCCAGTATCAACGGTATAAAATCCTGTAATGAGGTTAAAAACTGTTGTTTTGCCAGCTCCATTTGGTCCAATAATAGCTAATATCTCACCTTTTTCTACACTAAAAGATAAATTTGATACAGCCTTCAAACCACCAAAATTTTTTGAAATATTTTGCACATCTAAAATAATAGACATAACCTACCTTACGGACCTTTTAACAAAAAGTCCCTCTGGCTTTAACATCATTGTAATAATTAACAAAACTGGAATTATCACCCATCTAAAATCCATCCATTCAGTTGGAAGAAAGTTTCTTAATCCTTCTATTAATCCCACCCAGAGGATGCTAGCGATAACTGTTCCGGAGATACTTCCCATCCCACCAATAATAACTATCACGAGAAAATCGATTGATTTTAAGATGTCAAAATTTGAAGGATGTAAAAAGGTGTAAAGATGGGCATACAGAGACCCCCCTACACCTGCGAGAAAACAGCCACTCACAAACGCTAAAAGTTTCATCTTTGCAACGTCTATTCCCAAAGATGAGGTGGCAAGCTCATCACTTTTTATAGTTTTTAAGAACAAACCATATCGAGAATTAATCAGATTAATGGTTAGCAGTATAAGTATTAAAACGGTAAAAAATGTAATTTCCAGATTTGTTATTTTTGGGATACCAACAAATCCACGCGAACCTCCTAACAAATCTGAGATTCTATCAGAATTATCAAGGAAAACACGTATTAAGACACCAAAACCAAGTGTTGCGATAGCCAGAAAGTCGTCCTTAAGTCGTAATACAGGGATTCCTATCAAATAACCTACAAAACCTGAAACAACACCCGAAATAATTATGATGGGGACAAAATGATAGATGTCTTCTATATTTAAAATTTTACAAATAATTGCAGAAGAGTAAGCACCAATACCGTAAAATGCTGCATGACCTAAAGAAAACTGTCCTGTATAGCCGTAAATAAGATTTAGTCCCAAAGATACAACTATTACAATTATCGTATATAAAATAATCTGTTCTAAATATTCAGAAATAAACTCAGTGGCAATTGCAACTTTTAGCAATACATAGATAAGAATTGCTATGAGTATAAGCAGATTAGACGCTTTTATCTTCATACTTTCTCGATCCGTTTTCCAAATAAACCATTTGGCCTTAGTAAAAGAAATATAAAAAGAAGAAGAAAGATAACCCCATCTCTTAAAGTGGATGATAAAAATGCGGATACAAACACCTCAGCTAAGCCGATGATAAAGCCACCCAAAACAGCTCCGTGAATAACGCCAATACCGCCTAAAACCGCTGCGACAAAGGATTTTATGCCAGGCATGACACCCATAAAAACATTGATTTGTGGATAGGCTATAGAGTAAAGAATGCCACCCAAGCCTGCTAAAGCGCCACCTATCAAAAATGTGAACGATATGATGTTGTCAATATTAATCCCCATTAGCGCGGCAGTTTGTTGGTCATGAGATATTGCACGCATTGCCTTGCCTTGTTTAGTCTTGTATATCAAAAAGTATAGCAGCAAAAGAGAGAGTATTGTGGATAGAAATATGAAAATATGAATGTTAGTAACAGAGAAAACAAAAAAGTCATAACTTTTTACCTCGAAAGGGCGAGGAAAAGCAATATAGTTTGGAGTGAAAAAGATATTCAGGCTAAGTGTATACTCAAGAAATAAAGATACTCCCACAGCTGTTATTAGAAGTGATATTTTGGGAGCATTTCTTAAAGGTTTGTAAGCAATTTTTTCGATAAGATAAGCTACAATTGCAGTGCCGCAAACAGTTAGAATAACTGCAGTTACAAGAGGAAAATTAAACTTGTTAATCAAATAGAAGACAAAAAAGGCTCCTAACATGAATACATCGCCATGAGCAAAATTAATCAATCTGAGTACGCCATATACCATTGTGTATCCTAATGCGATAATGGCGTACACAGAACCTAACTGGATGCCATTTACAATTTGTTGCAAAATATAGGCTGTCGTTTCCATTATGGTGCTATTGTTGTTACGTATTTAGCTCCGCCTTTTTCAAGTTTAAGTATGACGGTAGATTTAACAGCATCGCCATTTTTATCGAAATTGATTATTCCTGTAGAACCTTTAAAATTTTTTGTTTTTTCTAACTCAGCTTTTATCAGGGTTGAGTCTGGTTTTTTAGCTTTGTCAAGTGATTGCAGCAAAAGCATAGTGGCATCATAGCTTAATGCTGCAAGTGCATCCGGGACAACACCATGTTTTGTTTTGTAAACCTTAATAAATTTTTCTGTGACAGGGTCTTTTCTGTCAGGAGAGTAATGATTTGTGAAATAGCTTCCTATAATCGCATTACCAGCAATTTTGATAAGCTCTGGTGAATCCCAACCGTCTCCTCCAAGCATAGGTGATTTTATCCCTTTTTCCCTTACTTGTTTTGCAATGAGCGCGACCTTGTTGTAATAGTCAGGAACATAAATAACATCTGGCTTTTTGACCGCTATCTTTGTAATGAGTGCAGAAAAATCTACATCATCTTTCTGGTAAGATTCATAAGAGACTACTTTTCCTTTTCCCTTTTCAAACGATGCCTTAAAAAACTCAGCTAAACCCTTCGAATAGTCATTTCCAACGTCGTACAGTACAGCAGCATTTCTTGCCTTAAGATTTTTAAGTGCAAAAGTGGCAGCTACAGTGCCCTGAAATGGGTCTATGTAACAGGCTCTAAAAACAAATCCTTTTCTTTTGCCATCGTAAACAGTTACTTTTGGATTTGTTGCAGTGCCTGTAAGCATAACTACCTTATTGCTATTGGCAATTTCACTCACAGGTAAAGCAACCTTTGATGTCAAAGGACCAACAAAGGCTTTAACCCTGTTTTGTGTGATGAGTTTTAAAGCACCGTTTGTGCCCTCGGTTGGATCGTTTTTGTCATCGATTATTATGGGTTCAATCTCATATTTACCAGTCTTTGAATACTCTTCGATTGCTATCAAAAACGCATTTTTTGAAGATTCACCAAAGGTTTTAACATCACCGGTTAGTGGTGCAATCAAACCGAGTTTTACCTTTTCTTTTGCGGAAACAAAGGTTGGTGTAATGAGAATAAGTAATGCCAGTAGAAACTTCTTCATACCTAACCTCCTTTTATTAAAGTATTTTCTTTATGGCTGATTTTAACATTAACGCTGCTATTTTGAAAATGTTAAATTTATAAAAACTTACAGGCCAGTTTAGCTCTTCTTTGTGACAGATTGTGTGAATATTTATGTCTTTAATCTCTTTTGCAATCTGCTCCCATTCTTTAAGTCCGTTTTCTCCTGCTTCGATAATTTTATCAATTTTATCAATATATTTTAAAGCAGTTTTTGCCCGTTTTTCGACCAGAGAAGCGATTTTGGGAGATATCAGACCATATTTTTTCTTAATTTCGTTTAGTTTTATGCCTGCCTCATAGGTGCTTTTAACAATCTCGTTTCTTGACATCCAATCCGTCTCGTAATCAAGAAAATATTTCCAGGACAGGGCTTTTTCCATAAGTTGTCTATGTTCTTCAACAGTTCTCGCAAAAAATTTATAACCGTACTTTTCTGGATTTTCCCACACTTCGCTGCCAGGATCTATGAACGGCGCCAGAGGAGAAATAAAGGGATAGAGTGTTTTTTTATGCCCATATTTTTTTAAAAGCTCTTCACAATAATTAACAGTTTCAAGAACAGAATTGTATGTTTGCTTAGGTAGGCCAGTCATAAAAAATAGGTCTATCCTTTTACAGTCGTGCCTGACAAGTGCATCAACTGCACGTTCAATTTGTTCATTGTTGAAAGGTCTTCCAAAAGCCCTTCTAACTTCTTCATCGTGAGATTCAGGTGAAATCTCGACATTGTAATTTTTCACAGCGTCCTTAATCTTTAAAACATACTCCTCAGTTGGCGGTACGAAAAACTCAAATGCCAGATGGTTTTTGAAGTTAACTTTCTTTATCTCAGCAATCACATCGTCTGCATATTTTTTTCCGTTTTGAAGAATATCTCCGATTATAAAACAGGGTCCATTAATAAATTTTTCAGATGTTTTTAACTCTTCAGCCACTTTTTGTGGCGATTTATAGGCTAATTCTTTTCTATTGAAGCTGTTTTCACAGGTAAACTTAGAACCACCACATGTCCTACAGTTGTGCAGACAGCCACGGTACAGAAAAATTGCGGTTACTGGATATTTCATCCACGTCTGGAATGGTATATAGCCATTAATATCAAGGAATTTGAAGGTTTTTTTCATCGGAAACGTGTAATCAGTCATCACGTCATCAGTTGTAGTTGGGACATAGCTAATTTTGTTATGATAAACATTTCCATTGGTGTCCTTATAAGTTAGATTGGGAATTGTGGAAAAATCACCACCCCTAATTAACGCCTTAACAAGCATTACCATTGGCAGTTCAGTAGAGTCACCTTTTAAAATTAAGTCAATATAAGGATAGTTAATTAGCTCCTTGTGAAAGTAGGTAGAAGAGTAACCACCAAAAATTACTGGAGTTTTAGGGTGATATTTTTTTACTATTTCTGCGATTTTAAGGCTACCCTGAACGTGAGGAAACCAATGTAAATCAATAACAAATGCCTTTGGATTAAGATTTTTTATTTCCTTTTCGGCATCATAAGCAAGAGAGTTGAGCATTTTGTTGGCAATATTTATTATGCGAGTGGAAAAACCTGCCTTTTCTAAATGCCCGCATAAACTTACAAAACCGATAGGATACATTTCAAATATTGGTCCTGATGGTATAACATCGCTTATAGGACCATGTATCACTGGTTTTTTCCTGAAATCATAAATACTTGGAGCATGTAGAAAAACAACATCAACTTTTGGCATAACTGAAAAATTTTAACATATATAAATTTGCTTTAAAAGTTAAAAGATATTTATGTGGTATGGTTACAAATAGAGACCTTTGAAAAAGGTCTCTTGCTCAAAGACACCTCCCCGGCACTTATAAAATCATTTTCAATGATTTTATAGAAAGGTTTTGCAAAGATTAAGAATTATCAAGGTTTAAGTGTCTATCACATTTTTTAAATCTTGATTTTAATTCTACCAGACATTATAATCTTTTGATAGTTTTAGGAGGGGTTATGGACGGACACATATACAAATCTTTTGATAAAGAGTTGAAGGAACTGAAGGAAAAACTGCTTTTTGAGGGGGCACTTGTTGAAAAAGCTATCAAAAATGCAATTAAGGCTTTGATGGAAAGAGATTCTGCTATTGCAGAAAAGGTTATTGCTGAAGATGATGTTGTTAATGCAAAGGAAGTTGAGATTGATGAGTTTTGTTTAAAACTTCTTGCTTTACGTCAGCCTGCTGCAAGGGATTTAAGATTTATCACCACCACCATTAAGATTAATTATGATCTGGAACGCATAGGTGATATGGCTGTTAATATGTGCGAAAGGGTTTTAGAACTTAATCAGGAACCACAACTTAAGCCATACATTGATTTGCCAAAGATGGCTGAGACTGTTCAGATGATGGTTAAAGAAAGTCTCGATGCGTTTGTTAAAGAAGACGTTGAATTAGCGTTAAAGGTAACTAAAGACGATGAGACTGTTGACCAGTTACATGACCAGATATTCAGGGAACTTCTAACGTTTATGATGCAGGATATGAAGAACATATCTCGAGCCACGCGTTTATTATTCATATCAAAGTATTTGGAAAGGATGGCGGATCATGCTGTTAATATTGCAGAACTTGTCATCTTTATGGTTGAAGGGAAGATAATTAGACATTTGAAGACAACATCTGAGGAATAACAAGGTGCAAAACAAAATTTATCTGTTTTTGCTACTTGTAATTGTGTTAGCCTGTCAAAATAATAAAAAGGAAAGCAAAGTAGTTAAACACAATAAGCAGGTAGTTAATATTGCCGGTTCAACTTCTGTAATGCCATTTACAGAGAAACTTGCAGAATATTTTATGGTTTCAAAGCCTGAATTTATCTTAAATGTGCAGGCAGGAGGCTCGACTGCTGGCATTCAGGCAGCTTTAAATAAAACCGTTGATATAGGCATGTCTTCTCGCGAACTTAAAGAAGAAGAGAAGGTTTTAAAAGAGATACCCATTTGTTATGATGGAATTGCGATAGTAGTTAATCCAGCTAATCCTATAAAAGAACTAACTTTAGAACAGGTAAAAAAGGTTTTTGAACGAAAGATAATAAACTGGAAGGAATTGGGCTGGATTGACAGGGAGATTGATGCTGTTACGAGAGAAGAAGGTTCTGGTACGCGAGGAGCTTTTGAGGAGCTTGTGATGGGAAAATCTCATATCGATGACAGTGTGATGGTGCAAGACTCAAATGGGTCTGTAAAAGAAGTGGTTAGAACAGACCCTTATAGTATTGGCTATATATCTTTAGGTATCATTGACTCAGCAGTTAAGTCTGTTAAGATTGAAGGGGTAGATGCAACAGTTGAAAATATTAAGTCAAATAAATACAAAATTGTTAGACCTTTTTTATATCTTACCAATGGAGAGCCCACTCCAGCATCAAAAGTTTTTATTGATTTTGTTCTTTCTAAGGAAGGGCAAACTTTGTTGAAAAAAGAAGGACTGGTGCCTGTAAATGACTGAAAAAGCTGTTAAAAGAGAGCCATATATAAAGCTTATCCTTACTATATTTGCATTGTCATCGATTTTTTTCCTTTTTCTAATCTTCATTTTCATTTTAGCGGAAGGCATTCAACTTTTTTTTAAGGTCGGATTTTTAAAAATTATTTTTGGTTTTAAATGGGCACCAACAAAAGGTTCTTTTGGAATATTTCCCATGATCGTCTCGTCTTTTTTTGTTACTTTTGGTGCACTTATTTTAGGCGCACCATTAGGTTTAGCCTGCGCAACATATCTGGCTGAATATGCTGGAAAAAAAAGAAAGCTTTTTTTGAAGCCGGCCCTGGAATTACTTGCCGGGATTCCTTCAGTGGTTTATGGTTTTTTAGGGCTAATTTATATAGTTCCGCTTGTTAGGAACTACTTGGGCGGCTCTGGTTTTTCACTTGTTTCAACTTCGGTTGTCTTAGGTGTGATGATATTGCCTACGATTATCAGTATTTCGTATGATGCACTTGTTAGTGTCCCAAAAGCTTACCGAGAGGGTTCTTTAGCTATGGGTGCTACAAAATGGCAAACAATATACAAGGTTGTTATTCCTACTGCAAAGTCTGGTATTCTCGCAAGTTTTATATTAGGTATGGGAAGGGCAGTTGGTGAGACTATGGCGGTCATAATGGTTGCTGGTAACGCATTAAAGATACCAACATCTGTTTTGGCTCCTTTAAGAACGCTTACAAGCAATATTGCTCTTGAGCTTGCATACGCATCTGGGGATCATCGCAAATCGTTATTTTCTACTGGGCTTGTGTTGCTTGTGATAATTATGTTTTTAAACTATTTTGCTAATTTTGTTGTAAAGAAGAGGATTATAAAGTGAAAATTAATTCTAAGTTTGTGGATAGTTTTGTAAGAAATAGCCTTTCCTTACAGGCATACTTAACAGTTGGAATACTTTTACTTATAGTTGGTGTTATATTCGTTAAAGGAATACCTTATCTAAATTTAGAGTTTTTATTTTACTATCCTGAGGATATGGGTAGGCATGGTGGAATTTTCCCTTCCATTATTGGCACACTTTTTCTCGTTGTTCTATCGCTATTTTTTGCAACTCCCTTAGGGTTAGGGACCGCTATTTTCCTTACTGAATACACAAAAGAGTCAAAATTTACAAAAGTAATACGTTTTGGAGTGGAATCTTTGGCTGGCATTCCTTCAATTATTTATGGTTTGTTTGGTTTTATATTTTTTGTGATCAAGCTTAAGATGGGGTGGTCATTATTATCAGGGGCATTAACCCTTACGATAATGATGCTTCCTACAATAATTAGAACTGCGGAAGAGGCGATTAAGGCGGTTCCCAAAAGTCTTAGAATGGTCAGTTTTTCTTTAGGGGCTACAAGATGGGAAACTACTACTAAAGTTGTTTTGCCTTCAGCCGCACCTGGGATTCTTACAGGAATTATGCTCAGCATTGGAAGGGCAATTGGGGAGACTGCTGCAGTTATATTCACAATGGGGAGCTCTTTAAGGCTGCCAACGTCTCTTTTTGATTCTGGCAGAACTATGGCGGTGCATTTTTATATTTTAGCCCGTGAAGGAATTTCTATGGAAAAGGCATACGCTACAGCTCTGGTGCTTGTTTTAAGTATACTTGCAATTAATATTTTTGCCTATTACATTATGCAAAGGTTAGTTTCTAAATACTCTTAGAGTAAAATATTTATGAGTGACAAAATTAAGATTGAAAATTTAAAAGTTTTGTTTAAAAACGAGCCCGTTTTAAAGGGGATCACTTTAAATATCAGAAAAAATTGCATTACAGGTTTTATGGGCCCAGCAGGCAGTGGCAAATCAACACTTATTTCTGTCCTTAATAGAATGATAGATTTTGAAGAGGATGTTGAAATAGATGGAAAAGTATATATTGATGATGAAGATATTTTATCTGCTGACATAGAGCCTGTATCTTTGAGAAAAAGGGTGGGAACTGTTTTTGCTGTGCCACTTCCTTTGCCTCGCTCTATCTTTGAAAATGTTGCTTACGGACCCAGGTTAAAAGGAATAAGGAATCAAGAACTTTTAAGTAACATTGTTGAGAATTGTCTGAAGAAAGCTGTTCTATGGGACGAAGTTAAAGATAGATTACATACTTCTGCATTGAAGCTGTCAGGCGGACAGCAACAGAGGCTTTGTTTAGCAAGAACGTTAGCGGTTAAGCCTGAAATAATTTTGTTAGATGAACCATGTTCTGGATTGGACCCTATATCTACAGCAAAAATTGAAGAGGCTTTGAACGAGCTCAAGCAAGATTATACTATAATACTTGTTTCAAACAACACCAAGCAGATTGCACGTGCGACTGATTATGCTGCCTTTTTTTATCTGGGGGATTTGATAGAGTATGGTGTTACAGAAAAGATTTTTACAAATCCTGCCAACATAAAAACAGAAGATTATATACAGGGGAAATTCGGCTAATGCAGGAATGCGCCTTAAGAACAGAGCAACTCAATTTATATTATGGAACTTTTCATGCACTAAAGGATGTGAACTTTTGTGTATATAAAAACTCAATTACCGCTTTAATTGGACCGTCAGGCTGTGGTAAGTCTACGCTGCTTAGATGCTTTAACAGAATGAATGACATAATTGAAGATATTAAGGTAGCTGGAAACATTTTCGTTCACGAAGACTCAATAGAAAATATTGATATTATTGAGTTGAGACGTAAGGTAGGAATGGTTTTTCAACGCCCCAACCCATTTCCTTTTTCTGTATATGAAAATATGGTTTATGGATTAAAGATTCATGGAAAAAGCAGAAAATATTATGATGAAATTGTTGAGAAATGTCTTCAGGCGGTTGGTTTGTGGGATGAAATTAAGGACAAATTGGATACATCAGCACTTGCTCTTTCTGAAGAGATGAAGCAAAGGCTATGCATCGCAAGACTACTAACGGTTGAGCCCGAGATTATTCTTCTTGACGAGCCATGTTCTGCACTGGATCCCATATCCACAATGCGTATTGAAGAGTTGATGATTGAATTGAAAAATCGTTATACGATCCTGATTGTTACTCATAATATGCAGCAAGCTGCGAGGGTTTCAGATTATACGGGTTTTATGTTGTTAGGGGAATTGATAGAGTTTAACGAAACATCAAAAATTTTTACCTCACCAAAGGATGCCAGGACAGAAGGTTACATAACGGGTAGATTTGGCTAATCATAAAAAAATCTTATTTCAAAAAAATATTTGCATATCAGTTAGTATTTGTATTACAATATTAAGCCTAATACACACGTTCTTTCTATACCCATAGGGTCTTTTTTAAAAAAGCGTTGGGAATAAAAGAGAAAGGGCGGAGGAAAAACCCAGGAGGTATTTTTATGAGTGTTTCAATGAAACAGCTTTTGGAGGCGGGTGTTCATTTTGGACATCAGACTCGCAGGTGGAATCCAAAAATGAAGCCTTACATCTTTGGGGCTCGAAACGGAATCCACATTATCGACTTACAGAAAACGGTAGAGTATTTTAAGGTTGCCTATTCTTTTGTGAAAGAGATAGGCAAGCAGGGTGGGGTTGTGCTTTTTGTTGGGACGAAAAAGCAGGCTCAGGAAGTTATTGCTGAAGAGGCATCTCGCGTTGGATTGCCCTATGTTAATGAAAGATGGCTTGGGGGGATGTTAACAAACTTTAGAACTGTTAAAAACAGCATTCAAAAGATGAAAGAGATCGAAAGGATGGAACAGGAAGGGTATCTTGCCAAATTACCAAAAAAAGAAGCTATACTTTTACAGAAGAAAAAAGGCAAACTAAAAACATATCTTAACGGAATTAGGGATCTGGAAAACCTTCCGGATGCTATTTTTGTTGTCGATTCAAAAAACGAGGCGATAGCTGTTGCTGAGGCAAAAAGGCTTGGAATCCCTGTCATTGGACTCGTTGATACAAATTGTGATCCAGATGACATTAATTATATCATTCCCGGAAATGACGATGCAATAAGGGCAGTAAAATTATTGGCAAGCAGAATCGCAGATGCTTACGAAGAAGGTAAAAAGGAGAAAGAGGCTATCGAACAGAAAGAAAGAGAGCTGGCTTTAGAAGCGGAACAGCAAGCTCAAAAGCTCGCTGTTGACGAAGAAAATACTGAGGAGGTTGTTGAATAATGGCTGAAATTAGCGCATCTATTGTAAAAGAACTTAGAGAAAAGACAGGTGCCGGTATGATGGAGTGTAAGAAGGCACTCGAAGCTACCGGTGGAGATATGGAAAAGGCGATTGTTTTCTTGAGAGAAAAGGGTATGGCAACTGCCCAGAAAAAGGCTGCAAGAACTGCAAAAGAAGGGCTTATTGCATCTTATATACATGCTGGTGGAAAGATTGGTGTTATTGTCGAACTTAATTGTGAGACAGATTTTGTTGCAAGAAATGAAGATTTCCAGAACTTAGCTAAAGATATCGCTATGCAGGTAGCTGCTGTTAAACCTTTGTATGTGACAAGAGAACAGGTTCCTGCTTATGTTTTGCAAAAAGAAAGAGAAATTTATCTTACTCAGGCAAAAACATCCGGTAAACCCGAAAAAGTATGGGATAAAATTGTTGAAGGAAAACTGGAAAAGTTTTATGAAGAAGTTTGTTTGTATGACCAACCATTTATAAAGGATCCTAACTTGAAGATAAAAGATCTTATTGTTCAGGCAGTTAGTAAAATTGGAGAAAATATTCAAATTAGAAGATTTTCTCGCTTTCAGGTTGGAGAAGAACTTACAGAGGAAAAGTGATGGCTGAACCTATTTTTAAAAGGGTTTTGTTAAAACTCAGTGGAGAAATTCTTGGCGGAGATAAGGGACATGGTATCTCTACAGAAAAGATAGAGACTATCGCAAACGAAATTGTAGAGATATATAAAAGTGGCGTAGAAGTTGCAATTGTTGTTGGTGGTGGTAATATCTTTAGAGGAATATCAAGTGATTCTCTTGGGATCGAAAGAGCAACTGCTGATTACGTTGGAATGCTGGCAACAGTTATGAATGCTGTGATTATTCAGGAACTTTTAGAGAAAAGGGGGGCGCCTACAAGGGTTTTATCTGCGCTGGAAATTAGAGAGATAGCTGAGACTTATATAAGAAGAAGGGCTTTGAGACATCTCGAAAAAGGGAGAATTATTATTTTTGCTGCGGGAACTGGAAATCCATTTTTTACCACGGATACAGCAGCAGCTTTGCGCGCTGCTGAGATTAAGGCAGATGTTTTGCTTAAGGGGACAAAGGTTGATGGAATTTATGATAAAGACCCAGTTATTTATTCTTCTGCAGTAAAGTATGGAACGCTTACATATACAGAGGCAATAGAAAAAGATCTTAAAATTTTAGATGCCTCTGCTTTTTCGTTGTGCAGGGATAACAATATCCCTATTATTGTGTTTAACGTTACAGAAAGTGGTAGTATCAAAAAAGTAATTAACGGTGAAAATATTGGAACTTTAGTTAGAGGTGAATAGTATGCCTGCTGATTTAAAAAAAATGACAAAAGAAAAGATGGAAAAAACTGTTGAACACTTTAAAAAAGAGATGGGTAAGATCAGAACCGGAAGAGCTTCTGCAGCCATACTTGAAGACATTAAGGTGGATTACTATGGTTCTACCATGCCAATTACACAGTTAGCCACAATAACAGTTCCTGAACCAAGAACAATTGTCATTCAGCCATGGGATGCTGCTGGTATTGCTGCAATTGAAAAGGCGATTATGAAATCTGAATTAGGCATTACTCCAAGTAATGATGGAAAGGTTATCAGATTAAACATGCCACCTCTTAATGAAGAGCGCAGAAAAGAAATTATTAAATTTGCAAAAAAGATTGCTGAAGAGAATAAAGTTGCCATTAGAAATGAGCGTAGAGATGCGATCGAAAAGGCAAAGGCTGCTGAAAAGGCTAAAGAGTTTTCTGAAGATGATTCAAAAAAGATACAAAAAGAGATACAGGATTTGACCGATAGTTATATCAAGAAAATTGATGAAATTCTTGCGTTAAAAGAAAAAGAAGTAATGGAAGTTTAAAAATCTAAAGGAAGGTTGGTGATTTTGATGGCTGAAGTTAAAGCCCTGGAAGGAGAAGACTTTGAGAAGCTTCTTAAGCGTTTTAAAAAGGAAGTAGAAAAGGCGGGCATTCTCTCTGAGCTTAAAAAAAGAGAGTTCTACGAGAAACCAAGCGAAAAGAAGAAAAGACGCTTAAAAGCCGCAAAAAGAAGGGCTATGAAGCGTGCAAGAAAAGAAAGAAGCTTGCAGGGGTAGTTTTTCAGATTATTTAGTTTGCATAAAATGGCATGGATATGTAGTGACCATGCCATTTTATTTATGTGGAGGCGCGACAGTGAGAGAAAGTAATTTCACTCAGCTTAAGTTATTAAAAAAGGGAAAGGTCAGGGATGTTTATGAAGTTGGCAATGGCCTGCTGATTGTTGCAACTGACAGAATCTCTGCCTTTGATGTTGTTTTGCCTTCGGTTATACCTTACAAAGGCGAAATTCTTAACCAGCTGTCCTTATTTTGGTTTGATAAGTTTAAGGACTTAGTAGAAAACCACATTATTTCGGCAGATGTGTCTAATTATCCAGACGTTCCCGATGAATATAAGGAAGATTTAAAGTATCGCTCTGTTTATGTAAAAAAAGCCAATCCTGTTCCTGTCGAATGTATTGTTAGGGGATATATCTCAGGTTCTGGCTGGAAAGAGTATAAGAAGACAGGTACAGTCTGTGGTATTAAGTTACAGGAAAATTTAAAGGAATCTGATAAGTTATCAGAACCCATCTTTACACCTTCAACCAAGGCTGAACAGGGTGAACATGACGAAAATATAAGTTTTGACAAGATGAAGGATATTGTAGGGATTGAGGTTGCCGAAAAATTAAAAGAGCTTTCGATTAAGCTTTATCTGGCTGCAAGTGAGTATGCTTATTCAAAAGGAATTATAATTGCTGATACAAAACTCGAGTTTGGTTTTTACAACGACAAACTTATTTTAATTGATGAAATATTTACGCCCGATTCATCGCGTTTCTGGCCGCTCGAAAGTTATAAGCCAGGCTTGCCTCAGGTGAGTCTTGATAAGCAGTATATTAGAGACTATCTGATAGAAATAAACTGGCAGCAAGCTGATAAGTTGCCAGAACTACCACCTGAAGTTATTCAAAAAACGTTTGAAAAATATAAAAAGGCTTATGAAGTCTTGACCGGCAGAAACTTCAGGATATCGAAGATTTAATTTTGTATGGAAAAGCTCCCTAAACATGTGGCAATTATTATGGATGGTAATGGACGTTGGGCCAAGATGCGTTCAAAAAACCGCGTGTATGGACATAGACAGGGTATAAAAGTTGTAAAAGAGATAATTAATTACAGTGTAAAACGAGGAATTAAGCATTTGACGCTTTACACATTTTCATCTGAAAACTGGCAGCGTCCTCAAAAAGAAGTTATTGCCTTAATGGGATTTTTTAAAATATACCTTCATAAAGAAGCTGATTGGCTGGTAGATATTGGCATTAAACTAAATGTTATCGGAGATATCTCTAAATTACCTGAGAACGTTAGACATGTTATTTTTGATGTGAAAACAAAAACGGCTAAATGTGATAAGATGGTGTTAAATTTAGCGCTTAGTTATGGTGGAAGAGATGAAATTTTAAGAGCAGTGAAAAAACTGTTACATATGGCTAAAGAAGGTAAAATTACTGAAAAGGATGTTGATGAAAAACATTTTGGATTTTTTCTTGATACAGCCAACCAGCCAGATCCGGATTTAATAATAAGAACAAGCGGTGAATACAGGATCAGTAATTTTCTTTTATGGCAATCTGCGTATTCGGAACTGTATTTTACTGAGACGTTATGGCCTGATTTTACTGTGGAAGAGTTTGAGCTGGCTTTGCAGGATTTTATGAGGAGAGAAAGAAGATTTGGAAAAGTCTAATATTTTTTATCGAGTAGTTACTGCTGTTATACTAATTCCTATCGCAGTATTATTAATCTTTAAAGCACATCCATATCTAATTTTTTCGCTACTTTTCGTCATAATGTTGGGGTGTGTGATGGAGCTTGCAAACATAGTTAAGATTAATGGTATTGAAAGATTTTTTTTGGTTTTAACAAATTCTGTTACTCTTTTTTATTCTTCGTTCGAACTCAACTACGAATTATCTTACTGGGTATTACTGTTTGTAGTAACTTCTGTTACTTTGCTGTTTACGCAGGGATACAAGAGTTATGTTTCACATGTAGGAAAGCATCTTTTTTGCAATATGTATATCCCGCTTCTTCTTAGTTTTTCTTACAGGTTACTAAATTTTTATATGGGCAGAGAGTGGCTATTTTACCTGCTGCTTGTTAATTGGTTTACTGATACCTTTGCCTTTTTTGTTGGGACAAAATTTGGTAAGCATAAACTGACAAGTATCTCACCAAAAAAAAGTGTAGAAGGACTTTTTGGAGGTGTGTTTGGATCGATTATAGCTTCATTAATTGTAAATGCATTGTTTTTTAAAACACATAATATTGCTTTCCTAATAATTTTAGGTGTGTTAGGAGCGTTAGTTGGTCAGGTAGGCGATCTGATTGAGTCTGGTATCAAAAGAAGTGAAAACATAAAGGATTCTGGCACAGCTATACCCGGACATGGTGGTTTTCTTGATAGATTTGACAGCTTGATATTTACCGGGTTTCTTTTTTATATTTTTGCAAATTTAAGGTTAATATGATGAAAAGATTGTTCATATTAGGTTCAACAGGAACAATTGGAATTAAAGCGCTTGAAGTAGCAAGGCATTTTAAAGATCAGATTACTGTTAGTGTTTTAGTAGCAAACAAAAGCTGGGAGAAGATACTAAAACAGATTGAGGAATTTTCACCACAAAAAGTCATTTTAACTGATTACGATAGCTTTCTTAAGTTGTCTCAATGTATTGGCAAATCGAATACAAAAATTGAGTTTGGCTTGGAAGCTGTTAAAGAAGCTCTGGAAAATTACAAAGATGATATAATATTATCAGCATTTTCTGGCACTGCTGGTATTCTTCCTACTTACTGGGCTGTTCAAAATGGCTCTAAGGTTGCCCTTGCAAATAAAGAGAGTCTTGTCTCAGCAGGTTCTTTGATAATGCCTTTAGCAAAAAAAAATAAGGCAGATATAATTCCTGTTGATAGCGAACATAGTGCTATTTTTCAGTTATTGGCTGGGAAGTTAAAAAATGAAGTAAAAAAAATAATTTTACCAGCATCTGGTGGACCATTTTTAAACCTCAAAAAAAGAGAGCTTGAGAACATTTCAGTTGATGATGCATTGAATCATCCTGTATGGAGAATGGGCAAAAAGATTAGTATAGATTCTGCTACCCTTGCGAATAAGGGATTGGAGGTTATTGAAGCACATCACCTATTTGGACTACCTTTTGAAAAAATTGATGTTATAATTCATCCACAGTGTTTAATTCATGGGATTGTTCAAATGAACGATGGTGCCTTTTTTTCTCATATTGGTGAGCCTGATATGTTGCATCCAATTACTTATGCAATCTTTTTCCCAAAGCGTATCGCTTACAACAATGTTGATATGAAAAACATCGTCAGTAACTTAACATTTTTAGATGTTGATACGGAGAAGTTTCCAATGTTAAAGTTAGCGTATGAGGTAGGCAGGGCTGGAAAAACATATCCAGCCGTTTATAATGTAGCAGACGAATTGGCAGTTAATGCTTTTTTAGCCGGTAAAATAGTTTTTAATGATATATATCGGATAGTTACAAAAGTTATAGAACTACACAAACCATTTGAAGTTAATGATATTTCTTTTGTTTCAGAGTTAGAGAGAGAAACAAAGGCTCTTGTAAACAAAATCATTAATAAGGAAAAGATTGAATTATGATAAGTATAATTTCTGCGTTAATAGTTATTGGTGTATTGGTGCTTGTGCACGAGTTTGGTCATTTTATAGTGGCAAGACTTTTTAATATTAAGGTTTTAAAATTTTCTATCGGATTTGGTCCAAAATTATTTGGTATCAAAGGAAAAGAAACAGAATATCTCATCTCTGCGGTGCCTCTCGGTGGTTATGTTAAACTTTATGGAGAGGAAGATGAAGAGATTGTTGAAGAAAAGGAAAGGGCTTTTTCTACTCAGAAGCCTTTAATAAAAACGCTAATTGTTTTTGCAGGACCTTTTTTTAACTTTTTATTTGCATTTCTTGTGTTTTTTTTAGTGAATGTGGTGGGTTATAAAACCATTTCTACTAAAGTGGGCGATGTGAAAGAAAATTACCCCGCCTATAATGCAGGTATTAGAAAAGGCGATATCATCACCAAAATACAGGGTAAGCCTGTAATTGTTTGGGAAGATGTATCTAAGGTGATAAAAGAGAGCGAGGGTAAAGTAATATTGCTGGAGATTAAAAGAGGCAACGATATTTTTCTTACAACCGTTATCCCCAAACTTGAAAAAACCAAGAACGTTTTTGGTGAGGAAGTTAATGTTCCGATTGTGGGGATAGTATCATCTGATGAACTGGTAAAAATATCGCATCCATTACATAAAGCATTTTATAAAGGCTGTCAGCAAGTGTATGATTTGACAAAGCTTACAGTTCTTACTGTGTATAAATTGATCACGCGTGTTGTTCCAGTATCATCGCTTGGTGGTCCAATTATGATTACCAAATTGGCTGGAGAGACGGCTAAAACAGGGACAATGAATTTAATAGCATTTATGGCTCTGCTAAGTATAAATTTAGGAGTGTTAAATTTACTACCAATTCCAATACTTGATGGTGGGCATATTATTCTATTCTTATTTGAGGCTATTACGGGAAAAACTGCTTCTCCAAAACTAAAAGAGGCGTTTACTTACATAGGAATTATATTTATCGCTACACTCACTATCGTAGTTTTTTACAACGACATTATGAGGATTTTTTTGGAAAAGAAATGAAGTTTTTAGCAGTATCTACATCCCAAGCTAAGGCATCAGTCTCATATTTTGAAAACGGAACAGACATTTTTACATTGGAAGCTGACAGGACGATACAACCATCGTTCTGGTTGAATGAAATATTATCCTTTTTTGAAATATTTAGAATCGATTTTATGAGTTCTCTTGATTATATAGCAGTGGATATCGGTCCGGGTTCTTTTACTGGAATTAAAGTTGGTTTAGCTTTTGTAAAAGGAATTTCGCTGGGGTTGAATAAGCCAGTTTTACCTGTTAATTCTTTAGAAGGGTTTAGCTATTTGGCTCCTATGAATAAAAATATCGTTATTGTTAGTGATGCAGGGAAAGGCTTGTTTTATTTTTCTGTTTATAGTAGAGAGGGCTCTAATAATCTTACTATAATAAAACCATCTTTAGTGGAACCAGAAAGATTTTCTAAAATAATTGCAGGTTATGAAAAAAGTGATCTTTATGTGATAAAGGACGACTTTATTAAAAATATCAAAAGCGATACATGTTTTTCTAATCTGCCACCTTTGTCTAAAGGGATTGGCATTGCAAGTAGACAATCATTTGATGCCAACAAGCTGGTTTTTGCTTCAGAAATAACACCCCTTTACATTAGAGTTTCAGACGCTGAAGCGAATTTGATTAAACAAAGTTAATGCCAGTGATAGTTTAAATAATTGACAAAATGCCAATTTTTAATATAATTATAAAGTTATACATTTTTAAGACATTTGCAATGTTGTGCAAGTGGTATGAAATTATTGGAAATGGTTGGGGCTTTTGGATGTTTCCGAGAGCAAGAGGCTTTTTTCAAAGGTCTCTTTTAGGAGTAAGTGTTGATTATAAATATTAAAGAGATTAAAGGTGAAATTGATAGAAGCTGGGAAGAACCGGTGGATGCAATTAATGAAATGTTTGCAGAAGAACCGCACAACTCGTTGCACCTTATTTCTCCGTTTTCTGTTGACGTTAATATCGTAAAGATTGGAGAAGATGTTGATATTAAAGGTAATTTTAAAGTAAATGTGGAGTTTGAATGTGATCGTTGTTGTGATAATTCGTCTATAGTAATTAAAGATAAATTTCACCTGTTTCTTATGCCAAAAAAAGATGATTTAAGCGAAGAGGGGTCTGATGAAGAAGGTGAAATGGAGCTTGGTTATTACGATGAAGAGATAAATTTATCTGATTATGTAAAGGAACAGTTGTTGTTGGCGATTCCTGTTAAACTTTTGTGTAGAGATGACTGTAAGGGGATATGCCAGCATTGTGGAGCTAACCTCAATAAGGAAAAATGTAGCTGTTCAACTGGTCTTCGTAAGAGTAGTCCATTTGATATTTTAAAAAATAAGAGCAAAAGGAGTTAAAAATGCCAAATCCGTTTAAAAGACATAGTCATGCGAGGTCAAGAAAGAGAAGATCACACGATTTTCTTGAAAATCCAGCTGCTTCTACCTGTAGCAATTGTGGTGAACCCAAAAAGCCACACATAGTATGTCCAAACTGTGGCTATTACCGAGGCAGAAAGGTCTTACAGGTAGAAAAAGAGTAGTCTTGGTGTATGATAATAGCATTAGATGCGATGGGTGGCGATAGGGCTCCTCATGTCAATGTTGAGGGTGCTGTCTTAGCCGCTGAGGAGTATAATGTAACAATAGCCCTTGTGGGAGATAAAGAAATTCTCACAGGGTTACTTGAAACATACAGGGGAAGACTAAAAAGAGGTTCTTGTGTTGTTGTTCATGCTCCAGACGTTGTTGGGATGAGCGAATCGCCATCTGTTGCTATCAGAAAGAAGAGAAATTCTTCCATAGCTGTTGCACTTGAGCTTGTTAAAAAGGGTGAAGCTGATGCTGCAATCAGTGCAGGAAACTCAGGTGCGATGATGGCATTCTCAATGTTTGCTTTGAAAAGATTGCCTTTTGTTGACAGACCTGCCATTGTTACAGTGATGCCAAATACAAAAGCAGCTACTGTTTTACTTGATGCTGGTGCCAATGTGGAAGTTAAACCTCAACATCTTGTGCAGTTTGCAGTTATGGGTTCTGTGTATTCTTCAACTTTACTTGACATTAAATCTCCACGTATCGGTGTTTTAAGTAATGGTGAAGAGGAGGAAAAAGGTAACGACCTGACACGTGAAGCACACGAACTATTAAAGAAGACGGGATTAAACTATATCGGATATGTAGAAGGAAGGGATATTTTTAATGGCAATGCAGATGTAGTTGTTTGTGATGGTTTTGTTGGTAATATTGTGTTAAAAGTGGCAGAAGGTGTTGCTAACGCAATCACTAATATTTTGAAAGAAGAGGTCAGCAGGTCACTTCTTTGTAAGGCAGGTTTTTTAATAGCTATGCCTGCCTTGAAGGCTTTAAAGAAAAAGGTAGATTATGAAGAGTATGGTGGAGCACCACTTTTAGGCGTTGATGGAATAAGCATTATTTGCCATGGGTCCTCTTCTTCATATGCTATAAAAAATGCTATAAAGTATGCTATGGAGTGTGTTGATAAAAAGCTCAATACTATTCTTAAGCTTGAATTGGAAAGAAATGTTGAACTCATATCTCCAAAGGCATAAAGGAAGGTAAAATGAAAAAACCCGTAATTACTGGTATTGGCGCTTATGTACCGAAAGGTATTTTGACTAATAAAGATTTAGAAAAGATTGTTGACACTTCTGATGAGTGGATTACTTCGAGAACGGGCATTCAAGAACGACGAATTGCTGCTGAAAAAGAAGTAACGACAGATCTTGCCCTGGAAGCATCAAAAATCGCGCTAAGAAGGGCCGGTGTTAAGGCAAAAAACATTGATTACATTATTTTTGCTACTGCTACTCCAGATATGCTTTTCCCATCTGCCGGATGTGTTTTGCAACATAAGTTAGGCGCAAAATACGCCGCATGTTTTGACTTGGCAGCAGGATGTTCGGGATTTATTTATGCCCTTTCTGTGGCTGAAAAATTTATACTTGCTGGAGAAGCAAAAAACATCCTTGTCGTTGGTGCAGAAATATTAAGCAGGATAGTGGATTGGAGTGATCGTAACACGTGTGTGCTTTTTGGTGATGGGGCTGGTGCCGCTGTAGTTTCAGCATTAGAAGGTGATAGGGGGATAATATCTACAATTATAAAATCAGACGGTGCTTATGGAGATTTGCTTAAAATACCTGGAGGAGGTAGTTTACACCCTGCATCGTTTGAGTCGGTAGAGAACAAACTACATTATGTTAAAATGGTTGGCAATGAGGTGTTTAAAAAGGCTGTAAAGTCTATGGAAGATATAGCGGTGGAGATATTGGATAAGAATGGTTTTGAAGGAAAAGATGTTGATTTGCTTGTGCCACATCAAGCGAACTTGAGGATTATTTCGGCTGTCCAGAAAAGGACAGGTATCCCGGAGAATAGGACTTATATCAATATACACAAATATGGCAACACATCTGCGGCATCAATACCTATTGCCTTATATGAGGCTTATGAACGTGGATTTTTAAGAGAACGCGATCTTGTATTATGTGTTGCTTTTGGGGCAGGTTTTACCTGGGGGGCAGGATTAATAAGATGGTAAAAGGGGGAAAAAGATATGTCATTGTCAGAGTTTTTTTTGAATGAGGACCAGAAGTATATTAAAAATTTAGCAAGACGAATCGCAAAGGAAAAAATTGTTCCTGTAAGACATCATTTAGATGAGAAGAACGAGTTTCCAAGAGAAATATTGAATGATATTGCCAAGACTGGTCTTTTTGGTCTCTATATTCCAGAAGCTTACGGTGGCTTAGGATATGGTTCATTCGAAAACTGTCTTGCGATTGAAGAGTTGAGTTGGGGATGTCTTGGTGTTTCAGTTAGTTTTGCTGCAAGCGGGTTAGGGTCTTATCCTATACTTTTGTTTGGCACAGAGGAACAGAAACAACAATATCTTCCTGACATTGCGCAGGGCAAAAAGCTGGGTGCTTTTGGTTTGACAGAAGCAAATGCAGGCTCCGATGCATCGGGCATTGAAACAACAGCAACCAAAGATGGTGACTACTACATTTTGAATGGAACAAAACAATGGATAACTAATGGTGGGGAGGCAGATGTTTACACTGTTATTGCTATGACAAATAAATCAAAAGGAGCGCGAGGTGCCTCTGCTTTTATCGTAGAAAAAGGAACACCAGGATTTTCTTTTGGCAAAAAAGAGGATAAACTTGGTATAAGGGCATCTGCCACAAGAGAGCTTGTTTTTCAGGATTGTAGAGTCCACAAAAGCAACCTGCTTGGTGGTAGAGAAGGCATTGGTTTTATAGCTGCAATGAGAACATTTGATATGACTCGCCCTGGAATTGGTGCTCAGGCAGTTGGTGTTGCTCAAGCGGCGTTAGATGTTGCGTGTGAATATGCAAGAGAAAGGAAGCAGTTTGGCAAACCAATTATATCCTTTCAAGCAATACAACATATGCTTGCCGATATGGCTACACAAATTGAGGCTTCTCGAGCACTTGTATATCAGGTTGCACGTTACATAGATAATGGCGGAGAAAATTTTTCTAAATACTCCGCTATGGCAAAGGTTTTTCCAGCAGATATGGCTGTAAAAGTAACCCTTGATGCAATACAGGTTCTGGGTGGATATGGTTATATGAAGGAGTATCCTGTTGAGAAGATGCTTAGAGACGCAAAAATCCTACAGATATATGAGGGTACTAACCAGATCCAGAGAAATGTCATTGGCCAAGAACTGGTAAAAGAGTATGCTGGAAAAAAGGAATAAGTGATGACTAAACTTGCTAACGTTGGGTTAATATTTCCTGGACAGGGTTCCCAGTATGTTGGGATGGGTAAGCTGCTTTTTGAGCAGTATCAGGAGGTTAGGGAAGTATTTAAAGCAGCTGATGATGCTTTGGGATATAGTATATCCAAGCTTTGTTTTGAAGGCCCTGAAGAAAAGTTAAAGCTGACAGAAAATACACAACCAGCATTATTAACAGTTAGTTATGCAGTTTTTAAGGTGTTATATAATAAAACTGGCATAGAAGCCAGATTTATGACTGGTCACAGTTTGGGTGAATATTCCGCTCTTGTTTCTGCTAAAAGTATCAAATTTGAAGATGCTGTTGTGATTGTTCACAAAAGAGGCAAGTTTATGCAAGAAGCTGTACCTGTAGGAACCGGTGGGATGCTTGCGGTGATTGGTCTTGAAGATTATGAAGTAGAAGATGCTTGCAAAGAAATAGATAGTGGGTTAGGTGTTGTTACGCCGGCAAATTTTAATTCCCCTGGGCAGGTGGTGGTATCTGGCGACAATAAGGCTTTACCCGCTGTGTCAGCGCTTCTTAAAGAAAAAGGCGCAAAAAAGATTATCCCACTACCGGTTAGTGCCCCATTTCATTCTCCGCTTATGGCTTCTGCTGCTGATAAGTTGTCAGGTATTATAGAAAATGTTAAAATCGAGTTGCCAGATGCTCAGGTTGTTTCTAATGTTACTGCTGAACCATATAAAACAGTTGAGGAGATAAAACAACTACTTGTTCAGCAGGTTAAAGCACCTGTACGCTGGGTTGATTGTGTTAAGTATATGATTTCTCAAGGTGTCAACGAGTTTATAGAGTTAGGTGCAGGCAAGGTACTTGCGGGGTTAGTAAAAAGAATTGATAGGAATGTTAAGACGGTTAATATTGAACTACCAGAAGAGATTGAACTTTTTGCAAAACTTTATTAAAAAAGAGGGTGTTTATGAACTTCAGTGGCAAAGTTGTAATAGTTACAGGTGGTTCACAAGGTATTGGGGCTGCAATAGTTAAAGAATTTTGCAAGGCTAAAGCGACTGTGTATTTTACCGGTAGAAACGAAGATAAAATGAAACAGTTTTGTGATGCGTTGAATAAAACTGGCGAATACAAACTTGGATACTTTGTGTGTGACGTTAAAGATGCAAAAAAGGTAGAGGAAGTTGTCGACGCTGTCCATAAAAAAGATGGTAGAATTGATGTACTTGTGAATAATGCTGGTGTAACAAAAGATAATTTGATACTTAGAATGAAAGAAGAAGAGTGGAACGATGTTTTAGACACCAATCTTAAAGGGGCTTTTTACTTTACAAAATCGGTATTAAAGTTTATGATAAGACAAAAAAGCGGGAGGGTAGTTTCAATATCTTCTGTGGTTGGTGCTATGGGAAATCCCGGTCAGAGCAACTATTGCGCCTCTAAAGCAGGTATTGAGGGATTTACTCGTGCGGTAGCACGTGAGGTGGCTTCGAGAAATATAACTGTTAATGCCGTTGCTCCGGGGTACATCGAAACTCCAATGACAGAAGTTTTATCAGAAGATGTAAAGAAAGGGTTACTATCTATTGTGCCATTGAATAGACTTGGTAAGCCCGAAGATGTTGCTAATTGTGTGCTTTTTCTCGCATCAGACTATGCGTCGTATATAACAGGGCAGGTTATACAAGTAAATGGTGGAATGTATATGTAAAAAAATGAGGAGGTGATCAAATGTCAGCAGAAATTGAAAAAAAGGTTAAAGAAATTATCGTTCAACAGTTAGGAGTTAGCGAAGATGAGGTTAAATTAGAGTCTTCTTTTATTGAAGATTTAGGTGCCGATTCTTTGGACACCGTTGAACTCGTTATGGCTTTTGAAGAAGCTTTTGGTCTTGAAATATCTGACGAAGACGCAGAGAAGATCAGAACAGTCAAAGATGCTGTAGACTATATTGTATCAAAAAAGGTTTCTTAAGTTTCATTTATAGGGGACGTCTTAGTCCCCTTCATAATTTTAATGGGGAAGAGATATGAGAAGAGTTGTTGTAACAGGTATTGGTATGGTAAGCCCTTGTGGCAATAGCTTACAGGAAAACTGGAATAATTTAGTTAATGGTAAATCCGGTATTTCTTTGATAACGCGTTTTGATACGACGGATTTTCCAGCAAAAATTGCTGGTGAAGTGAAAAACCTTAATCCAGAGGACTTTGTTGATAAAAAAGATGCAAAAAGATTAGATTTGTTTCTAATCTATGCCCTGGCAGCGGCCAAGATGGCTATGGATGACAGTGGGCTGGTTATAAAAGAAGAATATGCTGATCGTGTGGGCGTAATGGTTGGAGCTGGAATGGGTGGCTTGCAGACAATAGAAAAATATCATAAAGCGTGTTTAGAAGGTGGACCACGCAAAATTTCACCTTTTTTTATTCCTTACAGCATTGTTAATATGGCACCAGGTTTAATCTCAATCGAATACGGTGCGAAGGGACCAAATCTTTCGATAGTAACTGCTTGTGCAACTTCTACACACTGTATAGGAGAAGCTTTTGAGTGTATACTTCGTGGAGATGCTGATGTGATGATTACAGGTGGTGCGGAGGGAACTATAACACCGCTTGCGATAGGTGGTTTTTGTTCAATGAAAGCACTTTCTACACGAAATGATGAACCAACTAAAGCAAGTAGACCTTTTGATAGGGACAGAGATGGTTTCGTTATGGGCGAAGGTGGTGCTATTATTATTCTTGAGGAGTATGAATTTGCAAAGAAAAGAGGTGCTAAAATTTATGCTGAGGTTGTTGGTTATGGACTTTCTGGTGATGCAAATCATATGACTGCTCCAGATCCTCAAGGTGATGGTGCTTACAGATGTATGAAGATGGCTGTTAAAGATGCAAATATTTCTCCAGAAGAGATTGACTATATAAATGCACATGGTACTTCTACTTATTACAACGATTTGTATGAAACAATGGCTATAAAAAAGCTTTTTGGTGAGCGTGCTTACAAGATTCCTGTTAGTTCTACAAAATCAATGACCGGACATTTGTTGGGGGCTGCCGGGGCTGTTGAAACAGCGATAACAGTTATGGCAATAAAAAATTCAACTGTTCCTCCGACAATAAACTATGAGAATCAGGATGAAGGTTGTGATCTTGATTATGTTCCAAATGTTGCGAGGGAAGTTAATATCAGATATGCTATGTCAAATTCGTTTGGTTTTGGTGGAACTAACGCAGCATTAGTATTTAAAAGATTTGAATAGGAAAGATAATTATGAAAATAGCAATTGGAAGCGACCATAGAGGTGTTGGTATTAAAAACAGTATTAAAACCTTTTTAGAGAAAAGGTCTTTTGAGATACTGGATTTTGGCACATTTAATGGTGAACAATCGGTTGATTATCCGGATTTTGCGGTTAAGGTGTCAAGTGCCGTCAGTAATCACGGTGCAGATTTAGGCATTTTAATTTGTGGAACAGGTATTGGAATGTCTATTGTAGCGAATAAATTTTTTAATGTAAGGGCTGCACTTGTTCATGATGAGGATACAGCTAAATTTGCTAAAGAACATAACAATGCCAATGTGCTGGTTTTGGGTGGTAACTTAATCGATAGTGACAGGGCGATAAAGCTTGTTTCTATATGGCTCGACGCAAACTTTGAGGCGGGGCGACATGAAAAACGTCTTAACAAGATAAAAGAGCTGGAAGGAAAACTTAAAACTCGTTATAACGTTGTTGATATTGTTAGCGAAACTGATGCTGAATTAGCTGAATTACTAAAGCACGAATTAAAAAGGGAACAAGACTCGCTAATTTTGATTGCCTCTGAAAATATTGCAAGCAAAGCTGTGTTAGCAGCACAGGGTAGTGTTTTTACAAACAAGTATGCAGAAGGTTATCCCGGTAAAAGATATTATGGCGGATGTGAGTTTTGTGATGATATTGAGTCTATCGCGATAAAAAGGGCTAAACAGCTTTTTGGCGCTGAGCATGCGAATGTTCAGCCAATTTCAGGTTCCGCAGCAAATTTAGCTGCTTATTTTGCATTGATTAATCCAGGTGATACAGTGCTTGCTATGAAGCTGGCTCATGGAGGGCATCTTACTCATGGCGCACCGGTAAGCGTAACTGGAAAACTTTTTAACATAATTGGTTATGGTGTTAAGCAAGAAACAGGCTTGATTGATTATGATGAAGTAGAGGCTCTTGCAAAAAAACATAAACCCAGGATGATAATTGCAGGTGCGAGCTCATATTCGCGCATTATAGATTTTGAGCGATTCAGAAGTATTGCTGATTCAGTAGGTGCTTATTTTATGGTTGATATGGCTCATATAGCGGGGCTTGTTGCAGGTAATGTTCATCCATCTCCAGTACCTTATGCAGATGTTGTTACAAGCACAACGCATAAAACTTTAAGAGGGCCACGAGGTGGCTTTATCCTGTGTAAGGAACAATTTAAAGACAGGATTGACAAGGCAGTTTTCCCAGGGTTACAAGGTGGACCATTGATGCATACTGTACTTGCAAAGGCTATTTCGTTTAAAGAGGCTATGAGCGAAGAGTTTAAACATTATCAAAAACAGACAGTTATTAATGCCAGAGTAATGGCTGATTATATGATGGATAATGGTTTTAGTATTGTCTCTGGAGGGACAGATAATCATTTGTTCCTGGTTGATCTAACTGATAAGAACATTACTGGCAAATTAGCAGAGGAAAGGTTAGAAAAATGTGGCATTGTTGTTAATAAAAATGCTATCCCTTTTGATACTAAACCACCTACGCAGACTTCTGGAATCCGGATTGGTACTCCATCTGTCACAACAAGAGGAATGAAGGAAAGCGATGTTAAAGAGACTGCCGAAATAATTGTTACGGTACTAAGAAACATTGATGATGATAAGATAATTGAACGCATGAAATATAAAGTGTTAGAACTGTGTAAGAAATTTCCTATTTATGCGGAGCTTGAGTAAGTGAGTTCAAGGCCTACATGGGATGAGTACTTTATCGAAATAACAAAATTAGTTGCAAAACGTTCTACCTGTATTAGAAGGCATGTAGGCGCAATACTTGTTAAAGATAAGCGTATTTTAGCCACTGGTTATAATGGAGCACCACAAAACATCAGGCATTGCCTTGATATTGGTTGTATCAGAGAGTCTAAAAAGGTGCCATCAGGTGAAAGGCACGAGTTATGTAGAGGGATCCACGCCGAACAAAATCTGATCATTCAAGCTGCCTATCATGGTATTTCTATAGCAGGGGCACAGTTATACTGCACAAATTTCCCATGCTCTATCTGTGCAAAAATGATTATAAATGCAGGTATCACAAAGATTATGTATCTTGAAGGCTATCCTGATGAACTTTCTCAAGAACTTCTAAGTGAGGCAAACATTGAGGCTGTAAAAATATGAGATGCCCATATTGTGGTTTTGAGGAAGATAGGGTTCTTGATTCTCGCAGTAATAAAGATGGATCTGAAATCCGAAGAAGACGTGAATGTAATAAGTGTCATAGGCGTTTTACAACAAGAGAAACCATAGAGATGAGTTTCCCCTTAGTTGTTAAAAAAGATGGGAAAAGAGAGCCTTTTAATCCTGATAAAGTGCGAAACGGTATAAAAAAGGCATGTGAAAAAAGGCCAATTAGTGCTGATCAGATTAATGATATGGTGAAAAAAGTGGAACAGGCAACCATAGAGTTTGGTGAAAATGAAGTTCCTTCTAAATTCATTGGAGAATTAATAACAAAAGAGCTTAAAAAGGTTGATCATGTGGCATACGTCAGGTTTGCTTCTGTTTATAAAGATTTTCAAGATGCAACACAATTCATGAAAGAGTTAGAAAAACTTTTAAAAAATCAGAAAAAATGAAAAACAGGCATTTAATATTTATGAAAAGAGCCTTTCTACTTGCAAAGCGAGGTGAAGGGCTGGTTTCACCTAATCCATGCGTTGGTGCATGCGTGGTGAAAGATGATGTTGTCATTGGTGAAGGTTACCATCGATACTATGGTGGACCACACGCAGAGGTAGAGGCATTAAAAAATTTATCTAACACTGACTTAGAAAACGCAACACTATATGTTACTTTGGAACCTTGCAATCATTATGGAAAAACTCCTCCATGTACTGAACTAATTTTGCAAAAAGGTATAAAAAACGTTGTTGTTGGGGTTTTAGATAAAAACCCATTGGTTAACGGAAAAGGTGTTAAAAGATTGCAAGAAAATGGCGTTAATGTTATTACTGGTATAATGGAAAGAGAACTTGCGAAATATTATAAATCTTTCTTTAAGTATGCTATTGAAAAAAAACCATTTGTCACGCTTAAAGTAGCTCAAAGTATAGATGGTAAAAATAGTGTTTCTGGAACAAGATACCTTGTTTCAGAAAAGACGTTAAATTACGTTCACAAACTAAGATATATTTCAGATGCGATAATGGTTGGAGTAAACACCATCAATACTGACAATCCTGAGCTTAATATTAGATATTGCAAAAAGAAAAAAACTCTTACCAAGGTTGTTCTTGATTATTTTGGTAGGGTCAGGAGTGACGCAAAAATATTCCAATCTAATGCTCCAGTGATAATCTATACAAAAAAAGGAGAGTTTTCTGATATAAAAAAATATAAGCACGTAGATATTGTTAAAGTTGAAGGTAAGGAAGGGATGCTCGATTTAGAAGAAGTCTTTGAAGATTTAGCTAATAGAGGTATCGCAAATTTACTCGTTGAAGGCGGTGGAATTCTTTCCTTCAATATGCTTAAAAAGGGGTTGGTAGATAGATTGATTTTACTGGTTACACCTTTTATTGTTGGTGGAAAAGACAATTTTGCCTTTAATGGAGAGGGATTTGAAAGTTTAGACCAGGCGATAAATTTAACTAATTTTGTGGTTAAGAGAGTTGACAGAGACTTAATTTTAATAAAAGAGTTTTTTTAAAATATGTGACTTTGTCTTGAAAAAACTTGATTTTGATAATACTATAATAAAATGTTTACTGGAATTATAGAAGAGATTGGTATAGTAAGAGAGTTCAAAAAAGCAGGTAATAACGCTTTTATCTCTATAGAAGCGTCAAACATACTTAACGACGTAAAATGTGGAGATAGCATTGCTGTCAACGGTGTTTGCTTAACTGTAACCAGTTATGACGAAAAACATTTTACAGCGTCAATTTCTGAAGAGACACTCAGTGTAACAAATTTTTCAAATATTAAGCTTGCTGATAAAGTGAATCTCGAAAGAGCTTTAAAGCTGTCTGATAGATTATCGGGGCATCTGGTTACAGGTCATATTGACTGTGTAGGCTCAGTATTGGAAAAAATCGATAAGGAAGATTTTTCAATTATAGTGATTTCTTTTAACTCTGATTTCAAGAAGTACGTGATTAAAAAGGGCTCTATTGCCATAGATGGTGTTAGTTTAACTATTAATGATATCAACGATAACAGTTTTAGACTGAATATAATCCCTCATACATTAAAGATGACAAATCTACAGTTTATCAAGGCAGGCTCAAAGGTTAATATAGAGTTTGATATTATTGGAAAGTATATAGAGTCTATGCTTAACAAAAATTACAAAGAGAGTGGTTCGGTGACATTAGATTTACTGCAAAAATCGGGTTTTTTAGGAGGAACAATTTTATGATAGAGCGAGTTGCTAAGATAATCGATCATTTCCGTGAAGGGAAGATGATAATTCTTGTAGATGATGAGGACAGAGAAAATGAAGGTGATCTGGCAATAGCTGCGGAAAAAATCACTCCAGAAATTATCAATTTTATGGCTATTCATGGTAGAGGATTGATTTGTCTTGCCTTAGATGAGTCAATAGTAAATCAGTTGGAACTACCTATGATGACTACCAGAAACACGTCGAGATTTGGTACGGCATTTACGGTTTCTATTGAGGCAAAAAAAGGTGTTACAACTGGCATATCTGCTTATGATAGGGCTACCACTATTCTTACTGCTGTTAATAAAGATGTAACACCTGATGATATAGTTACACCTGGACATGTTTTCCCTCTGAAAGCAAGAAAAGGTGGTGTACTTGTTAGGGCTGGTCAAACGGAAGGTTCAGTTGATTTGGCAAGATTGGCAGGTCTTAGACCTGCTGCAGTTATTTGTGAAATTATGAAAGATGATGGAACTATGGCAAGAATGCCTGATTTAGAAAAGTTTTCAGAAGAGTTTAACATTCCAATCGTAACTATTGCTGATATTATTGAGTATCGCATGAGAACTGAGAAACTTGTAAGAAAGGTAGCAGAGGCAAAACTTCCAACAAAGTATGGTGAGTTTAAAATTATGGTTTATGTTAATGATATAGAGCCGGGAGAGCAGATAGTTTTACAAAAAGGGGAGATTTTACCAGACGATGAGGTGCTTGTTCGTGTTCACTCAGAATGTTTGACTGGAGATGTGCTTCATTCCTTGCGCTGTGATTGTGGAGATCAGTTACATGTAGCTATGGATATGATTGAGAAAGAGGGTAAAGGCGTGGTATTGTATTTAAGACAGGAAGGTAGAGGCATTGGTATTCTTAATAAAATAAAGGCTTACGCACTGCAGGATTTAGGTAAAGATACAGTAGAAGCTAACGAGGCGCTCGGGTTTAAAGCAGATTTGCGTGACTATGGAATAGGTGCTCAGATATTATCTGATCTGGGTATCAGGAAAATGAGGCTGATGACAAATAATCCAAAAAAGCTGAAAGGTCTGGAAGGGTATCATCTAAAAATAGTTGAACGAGTTCCTATTGTGGTAGAGCCTACGGATTACAGTTTAAACTACTTAAAAACAAAAAAAGAAAAAATGGGTCATCTTTTGGAAAATATTTAATAGGAGGCAGCAATGAACATTATTGAAGGTAAGCTTGATGGAACAGGCTTGAAGCTGGCTATAGTTGTTAGTAGATTTAACAGTTTTATAACAGAACAACTTCTTTTAGGTGCGCTTGATGGTTTAAAAAGACATGGGGTTAAAGATGGAGATATCACGGTTATTAAGGTGCCCGGATCTTATGAGATACCTTTGGTGTGCAAAAAGGTGGCTGCAAAAAAACAGTATGATGTTGTGATAGCGCTTGGTGCTGTTATAAGAGGCAACACTCCGCATTTTGACTATGTGGCATCTGAGGTGGCGAAAGGTGTTGCACAGGTGACATTAGAATCTGGGATTCCCGTTATTTTTGGTGTTTTAACAACAGATACTATTGAGCAAGCGATTGAGCGTGCTGGTACAAAGGCAGGCAACAAAGGTTATGATGCAGCAGTTAACGCTATTGAGATGGCAAAACTTTTGAGGGAAATTAAGTAATGGGATTACGACGAAAGAGTAGAGAAGCAGCGTTAAAAATAATCTATCAGCGTGAGATGTCGGGATATGATATAGAAGAGTGTATCAAGCTTTATTGGGAAAATTTAAACGATATCGAAGAGATTAAGGAATTTGGCAATGATTTAGCAAGGGGAGTTCTGGCAAACCTTGATAAAATTGATTCTGTTATTGCTTCAGTATCAACTAATTGGTCTTTAAATAGAATGCACAAGGTTGATTTATGCATTTTGCGTCTTGCTGTTTTCGAAATGTTATTTTGTATGGATATACCTTTGAACGTAAGTATAAATGAGGCAATAGAATTGGCAAAAAAGTTTAGTAGTGATGACGCGAAAAGTTTTGTTAATGGTTTGTTGGCAAGAGTAGCAGATGATTTAAGAAAAGGAGGACGAACATAACAGACTCACGATATTTAATACATTCTGTTCCGTATCCACTTGTTCTGATGCTCTTGCAGAGACAGGTGTTGCCACTTTATTCACCTATTGGAGATATAGACTGGTGGCTCAGGGGGCAATTAACAAGGCTTTTCATAAGCAACAAGTTTAAGGCAGACGAGGGCGAGACGCTTTTCTTTACTTCGTCAAAATATTGCCAGAAAAATAAGAATTTTCTCCTTTTTGGTATGGGTTCTATTGTGAATCTTGATACTGGAAAAGGTGAGTATCTACTTGAGTCACTTAAAAATCAGTTAAACTCTTTAAATACAAGAATTTTTTTACTTGTAGTATCTAAAGAACTTTTTCACAACTTACCCATCATAAAACAACAGCTGAAAGGCTTTTCTTTTGATGTTTGTGTATAGATATTAGAAAAATAACAACACAAGTTATAATTTTAAACATCAGTTGTTGAAGCTAAAAAAGCAAATTTTTATAAAATTTTATAAAATTTATATAAAATTTATATAAAA
>JBBIPZ010000019.1:13146-45098 GCA_037442505.1 Deltaproteobacteria bacterium | reverse complement strand
ATTGCAAGACCTGACCCCTATGTAATTATTTGACAGTTCTCACAATTTCTGGCATTACATATACCATCTATCCCTATATGACAGAGGGCAAAATCGTATTTTATCGGATCATCAGGATCAAATCTTCGTAAGCCTTCGGTAATTTCTTCCGCTGCCTTCCAGTTTTCGCTTCTTCTTTTTAAAAGTCCAAGACAACGAGAAATTTTTGCAACATGCGTGTCCAGCGGTATTATAAGATTTTCTTTACCAACCTCTTTCCATATACCAAAATCGATATCCTTATCTCTAACCATCCACCTTAAAAATAGGTTCAGTCTTTTACATGCAGAGCCTTTTTTGGGTGAAGGAATAAGATAGTAAAAACGTGGGCTTAAGTTATAATAAGGGCTAATTTCCTTGAAACTTCTGATTTCGTCAGTAAATTGAGTTAGAGCAAATTTAATGTTTCGCGTTTCTTTAAAACTTGACAGAAATAGATTTTTTAAACTTTTCCATTTCTTTATAGTCTCGGAAAGGCAGTACAGTAATATAAGAATGTCCATTTCGTTGTTATATCTATAATTAACACCAGCAAACCTATCTTTTTCTCTTTCAAAATTAAAGTTTAACAGGTAATCAGCGGGAGAGTTTCCCATCCTTTCTAAAATTTTTGATACGACATTCATAAAAAGCTCTACCTTCCCGTGAGCTAAGGCAGAAGCAATAAATCCCACTACTTCTATATCAATTTCATTTCTGTATTGATGGGGAAATTTTATAGGGTCATTATTGTAAGACTTGCTATATTGTTGATACAGTTTTTCTAAATATAAATATAGTTTTTCTTCATCTAACATAAATGTATTAATGCTATTCGTGTTCATCAAGTATTTCCTCCCGTCTTTGTTGTAGTTTTTTTTCATCTAACATAAATGTATTAATGCTTTTTCCACTCTTCTATAAAATTTTTTTCGTATAACACTTTGTATTTCTGGGTGGATTCTGTTTCTGACTTTAACATTGTTGCCAAACGTTTTTTTACAATGGCTTCAATGTTTTCATTGAGGCGATAGAAGTTGATATAAGCCTTTTTTATCTCAGCTTTAAATATAAACAATTTTACATCTTGCTTGAGGAGCTTTCGTTTCTGTAATTCGTTGTAAAACTTTTCAGCTAATTGTTCCACCCTTTCATCTGAGAATAAACTCATAGCTTAATTCCTTTCTTTTTGGCTAATTCTTGTTTTGCCCTTTTGATAAGCAGCTCGTAGTCCAATTCATTAGCATGAATGTTTGCGGTATGCTTCCTGATTAATGCCTCTGCCTCTTTTTCAAGCTCTTCTTCTCTCTTTAAATCATTGACGATTATCATTTCGATAACCTTTTTTACCTCTGGTTCATCTTTCGTTTGAATAAAATTCGCAGCTTCTAACTGCGAGGTTATTAAGCTTATAAGCTTGTTTATTTGATATGGATTTAACCTCAAGTTTCCTCCTAAATCCAGTCTTCAAAGTTATTGGTGATTTTACCAGCTTTTTTATATCTAAGCATCGATTTTTTACATAGGCAATCATTATTATCCTCTGTAAGAACCATTTCTAACATCATCTTAGGGAAATAATTAACAGCTTTGTCAACAAGACACTTCTTATCTTCTGGCAGAGTGCCTTCGAAAAGTTCTCCCTCTTTATATTTGATTGTTTCACATTCGGCATAGTTTGTTATATAACAAACAGCTCCGTAACAAATTTCTAATTCTCGTGCAAGATAAACCTCTGGAACAAGGGTCATACCTACCATATCTGCTCCAAGCATTTTAAACATCTTAATTTCTGATGCAGTTTCAAGTCTTGGTCCTTCTGTGCAAACGTAGACACCTTTTTTATGATGTTTTATATTGTTGTTTTTACAAGTATCAATCAGTTTTTCTCTAATCGTAGGGCAAAAGCATGGATTCATTCTGATAAAACCCAAACCTTTCTTTTCAAAAAAGGTGTAATCTCTTTTTTTGGTAAAATCGAGTATATCGTGTGGTATAACAATATCTCCAATTTCGTAATCGCTGGATATCGCACCTGGACCTGTCCAGGAAAAAATACGCTTACATCCCATTTTTTTTGCTGCATAAATATTTGCACGATAATTTACGAATGAAGCAGTAACGTCATACCCTTCTACACCATGTCTATATATTACACCAAATATTTTTTCTGAAACTTTATGCAATCTTATTCTGTGTGAATTTCCAAACGGTGTTGGACAGATCACTTCATCAACGATTTCGCCCCATAAATCTTTTACTATATGGGCACTGCTGCCAGCAATTATAAATGTATCAATATTAGAGTATCTCATTTAAACTGCCTGTCCTGTATCCAAACAAGTCTAATGTAACATAATTAAAACCTATTTGCTTAATTTCATTAGCTATTTTGTCTCTGTTACTTAAAATTTTATTAAAATCTTCTGGTAAAACCTCTATTCTTGCGATATTCTGGTGTGTTCGTACTCTAACCTGTGATACGCCAAACGTCTCTATGTAGTTTTCTGCCATTTCTATCTTTTTGAGTATCTCAGGAGTAATTTTAGTTCCATAGGGCACCCTTGATGCCAGACATGCCTTTGCAGGCTTTGAATAGGTTTTAAGTCCTAACTCTTTTGATAATGTGCGAATCTCTTTTTTTGTCAGTTTAGCATTCAACAGTGGACTTTTTATTCCCATTTCTATGATTGCCTTTCTTCCCGGCCTGTAATCGGATAAATCATCGTAATTTGTTCCTTCTATGATATGTTCAATATGTTTTTGTACTGCAATCTTCCGAATTTCTTTATAAAGACTAATTTTACAATAGTAACAACGGTTAGCATCATTTTTGGTAAAACGAACATCTTCCATCTCGTCACTTTTTATAAGAATATAGTTGATGTTCTCCTGTAAACAAAAATTGATAGCCTCTTTTTTTTCTTTTTCCGGATATGTTGAAGACTCTGCAATAATTGCAATGACATTTTCTTTGCCTAAGGTATCTTTTGCCATTTTGAGCAAAAATGTGCTATCTACGCCACCAGAAAATGCCACTATAACACGTTTTAGTGCTGACAACTCTGCTATTAACTGTTTCTTTTTCTCAGTTAGGCTCATTGTGAATTTTTATAAATGGAGACATTTTTGATCAGAATGTCTCCGTTTAAACACAAAGATTATTTGCTTAAATAGCTTTCAAACTGGGCTGCGTGTCCTTCTTCGTCTGCAAGAATGCCTATAAAGAGATTTGCAGTGGTGTAATCACTTTCAGCCTGTGCTATAGAGATGATGTTTTTATACATTTCTATCGCTTCCTGTTCAGCTTTTAGGTCGATCTTTAACATCTCATCTGCATTTTTACCTATGGTTATCGGGGTTGGTTTAGTTGTTGGAACACCACCCAACATCACTAACCTTTCAGCAATAGCTTCGGCATGCTTCATTTCTGTAATAGCAAATGTTTTAAATGTACCTTTTACCGCTTCACCTTTCATTCCAATTGCCTGAACATGTTGCCACATGTACTGGATCGATACTTGAATCTCTCTTGCAATTGCTTCATTAAGTAATTCCTTTAAATTTCCTTTTGCATTAGCCATTTTATCCTCCTTATTCAGTTTTTATGATGATACCCTATAATTTTAGCCATGTCAAACTATGCTGAATAGGTCTTTCAATTTTTTTGCATCATCTGATTTAAGAGTTCCTTTTTCCAAGGCAACTTCAATAGTTCTATCACCTAATACCTTGTAAAGCAATAATAGCTCTGGAGCAAAATTTTTCATTGCCTTAAGATGTCCTTTAACTGTTTCTATGTCGCCTCTTGCAATAGGACCGGTTAACGCATTTTTTGTGCCTAATCTTTCAACATTGTTAATGGTTCCATGTACAAGCTTTAATAGTCCTTCTAGCCCAATATCTTCGTCAATATTTATAATTTTGAAAATATCAAGACTGGTATTTAGCAACGTTACAAAGTAGTTGCAAGCAATAACGGCAGCTAAATGATATAAGGGTTTTTTATCTTCTGTTATTTGGAATGGTACCCCATCGAGTTTTTTAGCAATTTCAGTAATTACTGGTAATGCAGTTTCGTCCCCTTCAATTGCAAAAATACTGCCCATAATATTTTTGATTCCTTCTTCAGGATTTGCTACCGTTTGTAATGGGTGCATAGAAGCTATAAAACCACCTTTGTCTTTTAAGGGTTTTAGAACTGAAGAGGATAGGCTGCCGCTTGTATGAATAAAAATCTGCCCGGCTTTTATTTGACAATTTTTGATAATGCTATTTGCAACATTACCTATTGCATCATCGTTTGTGGTAATAAACACTACGTCTGAGTCATCTATAAAAACATAAAGGTCATTTGAGTACGAAATATTGTTGCCCATAAATGTGGCTGCTCTCTCAGCGGAAGCTATATTTCTGCTTGTTACACCAATTACGTTGTAACCTTTATTTTTAAGAAGATAGGCTAATGTAGTTCCTACCTTTCCAGCCCCAATAAATGAAATCTTGATTTGCTCCATCTTTTATTTACTTTTTTTTACTTTTATGTTTTAATTTTAACCATGATTAAAAGTGAAATCAAGCAAGACTTAGACGAATTAGAAAAAAAAATAGAACAACTTAAAGTTGATTATGAAAAATTCTTTGTTGGTATCATAAATGTTGAACCACTCTCTCTAAAAAATCAGATTCAACAAATTATAAGAAAATATGCTTCAAAACTAAATCAAATAAATAATGTAATGCTTGTTTTCAGGTACAAAAACCTTACTGCACGGTTTTTAACATATCAGGAATACTGGAATCGTATCCTTAAACTAATTGAAGAGGGGAAAAATCCCAAAGATTACAGAAGGTTAGCTATTTATAAAAAACCGCTTATAACAAAGCTTCAGGAAACTGAACAAGATGTTTACAAAAAACTTTATGACGAATATGTTATCATTTTAATGAAACAAAAGAAAGAACCACCTCCTCTTGACGTTTTTAAACAAAATATTCAAAAGTATGAGCAAAATATAAAATCAAAATACGGCGACAATGCTGAGGCAAATTTTAGTTTTGAAGAAACAGAAACTGGTGTGAAAATCAAAACGAAGATTACCAAGAAAAAATAGCGGCTTAAGTTGTTCACTTAAACCGCTTTCTTAAATTTATAAGTTGACTATTTACCGACAGAGAACCGGGATATGCCCAGAGTTAAACACCTTTTCAAGGGTTAATGTTATTGTACTTTTGCCCTTTTAGCTATCTCTGATCTTACCAGAGCCTTTTCGTAAGAAGTTTTCGCTGTGAAGTAATCAGCATCATCCTCTGTAAGGGATTTAAGCCTTTCTTCTGCCCTCTTTCTTGCAGCTTCAGCCCTTGTCAAATCAATATCCACAGCCTTTTCTGCTGTCTCTACAAGCACAGTCACTTTATCAAAAGTAACCTCAGCAAAGCCCCAGCTAACAGCAAGAAACTCTGTCTTGCCTTTTATTTTATAACTCAGCTCTCCCACTTTAAGTGATGTGAGCAGTGGATGGTGCCCGGGTAAAATTGTTATCTGTCCTGCAACACCCGGGGCTGTAAGTTCCTCAACTACGTCGTTGACCACAATCCCGTACGGTGTAACTATTTCCAATTTAAAGGTATCTGCCATATTACACCCTTATTCCATTAATCTCTTGCCCTTCTCAACAGCTTCTTCAATGGTTCCAACCATATAAAAAGCCTGCTCTGGCAATTGATCATGTTTACCTTCGAGAATTTCTTTAAAACCTCTGATGGTATCTTCTAATTTAACATACTTACCTTTAGAACCAGTAAACTCTTCAGCAACATGGAACGGCTGAGAGAGAAATCTTTGAATCTTTCTTGCCCTTGAAACAACAAGCTTATCATCATCAGATAGTTCGTCCATACCAAGAATAGCAATAATATCCTGTAAGTCTTTATACTTCTGAAGTGTTCTCTGAACACCGCGTGCAACGTTATAATGTTCCTCACCCAGGATCGCTGGATCCAAAATTCTCGATGTTGAATCAAGTGGGTCAACAGCAGGATAAATTCCTAACTCAGCAATCTGTCTTGAAAGAACCGTAGTTGCATCAAGATGAGCAAACGCAGTTGCTGGTGCTGGGTCTGTAAGGTCGTCAGCAGGAACATAGATAGCCTGAACTGATGTAATAGAGCCTTTAAGTGTTGATGTAATTCTCTCCTGTAACTCTCCCATTTCAGTAGAAAGTGTCGGCTGATAACCAACCGCTGAAGGGATACGTCCTAAGAGTGCGGACACCTCTGAGCCAGCCTGTGTAAACCTGAATATATTATCAATGAACAAAAGAACGTCCTGGCCTTCTTCATCTCTAAAGTATTCTGCAACTGCAAGCGCAGAAAGCGCTACCCTTGCCCTCGCCCCAGGTGGCTCGTTCATCTGACCATAAACAAGCGCAGCCTTTTCGATAACTTTTGAATGTTTCATTTCGAGCCAGAGGTCGTTTCCTTCTCTTGTTCTCTCTCCAACGCCTGCAAAAACGGAGTAACCTCCATGATGCATAGCAATATTGTGAATCAACTCCATAATAACAACTGTTTTTCCAACGCCTGCACCACCAAAAAGTCCAATTTTACCACCTTTTGGATAAGGCTCAAGAAGGTCGATAACTTTAATGCCTGTTTCTAAGATTTCTACCTTTGTGTTCTGTTCAACAAATTTTGGTGCTGGCCTATGGATTGGATAGTATTTTTCAGTTACTATTGGACCCATTTCATCAACAGGTTCACCAATGATATTCATTATCCTTCCCAGCGTATTTTTTCCAACTGGAACTTCTATCTGTTTACCTTCATAGCGCGCCGGGATTCCCCTAACAAGACCTTCTGTACTGTCCATAGCAACACAACGCACAATGTTTTCACCAAGATGCTGTGCCACTTCAAGTGTAAGATTCCATTCTTTGTCATTTATAGCAGGGTTTGTCACCTTAACAGCGCCATATATTGGGGGTAACTCACCCTTTTTAAACTCAACGTCTGCAACTGGTCCAATTACCTGTAAAACGCGACCTTCTACAACCATCTAATGCCTCCTAAATTATTTTTTAATTGCTTCGGCGCCACCGATTATTTCCATCAACTCTTTTGTTATAGACGCCTGTCTTGTTTTATTAAATAAAAGCGTTAGTTTATCTATCATATCCCTTGCATTATTGGTAGCATTGTCCATAGCCGTCATTCTCGCCCCCAGCTCACTGGCTATCGACTCAAGAATACCTCTATGTAATTGCGTATAAACGTTACGTGGCAAAAGTTCATCTATCAATGTTTGTTTGTCTGGCTCATAAATATATTCAGTCTTTGGAACATTTTCTGGTATCTCTATGGGATCGACTGGTAAAAGCTTTAAAAAAGTTGGCACTTGAGAAATTGCCGAACGAAATTTGTTATAAACTATCACAACCTCATCACACTCACCACTGATAAATTTTTCTATAATCTTTTCACCTATTTCGCGCGAAGTTTCATACTGTTCTTTCTGGTAAACACCAACCCAGCTTTCCGTTACGTTGTAACGTCTTTTTTTCAGATATTCCGTGCCTTTCTTACCAACCACAAAAATTTCGATACCATCAGGATATTTTGTAATATTCTCTCTGACGTATGCTTCCACCTGTTTTAACAAGTTAGAGTTAAACGCACCACAAAGCCCTCTATCTGAAGTAAAGACTAAAAGGAGCTGTTTTTTCTTCTCTTCTCTAACCTGGAGGAGAGGATGTGTCTTTGTCTCGATTCTTGCCGATAAAGATGCAATGACATCATAAAGCTTTTCTGCGTATGCCCTTGCAGTTAAGATAGCATCCTGAGCCCTTCTCAACTTGGCAGCAGAAACCATCTTCATCGCCTTAGTTATCTTCTGAGTGCTTTTAACGCTCTGTATTCTTTTTCTAATATCCCTTAAGCTTGCCATGTCTTTTCCTAATGTTTAGTATTTGAAGACTTCTTTTAACTCCTTTAACATTCCTTCAATCTTTGCCCTCAATTCGTCATCAATCTGTTTCTTTTCCTCAATCCCTTTCTCTATTTCTGGATATTTAGAATTCATAAGCTGATAAAGTTCATTTTCAAATTTTCCAACAGCCTCGACAGGGTAATCATCAAGAAAGCCTTTCGTTCCTGCATAAATTGCGACAATCTGCTTTGCAACACTTAAAGGAGAATACTGTGGCTGTTTAAGTAACTCAACAAGCCTTGCTCCTCTCGCCAGCTGCTGTTGTGTAGCTTTGTCAAGATCGCTACCAAACTGCGCAAAAGCAGCCAGTTCCCTGTACTGTGCAAGATCAAGTCTTAATGAACCTGCAACCTGTTTCATTGCTTTTATCTGAGCGTTACCTCCAACTCGGGAGACCGAAAGACCTACGTTAACTGCAGGCCTTATGCCAGAGTAGAAAAGGTCTGTTTCCAGATAAATCTGTCCATCTGTAATAGATATGACATTAGTTGGGATATATGCTGATACGTCTCCAGCCTGTGTTTCGATGACTGGTAATGCTGTCAATGAACCTCCACCCAAATCATCTCTCATTTTGGCGGCTCTTTCTAACAAACGAGAATGTAAGTAGAAAACGTCTCCCGGATATGCTTCACGTCCTGGCGGTCTTCTAAGAAGAAGGGAAAGCTGTCTATAAGCAACAGCATGTTTCGAAAGGTCGTCGTAAATAGCAAGTGCGTGTCTTCCAGTATCCCTAAAATGCTCACCAATAGTACAACCCGAATATGGAGCAATAAACTGCATTGGGGCAGGATCATTTGCCGTAGCTGAAACGATAATTGTATAATCAAGAGCACCATGGCTTTTAAGCTTTTCCATAACCTGTGCAACAGTAGATTGCTTCTGACCAATAGCAACGTATATACAGATAACACCTTTGCCTTTCTGGTTAATGATGGTGTCTATGGCAATTGCAGTTTTACCTGTCTGTCTGTCACCAATGATAAGCTCTCTCTGTCCTCTTCCAATCGGAATCATCGAGTCTATGGCCTTTAGTCCTGTCTGAAGGGGTTCTTTAACTGGCTGTCTAACGACTATACCGGGTGCTTTAATTTCTACCCTTCTAAACTCCTTAGCATCTATAGGCCCTTTCCCATCGATAGGCTGTCCAAGTGGGTTTACTACCCTTCCAAAAAGCGCATCGCCAACGGGAACCTCAACAATTCTTCCAGTCCTCTTAACGGTATCCCCTTCCTTAATATACTTATCTTCACCAAAAATGGCACATCCAACATTATCCTCTTCTAAGTTTAATGCCATTCCATAAATGTTATTAGGAAATTCAACAAGCTCTCCCGCCATAATCTTTTCAAGTCCATAAACTCTGGCAATACCGTCACCAACATTTAAAACGACACCAGTTTCAGAAACGTCGATCTTTTTCTCAAAACCACCTATACGCTCTTTTATTATTCTACTGATTTCGTCTGCTCTAATTTCCATTCTTTCACCCCTTTATTAAATTATCTTTTAAAATTTCAAGCTGTTTTTTTACAGTTCCATCATAAACAACATCGCCAATCTTTAGCATCAAGCCACCAATAACATCTTTATCCACTTCAACCTTAAGCTCTACCTTTTTCTTAAGGGCATTTTCAACAGCCAATGCAATCGCATCAAGTTCACCGCTACTTAACTCAATTGCGGTTTTAAGTGTTCCTCTAACTTTACCCGCATAAAAATCCATCAGGCTCTGAAAAAAGTTACATATATATGGGAGTAACTTCACCTTGTTGCCTTCCATAAGCAACTTGACAAGGTTTATTATAATGTCGCTTAAGTCAATCTTTTTGGCAACTTCTAAAAAGAGCTCCACTCTTTGTGAAAAATCATATGTTGGGTTCGCAAGAAAAGGTATAAATTCATGGACACTTTCAATAGTCTGCTTTAAAGCAGAGAAATCTTTCGAGAATCTTTCAAGCATTCCCTTCTCTTGGCCCAGCTCAAAAATTGTCTTTGCATATCTTTTTGCGGATGATAGCTTAATCAATGTACCCTCTCCATCATTTTAATATATTCCTGAACCCATTTCTTTTGATCTTCAATTGTTAGATTTTTCTTTATCATCTCTTCAGCAAGAATTACCGCCATATTTGCTGCTTCTCTCATGACCTCTTCTTTAATTCGAAGCTTTTCCTGTTCTAAAGATTTTTGCATTCTTTCTTTTGTTTTCTCAATCTGCTCTTCAGCCTCTTTGACAATCCTCAACTTCTCTTCCTCAGCTTCCTTCTTAAACTGTTCCATCATTGCAGTTACCTCAGCTTCAAGCTGAGACAACTTTTCCTCATAAAAACGAGCCTTACTCTCTGCATCTGCCTTTGCCTTTTTTGCCTCTTCTATCGCCTGCCTAACGTTCTGGCTTCTCTGTTTAAGAAAGTTTTTAAGAGGTTTAGATAGAATATATCCCAATCCACCAAACAAAATTGCAAAATTTATTAACCTGAAAAGAAAATCGAGAGAAAACAAAGATGGTGCAGCACCATGCCCCTCAGCAGCAAAAACAACGGCGTTTATTAATATGATAATTAGTGTCAATAAAAGTTTCACTGGACCTCCCTGCCTAAAACCTTTGTAGCCATCACTTTACCTAAATCCAATGCAATTTTATCTAAATCTTTTTTAATCGTTTCAACTTCGCCAAGAATCATATTTTTGTTTTTAACAAAATCTTCATCTAACTTTTTTAGTTCTTCTTCTATTTTTTGTTTCTGGGCTTTTAAAATTTCCTCACGTATAGACTTTTTATGCTCTAATCCTTTTTCCTTAGCTTCTCTTACCCGACTATTATAATATTTTTCCTGCTCTTCTATGTCCTTAAGTATCTTCTCTGCTTCTTCCTTTCTGCCCTGAACAAGGGTTTTGCGATAATCAAGATATCTGAGCATTGGTTTGAAAAACATGCTGTTTAAGACAATTATTACAAACCAAAATAGACCCAGCTGTATTAGAAAGCTGACGTTAAGATCAATCATTATATCTCCCCCTCCAAAAAACTACCGCTTTACTTACTACCATAAAGCAAAAAGCATTGTCAAGAATAAATTATCACGAAAATAAAATCAAGCTTTTTTTAATAAAATTTTATTAATTTACAGCTTAAAGTTTTAATCTGGATTAATTATACTTTGAGAGATATTTTACTAACGCTCAGAATGACACACCCATTTCACTTATTCGACTGAACATTCTGAACGAACAATCACGACTAAAGTTATGATACCTTTGAAATGACATAAATTTATCTTTAAATTTACGATTTTTAAAATTTAACAACATTCTCAACATTATGCTGTAAAAAATGTCTTTTTCATTTATAATTTATTTTAGAAAAGATGAGAATTTTTTTTGTTTTATCGCTATTTATATTTTTAACTTGCTGTTCACCAGTTTTACATAAAAACAGGTCTTACGTTGAAAAAGCTGGCTATGCTATACAGGTAGGTGCCTTTTCTGATGTACAGAATGCTATTAATTTAGTTTCTAAACTTCAAAATAAAGGGATAGACGCATTTTATTTTAAAAAACCTGAGGGGTTTTTTGTAGTTCGTTTTGGCAGTTATAAAACTAAAGATATGGCTGAAAAAGACGCAAAAAAGTTTGCTTCTTCCGGTCTTATATCAGATTATTTTATCGCCACACCAGTATCCTTTAAGCGGCTAACTATTACTGAGAGAAAGAAATATCGCGAAGATGATATAGGTATTATTATTGCAAAGACCGCTGAGCGTTTTGTCGGCATTCCGTATAAGTGGGGCGGTAACAATGTTGTAGAAGGTATGGATTGCAGCGGTTTTGTTAAGGCTGTCTATAACCTCTGTGGAATAAATCTCCCTCGTACCGCTAATGAACAATTTTTACTGGGCGATTATGTTCATAAATACGACTTATCAGAAGGTGATCTTGTATTCTTTGGCAGTTCAAAAAATCATATAACTCATGTGGGGATTTATGTTGGTAATGGTTATATGGTTCATGCACCCAAAAGAGGGGATGTAATTAAGCGCGCTTCTATAGATAGCGACTATTTCTCAAAACGTTTTGTCGGCGCTAAAAGGTACTACTGATGGCACAAATATTTACATCAGAATTAGGTCCGATAAGGCCTCCAAGTGAATCACATAGCCTATTAATCAGGCTTAGTCGCAACTGTCCATGGAATCGATGCTTATTTTGTCCAGTTTACAAGGGTAATTCTTTTTCAATAAGAGCATTGACAGAATTGATTGATGAAATTTCGTTCCTTGCTTCAATTAAAAATACGTTGCAAGAACTACTTAAAACCTATTCTTTTCGTTTTCTTTCGCTTAATCTGGCAAAGTTTTTTGAAACACGTTCAGTTAACGATGCTCACAGAATTTTACATTGGCTTTATCACGGTGAATATACAATTTTTTTACAGGATGCAGATCCTTTACTGAGAAAACCTGATGAGATAATTAAAATTATGTCAACGATAAGCACCTTGTTTCCAGAAGTTACAAGAGTTACTGCTTATGCAAGGGCAACTACGATTTTAAGGATACCACAAGAAACATTAAAAGTTCTTAGAAGCTATCGTTTATCAAGGATTCACATGGGATTAGAATCGGGAAGTAATCAGGTATTAAATTATGTTAAAAAAGGGATAAAAAAAGAAGACGTGATTCTGGCAAGCAATAAATTGGCTGAAGCAGATATTCAACTGTCTTTATATGTTATGCCAGGATTAGGTGGAAAGTCACTACAAAATGAACATATTACCGAAACTCTCGATGCAATAAACAACTCAAAGCCGGCATTTGTTCGTTTACGAACACTTGCTCTAAATCCTACAATACCATTGTATAATCTTTATATGTCAGGCGAATTTTTAGTCCCTTCTGAAGAAGAGTTGGTGATAGAAATTAAACAGTTCGTTTCTGGAATTATTGTACCAGTATTTATCTTTTCTGACCATACACTAAACCTGCTTATGGATATAAATGGTTTTTTGCCAGATGATAAGTCTGAAATTTTAAAAAAAATTGATCGTTTTTTGTCTCTTCCAGACGATTTAAAACTTAAGTTTATTTTATCAAGAAGGTTAAACTCCGTTTTTGAATTAAATGAGTTTTTAAACATTAAACCAGATGCCAATGTTTTGCAAATGTATGAAAAGATATCTGTAATGAGCAAGACAGATAGAGAAAAATTATTTCTTGAACTAAGGTCAAATTCTTTATGATAGAGAGTAACAGGGGCAACATAACAACGCTGCCCCCTGTTATTTTATTTTGAAAGTTTTTCTGTTAAGGCTGGCACAAACTGCAAAATATCAGCGACAACTAAAACGTCTGCAACTTCACCAATAGGCGCATCCTTATCTTTGTTAATTGCAACCACAAAATCTGATTTTTTCATTCCAGCGATATGCTGCACCGCACCAGATATTCCGCAAGCAATATACAGCTTTGGTGAAACTGTTTGGCCAGTTATACCAACCTGTCTTGATTGCTCCAGCCATCCAGCGTCCACTACCGGCCTTGTTGCCCCTACTTCGCCGCCAAGGGCTTTTGCAAGAGCCTCTATAATTGGCATATTGTCCTTTTTACCAATGCCCCTTCCTGCGCTAACAATTATCTCTGCTTTACTCAAATCAACACCTGTCTTTTCTGCCACTTCGTATCCCAAAAACTCGATATTGCCAGACTCTAATGACAAATCTAATTTTATAACTTCAGGTGTACCCGATAGTGGAGCCTGAGGAGTAAAAGCACCCGACTGAATTGTAATAACCTTTTTATCGGTTTTTGGTGCAACAATTCTTCTCATCTTTCCGTTAAGACAGCTTAACTCAAAACCACCGTCAACGATATTAACAACTTCTGAAAGCTGAGCGGCTTTTAATGATGCTGCAAGCCTTGGAGCTAAATCCCATCCATAAGAAGTGTGAACCAAAACAATTACATCAGGATTTTCTTTATTTACTACCTCTAAAACAAGCTTTTTGTGGATATCTGGATTATATTCGCCATATTTAGAGACATCTGCCAAATAAACCTTGCCACCAAATGCTGGCACATTAGCATCATTTCCAATGACTAAAGCAACCTTTTCAGCATTAAGCTTATCTGCAAATGCAAAAAGCTCATAGCTTGACTCCAATAGTTTACCATCTCTATATTCACATACAAGAAGTGCTTTCATTTTCTCCTCCTTTTTCTATTTTACAACCGTTGTTTTTTCTTTTAATACGCTAATTAACTGGTCTACCATTGCAGCAAGATCGCCTTCTATAACCATACCAACACCCTTCTTCTCTGGATAGTAGAACTTTTCTGTCTTCGCAACTGCTTCTTGTTTTAGCAGGTCTGCTACATTAAGCGTAATGAGTTCTTTCTTCTTTGCCTTCATGATATTAGGTAATGTTGGATAACGAGGAGTATTTAACCCTAACTGACAGGTAATAACTGCGGGTGTTTTAGTCTTTACTAAACTTTTTATACCACCTTCTAACTCTCTTTTTGCATTTATTACACCATTATCATAAGCAAAGTTCACAACAGTAGTAACACATGAATAACCCAGCATCTCCGCAAGCAACACTCCAACCTGTGCAGAACCTCTATCCTGTGACTGCATCCCTGTAAAAATAATGTCAAATCCTTTGTCTTTAGCAAACTCATAAATTATAGAGGCTATCTGAGCTGGGTCCTTGCGAAACGCTTCATCATCTTTAATATGAACGCCACGATCGCAACCCATTGCTAATGCCTTTTTTATTGACTCTACTACCCTGTCAGGTCCAATAGAAAGAACAGTGACGTCAGGCTCATTGCCTAACTGTTCTTTTAATTGGATAGACTGTTCTACTGCATATTCATCATATTCATTCATCCAAAACGACACATCTGTTTCATTAAACCAATCGCCTTCGGCGTTGATTTTAAACTTGGACTCCATATCTGGAATCTGTTTAATACAAACCAATATCTTCATCCCAGCCTCCTTTACATTTTATCATTTTTCGTATATGATATTACTACTTAACATTAGTGTCAAGTATTAAGTGAGGTTTTTCACAAAAAAAACTTGACTATTTATAACCTTTTGGTTTATTTTAATATTTAACGCTAACTAAAAGGTTAAATATGAGAATAAGCTCTGACGAATATCTTCAAATTAGTGATCTTGCGAAAAAATTGGGCATCACCACAAGAACAATCAGGCTTTACGAACAGATGGGGCTGGTCGAGCCTCCTAAAAGAACAGAGGGAGGCATACGTGTCTATGATAAATCTGACATAAAACGCTTTAAATTTGTCCTGAAGCTCAAAGAGCTTGGTCTTACGCTTCAAGAGATGCAGGAGCTTGCACAGATATACAATCAGTATAAGGTTCCTGACAAAATAATGCCAAGACTGATTGAATTGCTTGATTATCATATTGACAAAATTAAGAAAAAAATATCTCACCTGCAATCCCTTGAAAAAGACATTGTGGAATATAAACAAAGGATTATAGAGCAATTTAAACTTAACAATCAGCAGTAATTTCTTTAAATTGTCTTTTTCCATGTTGATTTTTTTTCAAGATATCTCGAAAAAGTCGTAAAAGCATAACAGATCATAAAATAAACTACAGCGACAAACGTAAAAATTTCAAAAGGATACGCCATTGTTCTGTTATTTATTTGTGTGGCAACATGTGTAAGTTCAGAAACACCAACAATAAATGCTAAAGAAGTGTCTTTAATCATAGAAACAAACTGATTAACAAATGACGGTATCATATTTCTTAAACCTTGAGGCAAAATTATGTATAGCATTGCCTGCCAGGGTTTTAAACCTGTTGCCAAAGCAGCTTCCATCTGGCCTTTCGGAACGCCTTGTATTCCCGCCTTTACAATCTGAGACATATATGCAGAAGTAAATATTGTCAGCCCCATAATAACTGTCATGGTTTCTGGAACAGTTTTCCCAAAGACTGCCGGCAAAAGAAAATACATCCAGAAAATTACCATTAAAAGTGGGAGCCCCCTTATCAAATGAATAATTAGCTGTGACGGGTATTTGAGGTACCACCTGTTCGAAATATTCATTAATCCTAATATTAAGCCACCAAAAAACGAAAGTATGCAAGAGACTACCGCCAAATAAATAGTAAGCCCCAACCCACCCAAAGGACCTTTTGGATATCTACCTATCATAAAATAAACGATATTGTTGGCTATAACAGAAAATTCAAAAGCAGACATACTAATTAATTAGCCCTTTATAATCTTTAAAAAACGTTTATCGTATTCGCTTACAAGCCACGTTATTAAAAGCGACAGAAATAAATAAACTATAGTAGCAGCAGTGAACGCTTCAAAACCTTTAAATGTATAGCTTTCGACCTGACGCGCCTGATATGTTAATTCTGCAACACCTATAGTCATAGCTAACGAAGAGTTTTTTGCCAGATTCAGAAACTGTCCAATTAATGGCGGAACTGTTAATCTTATAGCTTGTGGCAAGATAATATATCTCATTGAGCCTAAATATGAAAAACCTGAGCTTCGAGCTGCCTCCATCTGCTCTTTTGGAATAGATAAAATTCCTGAACGTATGTCTTCAGCAATAAATGCAGAAGTGTAAATTGTAAGGGCAATCACAGCAGACGCAAACTCAAAGTTATGTTCATTTAGCCAACTATTTATACCTTCTGGCAATATCTTATAAGAACCAAAATACCAGAAAAATATCTGAACAAGTAAAGGTGTGTTTCTAAAAAACTCAAGATACCCAATAGAAAACCAGCGTATAGGTTTAAAGTTGCTCATTCTCATAATCGCTATTAGCAATCCTAACAGAAAGGACAAAATAATAGAGATAAAAGAAAGCTGAAGAGTAACCTTTACTCCCGACACAAGCCAATAAAAATACTTACCCGATGTAACTACTGACCAATCAAACTGATACTTTAGCATATACACAAATATAAGAGGGGTTTTAAAACCCCTCGTTAAATTTATTCTGCCTTAATTTTGAAATTTCTTTTTAAAGGTGTTTGTGAATTAGGTCCAAACCATTTATCAAAAATTTTTTTAGCTTCTCCGCTTTTCTCCATTCCGAGCAATGTTTTATTAACAAAGTTTACAAAGTTAGTATCGCCTTTTCTCATACCAAGTCCATATGGTTCGTCAGAAATTTGTATGTTTGGTATCTCAAACTTTGATTTATTTGGTGCTTTTGCAAGAATACCAGCTAAGATAGATTCATCTGTTGTTACAGCTTGTACTTTGCCCTGCTGCAAAGCAAGAAATGCCTGTGGATAGTCATCAAATGACAGGATAGTTGCGTTCGGTAATACCTTTTTTGCATTCTGCTCAGATGTTGAACCTTTTGCTGTTCCAATCTTTTTTCCATCTAAATCCTTTAATGTTTTTATAGTACCTTTTTTTGTTATAAATTTTTGTCCAGTCAAGAAATAGGTGTAACTAAAATCTATCTGCTTGGCTCTTTCTGGCGTTTTTGTCATTGTCGCAGCAATTATATCAATATTTCCTTCGATTAGCTGAGGCATACGACTAGCAGAAGTTACTGGCTTTAGCTCTAACTTAACCCCCAACTTTTTAGCTATTGCTTTAACAAAGTCAATGTCATATCCTACAATTTCCCTTGTTTTCTCATCAATAAATCCAAACGGCGGAGAAGAGTCTTTAACTCCAGCAACTAATACGCCCTTTTTCTTTACTTCTTCAAGGGTATCTGCAGCAACCGATTTACCAACAGATAATGCAACAATCAACAATACCAACAAAACTAAAAACAATCTTTTCATTTTGTCCTCCTCTTTTATTATTAGTGCATTGGATTTAACAGTTGCTTCAAAAACTGCTTGGTCCTATCATGTTGCGGATTTTTGAAAAACTCTTCTGGTTTTGCCTCTTCCAGAATCTTACCGTGATCCATAAACACTATTCTGTGCGACACCTGCTTTGCAAATCCCATTTCATGGGTAACAACCACCATCGTCATACCTGTGCTTGCAAGATCTTGCATAACGGCAAGAACCTCTCCTATCATTTCAGGATCTAAGGCTGACGTAGGTTCATCAAAAAGCATTATCTTTGGCTTCATCGCAAGGGCTCTTGCAATAGCAACACGTTGCTGCTGCCCTCCAGAAAGCTGGGAAGGATATGTATCTTTTTTATGTGCAAGTCCCACCCTTTCCAAAAGAGAAACCGCAAGCTCTTCTGCATCTTTTTTTTGCATCTTTCTTATTTTTATTGGTGCAAGAGTTATATTTTTTAACACAGAGAGGTGCGGGTAAAGATTAAACTGCTGAAACACAAAACCAACTTCTGCCCTTAATTTATTAAGATCACTTTTTTTATTTGTCAGATCTATACCGTCAACCATCAACATGCCTTTATCAATGGGCTCTAATTTATTTATAGTTCTTATCAATGTAGATTTCCCTGAGCCAGACGGTCCACACACAACTACTACCTCGCCTTGATTGACATGAAGGTTAATGTCATCAAGCACGTGCAATTCTCCAAACCATTTATGAACGTTTTCAAACTTTATCATTTATACTCCATCTGCTGTGAAAATTTTAACTTATAGATTATACGTTTTTTTAAAAAAAATTTTTAGGGAAATTTTTATTGTGCAAAAAATTATTCTTCTACTATAAAACGCTGTGTAACCTCTTTGAATCTCGCAATCTGTTGTTTTAACTCAGAAAGCTTATCATCCAGAGTTCTTGCCAATTCACTATTATGAGTTGCAAGTTTCTGTATATCAGCTAAGACAGGCTTTGCAATGTTGAACTGTTTTATTTCGTTCTCAATATGTTCCAACATATCTTTGGAAAAGCCACTTAAATCAACTACAGAATGTTTTAAGCTCCCAATTGATTCTGTCTGCTCTTTAACCGCTGCGCCAACCTTCCCTGCAACTTCGGAGATAAAATCAACCATCTCTCCTAAATTCCTGCTTCCAATTTTGCCTTCATCACGCAGGTTCTTCAATTCATTCGAGAGAGCACTAAGTGTTTCAGCTTCATTTCTTAGCGTAGAGCTGCCCTGAGCTTGTTCGTTTGACGCTTTAAGAATTTCTTTTACACCAACAGTAACCTTTGCAATCAAATCGATTATTTCAGATATCTTTTGCTCTATCTCTTTGGAATATGCTGAAGCAACTTCACCATCGTTTGCATTCTCCTGAATCTTTGAAAAAACTTTTTCTGTTTGTTCTGTAATAATCCCTATCAAATCCGCAATCTCTTTAGTCGATGATTGTGTCTTTCTGGAAAGTTCCTTTATTTCGTCTGCAACAACTGAAAAAGCGCTTCCTCCTTCTTCGTTCTGTGCTGCTATAATTGCGGCATTTAATGCAAGCATATTTGTCTGTTCGGCAACTTCCTCGATCACGCTTAAAATGCTATTAATTTTCCCAATATTGTTTTTTAGAATAGAAAAAGAAGCCTTTGCATCTTGAGAAGCAAAAGCAATTTTGTCGATGCTTTTAATTGTACCACTAAGTGTTTTTTTACTCTCTCTCGCAAGAGTGTCCATTTTGTCTGCAATATTAGAAGTTTCTGAGACTGTTTTAAGGGTCGTTTTAACAGAAGAATCCATCTGACTCACAAAGGAGAGAATATTTTGAACCTCCACAGATAATGCATCTGCTCCTTTGTCAAGCTTATCATTAATCTGGTTAATCTTTTTATATGAATCGTCAACCTTTTCTACACTTTTAAGTAGTTCTTCCATAGTCTTAAATATCTCTTCAGAAGAAGAGGAAAGTTCTAAAAAGGTGGAGGTGGTTAATTCTATAAAGTCATTTAATGAGTTAACCTTCCCTTTTAATGTGTTTATTCTGTCTTCAATGTCATTAAAAAGCTGTAAAATTTGTGAAGCACTATTTAACTGCCCAAGTGAACCATCTTTCACATTATGGCTCAGCTGTTCAACAACATCACTAACCTGAAGTAACTGCTTTGTGCCTTCCTTTAGTCCTATTACAATTTCTCTTATCTCCTCTACCATTTTAGAGAAGTTTGAAGTTACGATTCCTACTTCGTCATGATGAATGGTATCAACCTTTACAGTGAGATTGCCTTTCGCAATCTTGTCAGTACCTTCTTTCAGTACGAGAAGTGGGCCTAACAGCCTATTTTCAATAAAAGTTTTTGTGATAGCAAAAATAAAAACCACTGTCATCAAACAAACTACGATTAAAGTAAAAAAAGTTGAATATATTTTATCATTAAGCAACGACTCTTTTAGTCCTAAGTGAATCTGATAAGCAACCGTTTTATCACTCCCCAAAACATTAACAGCAATATTTATAACATCTTCTCCATTAATTCTTATTCTATCACCGTCCTGGCGCTTAAAGCCTTTTTCCTTAAAAGTATCAACGGTAGTTACATGAACATAGCCTTCTTTGTCTGTAACCATTATATAAGAGAGCACATTTTCATCTGCTACTAATTTTTTGATATCAGATTCAAAGCCTGGCAGGTCTTTAAAAGAGAGCCCAAGTGAGTAAATGCGTTCAAGGTCTGCTTTTATCTTGTCACCTATCTTAATCACGTTGGTTTTCAGACTTTTCTTGTAGTCTAAATAAAAGTTGACAGAAACTATTGTCCCTGTCACTGTTACAGAAAATGCAACAGCTATAAAAATCATTATCATCAATGTCTTTTTTAAACTTTTTTCTTTCTTTATCATTTTATAACCTTTGTTGCATAGTTTAGTACCGAAAACGGCACTGTAATGTTCAGATCTTTAGCAACCCTTAGATTAATGACAAAATCAACTTTTGTCAACTGAAGGTTTTGTGGTAATTTCCCAGTTTTAACGTAGTTAGTAACATAATTGCCCAACGCAAAGCCTTGTTCAGCTGGCACTGGAACTATAGCAAATAAACCGCCGTTTTTGACGATAGTTTCAGATAAACCTACCACAGGTGTCTTGTGCGTATTGGCAAATGCGATAATTCTTGAAATTCCAGTTTCTAATACAATTGATGATGTCAGAAAAATCGCATCGTTGTTAGCTAATTTAATATCAGGAATCTTCGATGATGACGTAATTGGATGTAAAGACACATTCAATTTTTCTAATGTAGCGATCTGTTTGATTTTTTCTGCTTGAAGTTCTGTTTCTTTTTCAAAAGGACAAAATAACACATGAAGAGTACCCATTGTTTTAATAGCTGTTAGATGTTTAATAACAGTCGCTACTGGTATGTTATTATAAATCCCGCCTATCTTTCCTTTTGCACCTTCTATAAGTTTCGTTTCGTATAAATCTGCAAAGATTATTGGTATTTCTATTTTTTCTCTGAGAGCAGCAGATACTAACGGAGCACCAAACGCAATGATAAAATCAACATCTTGCCCTTCCGCCCTTTTCACAGCATTTGCCCATGAAGAAGGATCCGGATTAGTGGTGGAAAGAACAAATTGGATAGTTCCTGCAATACCATTAGCCTTGATTTTATTCTGAAAAAACTCGTAAGCAATCTTAAATTTTGCCAAATTAGATGCAAGAATAACCGCAACAACTCTATCGTTTGTATATGCGTTATGTCCTAAAATCATCGCAAACAAAATTAGAAAAAGTGCTCGCTTCACCATTTTCGCTCCCACGACACGAAAAAGGTTTTGATTGAACCATTTAAGGCTGTATCTGCATTTTCGTTATGATCTTTATAACTAACTTCACATTTCAACGTATCTTTAAAACTCAATTTATATTTAGTACCCAAAAGTAATCCATATTGATAAAAGTCAACTTCCGCCAATCTGGCAAGGTCAGTGGTATCATAACTATAGCTGCCTACTACACCAGAAACAAATTGTGGCATATATGTGCCATAACCTCTTAAATAAAAGATATCTCCATAAACTTCTTGCTTTACACTAAACCTCTTGTTTGCATTTAGACCTAATTGATATGTTTTTGCCTCGTATGGTGTTCTTGAGATAATGTATTCGGCAGTTGTTGGCTTGCCAAAATTTAAATCAGACTTATAATCTTGAATTTCGATTAAACCATATGAGCCAAGATTTAAGGTGTCAGAAGGAGTGAAGAAAAAGTTAGCATTTATTGATTTTGTCTTACTTTCGACAAAGTAAGTGAAAGAGTCATTACTTGTTTCAAAAAGATACGAAGCATTTACATCAAACCACATAGAATCAGATATTGTGTGTTCAAACGACAGATTAGTTTTATGAGAATTCTCTGCTACATTTTTATATGGCGGGTTATTGTTATGAACATAAGATTGGCTGATTTTTAAACTACATTTATCTTTTATAGATGTGCCAAATTCAATTTTAGCAGAGGTTTGGCTGGTGTATTCTGGCATGCTGAAATATATTGTATCTCTTTCTTGCTCCTTACCTTTAAGCGTGGCTGAAAAATATGAGTTTTTTGTTATAATATATTTTGCATTAATTTGTGCTGATTTTCTAATATAGGAAGTTGCATAAGAAGCGACATAATCTGTGCCATTGTAACGCCAAAAGTCTGGGTTGTTCTGATCATAGTCTTCATAAGACGCTTTGAAACTAACTTTTAATCTGCTTTCTGGATAAAAAGACAAAAAGAACCCCGTATTATTATAACTACTTGTTGCCCCTGCTCTTTTAATCTCATCATGTCCCTCATTGTCTCTTTCAATCCTTTTAAATGATAATGCATAACTTATTTTACCCGCCTGATTTGAATTAAGTTTTAGTGAATAGGAGTTTTCTTCAAATTGCGGCGATTTCAAAAGCATATCGTCAGTTATTTTTGCCTCGTCTCTGAAGTTGGTTTTAGATGCTTCTAAATAAAACAACACGCCCCCCAACAATCCGTCTACAGCTACGCCACTAACATTTGTAACGTAATTAACAGGCGCCTTTCTACTAAATATATCATCCGAACTTGAATATGCTGGATTCAAACTTGAGTTTCCATAAAAACGCTTTTGATAATCACCTTCTTTTTCTATCTTTTCCGCAGAAACTCTAATATGGAACGGATATGTAAAAGGTTTATATTTAAGTGTAGCCATTTGATTTCTGAATTTAACAAAGTACTCTTCATCCAAAGAAAGGGATGTCATTGCTTTGTTATCTTTAAAACCTAAATTATGGTCGAGGTAATTTCCTGTCATTTCTATTCTGAACTTGTCTTGATAGTATGCATGAATATCAAAATTGTAATCTTCCTTTTCATTAACGTCCAGGATTATGTTATATTTGTAGCTTTCACTGTAACCTTTTGTGGCAAGTTTTAATAGAGGAAACGAAGTAGAATTAGAGTATTCATTAACAATAGAAGGATTTTTATCGACAGAGTAAAATTTATAACCGACTTCAACAGTTGTCTCGTAATTTTTCTCTTCTTGTGCTATCGCTACTGCTGTCAAACAAAGTATAGATGCAAAAATTAGAATTATCTTTTTCATTTTACGCCCCTTTACCTTAACATCTTTTTGCCGGGTAAATCTGTCCCGTGGATACTTCCATGACAATCTGTGCAACGGTTATAAAGTTTTGCCTTTAGTGAATTAGACAGCCCTTGCAAAGACGTTGAAGAGGCAGAGTTATGTCCAGCGTGGCAGTTCAAGCATAAAATAGGTTCTCTTTTCCTTAAAAGATTATCGTTCATAGAACCGTGCGGTTTATGGCAGTTGTTACAATCATCCATCAAATCTGCATGCTCGAATGTGAAAGGACCTCCTTTTTCTTTATGACAGTAAATACAGGTCTCCCTGATATTCTCTCGCTTTAAAAGCTTATCTGTGACTGAACCATGTGGGTTATGACAATCCGTACAAATAAGCTTTTTTTCACCAACAGGATGATGTGAAATGTTTTTAACCTCTGCCTTTACCTTTTTATGACAACTGGTACAGAGTTCAAACTGATCGTCATGTAAAACCTTTTGATTTGGCGAAACATGAAGTTTATGACAATCACTACAAGCAACACCTGCCACCTCATGTGTTGATCCTCTCCACAATGCGAGGTTTGGAGTAGAAACCAAAGAGTGACATTTTATGCATGTCAAGTTTTTAGCAGCTGCAGGCAATTTTTTAAGATCGATAAGAGAACTATAATTACATTGTGGATTACCATTAACAAGCCTTATTTCTTCTACTGCTTTACTACCGGGTCCGTGGCAGGTCTCGCAATTTATCAATGGTAGCATAGTCTCTTTGTTAATTTGTGATGCATGAACACTCTTGTCAAAATTATCCCTGATTTTATCGTGTTGATGACACTTGAAAAGACAGTTATCAGTTCCGATATAGTCTGCATCAAAGCTGCCTGCAATCATCTTTTCATAGTCTGTTTGTTTAAGAATGGGCTTAGATTCAGATAAGTAGCTACAAGCGGAAACCAGCAACAATATCAACAAAACCAAAACACGCGTCATAAATAGCCCCTTTTTTGATATTTGGTTTTAATATACTACACAATTAAAAGCTTTTACAATAAAAAATTAACTTAATTTTCAGTTAGTTTTTTGCTGTTGGATTTTTATCTATTCTAACCAAAAAGACTGGATTAGCTGACTTTATGATACTGCTTTTCCTGACAGGTTGATTTTTTGCGGAACTAATCTGGATAAGACTATAGTTTAACCCTTTATTTTTTATGAACGAAAGCGTTTCAAAGAGATTATCAACCGAAACAAGAGCTATTACCATAACGCCATTTTCTTTTAAGGCTTCAAATGCTACCGATATGGTCGATTTTATTTTACCTCCTCCAATAAATATCTTGTCAGGTTTTGGCAAAACATCACTCACTGCTTCAAAATCAGAAAAAATTGGTCTTACATTAAAGGCAGAAAACGTTTTAATGTTTTCTTTTAAATTTTGATACGCCTCTTCATCCTTCTCGATAGCGAATGAAAGTGTCCCAATGGGATTAAAGGTAGCTTCTATGGAAACTGATCCTGAGCCTGCACCTATATCCCAGATAACATCGCCTGCTTTCAAAGAAAGTAAGGAAATGGCGTTACAGCGCACCTCTCTCTTTGTTATCATTCCAGACTTAAATTTATACAAACTCTCTTCCAAGCCAATGCCTGGGTAACTTCCTAAGGTCTCGTTTCTTACGAAAATAACCACATTTAGGTCTGAGACAGGCTTTTTTAGCAGAAATGGATAAGAAAGTTCTGTCAAATTTTCATTTACTGTCCCGATGTTCTCAAAAATATAAACCTTAAAATCATCAAGCCTGTAATATTTCAGTAAATTCAATAGATACAACACATCTAAAGCATTTGACGTGAATATAAAACCCTTATGGTTTTTTAAAACAAATCCCAATAAACTATCTTTCTGTCTACCGTGAAGGCTAAAAAATGCTGCATCTTCCCAGTTTAAGTTTAATCTTGAAAACGCCTCCTGCATTGTTGAAACGTTTGGCTTAACAACAATTTCTGCTTCTGGTATCTTCCTCTTCAAGAAAGGCGTGATTCCAAAAAAATTGGGATCTCCTGTTGCAAGAATAGCTATGCCACAATTATCAGCTATTTTTTTAGCAAAACTTTTTATGCTATCTGGTAATTCAGACAGACTGGCAGGAAATTCATAGAGTTTATCTTTAAAACCAAGCGATTCAAAATAATTGATAAAACGCCTGGTTAAAAATATCCCGTCGCAAGAAGCAAGCAGTGACAAAGCTTCCTTTGAAACAACTTCTTCGCTACCAGCTCTGATTCCAATTATAAAAATTTTAAGCCTTTGCAAGCAAATCTCCATTATAAGAAAACAAACACACGTCTATATTGTATGTTTCTGCAACATGCTTGACTATTTTTTCCCACAAACCGGTTATTTTTTCTTTTTCAACAATTTCCGTGATGTGTCTTGCGGTTTTTGCATTAGAAAGCAGTTCTAACGTTTTTGGTTCAACTGACAACTTTTTTAGCAGTTCTGTTATCTGTGCAGGAGAAAATACACCATATTTTACATTTGTGTTTTCTGTCGTATCAAGACACACCTTTAGTGTCTTAGCAAGTTGTCCTGCCAATATTACATTAAATTTCATTTTTTTAGCCTTTTCGACCGCGTAGTTAAAAAAGTCTCCCATCATTACAAAAGCTTCTGCTGGATAATTAAAAATGTTCATCGCTGCCTCTTCGCTACTTCTTCCAAAACATAGCACAATATCCTTTAATCCGAGCTTCTTTGCCCTTGTTAGCGAGAGATCAATTGTAGCGGTAAACGCCTCCATCGATATGGGTTTAACGACGCCAGTTGTGCCAAGAATAGAAATGCCACCTTTTATTCCAAGCCGCTCGTTTAATGTGTGTCTTGCAACTTCCTTCCCTGATGGGACCGAAAGAACAACTAATGGCTTACATTTTATTGATAAATCATCAATCACCTGCTCGATATTTTTTTTCAGCATCTCTCTCGGTACGGGATTAATAGCTGGCTCTCCCACTTTTACAGGTAAGCCCTCAGAAGTCACAATGCCAATCCCTTCTGCAGTAAAACATTCAAAAAGTTTGCTCAAATTTAGTTTTGTTTTTCCCTTGAAAAAATCTTTATCTGGTAGAGATTTAAAAATTTGAGCTATGAATGCAATTCCATGCGTGCAGTCTGGGTCATCCCCTGCATCTTTTATAACACACACCTCAGCCTGTTCATCATTGTAACAGTAATATTTAACAGCAACACGTAACTGTCCTGCTGGAGCCCACACATCTACGTAAGATTTTGTTTGCTTGCCAAAAACCGCATACATACCTGCAACGGCAGCTGCTGTAACAGCTGTTCCTGTTGTAAATCCCGTTCTTAAATTATCGCGTTTTTTTAACTTTTCCATTATGTCAGCTTTTTAAGCAGCTCTCTTCTTGCTTCGCCAATTGTAAGTGGAACTCTATGATAATCCACCACACCATCTTGCCGTAGCTGTTCCATTAATTTTGCTACATAAGGTAGTCGCAGTTTTGCGCCTCTAATCTCCTGTGGTTCATTAAAAACCTGTTCTGGAGATCCTGCCCGAATAATCTTTCCCTTACTCATAATCGCCACATTATCAACATAAAGCGGGACCAAATCCACTTCGTGAGTTGCCATAACAATCGTTAAACCTTTTTCTACATTCAGACGTTTCAAAAGCTTCACAATTTCTCCAACACCCATCGGGTCAAGCCCTGAAAGAGGCTCGTCCATAAGCATTATCTGCGGAACCATAGCAAGCACACCCGCAATACACACTCTTTTTTTTTGTCCATAAGAGAGAGTCTTTATGGGACGATCAGCAAAATTGCTAAGGCCAACCGCATCAAGGGCATAAAACACCCTATCTTTTACTTCTTTTTCAGTAAGTCCCATATTACGAGGACCAAACGAGATGTCGTCAAAAACAGTGATTGCAAAAAGCTGGTCGTTTGGTTCCTGAAACACCGTGCATATTTGTGTAAAAAGCTTTTCTCTCTTTATCTTTTGAATATTTTCACCAAAGATAAATATCCTGCCCTTATAATTTTTCTCCAGTCCATTTAAAAGTCTGAGCAATGTGCTTTTTCCTGCGCCGTTAGAGCCAAGCAGCGCAAAAATCTTGCCTTTTTCTATTGTCAGATTTATGTCTGATAAAACTTCGCAGTCTTTATTGTAAGAAAAACTTAAGTTTTCGGTCTTTATGGCATCCATAAATAACTCAAAATAAGGGGGAAAAAGCCCAATAATGTAATTAATACATAATCAAGGAGGAAAAGCCTGTTGACAGACGATGGAAAAAAGAAATCTCCCCTATATCCCCTTACTAACAAAGCATCCACCATGTTTGCACCTTTGCTCGCCCCTTTTGTAATGATTATTCCTGCAAGATTGCCGAAAGATTCAAGCGAGCATTTAAAATTCTTATAACCCAACCTTACCATTTGAGCATTTTTAGCCCTGATACCCTCATCGTTAATTATAAAAATATACTTGTAGATGACAAGAAAAATCTCAATCAGTGTTTTTGGAACCTTTAAAATTATTAGTCCAGACAAAATCTCATTTAATGGGGTCGTTGAAACAAAAACTAATATTAATGCAACACCACACACCACTTTAAGTCCCGAATTGAGCGCAATACTAAACGCTTCAGGATAGAAATCAACTATAAAATGATAGGGTATCCCTATCTTAAAAAGGTGAAGTTTTGCAATAAACAAAACTATTCCAACAAAAAACGCAGCAAAAATAGGTCTTTTTACAGTGTAAAAACTAATTTTCGACACAAAAAAAAGCCCTATGATAACAAATAAGAAAACTACCTGAAAAGCCGCTGTAATTTTAAGATTTATCAGCAACATGCACGCAAGAATCAGCAACTTGGTTACTGGATTAACCTTCCTTAAGATGCTATTGTTAGTATATGCAAGATACTCAAGTTCTGGAGATAGAACCATTTTGCTTTTCCTTGAAAATTTTTCTAAAGTTATAACCAATAACAAAACCGCCAACTGTACCTGCAAGTGTAAAGATGAATAGTAGCAAATCGCCCTGATCTGTATTTATAAACGGTTCTTTCGGTTCCACGCCAAACCTTTTTGCATACTTTTCCACAACTGCGGAATCAACTCCGGGCCATTTTTCTTCGGCAGCTTTTGCCATTTTTATGTCGACAGCAATTAGCAAAAACATAAACAAGATACACCATAACAAACCTTTTGACAATATTTTAAAAGATTCTACACAATTTTTCATAACTCCTCCTTTGCATATTCACTAAGCTTAAGTAGTTCTGGTCTGTTTTGAAATACATACTTAACAGCAAACCCAGTGATAAACCCTTCTAAAATACTTAATGGAATCTGCGTGGGAACAAAGGCAAGACCAATCTCTATGAAGGCAGTTAAAAAATCATTGGATAAAGAAAACGCCAGCACAAAAGCAGTGGCTGCATAAGTTACAATATCAGCAACAACCCCTGCTATAAATCCTGACACAAAATAAGATGCCCCCACTTTTTTCGACAACTTATAAGCAAAATAACCACAAAATGAGCCACAAATACCCATTGTTAAGACGTTTGCCCCTAACGTAGTTAACCCACCATGTGCCATAAAAAGAGCCTGAATTAATAATGCAACCGTTGCAACCACTACACTGGGAAATGGTCCTAAAATGATTGCTGATAGTCCTGTTCCTGCCGGATGTGAACACGTGCCAGCAACAGGAACTGGTATAGGAAATGCAGAAACAACAAACACTGCAGCACCTACCAGCCCTACCAATGAAAAATATAGCGGATTTTCCTTTTTGCATTGTCTTATTTTTTTCAGTCCCAAAACGATAAAAGGTAATACTATAATGCCCGCCCCTAAAGCATCTCTTGCTGGCAAGATTCCTTCTGACAAATGCATAGCATAAACAGATTGTGAGTATAAAACAGCATAAATTACTGAAAATATTGCGTAAGCTTTAACAAGAGCCAACCTTCTCATTTTCCTCCTCCTTTTTTATTTTAAATAAACCATTTAAAATTGTTGCTGCAATTGGACTCCCACCTCTTTTACCCCGTAAAGCTATGCATGGTAAACCGCTCTTTATTAGTTTGCCCTTTGCTTCCTTTGCTCCTACCATTCCGACACAAGCTCCAATGATTACAAAATCATCTAATTGCTTTTCTTTTGCAATTTTAATTAATTCAAAAAGAGCTGTTGGTGCGTTTCCTATTGCAAATATACCAATATTTTTGTTTTGTTCTAATGCATACCTCACTGCTGCTGCAGATCTTGTAATCTTTTCTGTTTTTGCTATTTCTGCAACCTGCGGATTTCTTATCTCACAGATAACTTTCCCTTTGTAACCATTTAAATATTGAGGAGATATCCCTGCTGTTACCATTGCAACATCTGTAAAGATGTCCTTTCCCGTTTTTAAGATGTCAGTTGCCAAATCAATGACACCTTCAGAAAAATACAGCCTTTTTATTAGCGAAAAATCAGCTGTTGCATGTATGACCTTTTTTACAATTTCCTGTTCTTTTGCCGAAAATATACCTTCAGGGATACGTCTCTCAATAATAGCAAAACTTTTTTGTTCAATCTCTTCTGGTAAAAGTGTTTTCATAAGTTACCCCTAACTGTTTCTATAACTGCATCTATAACCAAGTTACTGCTGCCAGTTACATCTGTTAATGTAAATTTTGCATCAACATAACGCTGCTGCAATGAATTAATCGCATCTGGAATATCCTCTTCAACATGAACACCTTTATGAAGAAAAAAAGGATGGATGACAAAACTTCTCACACCCTCCTTATAAGCCTGCTCAACCACATCTTCTAAATATGGTGGTGACAGTTGAAGATTTGCTACTACTGCCTTAATGCCTAAAGCTTCAATGACTTTTTTTGCAACCTTTTCGGTTAAAAAATTGCTGTTTTTGCTTCTGCTGCCATGACTCAAAATGATAATCAATTCCATATTTATCCCTCTATTAGCTGTAAATTTTTTGTCGTTTTTTTGCCATCTATTTTTTTAAACATCATGCCTACTGCATCGGGATTAGACCCAAAATGAAGATGAACATAACTTGCAAGAAGGTTTTTATATATAAAGCCTTCTTTTTCTTCTGTTTCTTTTCTTTTAATTAGATAGCTTGGCGCCACATCTGTATCTATTTTTTTAATGTAGCTGTAGTGAAATCTGTGCCCTTTAAGTGCAGTTCCTTTCTCGAAAAATGGGTTATTTTCCTGTACAATAACATCCACATATCCCAAGGCAGAAAATCGTTTACCCATTTCTATTGTAAAAGGCAGGATGTTAACACCGCTAAAACTAACACCATCTATTATAATTTCTTTCGAAAGATAGATAAGTCCTCCACATTCAGCTATGAGATGTCCACCTTTTTCAACAAAATCTGTTATCGCATCTTTCATCTTATTATTTTCAGCTAACTGTTCCATAAAAAGTTCTGGATAGCCACCTGGTAAATAAACAAGGTCTGCTAAACCGAATGTTTTGTCATTCAGTGGTGAAAAATAATGAACATAAGCGCCATTTTGTTTAAAAAGGGTGATGTTTTCCTGATAAATAAAAGAAAAAGCCTCATCATAAGCAACGGCTATGTTAATCGGCACCTTCTTTACAGGTGCCAAATCAGTAACCGATATTTTTTTTGATGAGTTTTCAAGCAGGTTAAGCAGTCTCTTCTTATCAAGACAGGCTGCAGCCTTTTTAAGCCCTTCAACAAAGTTTTTGTCTTGTTCATATCCCATAGCAATGCCTAAATGCCTTTCCGGAACCTTTATTTCCGGTATCGTAGGTATATATCCAAAACATTTTATTCCTATCTTTTCAATACGTGTTTTTAAAAAGGCATACTGCCTTTCTGTATTAACCCTGTTAAGAATGACCCCAACAATCGGCAATCCATTATCCCAATTTAAAAACCCGTGTATCAGCGGCACTATTGATTGACTCATCCCTTTAGCATCAACGAGCAGCAAGACTGGCAGCCCTAACTTTTTGGCTAATTCTGCGGTACTGCCCTTTGCATCCTCCCCATATCCATCAAAAAGCCCCATCACCCCCTCAATCACCGCTACATCTCTATCTTCCATTACGCTATATATATTCCATTTTAAAAAATCTTCTGTCATCATAAATGAGTCAAGGTTTCTGCCTTTTACACCACATACCTTTTCATAATGTGAGGTGTCAATAAAATCAGGTCCCGTTTTAAATGGGGCAACCTTAAGTCCCTCATCCACAAGAAGTTTCATTAGTGACAACGCCGCCATTGTCTTGCCAGAACCACTCTTTGTGGCAGCAACAATAACACCTCGAACCTCTTTATACATTTAGCCAAAATCTCCTCAACAGATATTCTACTAAAGATGCAAAAACCAGAAACAAAAGTGAAGAAACATAACCAAGTTTAATGCCTGACTTAACATCTTCTTTTGTTACGTCCCGTTTACCCGG
>JBBIPZ010000019.1:0-13046 GCA_037442505.1 Deltaproteobacteria bacterium | reverse complement strand
AGTTGAAGCCATTTTGTATGCCATGCCCAACGGGATTCCTCCAATAAACATGTAAAAAAGTGGTGCAATTACTCCATCACAAAGATTTTCGGAAAGCGTTTCAAGTGTAGTTTCTACTAACTTTTTCTCGTCCATTCCTGCTGTATCTCTTGTTACCAACATGCTTAACTGTTTTTTTGCTAAATCAATATGGCCAATTTCAATATATTTAATAACTTTAAAGCATTCAAAAAACAAAGAGCCCGCAGCAACACAAGTAACAGCAAAAAATGTATTTATTACAAAAAGGATCCATTTATTAGCTACAACCAGCTCCAGATAGTAAAAGCAGACAAATGTCGTAGCAATGAGCAGTATCGCCATCACTCCACCTGTAAGAATATTTAGCACACTTTTCCCTTCTTTAATCAATAAGAGCCTTTCAAACACAGATATAGCCTTTCCCATTACTGCAACGGGATGAATCAAAAACGAGGGATACATAAACAACAACTCATAAAAAAACCCAATCGCAATAAACCTGGCATTATAATCAATCACAACAATTACCTTCAAAAAAGTTCATAAACAATTCAATCAATCTCATATTTTCTTTATGTTCTTTAATCGCAACACGAAAATAGCTTTCATCTAAACCATAAAAACCTTTGTTATCTCTCAAACAGAAGCCTCTGGATTTAGCAAATTTGTGCAACTTAGGTGTTCTATCACTTTTACAAAGAAGAAAATTTGCATTGCTATCGAAAACCTTTAAATACTTTTTCATCTTTTTGAACAGGAAATTTTTTTCTTCGATGACAACTTTTCTTGTTTTTTCAATTATATCGTTTTCAAGCATTACTTTTGCCACCTCTAATGCAACTCCATTTACATTCCAGAGTGGCAAAATCAATTTTAACCTTTCTGAAATATGTCGATTCGCAACTAAAAATCCAATTCGCAACCCTGCTATAGAATAAATTTTAGTTAACGACTTAACGACAATTAGATTTTCAAACCTTTCGAGATCACTTAAGAGAGATTGATTTTCTGGGCTAAAGTCCATAAAAGCCTCATCAATAACGATATAAGCACCTGTTTTTAGAAGGGTAATAATATCCTCTCTGGAATAAAGCGTTCCAGTAGGATTATTGGGATTACAGATAAAAAGCAGATCCTTTGGCTTTAGCTCTTTTTGTATTTTAGAAAAGTCCCAATGAAATTCCGAATCTGGCAGGAAACGTCTTAACTTAATGTTGTAAATATCGCAAATGTAGCTGTATTCACAAAAAGTGGGCTCAAGTGTAAACGCTCGTTCTGGCTTTAAAACTCTTGGCAGGCAATAAAAAAGCTCAATAGAACCGTTGCCAAGAACAACGTTATCAGAAATAACATTATTTTTACGCGCTATAATGTTGACGAGGCTATCGCCTCTTTGTTCAGGATATTTGATGGCAGCATAACTCAAAGAAGAGAGTATTTTTTTTATATAACCATCTTTTACTACGGGGTTAAGATTCACACTGAAGTCATATAAACAGTTTTCAGTTCCACCATGTAACCTTGATTTCATTTAGAAAGCCTTCTGAGAATGTTTTTCAAAAACATCAGTTCCTTATCGACACTAATTTTAGCCATATTTTCTGAATCTTTTTTGTTTTTTTCAATGTCTAAAATCCGTTTTTCAATCATATCTAAAAGTTGAAACTCTCTGTTCTCCCCCACAAACAATAACTCACCTTTTGCTTCACAGTTTATTCTCGTTGCCAAAAAGTCTGCCATTTTTTTTATGTTGCTCAATTATGCCTCCAAAAACAAAAAACCCGACTTAAGGGAGCTTAAGTCGGGTAGATATAAGATATTCTCTATTCTCTGCCCTCTTCCCTCCCTCGAGGAATAAGACAACTACGTTAGAGCAGGTCTTCTGGCTTGCGTTTCAACCTACTTGCCTGCCTTCCCAGAGGATATCAACAACACCTCCAGTGGCTAATCTGGCTTTCGTCAACGCTCACAGCTGCGGGGCAGCTCTCGACTTATCGGAGATATCCGATGCACGAGATTCCCTTAGCTCCAACGTCTTTTCAAAATTTCATTGACTTTAATTTTACATCTCCATAAAAACGATTGCAAGCAATTTTATTTTGGGGTAATTTGCAATTTGGCTTTGACAGTTTTATAATTTTCTTATATCATTACAAAACTGATGGATTTTAAAAAACTTCAAGATAGTTTGAAAAAAGATTTAGAGTTGGTGGCACAGGAGATTCGTGTATCCTTAGACTCTCCCATAGATTTTATAAGACAGGTTGCTTCTTATCTTATTGAAAGTGGTGGGAAACGTTTCCGTCCGCTTGTTTTGATACTCTCCGCACGTGCATTTGGATATGAGGGAGACAGAGTTTACAAGATTGCAAGTGCTTTAGAGTTTATTCATACTGCCACTTTGCTACACGATGATGTTGTTGATTATGCCGAGTTAAGACGTGGCAAGCCATCAGCAAACATCCTCTGGGGAAACGAAGCTACCGTTCTTGTAGGTGATTTTTTGTTGGCTCGTTCTTTCCTCGCCCTTGTTAAAGAAAACAATTTAGAAATTCTCGATTGTGTTTCTAATGCAACAACCAAAATGGCTGAGGGCGAAATCCTGCAGTTATTAAAGACAGAAGAACCAGAAACAACTGAAGAGGAGTACTTAGAGATAGTCAGATGCAAAACTGCCGTCCTTATTTCTGCTGCAGCGGAGGTTGGGGCAATTATTGGAAACGCACATTTATCGTTCAGAGATAAGATGCGTAATTTTGGTATGCTAATTGGCACCGCCTTTCAGATAGCTGATGACACCCTTGACTACATTACCAGCGATGAGACCTTGGGCAAAATTCAAGGACAGGATTTCTATGATGGGAAGGTTACGATGCCATTTATATACACATATAAAAAATCTACAATAAACGAACGAAAGCTGTTAAGCAAGCTGCTACTTAAAAAGAATAAAAAAAGGGAAGACTTTGAAAAGGTATATGCAATACTGGAAAAATACGATGCCTTCAAGCACAGCTTTAATAGAGCCCAACACTACGTTGCAGAAGCAAAAAACTGTATAAGTTTTATTGACGAGAAATATAGAAAATTACTGGAAATTATCGCAAACTACACAATAGAAAGAACGTTTTGAAATATGCTTAAGAAATTGTTTGTTTTATTTTTTCTTTTTTTTTCTTTTCAACAAGCCTTTGCCAATACAACAGTTAAATCTCTTGATAACGGTTTTAAAATCATTTTTCAAAGAGATGAGACAACACCTCTTGTTGCGATGCAGTTGTGGGTTAAGCATGGCAGCACATCTGAGACAGATAAAGAGGCGGGTGTTGCCCATTTTTTAGAGCATCTAACCTTTCGAAGCAAAGATATTGCTAGAAGGATCGAATTTTTGGGCGGCGATATAAATGCCTACACATCTTTTGACAAAACTGTTTATCATTTGACTCTACCCAAAAAACAGTGGGAAGAAGGTCTTAAGGTGTTACAGGACATTCTTTTTACAACAAAGTTCAATGAAAAAAGTTTTGCAGAGGAAAAAAAGGTTATCTTAGAGGAAATGAAGCGCAGTTACGATAGTCCTCAAAAATTGGTTTACAATCTTTTTTTTGAGACCGCATTAAAAAACCATCCAGCTAAACGTCCCGTCATAGGCTATGAAAAAACCATTAAAGAGGTTTCTTTATCAGAAGTAGAAAGTTTTTATAAAAGATTTTATACGCCTGCAAACGCCTTTCTCGTCGTTGTAGGTGATTTTGATGACCAGCTGATTAATATGGCAGGCAGTTACTTTGGTATAGAAGTTACAACAAGCAAAAATTACCTTAATCAGACTTTTGTTGAAAAGCATGAAAAGAATATTGCTGTAAAGTCTGCAAATGTTGCTTCTTGTTATCTTATGTTGGGCATACCTACACCTGACATAAAAGATCCAAATGTTCCTGCAATTGATGTACTTTCTTTCATTTATGGCGAATCAGCAACATCGCTTTTAAAAGAAAGACTTAAAGAACAAAAACAACTCGTCAATTATGCCTATTCTTACCAGATGTCAATGAAAGAGATGGGATTTTTTGCTGTTCATGCAAATTTTTCTTGCGAAAAAACTTCAAATGTTCTTTCAGAACTTGCTAACTTGTTGTTTGATGAAAAGGTGTCGTTCACACCAGAGGCTTTAAAAAAGAGTATAATAAGCTACCAGAGTAACTACCTTTTTTCACGAGAACGCTATTCTGATATAGCTACGGACCTTGGCAATTCTTATCTATACTATTATGACGATCCCGATTATTCAAAAAAATATATCAGTGAGATACAAAAGGTATCCCTTTCTGACTTGGAGTCGGTTAAGAAAAATTTTCTTAATCCTTCAAAAGTTACCGCTGTTATGATTACACCGAAAAACTATCAATCTGAGGCAGAATCTGCATTAAAAACGGTTTTCCTGACAAAAACTTCTGACCAAATGAAACAATATGTTCTGCCAAACGGCATTAAACTTATACTTAAACAGAAAGACAATGTTCCCACATTTGGCTTTAATATTCTGTCGCTCGCTGGCAACAGAATCGAAGACAAAAAAACCGCCGGGCTTTCCAGCTTTACACTTTCATGCCTGTTAAGAGGTACAACGAACATGGGATATAAAGACATTGTTGCAAAGATTGAAGCCTTAGGTGGTTCAATTTCTGGGTTTTCTACAAAAAATCTTTCTGGTATAAAAGGGAAATTTTTATCCAACAGTTTTTACGACGCAATCGAAATCTTAGGGGATATACTTAATAACTTTTCGCCTTCAACCGAAGAAATAGAAAAGGTGAAAAAATTTATCATTGCTGATATACAAAAGAAAAAAGAATCCCCTTCTCGTATATTGAAAGACGTCTTTTTCTCCACAGTTTATCCTGATAGCCCATTAGGCTTTCCAATAGAAGGATTTGAACAAACTGTCGCTAATTTTGATGCCAAAGCTATCAAAACACATTTTAGAAAACTTTTTTCTCCAGATAAAATGGTTGTTGTATTTTCTGGTAATCTCCCCGATGATGCATATCAGAAAATCTCCAGCAGCCTTACAAAACTTGAAAATAAATCTTTAGCTACCTATTCAACAAAACTTGCCCCATCATTAAACGAAAAAGAAAAATCTCTTGATACAGAGTTTAATCAGACACATATTTTGATTGCTTTTCCTGTACCGGGTATTCGCTCCGAAGAACGTCCGTATCTTCATTTACTTTCCTATATTCTTTCAAATCAAAGTGGCAGACTTTTTACAAAACTTAGAGATAAAGAAGGATTGGCGTATGCACTTGGAGCATTTATGTTTGAATCGCCTGAGGGTTCTTTATTTAATCTATACATAGGAACGTCCCCCGAAAAGGCTGAGAGGGCAAAACAGGGGCTTTTAGAAGAGTTAGAAAAGACTTTCATCAATGGCATTACAGAAGAAGAGAGGCAAAAGGCTGTAAATCAAATCGTTACCGAAATTATTCAGAGTTTACAAGAAAATGTTGATATTTCTTCATCTTACGCAAATAATCTGTTATTTTTTAACGATCCTTTGTACCATCAGAAATATCGAGAAAAACTCTTAAGCATCAAAACGGATGAAATTATAGATCATTTAAAGAATTATTTTACACGTGAAAAAGCAATAACTGTTGTTATAAAAGGTAAAGTCAAAGATAAACCTTAAACCTTAAATCTAAAATACACAATGTCCCCATCCTGTATTTCGTAATCTTTTCCTTCCAGTCGGTACAACCCCATCTCTCTTGCCTTAAGTTCTGAACCAACCTTTATAAGGTCGTCATAATGGATCACCTCAGCCCTTATAAAACCTCTCTCCATATCTGTATGTATTTTCCCTGCAGCTTTAATTGCCTTTTCTCCACGTTTCAAAGTCCATGCTTTAAGCTCTCTCCTTGCTGTGGTAAAGAAGGTAATTAAATCAAGCATCTTATAGCCTTTAATGATTATGCGGTCTATAGCCTCTTTTTCGATACCATATTCATTCAGTATCGATAATCTCTCAGACTCCTCAAACTGTGTTATTTCTTCTTCAAGCTTTCCAGATATTATTACTACGTCTTTAGACTCTTTTTCTGCATACTCTAACAGTTTTGGAAGATATTTATTTTCCTTAAATTCTGTCTCAGAAACGTTTGCGATATAAAACATCGGTTTTAATGAAATAAGGTTTAACTCTTCAATTTGAGACTTCTCGTCATCATTTAGTGTGGCGAAAAGTTTGTCTTTTTCCACAATACTGATTCCCGTATTTAAATTTTCAAGAAGTTTTTTCAATACTTCCAGAAACTTTTTGCTCGAAGGGGTGTTAACTTTGGCAAGCTTTTCTATACGTTTGTCTAAAATCTCTATATCCGAAAGGACCAACTCTGTCTTTATAACTTCAATGTCTCTTATCGGATCTACACTTCCTTCTACATGAACCACTTCCGGCAGATCAAAGCATCTAACCACGTGTGCGATTCCATCCACCTCTCTGATATGCGATAAAAATTTATTTCCTAAACCTTCTCCCTTGTTAGCACCTCTAACAAGCCCGGCAATATCGATAAACTTAATAGTAGTTGGAAGATAACTTTCTGTTTTGATTATCTCTTTTATCCTGTCTAACCTGTCATCTCTGACCGGAACAACGCCTATGTTTGGCTCAATCGTGCAAAATGGGTAATTTGAAGCCTCAGCACAAACTGCAGTTATTGCATTGAAAATAGTAGTCTTTCCAACATTTGGAAGACCAATGATACCGATAGAAAATCCCATAATTTCAACCGTTATAAAGATTCATTGCTTTTGCTGAGCCTTCAGTTATAGCTGTAGATAAGGATAAAACAGCCTTTTTTATAGCACTGTTGATGATTTCAAATTCTTCTGGAGTAAATTTTGATAAAACATGTTCGTTAACAAGTTCCTTTAACGGAGGTTTGTCTATACCAATTTTAAGATGAAAAAAATCCTTTCTCTGTGTCTCATCAATTATAGACTGCACACCTTTATGTCCTCCACCAGAACCATTCCATTTTAGCCTGAGTTTTCCAGTTGCCATATCAAGATCATCATAAACAACAAACATATTTTCACCAGCAAAGTTGTGGTATTTCAAAAAACTGCTAACAGCCTTCCCGCTCATATTCATAAACGTTAATGGTTTAAAAATAAAAATGGGTGAGCTTGCAAACTCACCCTCTGCTATTTCGTAATTGTCCTTTTTCTTAAAAATAAGATTCAATGATGATGCGAACGCATCTGCAACCATAAAACCAACATTATGTCTTGTTTTAGCGTACTTAGGGCCGGGATTTCCAAGCCCCACCACAAAAGACATCATCAGTTATTCTGTTTCCTTTTCTCCAGCTGCCAGGCTTGCCTGCAGTTTAGCCTCTTTCTCTTCTGGCGTTAGCTCAACCTCCTGTCTCGGTGCAAGCATCGTCACAACAGAGATTTTTCCATCCTCCGCCAAATGCACGTTCGGCGGCAATTTGATATCAGAAAGATGTATTGAGTGGCCAATTGTAAGTTTTGTTACATCAACCTCTATATATGCTGGAATGTCTTCAGGCATAGCCTTGATTTCGATCTCTCGTTTTTCCCACTCAAGGATACCACCCAGAACAAGTCCTTCAGCTTTACCAACTAACTTAACAGGAACGGCTACCTTTGTCATCTCTTTGTCAGACATCTGATAAAAATCAATGTGTCTTATGTTATCCCTAAGATAGTCTTTAGAAAGCTCTTTTACTATCAATTTCTTGCCTTTAAGAGAAACATCTCCATCTTCTACAACGTAATAAACAGCCTTACCATGATTTTTAATGATTTTCTTTATCTCTTTATCTGCAACTTTTACCATTACATTTGGTAAGTTGTGACCATAAATGATGGCAGGCACAAACCCTTGCTTAATTAACTTTTTTGCAGCATTTTTGCCTTTTTCAGTTCTCGTTAATAATGCAATACTTTCCTTCTCCATTTTCTCCTCCTGTTTATTAAATTTTAAACAGCCTTAGTCATCCTATATAAATAATGCACTGAGAGAATCCCCTGAAATAATCCTTTTTATCGCCTCACCAATAAGAGCCGATATTGTTACCACCTTTATCTTGGAACATTTTTTTGCTTCTTCTGAAAGAGGAATCGTATCAGTAACAATCACTTCATCTAAAGGTGAGTTAGTTATTCTTTCAATAGCCTGTCCAGAAAAAACGGGATGTGTGGCACATGCAATAATCCTTGAGGCATTATTATTTTTTAAGGCTACTGCAGAATTACATAGACTGCCAGCCGTATCTATCATGTCATCTACAATGATAGCTGTCTTACCTTTTACATCACCAATGATGTTCATAACCTCCGATTGATTTGGCTTTTCTCTTCTTTTATCAATAATTGCAAGACTCGCATTTAATCTTTTCGCGTAAGCCCTTGCACGTTCGACACCACCAGCATCTGGAGAAACAGCAACGGGCTCCAAAAGGTTGGAATTTTTTAAATAATTCATAAACACAGGTATAGCATATAGATTATCTACAGGTATGTTAAAAAATCCCTGTATCTGACCTGCGTGTAAGTCAACAGTTAAAATCCTGCTTGCTCCTGCTACTGTAATCAAATCAGACACAAGCTTGGCAGATATCGGAGCCCTTGGAGCAACCTTTCTATCCTGCCTTGCATAGCCATAATAAGGGATTACAGAAGTAATCGTGCTTGCCGATGCCCTTTTTAACGCATCCATCACAATAAGAAGCTCCATAAGATTATCATTGACAGGTGGGCAGGTTGATTGAATCAAAAATACATCCTTGCCTCTTACATTCCCATCAATTTCAACCATTGTTTCTCCGTCAGAAAAACGCTTAATCTTTGTTGGAGTTAATGAAATCCCTAAAAATCCTGAAATTTTATCAGAAAGCTCTTTGTTAGCTGTACCTGATATAAGTATTGCCTTTGAGTTCATCTGTTCTTTTCCCCTTCAGATTTTAGAAGTGATTATAAATTTTATAATTTTTGAAGCATAATGTCAATTTACTATCGTTTTTTCCTAAACACAATGTTTATAGGTGCTCCAGTAAAGGAGTAGTATTCCCTCAATCTGTTTTCTATATACTTTATACTCGAAGACGGTATCGCTTCAGGATAATTAGCAAACAAAACGAAGAAAGGCGGTGACACATCCTGTTGCGTTCCGTAATAAATCTTTATTCTCTTGCCTTTGTAAACAGGCAGGGGATTTCTCTCTTGTAGTTCGCTTATAATTCGGTTTAAAATGCCGGTAGAAACCCTTGTTTTTAAAGACTTAGTAACGTTATCTATCAATGTAAAAATTGTTTTTATACGTTTGCCCGTTTTGGCAGAAGTGAATATAACTGGTGCAAAATCTACAAATGGCAAAGTTTTTTTAAGCATTGCAATATAAAAAGACTCAGTTTTTTCATCCTTCTCAACCTTATCCCATTTATTAACCACAATAATAAGCCCTTTTCCCCGCTCTTTGATAAGCTGGGCGATTTTTTGTTCCTGATCTTTAACCCCCTCTTCTGCATCAACGATTAAAAGTGCAACATCAGCCCGTTCAAGAGACCTTAATGCAGAAAGTACAGAAAATTTTTCTAACCTTAAAGAAATTTTTGCTTTTCTACGAATTCCTGCTGTATCGATAAACAAATACTTCTTGCCATTATAATCCACTTCACTGTCAATAGCATCTATAGTTGTGCCGGCAACTTCACTCACAATTGCCCTTTCCATTCCCAAAATAGCGTTAATTATCGAAGATTTACCAACATTAGGCTTGCCTAAAACAACTACCTTAGCCTGATACGCAGGCTGCTTTCTCTCTTCACTTTTCGAAGATTCAGGTATTAAAGCCACTACTTCATCAAGCAAATCGTAAACACCCAGACCATGCTCAGCAGATACTGGATACAACCTGCCTCCTAAACTATAAAAATCGTTAATTTTTGGTGCGTGCGATGGATGATCAATCTTATTCACTGCATAAAGAATGGGCTTTTCTAACTTTCTTAAATAAGAAACAAGCTCTTTATCAAGGGGATTAAGACCTTCTTTTCCATCGAATGTTGCAATTATTATGTCAGCTTCATCAATAGCAATTTCAACCTGTTTTTTTATCTCCTTTAAGATGGGTTCATCTGCATGCACAAAAAAGCCACCGGTATCTACAATCACAAATTCCTTGCCCTCATAATTTACATCAGCATAATTTCTGTCTCTGGTTACTCCAGGAAAATCCTCAACCAGAGCTTTTTTTCTGCCAACGATGGCATTAAAAAGGCTCGACTTGCCAACATTTGGTCTTCCAACAATTGCAACAATAGGTTTCATGACAAAATCTTCTCTTGTATTATTTCAAAAACCTTTTCAGGTGCTATGTCGAGACATATATTTTTCCTATCACAACTTTTTCCAAAACATGGAACACAAGAAATATCTTCTCTTTGAACAACAACAGCCTTATTACTTACACTATATGGACCTGTCTTCAAAGGTGAAGTAGGGCCAAATATAGCCAGAATGTTCGCTTTAGCAGCTGACGCTAAATGCATTGCACCCGAATCGCAAGTAACAACAAAACGAGATTGCTTAAACAAATAATAAAGCTGATTTAAATTAAGCTTTCCGGTAAAGTCGTTTTTGACCTGAGATACAAGTTTTTCGTTTTTGCTTCCCGTCCAGACAACGTCTATTCCTAAACCATTTATCATTTCAGCTAATTTATGAAACCTTTGCTCTTCCCACATTTTGGTATTCCAACGTGAAAACGGACAAAAAACAGCATAGTCCTTGCTAATTTTATAATCTCTCAACAAAGAATCCGTATAAGATTTATCTTCATCCGATACATAAATAGGAAAATCAATATCTTCCTTATTCCAGCTTATTTTAAAAAAATCAAGAAAAAGAAGATTTTTCTCAACGGCATGCATTACTTTTTTTACAATTATCTTTTTGTTGTAAAAAAAAGTTGCACCTTCCCGTGCATCGCTAAAGCCAACGCTTATCCTGCCGTGTGCCATTGCCACAACAAGTGCACTTTTTAATAGTCCCTGCACATCAAAAACAATGTCATAATGCTCTTGTTTTAATTGCTTAGAAAATGCCTTTATCTCAGAAAATGTCTTAAAAAAACCTGAAAAAGAAATCCATTCCTTTCTGTCAAAAGGAATTGCGTTTCGCACTATTCCATTGTTATTGATTAAGCTTATGTATTCTCTATTAACCACCCAATCAATGACAATATCTTCTTTAAACCGTTCTTTTAAAATCTTTGCGAGGGGAATTGTGTGTATCACATCCCCTAAAGAACTCATTTTAACTATTAGAAGCTTCATCTTTTCAAATAAAACTTCTCTATAACAGAAACAACATATTCTTGCTGTTCCTCAGTCAATTCAGGATAAACTGGAATTGCAAGCACCTCTTGAGCAGCCTTCTCAGCAACAGGAAAATCCCCTTGTTTATAGCCCAAATACGAAAAACATTTCTGCTGATGAAAACAGAGAGGATAATAAACCTCACAACCCACTCCATTTTCTTGAAGAAACGCCTTTAAAGCATCACGATCTTTTGCCCTAATAACAAACTGATTATAAATATGATAGTTTTTAACACCAGAAGATTTATAAACCGCCTTTGGCAAAGTAACAAACTCAAGTAATCCTTTTTCTTTAAAAAGTTTTTCGTATCTTTCTGCATTAATCTGTCTTGCTTTATGCCACTCGTCAAGATACCTTAACTTCACACTCAAAACGACTGCCTGTAAATTGTCCAGACGAAAGTTTCCACCAACAAAATCGTGATAATACTTAATTTTACCACCATGGTTTCTTAAAATCTTAACCTTTTCTGCAAGTTCCGCTTTAGTTGAAGCGACCAGACCTCCATCGCCAAAACAGCCTAAATTTTTGCTTGGGAAAAAGGAAAAACATCCATATTCACCAAAATTACCCGCCTGTCTTCCATCTTTATACTGTGCACCAATAGATTGAGCAGCATCTTCAACAATATAAAAATTGTAAACTTCTTTTAACTTCATCAATGGTTCCATATCACAGAGCTGACCAAAAAGATGGACGGGAACAACCACTTTAATATCATTTTTCTTTAAGACATCTTCAAGTTTGGACATATCCATATTAAATGTTTGTTCATCAATATCTACAAAAACAGGAATTGCACCCAACCTTGCAATACACCCAGCCGTTGCAAAAAAACTAAATGTAGTAGTCGCAATCTTATCATTGGGTTTTACACCAAGAGCCATAAGTGATACAAGAATAGCATCAGTACCAGAAGAAACGCCCACCGCCTGTTCTGCATTTACATATTTTGCAACTGTTTGTTCAAAATCTGCCAGCTCTTTACCCAAAATAAATCTCTGTTCTTCACATATGCTCAAAAGTAAAGGTTCAATTTCACCTTTAATTTTACTGTACTGACTTTTTAGATCTAAAAGTGGTACTTGCATTTCACTCTCTCCTGTTTGTTTTTTTCAATTTGTATTATACAATTTAAATGTAAAAAAGTGTATTGAATTAAATCAAGGAGGCATAAGTTATGAAACAATGTGACATTTGTGGAAAGACGATTCAAGAAAACGAGGCTGATTTTAAATACTTTAGTGATGAAGGCAAACAGTTATCTGTCTGCGGACCATGTTATCTTGAACTAAAGAGAAAAGATTACAAAAGCGGCGAAAACAGAGAAGATGGCAGCAGTATGTAGCATATCATTAAACTCCTGTTTTCACGCACTTATCAAATAAATAGCATCTATTTAAAAGTGGTTCTTTTTAAATTTGCTTTTTTTAAGATATCTTGCTAAACTTTGTTGAAAATGAGCAAAAAGTTAGCATACGAAAGATACCACTGGTTTCATAACATGATCAAAAAAGGCTGCTTTCCCAATGCTAAAACCCTTGCAGATTACTTCGAAATTTCCCAAAAACAGGCACAAAGAGACATAGAGTTTATCAAAGATCG
>JBBIPZ010000018.1:0-47009 GCA_037442505.1 Deltaproteobacteria bacterium | reverse complement strand
TTGTATGGGATGGTGGGGAAAATGTCAAGATAAATTTGGATTAAGTGCCTGTCCCCTATGAAGGAGGGGGGAAGAAAAAGCCCCGATGAACGGGGCTTTTTACTTGTTTATACTTGTTAAAAGTAAATACGGATAGCTATTTTAGAATGCGTACTGGAACTTCATCATAAGTCTGTAAAGATTATCGGCGTCTTGAGTGCCATCCTTTTCATCCTTTTTATCGCTTAAGATACCATAAGCTGCAGCAGCTTTGATTGTGAGTGCCTTGTCAAACTTGTATGCAGCCTGTGCATTTATTTCTGTAATTGAAGGTGTTAAACCTGCTGTATCTTCGTTTGCCTTTGCGTATCCTAAGGCAGCCTGAACATTTAGCTTGTCAGAAACGTTCTGGTCGTAAGTAACATAAGCTACTGTTGCACCTGAACCACCGTTATTAAGGTCTGTAACGAAAGCAACAGAGTGTGAAATATCGTCGAGTGTCCTTAAGATGAGATAAAGGTCATTTTGCATTAACGGAAGGTCAGCACCCGCTGCATATTGGTTGCCAGTTACAAAACCATTATAATCTGTGGTGGAGTTATCACCAGAAGCATATAGAAGGGCTGCTTTTATTTTGCCACTTCCAAGCTTCATGGCTGCGTCTGCGTTGAATACAAAAGCACTAATGTCTGCATCTTTGCCAGATTTATAGTTATCGATTGTTCCAAAGTTGTAAACCAAGAAAGCAGAATAGCTAAGGTCTCCAGCTTTGCCAGCATAATTTGCTCCAAGGTAGTTTATCTGAGCACCGTTGGATGAAGCCGTTCTGACAGATTTATTTCCGGCTGGTGTAGATGATGTGCCAGCACCACCATCCTGTAATCTGTAATAAGCAAGACCTAATTTTCCATTACCAAGGCTCATCTTATAAGATATAGGCAAGAACCATACTGAACCCCATGTGTCTCCTCTACCATATTTAGATAAAGCACCATCTTTCTCCAGTGGATCCTGGTAGAAGAGATACCAACCAACCATGAGAGAGCTATCTTTGCTTAAAGTATAGTCTGCCCTGATACCTGCTGCATCGGCACCACCAAGAAAAACGCCTTTAAAATCGTCTGTATATCCCTGAATACCTAATGTTAACTTAAGATCGTTATTTGGTTTAAACCATAAATATGCATTTTTTGTTTCGGCGTTTATAGTATCAGCTTCTAAAGCAGCACCCTTGTTTCTTCCGTTATCATATATTGCATCACCCCATCTTGAATCGATTTCTAAAGCCACTGTACCGCCTACATTATCACCGCTTTTTAAATTGAAAAATAGTCTTGCCCTCTGGTCAACAAAGGCTGAAGATTTAGAATCTGCAGAGTAGCCAACTGTACTATAACCATAGTTGTTCATTTCTGGATACACCCTTATAATACCTTTTAGGTCTAAGGTTGTCTGTGCTGATGCTACACCTGCCACTAAAAGAACTGCTAAAACTGCTAAAAATACCCTGAACTTTCTCATTATTTACCCTCCTGTTTAATTTTTTTAAGTATGAAGCCTGACTTTGAAACTACTTAATTTTGGTCTATCACCCCCCTTGTTTTTAAAATGCTGTTTTAGCTTACTAAATTTATAGCAAACTGTTAAACACCTTGTCAAGTAAAAATCTAATTTTTTTGTTTTTAATAAAAAATTTATCAATCATTAAGAGTTGATTTAAATTATTATCCTCCCTTTAGCAGTGTATATAGACATCTGGTTGCCTCTGACATAACCAATTAGTGTGATATTTAGCTTTTGTGCAATTTCAAATGCGAGTGCGGTTGGTGTAGAACGAGAAACTATTACGCCTGTATTAACCTTTGCAGCCTTTAAAAGTATTTCGGATGAAATTCTTCCTGTAGTGAATATTATTTCATCATCGAGTGAAATATTGTTGAGTAAACAGTATCCAACTATCTTATCGAGGGCGTTATGTCTGCCGATGTCTTCTCTTATGATAAAATTTGTTCCATCGTATAGACCGCAAACATGAAGTCCGCCAAGTTTTTTAGTGCCTCTTGTTAAATTGATTTCACGCATTTTGTCAATAATCACCTGATAATGCCAGGTTTTATTGATTTCTTTAACATCGCATTTTAACGAGTCTAATGCAAAATAGAATATGCTGCCCTTTCCACAGCCTGTTGTAACAATGCGTTTTTCGTGAAGCCTTTTTTCAAGATTGCCAATGTCTGCAACGATGTTAATATTTTTATTGTCTCGGGAAATCTTGAGTTTTTTGATATCTTTTTTTTCTGTAATTAATCCTTCTGACTTTAGAAAGCCAACCGCAAGCTCATCAAGGTTGTCGGGATAACATAAAAGCGTAATGAATTCTTCGTCATTTAGATATATCGTAAATGGTTCTTCTCTAATTAGTTCAACAGTTTCTTCGTTGAAGTTTTTGCCATCAAAGTGTAGAACTTTTTTGGATATCTTATCGCCTTCTGTCATAGTTATTTTTTCTTTTTCCCAAACATTGCAGCAGGAATATTAGCGTTAATTTTATAGTTGGTAAACTCTACTTCTATCCTTTTTTCTTCTTCGGGTATTTCCGAACCTTCACCTGTGCGTATCTGTTTAACAGGCAGGATGTAGCCATCAATTTTGTCAAAATCGGTTCTAAATCCAATCATTACTGAGTGGTCGTCTGACATCATGTAGAGATTGTAAAGAAAGTATTTGTCCTCAATTTTTTTGTATTCTGCAAGTAGTTTATATTCCTGGTAACCTTCTGTTTTGTCGTATTTGATGTAGATGTCTTTAACAAGCTTTCTTTCCATGTCAACGCTTATCGTTATTGATTTTACGTCATTTGTTGGGATAGGTAGACCTCCTTTGAAGAAAGCCATCTTTATGTCTGTCTTTGCTTTGAATGTAATTGTGAAACGATGATAGCCACTTATAATCTTTAACTGTTTGTCAGCATCTTTAAGGAGTTTGTGACGGAGTTTTTTTGTTTGAGAAGGTAAAAAGTAACCATAAAGGTCTAATGCAAACTGTTCTGACATTTTTTGTGACACCTGTTGCATGTATGGAAATAAATTTTTGCCTTCTAATCTGATAATCATTCCTTTGTTTTTGTCCCAGTATTTTTTTATCGATGGTTTTTCAGGACGGGGCAGGTTTTCTGGCATGGCTGAGGTCATTTTTTTCATCATTGTGTCAAATTGTGTTGTCTTTATGTCGCAGATGTAGCTTTTTAAACCTTTGTTTTGTTCTGATGCTATAGCCGCTTCTGCCTTTTTGAAGGCTTCGTCAAACTTTTCTGTGGATGCCAATGTTAGTGATGGTAAGAGCAGTAAAGATAGGATAATGACAAGTTTTTTCATATGTCCTCCTGTTTGAAGTAAAGTTTTTTTAGTTCCCCCTCAATCCCCCTTTCCCAAAGGGGGAAGTGTAAAGGTTATGTCCCACCTTTTTAAAAGGTAGACGCCATGGAGTAAAAGTTTAGTTTAAAAGCCCAAACTTTTTCATCCGATAGCGCATCGCATCTACCCCAATGTTTAATAACCTTGCTGCCTTTGACTGATTACCTTTTGTGATGGATAAAGCTTGTTTAATCAGTTCCTTTTCTACTTCTTCTATATCTAAACCGTTTGGTGGAATTTTAAAATCAATGTTTTTTGCAGTTGGTGATGGTTGCCTGGAGGAAATGGTTATTATTTCAACTGGAAGTCTTTCCACTTTTATCATATCTGAATCTTCAAATATCATTGCACGTTCAACAGAATTTCTTAATTCACGAACATTGCCGGGCCAGTCATATTGAACCATTAGTTTTTCGGCAATAGGAGAAAAACCTTTGATGCTTTTTTTAAACTCGTTATTGAAGGCACCAATAAAAAATCTTGCAATTTCTAAGATGTCTTCCTTCCTTTCTCTCAATGGCGGCACAACGATAGGAACAACCTGTATCCTGTAAAAAAGGTCTTCCCTGAACTTTCCTTCGGCAACAAGTTTTTTTAGATTTTTATTTGTGGCGGCTATTACCTGAACATCTACGTTTAAATCCACAAGTCCACCTAACTTTCTAACTGTTCGTTCTTCTAAAAATCTTAGTATCTTTGCCTGTAAGTTTAATGGCATATCGCCAATTTCATCTAAAAATAATGTGCCTTTATCGGCAAACTCTATCAAACCTTTTTTTGCAGTCTTTGCGTCTGTAAATGCGCCTTTTTCGTGACCAAAAAGCTCGCTCTCAAGTAAATTTTCTGGCAAAGATGCACAGTTTATCGCAACAAATGGGTGTTTGCATCTTTCGCCTTCTGCATGAATTGCCCGAGCTACAAGCTCTTTTCCGGTACCGCTTTCGCCTTCTATAAGAATTACTTTAACGTCTGCTTCTGCCACTTTTTTGATGAGTGATTTTAACTCTGTAATTGCTTTGCTTTTGCCTATTATCATCTGTAGACCATAATTGCATTTGAACTCTTTTTTGTAAAACTTAAGTTCCTCTGATGTCAGTTTATATTTAATAGCGTTGCTTACAACTAATATTAATTCTTCCATTGAAAATGGTTTTGTTAGATAGTCATAAGCCCCTAATTTCATAGCTTTAACAGCTGTATCTATACTACCGTGTGCTGTTATCATAATCACAGGAATGTCACTCTTTTTTTCTTTTATCATCTGAAGCAGTTCAAGTCCGGTGATGTTTGGCATCATTAAATCGAGAAGTATAACTTCGAAGTCCATTAAATCTAAGAGTTTTATGGCGTCTTTTGAACTGTTTGTAGCTGTCACGTCGAAGTTGGATTTTTCTAACTTTGATTTTATCATATCGAGTATAAGCTTTTCATCATCAATTACTAACACTCTTTGCATAATTACCTCTCTATTTTTTGATTACAAATACAAACTCCCAATCTTTGTATCTCATTTTGTCCTCAAAATGTTTATATTCTAACGGAAAAAATTTTTTCTTTAAAGGCTCTCTTTCGCTTTTACTTCTTACACCTTTTATTCTACCCTGTTCGTCTCTGATAATATCCCATTCACCATCTTCCGTCATTGGGTCTTTGTAGAGTTTTCTTAGATGCCGCTTAACTGTCAAAAAGCGATTGTCTTTTATCAAATCCTCTAATTTGCGTGGCAAAAAATTACCTCCACCATGTGAGCTTTTGTAATAACTCTCTATACCTTTTACAATCTGATCACCACGGAACAGCAATTCTTCTTCCTTATTACGCTGAACTACTACAGACCAAACTTTTCCAGTTGTAGCAAGACCTACTCCAATGAAAATGAGTATTATCAAAACAAAAATATAAGTAAAGCCTCGCTCACCAGTCACTGTAAGGTGTACCTGTTAAACTTCGTTCGTTGCTACCACTTTTTATATCGTAAATGCCAGTTTCTTCAGGACGAGGTGGTGTTACTAAAATCCAGGTGGTGTTTGAGTTTGTAAAAGGATCCTTAGGGATGTTACGGAGATAACCTTTTGTGACAAGTTCGTCAAGAGTAGGTGGGTAAATACCATTATCAGCATAATACTGGTCTATTGCACTACGCATTGCAAATAGGTTTTCTTTAAGAACGGTTTCTTTTGCCCTGATTATCGAACTTTTATACGTTGGCTGGGCAATAGTTAGTAATATCCCTATGATAGTCATAACTATGATTAACTCTATTAGTGTAAAACCTTTCTGGTTTTTACCAATCTTTATAGTATGTGCCGTCAATCGCTTTCTCCTCACTTAAAGAATACACATCGTAAACGTCTTCACCTTCTTTTGGGTCATCAGGAGGGCTGCCATAGCTTCTTATTCCCCACGTCTCCTCAGGTTTTAAATCTTTGTTGTCGTTAAAAGGGTCTCGAGGTATCCTCCGTAAAAACACTAATTTTTTACCATATTCTGGAGATGTTAAATCGTCAACCCCTTCTACCAGTTCCCTTAACGACGACGGATAGCCCGATGCCCCTAATTTTTGTTGTATCTTTTTTTCATCATAAGCCTTTTTATAGTCATCTATTGCTTTTCTGATAATTCTTAAATTGTTTCTTAGTTCAAGCTCCTTTTGTCTCTTGACAGTCATTTTGACTACAGGAAAAACCGCAGATGCTAAAATTGCAAGCACTGCTACGGCTACCACAAGCTCTATTAAGGTGATCCCCTTGCATCTCATTTTACTTCCATAAACGCATTATAACTCTTTAGATAGTAAACCTTACCATCAGAAGTCTTAATTTTACACTGTCCTAAATTTATTAGTTCTGCACCCGCAACCTTGTTTTTACCTTTAATTGTTATTTTGCCAATAGATATACTTCCTGTTATCTCTTTTGAAAGTTTAGCAAATATAGAGAAAGAGCCAGATTTGTTGTCAAAGTTAGCTTTGTATATATCTTCGTCGCTTGTAGCAATGGAGGCTTCTGTAAACTTAACCGGTTCAACGAACGCAAAATTTACATTTCCAGCAACTTCGAATTCAACTACCGAAGGTAAACCATTCATAACTATATCTATATCAGCTGTCTCCCCTACTTTTATTGATTCTGGTGATATTGTTGCCAAAAATGCGTTTTCAGATTTAAATTCGCCTTCGGGTTTTTCTTTTATACCGGTTGTTTCTTTGGGCTTGTCTGTTATCTGTTGTGTTTGCCCTTCTGTAAAAGACTGGAAGACTGGTTTGGAGGCTAATCTTTCTTCTGTGCCAGACCAGATATAGGCAGCGTCTCTTGATGGATAAACTATACCCTTTGAAATGCGTGGAGTAATTGATATAAAAATGTCTGACTGGTCTGTGCTGTCGGCATAGTATGTGAACAGGTTTCCTATTATTGGTATGTCGCTTAAAAATGCTATACCTTTTTTTGTTTTTTCTATTCTGTTCTGGATAAGGCCACCAAGAACCGTGGATTCGCCATCTTTAAGTCTTAGTACAGTCTTTGCGTTTCTTGTACCTATTCTGTAAACGGTGCTTCCTTTTCCACCCTGTGTTGTTTCTTTACTGATGATGTTACTTACCTCTGCCTCTATCTTTAACTCTATCTCGTCGTTAGATATAATTTTTGGTTCAGCATTAAATTTGACGCCTACATCCACGTACTGGACATTTTCTGAGCGTTGATCAGCTCCACTCACAGTGACTGTTATCACTGGAACCCTGTCACCGACATGTACCTGAGCCTTTGCACCATCAAGCGCCCTTAACTGTGGATTTGCCAAACTTTTTGTAACACCATTTTGCTTGAGGAAGTTAAGTGTGATAGTGGGGAGTGTAAAGAGTATATTTCTATTAAGTTTAGCAACTTCTAAATCTCTTATATTGACAAGATCTGGAGTGCCTTCAAATCCCGAAGCTACAATTGTAGTTGGTTTACTACCTTTGCCAAAACCAAACTGCATCTGGTTGGGAGAGAAATCGAGTCCTAAACGTTGGAGGTCGTTTCTGTTTACTTCTATAAATTCTAAATCCATCACAACCTCTGGCTTTGGAATGTCATTTGCCTCTATTATTTTTTCTGCCAATGCGATTGAGTCTGCATCTGCCCTTAATACTATAGCGTTTAGCTCCTCATTGACAAATATTTGTTTTGCTTCAACAAGATTGCGTATGGTGTTTATAATTTTTTTCGCATCAGCAAACTTTAAAAAGAAGGTTTTTATGTAGTATTCTTCATACTCTTTTCTCTTCTGTTTATTGTCGGGATAAACAATGACGTTTTTGGGGTTTATTATCTTTAGCGCCAATTTGTTTGTAAAAAGAAGAAGTTCTAATGTTTGGACAAAAGATGCGTCTTCTATGAAAAATGTGATTTTCGTATCTTTTACAGAATCGTCAAAAACGAAATTGATACCAGAGAGTTTTGAAAGAACTTCAAAGACTTCTTTAAGGTTTGCATCTTTAAATTTGAGTGTGACAGGTTTTGAGGATTTTATGTTCAACTCATATTCAAGTGGACTTTTTGCACCACTTTTTGACAAACTATCCATGAGTTTTTTCGCTTCTTCTAATTGAGGATTGAGGGAATAAGCCTTTTTCGCCTCTTCTATAGCCTCTTTAACTTTATTACCAGCAGCAAATGTCTTTGCTCTTGCCAAACTTTCTGTAGCCTCCTTTTTTATTTTTATTTCCTGCAACATCTGAACGGCCCTTTTGAAGGTCGGGTCAAGAACAAGAGTTAGATTGAGCTCTTTTTCAGCCTCATCTAAGTTATTTTCATCAAAGAATTTTTTCCCTTTTTGAAAATGTTGTTGAGCAGCTGCATCTTTTGCACGAGATAGCTTTATCGAGTATTCTAACTCGCCCGGTTTTTGTGAGAGTGCTTTATTATAGTAGGTTATGGCTTCATCATACTTGCCTTCCAGCATCAAGCTCTCTGCCTTTTTATATGCTTGATATGAAGAGCATCCAGCAGATATTAACAATGTTAAAACTAACAGGCTTAGCAGAATAAGTTTATTTTTTGCCATCGTTTTCCTCTTTTTCAAGTTCGAGTTTTAGTTCTTCGTTTGCTTTATTTCTTAGTATAACAACTTTAACACCAATTTTTTCAACAAAAAAGTTTGTGTCAAACACCTCTTGACCAATATTAAAAGGCTTGATCTCTTTCTGGTACTTAATGAAAGCTAAAGTTTTGCCTCGTTTTTCGAGCACGCCAAGTAACACAAGTTCTTTTGAAGGATCGTTTATGTCTTCAGATTGTTTTTGAATCTCAGGTTTTTTTGGCTCTGGAAGTATAGGTAATGGGGGAGCTGGCAATGTAATTACCTTTTTTGTCTCTTTTTCTTCCTTATTATCTGCCATAGATTGGAACGGGGAATCAAAAAGGTCTTTCCTGATTATAGCGAGCTTAAGCTCTGGATACTGAAGGTTTTTAAGAGTGTGAAGTTCTTTATCTTTTTTTATCGATGTCTCACGCTGGCTTGAGGTGAGCTCAATTGATCTATTTTTTTGATCCGAAAGCAAGAATCTATCTATCAATAGAATCAACCATATAACACCAAGTAGTATGGCAACCAGTTTCTTTTTGTTCATTGTTGTTCTGCCTTTAAGTAAGAAGTAAGTGTTATATAAGCCGTTACGTTTTGTAATCCTCTTGTTATTTTAACGTTTTCAACCTGAAATAGGTGTGTTCCAGTTTCTATTTTGTAAATGAACCTTCTTAAATTATTATAACTGCCCTCTGTATTTAGCTGAAGTGTGAGTTTGGATATTTTTAGTTCTTTCTTTTCTTCAAAATTATAGTTTACATCTTTGATATCTACATTTGCAGACATTGATTGCTCAAATATATATGTGATAAGTTTTGAAAAATCTTTTTGAGAACGCAACCTTTTTTCGATATCACCCAGCTTGTCCCGCATACGATAAATGTCTTCAAATGTAAGTAATTTACTTGAGACGAGTTCCTGCCGTAAATTTTTGTATAAAACAAGTTCGTCACCTAATTTATTCTCGTTATGTGGTAAATAGATAAACCACACAAAAATATTGATTAAAACTAAAATCGCCAGAACAGTAAGTATCTTTTTCAAAAAACATCTCCCCTCAACTCAAATTCTGAAACAAGTAACTTCTTTTCACCCAATCTCTGAAAGGTCTGTTTTGTAATTTGAACCTTTTTAATAAAGTTAACTGACTGTAGTGACGTTATGTAGTTTGCTACAGCTTCTGGATTTAAACATTCTCCAGTTATAATAAAACTTTTTCTATTGGCATCAAAGTCAACAGATTTTAAAAATATATTTGAAGGCGTTTTATCCTCCAAGTAGTTAAGGTAAGAGCTAACATAAAGTCTATTTAGAAATGTGTTTGTATAAAAGCTTAGCTTTGCATCAAGTAACTGCACCTCTGTGTCGCTTAAAAGTTTGCGTCTTTCTGTTAGCAGTCGTTCCTTTTTTTCAATTAGTTCTTCTTTTCTCTTTTTTACATTGTTTAGCTCAGTATTTGTTTCTGTTGTCCTTTTTAGCCCCATTATAAAGGTGATAAACAGCACAAAGATACATGCAAACAATAGCAGTTTTATTTTTCGTGCACGTAGAACCTTTTCTCTGTCGTAGGTAGCAAAATTGATCCTGTATTTCATTCTAACAATCCTAAGGCAGAAATATACATCGGTAAATCTACAATATTGCTGTCTATCTTTTGAACAAGTTTTTTGTAGTCCAACTCTTTTGCGATTAGCCCAAAGGTAGTTTTTAGTTCATTTCTTTGCAGTTCGTCGAAGTATAGTACTGTTTCACTGTTATACTCGGGGTAAGAATCTTTTATAGACTGTGCAAAGCTGTAAAGCTCGCCTTCTATTCTGTTTAAGTTGATTTCTCTGTCAACTTCTCTAATAACTACAGGTATTCCTTCGTGGAAACAAATCATAGAGTAAGCAGTTTCTCTTAACCAACATATAATGCCTTCTACTGGGAGGCTGTTTTCAAATATATTTAAAAAAGCGATAGTTGGTGGGGTGATGAACGTTGGAAGTATTCCAATTTTTTTCAAGTATGTCTCTATGGATTTTATAAAACTTCTGAATGTTGCAGTGATCAATAGTTTGGTATTTGTTTTGTTTTTTGACAGAATCTGGTGTCTGATTATCACCTGTTCTGGTGATATCGGAATTATCTTTTGTGCTTTCCATATTATGAATTCTTCTGCCTCATTTTGTTCTTTTGGTATTTCTTCTACATCCAGTAAACTAAACCATGTTATCGCATGAGGTAAAACTATCTTAAACTCGTTTAAAGTTATCCCCAGCTTTTTCTGAAAGAGTTTTATAGCTGCACCAAAACAGTCCTCAGAGAGGATTAGCTCATTACCCTCTCTACTATATATATGGGCGTCCTGGCACTTTAGAGTGTGAAGTGCTAAGATGCTATAAAGTGATTGTTTTTTTTCACCCCGTAAAAAGTAAATGTTTTCTTTGTCTATTATGATAACATTTTGCATTACTGCTCCGAAAAAGTTACTCTATTAATTTCTTTGAGTGTCGTTAATCCCTCAAAAACCTTCTTTTTAGCAGCCTCTCTTAAAAATATCGTCCCCATCTGGGCCGCCTTTTTTTTCAGAACCTGAATGGGAGCTTTGTCTATAATCATCTCTTTTATCTCATCGTTAAGCACAAGCAGCTCGCCTATTGCTATTCTTCCTTTATAACCTGTTTGAGAACATTCTTCACAACCTTCACCCTCGTAAAACACAAAATCTTTAAATTTATCGGGATCAATGCCTGAATATTCTAAATAATCTTTGATATAATTTACAGGTTTTTTACAATTTTTACAAATACTTCTAATTAGCCTTTGTGCAAGAACACAGTTTAATGACGAAACAAAGTTATAAGTACTTATGCCCATATTCAGGAATCTTGCCAGAACATCAAAGATATTGTTTGCATGAACAGTTGTGAAGACTAAATGTCCTGTGAGTGCGGATTGTATAGCAATTTGAGCTGTTTCAGCATCACGTATTTCTCCAACCATTATTTTGTCGGGGTCATGTCTAAGTATTGAACGCAATCCTCTTGCAAATGTTAAGCCTTTCTTCTCATTTACAGGTATCTGGACTACGCCTCTTAACTGATATTCTACAGGGTCTTCTATGGTAACAATCTTGTCTTCACCCGTATTTATTTCGCTAATTGCAGCGTAAAGTGTGGTTGTTTTTCCGGAACCAGTGGGACCCGTCACAAGTATCATTCCGTAAGGTTCTCTAATCTTTTTGCGAAATGTTGTTATCAGGTCATTGTCAAATCCCAGCAAATCTAAACTTAAGCTTTTTAAGTCTAACATAATGCTTTCTTTATCCAGCACCCTTATCACAGCATCTTCACCAAAGATGGTGGGTAGTATAGACACCCTGAAGTCAACAGATTTTGAGCCTATACGCAGTTTAAATCTTCCATCCTGTGGAATTCTTTGTTCCGCAATATCAAGGTCAGACATTACCTTTATTCTTGAGATAATATTGTTTTGGTATTTTAAGTCTATAGGACCGACCGCCTTTTGTAAAATGCCATCTATTCTAAATTTAATCACAACACCATCCTGAGATGACTCTATGTGGATATCACTTGCCCTTTTTCTTAAAGCATCGTAAATTGCAGTATCAACAAGTTTTACAACAGGACTCGAGTCTTCAGATAGTTTTTCCAACGATAGTATTTGTTCGCCCTCGTCAGTCTCTTTTACAAGCAGAACTCTAAAGTCTTCTGTAATTTCTTCCAGCACCCTTGATGTGCCTTCGAGGCGTTTTAGAATTTTATCTATTTGTGACTTTGGTGCAGCGACAGGCTCTATTGGTTTACCCAGAATCAGATAAATTTCGTCAAAATCCATCACCCTTGTTGGATCAACAAAGGCAAAATAGTATTTTTTATCTTTCTCATAAAGAAATACACAGTGATATTTCTGGAACAGCTCAAAATCTATCTCTTTTGGCAAACTTTCTGGAATCACATAATTTGTGAGGTCAACATAGGGTATCTGAAGCTGCTCAGAAAGTGTTTTGTAAAAGTCAGGCTCACTAAGATAGCCATTTTTTATCAGAATTGTGCCTAATTTTTCTTTACTACTTTGAGCCTCTTCGAGCGCTTTTTTTAATAATGTCTCGTTAAGCAATCCTTTTTCTACCAGCATTTCCCCAATTCTTTTTCTCAAATTAGCCTCCTACCGCTGTTGCAAGACTGAAAATGGGTAAATACATCGCAATAACTATAGTGCCAACCAAAACTCCCATCACTATCATAAGAGCTGGTTCAACCAGCGTCGTCAAAGTTGTTAAAGCATCATTAACAAGTGTATCATAATAATCAGATACTTCGTCAAGCATTGTCCATAATTCACCGGTGCCTTCGCCTGCCTTTACAAGCCTTACGGCAATGGAAGGGAACAGTCCTGTCTCTTCCAGTGATGATGAAAGTGAATTTCCCTCTTCAACCTTTTTTGTTGCTTCGTTGAGTTTGGCTGCATAATAGGCATTGTCTATAACACCAGTTGCTGTTTTTAATGCGGCAACCAGTGGTATTCCACCTTTCAGAATAGCTGATAAAGTTCTTGAAAAGTTTGACAATAAGTAGTTTTTGTATATTGGAGATACAAAGGGAATGTTTAGTTTTAAACGGTCAATAAGTAAACGACCTTCAGTTTTTTTTGTGTAACTACGATAGCCAAAAAATAACAGAAAGCCAGAAAATATGAAAAATGGCAGCAAATAACGAAACATATCTGTTATTAGAAGCATTGTTTTTGTTATTAGTGGTAATTCTACTTTAGCGTCTAAATAAATTTTGCTAAAATTTGGTATTACGTAGGTAAATAAAAATGTCACTGCTATAATAATCACAATAAGTATAACGATTGGATAAACTGCAGAAGACACAATCTTTCTTTGAAGTTCATCCATTTTTTTTATGTATATCTGGTAATCTTTTAATCTCTCTACTAAGTTGCCGCCTTTTTCTCCGGCTCTTACATTAGCAATATAAAGTGTAGGGAAATAGTCTGTGTGCCTTTCTAAAGCGTCTGAAAGAGAGTTTCCCTGTTGAACGTCTTTTTTTACTATCTCTAAAACTTTGTAAAACTTGTTTTTGTTTTCCAGCTTTTCGAGAATGATTTCGAGTGACTTGACAAGTGATTGGCCCGACTTAATTAATACAAACAATTCCTGATTGAACGTTATAAAATCTCTTATATCAAGCTTTTTTCGCGATCTGGGGGAAAAGTTGTACACCTCGTTACATTCAAGTAACAGGTAGTTATCTCTCTGGACAAGAGTTTTTACATCTTCAATAGAGTTTGCATGATATTTAATAATGCTTACTTTTCCTTTTGTATCTGCAACTTTACAGTTGTAGTAAGGCATAGCTATTTTTCGTGACATGAAAGACAGAGTGTATCTGGGTCTGTCCTCAAAAGATTTTTTTCAAAAGTAGAGCCTTTTTCTGGGTGCATATTATGACAGGTATAAGCACACACAATCCTGCCTTCGCTATCAAGAGGAAGATTTGCACGGTTAAGCTTTGTCTTTATGCCCACCTTATGATCTTTTTCGTGAGACATGGGATGACAACCTTTACAAATTGAATTTGGGTCTTTGGTAAGTGACTTTGCACTGTGGCTTAAATGACATACGCTGCAATTATCGCTAGAAAAATGAGAGAAAGGTTTAACACTATCACTTTCTGCGTAAACTAAAAAAACATTTAAAATGACTAAAATGATAGGCAGAATAACAGCAACTATTTTTGCCATCTTCCACCCCCTTATTGTCCATATGTCTTTGGACTATGGTTGATATTGTGACATTTTAAATAACAACTGCCTTTAAATAAACCATCAGACTTAAACTCCAGTCTTTGTGTTATTTCGTCTTTTTTTACATAATCGGGATTAAAATCGATTAAAAACTTGTAGTTTGTTGAACCGTGAGAGTTATGACATGTACTGCAGGAAGTGCCTTTCCAGTTTTTTGCTTTAACACCTTCTATATGTTGTCTGTGATATGGAAAGCTCTGATTACCAAGGATACTGTTCTCTCTGTGACATTTATAGCACAGGTCATAGCGAGGTGAAAGGCTTTCTTCGGTTTTTGTGTATGGCAGGACAAGGATGTATTCGTTAGTAGATCCGTGAACTCCCCGTACAAATCCTCTGCCTATTGTATCACTTCCATGACAGCTCGTGCAGGATATTATTGTTTCGTAAGTTATCCCTTTTTTCAGGCTTGGCAGGTAGTTGTTTTTTCCCTGAGCTACGACTGGATGAAACGATGGGTTATCGGGAGAAAATTCTTTCACCTTGTTTTTTTGATAGAATGGTTTATTTGCATCAGCACCATGACATTTAAAGCAAACTTCATATTCGCCATAATTTACAGTGTTAAATTTCCCATCAGCAGAAATGCCACTTACGCCAAGCAAAGGAAGCTCAGGTATAGAATAATGTGGATCGTGACAGTCAAGGCACTCCGAATGTCTTGGTACATTTGGGTCAAGAACGGGGTAGTTCTCTTTATCCCTATGTAAGCCAGTTTTTTCTACCGGATGATGGTATGGTTTCTCAAAGTCTGATCTTACATCTATGCCTTCCTGTCTTTTTAATTTTGCCTTTCTATGTTTATGGGTCACCTTGGCTTCTTTGCCATGACAGGTGTAGCAGAGTTCTTCCTCTTCTCCGCCTGTATATGCTAACCCGCCGTGGCAGGTTTTGCATCCATTCGGGTTGTTTTGGGTGAGGTTATGGGAAGGCAGTTTTGTTAAAAGTCTTTGAAATTCATCTGGAGTGTATGCATAAGAGATAGCAAAGAAAAAAAGATATAAGCATCCCAAGATATTTTTTATTTTTACCATGGGTTCCCCTGATTGTAAGGATTTCCGGGTTGGTTATATAAAGTGGTGGGAGGTCTTTGTTCATGGCAATGCGCACAAAAGCCTCCAGATGTTGCATTGTAATGTGCACAGGAAAAATTACTAAAAGAGATTGTTTCTCTAATAAACATGCCATACTGGTTATTGTGCGCATCATGACAGGTTGTACATTGTATACCTACGCCGTGATCAGTTCCCGTTGGATAGCTGTATCCAGTTGGCTGTAAAGGATATAGATTTGTGCATGTTCCACTTGCGTTCCTGTCCAGACACTTCTTACCACCTACGTCTAAAAGTGGTGTTTTTAGCATGTACGCTGCACCATAACTTCTTGTGGCATCAATCAAGTCCTGATTAACTCCAATTGAAATAGGATGTCTTATATGACTCTGTGGTGACCTTAAATTTGTTCCAAAGTATGCTGTAGAGGTAGAAGTGAGTTTTCCAGCACTTAATTTGCCTGTGCCAGAGTCTGTCATTGTTATGTCACCTTTCAAAGTCCCGCCTATAGCAATTGTGCCATCGTGACAGGATAAACATAGTTTTGAAGCTTTGTCGGGTTGATTCGTTTTTGGGCTCCTCATAGATTGAGAACTGTAAAGTGTGTATGTTGCTGTAGAGAGTCTGTGTCCCCAAAGAGGCCAGACGGAAGCGGCATGTACCGCGTGGCAGAATTTACATACCTGAGATTCTGTTGTGGCTTTGATATCCCCTGGCCCCCATTTAGAAAGATTATGTTTTGAAGAAACCACACTTGCAGGATCACCAACAGGCACCTGAGCATATAGCCCTTTTATAACAGTTATGATAGCCACAAAACAGAGATAAAAAATAAACTTCCTCAACTGCCATCCCCTATATATTTTAGAATCTGAACCCGTTTGTTTAATGTATCAGCAACGTAAATATAATTTTGCTCATCGCAATATATTCCCGATGGCAAGTTGAACTGCCCAGGATATCTACCCTCTTCTCCTACTATCATGAGGAATTTCTCATTATTATCAAACACCTGTATAGCATCTTTGAGCGAATCAACTATATATAAGTGCCCATAACTATCTACAGCAACCCCTTTTGGTCTTTCAAAGTAACCTTCGCCTTTTCCAATCTCTCCCACCTTATATTTATATCTCCCATCTGGAGAAAAAACCTGCACCCTAAAATTCATACTATCCGTTACATAAAAGTTTCCATCCTTATCAAGCGTTATATGTGATGGAAAGCTAAACTGCCCTTTTTCTTCTCCCCTTTCACCCACTACTTTTAACAATTCAAAATTTTTATTAAAAATTTTCACATTGTGGTTAACTGAATCTACTACGTAAAAACGTTTTTTGTTCTCCGAATAAGCGATGCTACATGGCCTCCAGTTTCCAAAATTTCCTACAAAATTACCTACAGGATAACCATTTTTGTCATAAATTACAATTCTATTTTTTTCAGGATCACACACATAAATTTTGCCATCTTCATCAACGGCTACAGAGGTGGGGTAAAACAAAATATCACCCTCAGCAGTTTTTTGTAGATAAAGTGTTTCTGCCTCTTTTAAATCAAGAACTATTACAGTGAAAAATCCCTGATCAACGATGTAAATTCGATCATTTTTGTAAAGAACAAAATAAGGACGCTCAAAACTGTTATAAGGCTCTTCCTCTTCACCAATTAACCACTTGATAAAGGCAGATGTTTTAGTATCGATTCGCACAGATTTTTTAAATGTCGCTGGAGAATCAATAATTTTTATTAGTTTTAGACGTGGCTTATCTGGTGGAGCAGGCCATGTAAGCCCAACTTCCTCTTTAAAAAACAGAAGAGGTTCTGCTTTTGCTTCAAAATGTTTATAGCTACAACCAGCTAAAATACTGAATAAGATTAAGAAAGATATCGCTCGAAAAACCATAAATTTTATCTAATTTTACCTAAAAAGTTAAAAAAAAACAATATTTTTTGAATCATGGCGCGCCACATTTTTTCGAATTTTAAAACGGTTTGATTTTTCTTGAGACTTTAGATAAAATCATTTAATTAAAGTTTTTATGGGGTCTTTCATTTTGCGAAGGATAGTTAAATTCTTTTTTCTGTATTTTATTATTGCGATGATTTTATGCACAATTTCTTTTAAAACTTCTTTTGCATATCTGGTTTTTTTGAAAAATGGTCAATCTTTCGATGTAATTGCCCACAGAGAAGAAAGAGGATTGTTTGTTATAAAGACAAGGCAGGGCTACGAAATAGGATTCCCAAAGGATGATGTTGATGAGAAAAAAACACAGGATTCTATAAAATATCATAAGGAGCTTATTAACGCCGAAGAACAACAGGCACAAAAACGAAAAGAGCTGGAGGCTAAAGAAAAGGCTAAAAAGGATGATTTCTTCACAACGTTTCTTTTTGAAAAAAGGGGAATGCAGCTGCTCTTTGCAGAGGACGAAGCAATGCAGCTAATAGATTTTGGAGAGAAGAATCTGGATAGATTTGATGAGATAATTTCTGCTTACACATTTTATAACGATTATGTTCCGTCTGTAGTATATACTAAAAAATTAAGGCTGATACTATATGGAATGGACAAAGCCAGAGGAAAAAGAGGTGTTGTAACCACTGATGTGCAAAACATTTTACAGGATCCCAATTTACTTATTCTCGTTTGTTTGGTAGGTAACGAACCGGATGAGTTAGAAGCCGCTGATATTTATCTTTTGCAGGACGGAAATAAAATTTTGCCTTACAATTTTAAAGTTCCGTCAAAAGGAGAGAGGACAACATTCTGGCCTAAATCACCTGCTTATTACTGGAAGATACTGGTTAATTTTGCTTATCATAGTATCAATCTCAACAAGGAAGCTAAATTGGTAGTAAAAAAGAACGGCTTTCTTAGAGAGTTTACGTTAGATTTTCCGTCTTATAGATAAATTTTTCAGGAGATTATATGAAAAACAAGGTTATTAAAGAAGCTTTAACTTTTGATGATGTTTTGTTACTCCCAAGGTATTCTGAAGTTTTGCCAAAGGATGTAGATGTATCTACCTATCTTACAAAGTCAATCAAACTAAACATGCCATTATTAAGTGCAGCTATGGATACTGTTACGGAAGCCAATACAGCGATAACTATGGCTCGAGAAGGCGGTTTGGGTGTAATTCACAAAAATATGTCAATAGAGGCTCAAGCACTGGAAGTAGATAAAGTTAAAAAGTCAGAAAGTGGCATGATTGTAGAACCAATAACCTTAGAGCCTGATAACAAGATTTACGAAGCGTTAGAGATTATGAAAAGGTATAAGATATCTGGTATTCCCATTACTAAGAATAAGGTGTTAGTTGGTATCCTTACAAACCGTGATTTAAGGTTTGAGAAAGATTTTGACAGACCTGTCTCTGAAGTGATGACAAAAGATAATTTAATAACCGCTCCAGAGGGAACTACACTGGAAGGGGCTAAAGAGCTTTTGCAAAAATACAGAATAGAGAAACTCCCGGTTGTAGATGCTTCTTTCAGACTCAAGGGGTTGATAACAATTAAAGACATAGAAAAAGCTAAAAAGTATCCTAATGCAAGTAAAGATAATATTGGAAGATTGCGGGTGGGTGCGGCTGTGGGTGTTGGTCCTGACCGTGATGAAAGAGTTGCAGCTCTGCTTAAAGCCGGTTGTGATGTGATCTTTGTTGATACTGCACATGGGCACTCGAAACACGTTATAGAATCTGTTAAGTATTTAAAGAAACAGTTTCCTGATATTCAGCTTGTTGCCGGAAACATAGCAACAGGAGATGCTGCCATGGCATTGATTAAGGCGGGTGTTGATGCGATAAAGGTAGGCGTAGGTCCCGGATCAATTTGTACCACGAGGATCGTTGCAGGCGTTGGCGTTCCACAGATTACCGCCATTATGGAATGTGCAGATGTTGCAGAAAAGTACGATATACCGATTATTGCTGATGGTGGAATTAAATTCTCTGGTGATATAACCAAAGCGCTTGCTGCAGGAGCTCATACTGTGATGGTTGGAGGGCTTTTTGCGGGGACATTAGAAAGCCCGGGGGAAAGTGTTTTGTATCAAGGTCGAACTTATAAGGTGTATCGTGGGATGGGATCTTTAGAAGCTATGAAGATGGGAAGCAAAGACAGGTATTTTCAAAACGATGTTGAAGAGATAAAGTTAGTTCCAGAGGGAATTGAGGGTAGAGTGCCATATAGAGGTCCTTTATCTGAAACGATATTCCAGTTAATTGGTGGTTTGCGTTCGGGCATGGGGTATTTGGGTTGCAAAAATATTTTCGAACTCAGGGCAAATACACAGTTTGTTAAAATAACCAGTTCTGGTTTAAGAGAGAGTCATGTTCATGACGTTATAATAACGAAAGAGGCGCCTAATTACAGGCTGGAATAGGGGGATATTTTAATGTTTGATAGACTACATAAAGAAAGGATATTAATTCTTGATTTTGGCTCTCAATATACTCAGCTGATTGCAAGAAGGGTTCGAGAGGCAAATGTGTATTGTGAGATACATCCTTATTCGATGGAGATTGAAAAAATCAAAGAGTTCGCACCAAAAGGCATAATACTTTCTGGTGGGCCCAAAAGTGTTTATGATACGGATGCGCCAAAGGTGTCCAGGGAAATTTTTAATCTGGGTGTTCCAGTGCTTGGTATATGTTATGGTATGCAGCTTATAACGGAGATGTTTGGCGGTAAGGTTGCGAGAGCCAGAGAAAGGGAATATGGTCATGCCTTCCTTACCATTTTAAGTACAAAGGATTTATTTTCTTTTATAGCGGAATCGGAGATCCCTGTTTGGATGAGTCACGGTGACAGGATAGAAAAACTGCCAGAAAACTTCCATTCAATCGCAAAAACAGCAAACTCACCTTATGCAGCTATAAAAAACAAGGATTCAAGTATATTTGGTGTTCAGTTCCATCCGGAAGTGTATCACACACCTCTTGGCAAGGATATCTTAAGGGCATTTACTTATCGTATATGTGGCTGTAAAGGGTTATGGAATATGCACTCTTTTGTTGAAATGACGATTAATGATATCAAAAAAAAGGTTGGAGAAAGTAAAGTTATCTGTGCTTTAAGTGGTGGGGTAGATTCTTCGGTTGTTGCAGTTTTAATTAACAAGGCGATAGGAAAGAATCTTCACTGCATTTTTGTTGACAATGGTGTTTTGAGAAAAAACGAGAGAATACAGGTAGAACGGACGTTTCAGGATAATTTTAAAATTAATTTAAATGTAGTGGATGCTTCAAATCTGTTCCTGGACAGGCTTAAAGGTGTGGTTGATCCTGAGAAAAAGAGAAAGATTATAGGTCATACATTTATAGAAATTTTTGAAGAAGAGGCGAAACGTATAGGTGATGTAAAGTTTCTGGCGCAGGGGACCCTTTATCCTGATGTGATTGAAAGCGTATCTTTTAAAGGTCCATCTGCAGTGATAAAAAGTCATCATAATGTTGGGGGACTGCCGGAAAAGATGCAGCTTGAGTTGATAGAGCCTTTAAGAGAGTTGTTCAAGGATGAAGTTAGAGAGGTGGGCAAAGAACTCGGTATTTCTGATGATATTATATATAGACAGCCTTTTCCTGGGCCAGGGCTGGCAGTTAGAATCTTGGGTGAAGTTACAAAAGAAAGGGTAAATATTCTTCAAAATGTTGACGTTATAGTAGAAGAAGAAATGAAAAAAAGCGGATATTACTGGAAGGTGTGGCAGTCTTTTCCTGTGCTTTTGCCTATAAAAACTGTTGGAGTAATGGGAGATGAGCGCACCTATGATAATGTAATAGCTCTTAGAGTAGTTGAAAGTATGGATGGAATGACTGCTGATTGGGTAAAGCTGCCCTACGAGCTTTTAGGTGAAATCTCGCGTAGGATAATTAACGAAGTAAAAGGGGTAAATAGAGTTGTTTACGATATAAGTTCTAAACCTCCAAGCACAATTGAGTGGGAGTAGTTAGAAAATAGCCTATTAACCTATGTTTTAAGGAGCACAAATGATCCACGCCGATTTTGTTCATCTTCATCTGCATACAGAATATAGTTTGCTCGATGGGGCGATAAGAATAGAAGAACTTGTGGCAAGGGCAAGAGAACTTAAAATGCCTGCGGTGGCGATAACAGATCACGGTAATATTTTTGGCGCTTTTGATTTTTACAAAAAGGCATCAAAAGAAGGGATAAAACCCATAATTGGTTGTGAGATGTATATTGCACCAGAGAGCAGATTTAAGCAGTCTAAAGTTGATAATGCTGATAATGAAGCAACTAATTATCATCTTGTGCTTATCGTAAAAGATGAAACAGGTTATAAAAACCTTTGTAAACTTATAACTATTGCGAACTTCGAGGGATTTTATTACAAGCCAAGAATAGACAAAGAAGTTTTGGCTAAGCATTGCGAAGGGCTAATATGTCTAACTGCATGTTTAAAGGGGGAAATCTCATATCACATTTTGAAAGATAGATATGATAAAGCCAGAGAAGCTGCATTGTGGTATAAAAATGTCTTTGGTGAAGACTTTTTCTTTGAGATACAAGAAAATGGTTTGCCAGAGCAAAAAATAGTTAATGAAGGCTTGCTTGCCTTTTCAAAAGAATTGAATATTCCTCTGGTAGCCACTAATGATTGCCATTATTTGAAAAAAGAGGACCATCGTTTTCACGATATACTGCTATGTATTCAGACAGGAAAAACTGTGAAAGACGAAAACCGTCTGAAAATGACGGTAAACGAGTTTTATCTGAAAACGCCTGAAGAGATGAAGGAACGATTTGCTTACATACCAGAGGCAGTAGAAAACACAATAAAGATAGCACAACGTTGTAGTTTTGGTTTTAAGGAACAGCCGTATCACTTTCCGAATCTGGGCATACCAGAATCTGAAGTTGTAACAACTTTTGAAAAGAAGGTATATGAAGGTTTTGAAAAAGAGATAGACAGACTTCTTGCAGAGACATCTGGCAGATTCACAAGAAAAGATTATGAAAATCGTTTACAGTTTGAAATTGATACAATCAAAAAGATGGGTTTTACTGGTTACTTTTTGATTGTTCACGACTTTATTGCTTATGCAAGAAGCAAAGGAATACCTGTAGGTCCGGGTAGAGGTTCTGCAGCAGGAAGTCTCGTGGCATATTGTTTGGGGATAACGCGTATCGATCCGATGAGATACAATCTGCTTTTTGAACGTTTTTTAAATCCTGATAGGGCAACCATGCCTGATGTTGATGTTGATTTCAGTCAGGATAGACGTGGAGAGGTTATTGATTATATTGTTCAGAAGTATGGTAAAGATATGGTGTCTCAGATAATAACCTTTGGTTCGATGAAGGCAAAGATGGTCGTGAGAGATGTGGCAAGGGCTATGGCGTTACCACTTTCTGAAGCAGATAGAATAGCAAAGATGATTGGCGATGCAAAGACAATAAAAGATGCGCTAAAGGCAGAACCGAGTCTTAGTAAAATATATCAGGATGATCCTCAGATAAAGGAACTAATTGATTTTTCAATCTCATTGGAGCAGTTTCCAAGACATGCCTCAACACATGCAGCGGGGGTAGTCATCGCAGATAAACCCCTTGTTGAATATATGCCACTCCACAAAGGTAAAGAAGGTGAAGCACTTACACAGTTTCCGATGAAGATATTAGAAGAGTTTGGTTTGATTAAGTTTGATCTACTCGGGTTGAAAACCTTAACGATGATTGAACAGGCCTTAAAAAAGATAGAGCAAAACTACGGAATAAAAATAAATTTTGATGAAATAAAACTGAATGATCCGAAGGTCTATGAACTTTTTTCAAGAGGCGATACGACCGGAATTTTCCAGTTTGAAAGCACTGGAATGAAAAGCTGGCTAACAAAGCTTAAGCCTACGAAGTTTGAAGAGATTGTCGCAATGAATGCACTTTACAGACCTGGGCCTATGGATCTGATTCCTGATTTTATCGAGAGGAAAAATGGTCTAAAAAAGGTAGAGTACATCTTTCCTGAGTTAGAAGATATTCTTAAAGAAACATACGGTGTTATGATTTACCAGGAACACGTCATGCAGATTTCGATGGTGATAGCGGGTTTCACAAGGGGTGAGGCAGACCTGTTAAGAAAGGCTATGGCTAAAAAAAATGCAGAGCAGTTGAGGAAGTTGGGTGAGGAGTTTGTTGCAAGAGCTGTGGATAGGGGGTATGACCGTCAAAAGGTAGAAAAGTTGTTTGACCAGATAGAAAAGTTTGGCTCGTATGGTTTTAATAAATCTCACTCTGTTGCGTATGCGTTTGTAGCTTATCATACTGCTTATATAAAGGCTTACTATCCTGAGGAGTTTTTTGCAGCGCTTTTAAATACGGAGATAGGCGATCCCGATAAGTTTAATGCACATATAGCTGAATGTAAAGAGAGAGGAATAAAAATATTGCCGCCTGATATAAACGAAAGTGACGTTGATTTTACCGTTGATAAACGAAAGCAGATAAGATTCGGGCTGTCTGCCATTAAAAATGTTGGAATTAAAGCCGTAGAGGAGATTATTAAAGAAAGAAAAGGTAATGGGAGTTTCAGTAGTTTTTATAATTTTTTAGAGAGATTGAGTGGAGCAAAGATTAATAAAAAGGTTGTGGAAAGTCTGATTAAGTGTGGGGCTTTAGATTCACTGGGTGGACACAGAAGGCAGTATTTAGAGTTCTACGATGTGATTATTCAAAAAGTTAATGAAAATAAAGCAAAAAAGAAAGATTTTATGGTCTCTATGTTTGAAGAAGAAAAGAATGTTGATAATTTGGTTGATTTGCCACAGGTTGAACCTTTTTCAATTTCTCAAATACTTGCTTTCGAAAAAGAAACGTTGGGTATATATCTATCAGGACATCCACTTGAAGAGTATGAAGAAGAGTTAAAACAGCTTATTGATGATAATGATAAGTGTGACAAACTGATTAATAAGGTTGATAACGAACTTGTTCATCTTGGTGGCATCATTACCGATGTTAAGATTAAGCGGTCTAAAGCAGGTAAAAAATGGGCTTCCGCTAAATTAGAGGATTTGACTGGTTCTGTAGAACTAATTGTGTATGAAGAGGTGTTGAATAAATTTGAATCTAATTTGACTTCAGATACACCCTGCTATGTGAAAGGAAATATAAAAAAAGATGGTAATGAGTTGAAGTTATACGTAAAAGAAGTGTTGCCGCTTGAACAGGCATGGAGTAAAGAAGTTAAAGGCGTGTCGATTGTTGTTGAAGAGTATGTAATATCAAAAGAACTGCTCACGGAATTAAAAACTTACTTAAAAAGTTATAGAGGGAGTAAAAATGTACCGGTATATTTTAAAGTCAACTTAGACAAAGTAGAAACTATTATTGCTGTATCAAGGAAATACTGGGTAGAGCCTACGGTTGTGTTTGGAAAAAATATACGTAACCTTTTTCCAGGTTGTACTGTAAAACTTACAAAAGAGGAATTTTCTTATGTCTGATGATAAATACAATATAATGCTTGCTAAGTTAAGACTAAAAATCGATGAGATAGATGATGGAATATTGGAACTACTTGAAAAAAGAGCTGCTATTGTTAAGCAGGTTGGTGAGGTAAAAAAGAAGTTAAAAAGTGGTTTTTATGTGCCATACAGAGAAGAAGCGATTGTTAAAAGACTTACTAGGAATGCTAAAGGTGTTTTTCCAAAAAAGGCGATACGACCAGTGTTCAGAGAAATTATATCTGCCTGTCTTTCTCTCGAAAAGAATTTAAAAGTAACATTTTTAGGACCCATCGCGACGTTTACTCACGAAGCTGCAATTAAGTATTTTGGTTTAAATGCACAATATATTCCTGTAAGAAGTATCCAGGAGATCTTTGACGAAGTTTATAAAGGGCGGGCTGATCTGGGCGTCGTTCCCGTAGAAAATTCTACTGAAGGCGTAGTTTCATACACGCTTGATATGTTTTTAAAGTATGACTTGAAGGTATGTGGAGAGATGATTCTGCCCATAACTCATTGCCTGCTTTCTTCCCAGACTCGAAAAGAGGATATAAAGAAGATTTATTCTCATCCACAGGCATTTGCACAATGTAGAAACTGGATAGAGAAAAATCTGCCCAACGCAGTGTTGTTAGATGTGGTAAGCACGGCAGAGGCTGCAGAAATGGCAAAAAAGGATAAAACTTCTGCCGCTATAGCGGGAGAAACAACAGCAAAAATCTATGACTTAAAAGTGATAGAAAAGAACATTCAGGATATGACAGAAAATTCAACGCGTTTTCTTGTGATCGGCAAGATAGAACAGAAAAAGAGTGGTGATGATAAGACATCGGTTCTTTTTTCGATAAAAGATCAACCAGGTGCTTTATACAATATGCTATCTCCTTTTGCGAAAAGAGGAATTAACTTAACAAAGATAGAATCAAGGCCTATGAAGACTAAGGCATGGGAATATGTCTTTTTCATTGATTTAGATGGACACATTAGTGATAAGAAGGTTTTTGATGCGGTAAACGAACTGAAAGATATGTGTATCTTTCTTAAAGTAATAGGTTCTTATCCAAAATTCAGGGGGGAAAAATGATGAAGTTAGTTCCAGAAAACATTGAAAAATTAATCCCTTACGTGCCGGGAAAACCTGTTGAAGAGCTTGAAAGAGAGCTCGGGATTAAAAATGCCGTGAAATTAGCAAGCAACGAAAACCCTTTAGGACCATCACCAAGGGGAATAGAAATGATGAAAAAATATATCAAGAATTTACATCGATACCCCGAAGGGGGATGTTACTATCTTGCAGAAAAATTGGCTAAAAAACTAAAGGTACATATGGAAAATATTGTTTTTGGAAATGGTTCAAATGAAGTGTTAGAACTGGTTGGAAGGACCTTCTATAAAACAGGTGATGAAATACTTTTTTCAGAATATGCCTTTATTGTCTATAAGCTTGTAGCGCAGTCTTTGGGCGCAAAATTCACAGAGGTTAAAGCTAAAGGGCTTTGTCACGACCTGGATGCGTTTATTAAGGCTATCACACCTAAAACAAAAATTATTTATCTTGCTAATCCTAATAATCCAACCGGGACTATGTTTGGCAAAAAGGCTTTTGAAAAATTTATGTCTAATGTGCCGTCAACCTGTCTTGTTGTGCTTGATGAAGCGTATGCAGAATATGTAACTGAAGACGATTATCCATCAGGAATTGCATATCTTAAAAATTATAAAAATCTCATCGTTACAAGGACTTTTTCTAAGATATATGGTCTTGCAGGACTGAGGGTGGGCTATGCGGTTATGGATAAACAACTTGCCGACTATATGAACAGGGTAAGAGAACCTTTTAACGTAAACACATTAGGACAGTTTGCCGCATTAGGTGCCTTAGACGACGAGGAGCATGTTAGAAAGACAAAAGAAGTTACAAAAAAAGGGTTAGATTCTTTTTATAAATTTTTTGATGAGATAGGACTGGATTACGAAAAATCTTATGGCAATTTTGTCCTTGTAAAAATTCCAAATGGTGGAATGGATTTTTACAATGCGCTTTTGAGAGAGGGCGTCATTGTAAGACCTGTTGGAGGATATGGACTACCACAATATGTTAGGATTAGTGTTGGGACAGACAGAGAAAATCAAAAATTTATAAAAGCAGTAAAGAAAATTTTGAAAAAGACTTGAGGGGAGATTTTTATGATATTAATAATGAAACCAGATGTGACAGATAAAGAAATAGAGCAGGTTATTAAGCTTATTGAAGAACATGGTTTAAAACCTCATCTTTCTAAAGGTAAGGAAAGAACTATTATTGGGGCTATTGGTGACGAATCAATAATTAGAAATATTCCTTTTGATTCTTATCCAGGCGTAGAAAATGCTGTTCCTATTTTAAAACCATATAAACTTGTTAGCAGAGAGTTCAAGAGAGAAGATACAGTCATAGATGTGGATGGTTTTCGAATTGGCGGGAAAAAAATAGCGGTCATTGCGGGACCTTGTGCAGTTGAAAACAAGGACTGTCTTTTTTCAACAGCCATAGAGGTGAAAAATTTTGGTGCTACCTTTCTTAGAGGTGGCGCTTATAAGCCAAGAACTTCGCCTTACACATTTCAGGGATTAGGCGAGATCGGACTTAAGCTTTTAAAAGAGGCAAAAGAACTTACAGGAATGCCAATTGTGACAGAGATAATGGATCCGAGAGATACTGAGCTGGTTTGTAAATATGCAGATATAATTCAGATAGGTGCAAGAAACATGCAAAATTTCAGGCTATTGCTGGAAGTAGGGACAACTAATAAACCTGTTATTCTAAAAAGAGGACTTAGTTCTACAATAAATGAACTCCTTATGTCAGCAGAATATATCGCTTCACAAGGCAATCAAAAGATAATCTTATGTGAGAGGGGAATAAGAACGTTTGAAACCGCTACAAGAAACACACTTGATCTTTCTGCCGTGCCGCTATTGAAGCAGTTGAGCCACTTGCCTGTTATTGTTGACCCCAGTCATGGCACGGGACACTGGGACCTTGTAACGCCAATGTCACTTGCAGCTATTGCAGCTGGTGCCGACGGAATAATGGTCGAAGTACATCCCCATCCAGAAAAGGCTTTGAGCGACGGTTCTCAATCCCTAAAACCATCTAAGTTTGCAAACTTGATGGAAAAGATGAGAAAGATTGCAGAAGTGGTTGGACGCGAGGTATGAATTTAGAACCGTTTTTTTTCGAACGAATAGGGATAGCAGGCGTTGGGCTTATAGGCTCATCGTTCGCTCTTGCAATGAAAGAACGTAAATGTGTCAAAGAAGTTTGGGGATACTCTTTATCAGGTCGCTCAGCAAAGAAGGCGTTTGAATTGGGTATTATAGACAGGCATATATCTGATTTGTCGCTATTAGCCAGGGAGTGTAACCTTATACTTGTGGCTGCACCTGTACTTTCTATTCCTAAAATTTTAGAGGCTTTAAGCAAAGACGTTGATGAAAATGTTATAGTCACTGATGGCGGCAGTGTAAAAAACTTTGTAGAAGAATGTTCAAATTATTTTAAATACAACAACTTTGTCGGTTCGCACCCAATTGCTGGAACGGAAAAGTCTGGTCCAGAAGCTGGGTTTTCAAGCCTTTTTGATGGAGGAATGTGTATCGTAACACCCTTAAAAACGAGTTCTGAAAAGCATGTTAGCCTTGTCAAAAGGGTATGGGAAGTTTTAGGGATGAATGTAGTTACAATGTCTCCGGAGGAACACGACACAGTAATGGCGGAAGTAAGTCATATGCCTCATGCTGTAGCATTTTCTCTCGTTTCTGCTGTAAAAGATAAGTTTTTTCAGGAAAGAAGTGTGACATCTTTTGCTGGTGGTGGTTTCAGAGACTTTACCAGAATAGCAAAAAGTGATGTTACAATGTGGGCTGATATATTTATGTCGAACAAAAAACATCTTTTGGCTTCAATTGAAGATTTTAAAAGGGAAATTGATAATTTTTGTAATCTTTTAAAAAACAATGACAGAGAATCGCTGGAAGGTTTTATAAGTGCTGCCAGAAAAATTTTATTAGAAAATTAAAAAAAATATTTCTTTTTTAATCTAATTGTGATAAATTAACAATAAGATTAGAAAAAGGAGGAGTGGAGATGAAAATATTATTGGTTGAAGATGAGAAAAAGGTGGCAAATCTTATCAAGAGGGGGTTTGAAGAAGATGGACTTATAGTTGATATCGCGTATGATGGTGAAAAGGCTCTTGAGATGTTAGAGGGTCACGACTATGATTTGATAATACTTGATATTATGTTGCCGGGGAAAGATGGTATTGAAGTGTTAAAAGAAATAAGGTCACGCGGTATTGGACGGCCTGTAATGATGTTGACAGCCAAAGATTCTACTACTGATAAGGTTCAAGGACTTGATTCTGGAGCAGATGATTACATTACCAAACCATTTGCTTTTGAAGAGTTGCTTGCAAGAGTAAGGGCACTTATGAGAAGAGGCCATGCACTTGAAAAGGCTTTGCCTATTCAGATTCACGATCTTGTTATAGATCCTGTTACGAGAAAGGTTACAAGGGGTGGCAATGAAATTGAGTTGACAACAAAAGAGTATAGTCTGCTTGAGTATATGGCAAGGAACAAAAACAGAATCCTTACAAGAACGATGATTGCTGAAAACGTATGGGAGTACCAGTTTGACAGTTTAACAAACATTATCGATGTTTATATAAACTATCTTAGAAGAAAAATTGATAAGGATCAGTCTAAAAAGCTTATTCACACTGTTCGTGGTGTTGGCTATATGATTAAAGAATAATTTTAGGGCATCTTTCAGGACCGTTTCCTTAAAGACGCTCATTCTACCGAAATGAATATAAGAATTAAATTTCTTATCTGGTTTAATATTGCAAGCATAGTTATTATTCTACTTTTTTCTACCATCACTTTTTTGAGTGTTGTCCATAGCATTGAAGAAGGTATTAACAATAGATTAACTTCTGTGGCAGAGGCTACGTCTTATATAATTCAAAGGTCTGATATGCCTATCTCATGTGGTTCAAAAGAGTTTGGGGAAATGTTAGAGGCTTTTCTTGGGTATAAAGACACAGAAGGTTATGTAAAGATAGTGGATAGTGAAAATAAGGTTATCTCATGCACAGCACATATTCTTGCAGATAAAATTTTGTTATCAGATGCTGATTTTAAGAAGCTAAGAGAAGGCAGCAAAATAATTAGAGATTACCTAACTGCAAAAGAGATTAAGGATAGGAAAGTTAGAGTACTGTTTCATCCCATGTTCCATCATGATAAGTATATTGGCTACCTTGAAATTGGCAGCTCTTTATCAAAACTGGAAAACATGAAAAGGTCGCTTTTGCATATATTTATCATTGTTATTCCAGTAATCCTTGCGGTGGCTAATATAGGTGGTTTTATCATCTTTAACAAAAGTTTCAGCCCTATAATTTTATTGAGCAACGAAATGAAAAACATAACCGCACATCATCTTTACAAAAGATTGCCAGAACTGGAGGGAGACGATGAAATAGCTACACTGTTTAAATCCATTAACGACATGATTGCGCGTCTCGAAAAATCTTTTGAACAGATCAAGCAGTTCAGTGGCGATGCCTCTCACGAATTAAGGACGCCTTTAACTATCATGAAAGGCGAAGTTGAACTGGCTTTAAGGAGTGAAAGGAGTAAAGAAGAGTATCAAGAAATTCTTGTAAGCATATTAGAAGAGATAGAAAGGATGACAAATATAGTAGAAAATCTGTTGTTGCTTGCTAAAAGTGAGTCGGGTGATATTCTGATAGACAAAAGAGATGTCAACGTAAAAGATATCATACTGGAACTTTGCGATCAACTGGAGATGTTTGCGACCGAAAGGAATGTTTCTCTTATTTATGATGGGCTCGAAGATGCAAACATTATTGGTGACAGACTTCGACTAAGACAGGTTTTTACCAATCTAATTGTCAATGCTATAAAGTATAACGTCTCAGGTGGAAAAGTTATCATAAGTATTGTCAATTCTACAAAAGGTGTTTCAATTGTTGTGGAGGATACAGGTATAGGTATCAAGGAAGAGGAAATAAAGAAAATTTTCGATCGCTTTTACAGGGCAGATAAGTCAAGAAAACGTGAAACTGGTAGTGCTGGACTTGGTTTAAGCATTTGTAAATCTATTATAGAAGCCCATGGTGGTTACATAGATGTAGAAAGTCAATTCGGCAAAGGCTCAAAATTTATTGTCTGGTTGCCTAAAGCAGCCTAACTTAATCAAAAAATATTTCTTTTTTACATCCAAATATTGTAAAATAACAATCTTATTATGTGTAGACGTGATTTGGCAATTGTTCTCGTTTCAGGAGGGATGGATAGCAGTGTTACTGCGGCGATAGCTGCGATTGATCATGCGGTCTGTTTTTTGCATGTAAATTATGGGCAACGAACACAAAGAAAAGAAGAAGCAGCATTCAATTCGCTGTGTGAATATTTTCAGCCTGTGAAAAGGCTTGTTGTTGATATTTCTTATCTGGAAAAGATTGGTGGTTCTGCTTTGACGGATAAAAATATTGATGTTCCAGTTGCAACATCTTTAGATAAAAACGGTATCCCCGTTACTTATGTGCCTTTTAGAAATGCACATTTTTTAGCTATGGCCGTTTCATGGGCAGAAGTGATCGGAGCAAGCAAGGTCTTTATTGGTGCAGTTGAAGAAGACAGCTCTGGTTATCCGGATTGTAGAGAAGAGTTTTATGCCGCATTTCAGACAGCTGTGGATAAAGGTACTAAAGAAGGCTGTATAAAAATTGTAACACCGATTATTCATAAATCGAAAGCAGAAATAGTAAAAATTGGCAATCATCTTGGTGTTCCGTTTCAACTCACGTGGTCATGTTACAAAGAAGAATATGAGGCATGTGGTGTTTGTGATAGCTGCAGGTTGAGATTAAAAGGCTTTGAAGAGGCAGGGATAAAAGACCCCTTACCTTATAAAATAAAGTCATAGAGAGGATATAAAAATGGATTATAAGGGAACGTTAAACCTTCCTGAAACATCTTTTCCTATGAAGGCTAATCTCACAAAGAATGAGCCAGAAAGGCTAAAAAAGTGGGAAGATATTAAAATTTACGAGAAGATGAGGGAGTTAAAAAAGGGGAAAAAGATTTACCACCTGCACGATGGACCTCCTTATGCAAACGGGCATATACATATTGGACATGCTGTAAACAAGATATTGAAAGATATCGTTGTCAAGTACTATTTTAAAAAAGGCTTCGATACACCTTACATTCCTGGATGGGATTGTCATGGCTTACCTATCGAATTACAGGCAGAAAAAGATTTGAGTAAATCAAAAAAAGAACTTGGCAAGCTTGAGATTAGAAAATATTGCCGTAGCTATGCAGAAAAGTTTGTCAGGATTCAGGCTGAAGAGTTTAAAAGATTAGGAGTTTTAGGTGAGTGGCACGAACCTTACATAACGATGAATTATGATTATCAGGCAAATATTGTTAGAGAATTTGCCAACTTCGTTAAAGAAGGTATAGTTTACAAAGGTAAAAAGCCCGTTTACTGGTGCATATCGTGTGTAACTGCTCTGGCTGAAGCCGAGGTAGAATATGAAGATCATGTTTCACCATCTATTTATGTCAAATTTCCTGTAAAAGATGATGTGTCAGATATCATACCCGTATCTGGTAAACCTGTTTCCATTGTTATCTGGACTACCACTCCATGGACTTTACCAGCAAATAAGGCGGTTGCGTTACATCCTGATTACGATTATGTGGCAGTGGAGGCAGAGGGAGAAGTGTTTGTTGTAGCAAAAGAGCTGCTTTCAAATTTTGAAAACGTTCTTGGCAAAGAATGTAAAGTTATCAGTGAGTTTAAAGGAATTAATTTAGATGGTGTTAAATGTGAACATCCTTTTGAAAACTGGCACTCTGTTGTAAGAATGGCTGATTTTGTTGCACTTGATACCGGAACAGGTTGTGTACATATTGCTCCAGGGCACGGTCAGGAAGACTATGAATTAGGGCTTAAGTATAATATTGAGGTTTATGCCCCTGTAGATAGTCATGGAAACTTTGAAAAAAATGTCAATTATTTTGCAGGGAAAAATGTTGGCAAAGTTAATCCTGAAATTATTGATAAATTAAAAGAGTTGAACAAGTTGATAGGTAGCAGAGAAATTACCCATTCTTATCCACATTGTTGGCGTTGCAAAAAACCTGTTATCTTCAGGGCTGAAGAACAGTGGTTTGTATCAATGGAAAAAGGCAGTTTGCGCAAGATAGCCTTACAAGAGATAGAAAAAGTGAAATGGATACCGAAGTGGGGCAGAGATAGGATTTATAACATGGTTGAAAACAGACCTGACTGGTGTATCTCGAGACAGAGGGCATGGGGCGTGCCAATAGTTGCCTTTGTTTGTAAAGAGTGTGGAGAAATAATCCTTGATGAAGGGATAATTAGAAAAGTTGCGGATATTTTTGAAAAATATGGGGCTGATGTTTGGTTTGAGAAAGAGGCAGACTACTTTTTAAATGGTGAGGTTGCTTGCAAAAAATGTGGCTCAAAGGAATTTAAAAAAGAGGAAGATATCCTAGACGTATGGTTTGATTCGGGAGTGAGTTATTCTTACCTGAAGAGCAAGTACAATTATGACCTTCCCGTTGATATGTATTTAGAAGGATCAGATCAACATAGAGGTTGGTTTCACAGTTCTCTACTTGCAAGCTGTGCAGCATATAAAAAAGCACCATACAAAGAGGTGCTAACACACGGTTTTGTAGTCGATGCAAATGGTAGAAAAATGTCTAAATCATTGGGTAACGTAATCTCGCCACAGGAAGTAATTGATAAATATGGTGCAGAGATATTAAGAATATGGGTGGCTTCTGAAGACTACAAGGAAGATATCCGAATCTCTCAAGAAATATTGAATCGATTGGTAGATGCCTACCGAAGGGTTAGAAATACCTTTAAGTATATGCTCGGTGTATTGGGAGATTTTGATACAGAAAAGGATTACGTGCCTTATGAAAAGATGTCGAATCTCGACAAGGCTATCCTTCACAGGTTTTATAAGTTAAACGAAAAAGTAATAAATGCCTATGAAAATTACGATTTTCATCAGGTTTTTCACTCTATCCATAATTTTTGTATTGTAGATTTGAGTTCACTTTATCTTGATATTTTGAAATATCGTACCTATGTGCTTAACAAAAATGATGTGAAAAGAAGGGCTTCTCAGACGGTTGTTTTTGAGATTTGCAAAAATCTGGCACTTTTGCTATCACCGATACTTTCATTTACATGTGATGAGGTTTGGGAACACCTCAATATGAAGGATAAAATGGCATCAGTGCTTCTTGAGACGTTTAACAGTCTGCCGCAATTCTGGGAAAATAATAGCTTAAGTGAGATGTTTGACAAACTGTTAGTAATAAGACAGGAGGCACAAAAGGCACTGGAGGAAGCAAGGAGAAACAAGATAATTGGGCACTCATTAGATGCCAAACTCACCATATACTTAAGTGAAGCTGATTTGCCTTCTGTAGCAACTTTTTTTGAGGAAATAAGAGAAATTTTTATTGTTTCTCAGATATATGTGAACAAAGAAGGCGAAGGCAAATATAAATCTACAGAAAGAGTTTTAAGTTTCGATATCGATAACGCAGAAGGCAAAAAATGTGAGCGTTGTTGGGTTTATGATCAAACGGTAGGGTTGACAGAACAACACCCTACATTATGCAAAAGATGTGTTGAGATTGTTAATGGTTAAGTATAAGTTTACCTTTTTTTGCGTTGCTATTCTTGTCTTCATATTAGATCAGACATCTAAATTGGTCGTAAAGAGTAAGTTTGCCCTATACGAAAGCAAGAGGATTTTGCCCTTTTTCAATCTATCTTATGTGGAGAACAAGGGAATAGCATTTGGCATGTTTCATAACGGTGGAGATATCAAGCACTATCTTTTGCTTGTTTCCACAGTAATTGCGATATTAACCATACTCTATCTATTTTACAAAGATAAAAATGGTGGTATTTTGAAAGCATCAATTTTTGGCATGATAATTGGAGGCGCTGCTGGTAACTTTTATGACAGGGTTGTAAGGGGATTTGTTATTGATTTCTTTGATTTTCATCTGGGTGATCATCACTGGCCAGTTTTCAATGTGGCGGATAGCTTCATAACTGTTGGAATATTGATGATTTTTTACAGACAGATTGTAAAAAAGGAGGACATTCTATAATTGTTTCCGGAACTTTTTAAAATTGGCGAATTTGCAGTTCATACTTATGGTTTATTGATTGCCATCGGTATTATAGCTGCGATGTATATAGTTAAAAGGGAGTGCAATAGGCTTAATATTGATGGCAATAAGGTTGTTGACATACTTTTTTGGGGGATTTGGGCGGGAATAATTGGTAGTAGGGTTTTTTACGTTGCATATTTTCCAGAAGAGTTTAAAAATAACTTTATAGATGTGTTTAAAATCTGGAAAGGTGGATTAGTTTTCCATGGCGGCTTACTTGCTGCTGTCCCACTTGTTGTCTATTTGTTGAGAAAAAATAAGATACCAGTTATAAAGACACTTGATGCTGTCGCTCTTGGTGTTCCCCTTGCACATTTTTTTGGGAGATTGGGGTGTTTTTCTGCAGGTTGTTGTTATGGTCAAGTTTGTGATTTGCCTTGGGCAGTCAGGTTTACACATCCTTTGACTATAGCCCCACCTAATATTCCTGTTCATCCAACACAGCTTTACGAAGCTTTATTGAACCTGACGCTTTTTTTTGTCTTATATTTTTCGAGGAAAAAGTTGTTCAGGCAAGGTTTAATGTTTGGCAGTTATATTCTTGGTTATGGTTTAATTAGATTCTTTGTAGAGATTTTTAGAGGTGACCCACGTGGCATTTATCTAAACCTCTCTACCGCACAGTGGATAAGTATAGCTTTTGTCATTACCGGGTTAATTTTTATCTTTAAAAAGAAATATTAAACTTTTTTATTGCCAAAACCAGTGTTATTTGCTTATAATATTTATCTGTTGTCTATTCGGGGCGTAGCGCAGCCTGGCAGCGCACCTGCCTTGGGCGCAGGGTGTCGGAGGTTCAAATCCTCTCGCCCCGACTTTTTTTAAGCCAACAGTTGCGCCCGTAGCTCAGTAGGATAGAGCAACAGACTTCTAATCTGTGGGTCAGAGGTTCGAATCCTCTCGGGCGCGTTATTAAAAGATCACAAACGTTCTCACTTAATTTTTATCCTAACATATAGTATAATCCCTACTGTGAGCGAAAAAATTTTATCATCTCAGATGCTGCTTTTGCCTCTTGAACCGAGTGAACGGTTCAAACATATATTTCAGACCATTCTGAGAAAGCCTGTAGAAGTTGTGATTACCAGAAACGTTTTTTCTCTTTTTTCAGTTAAAAGAATTGATAAAAAAATAATTGTCAGACTTTCAAGCATTTTTCTTACTGCCGATGATGGTATTATTAAAGAATTGGCACTTTTTGCCTTAAACAGACAACCTATCTCTAAAAATGTAAGATTTTTTTTAAAAAAACAAACACCCTCCCAAAGAAAAATTGATAAGCACATTAACATTAAACATGGAGGAAGGCATTACGACCTTTTAGAAATTTATAATCGGCTTAATCGTGAATATTTTGACAACGGATTGAATGTAAAAATAAGCTGGGGTAAGAGTTCTAATAGACGAAGGGTAAGAACAAGGCAGTTAGGTAACTACAACGAAAATTATAAGTTAATAAGGATTAGTCCTGTTCTTGATAATGAAATGGTTCCGCTTTTTTATCTTGAATACGTTGTTTATCACGAGATGCTTCACGCATATATTGGCATTAAGAATGTAAACGGTCGAAGGCAGATACACAACAAAGAATTTAAAGAAAAAGAACGCCAATTCAGGTTTTATAAAGAAGCGATAAGCTGGGAAAAGAGTAACAAACTTTAGTCTATTCACCACGTTTAATCTTTGATTTATCAAGCAACTTCTTACACATCCTGATGGAGACTGGTGTAACTTCTACAAGTTCGTCCTCTTTTATAAATTCTATACATTTTTCTAAGCTCATTAAAGCAGGTGGAATCAGCTTTAATGCCTCATCGGAACCAGAAGCCCTCATATTTGTAAGCTTTTTCTCTTTTGTTACATTGACATAAAGATCAACTTCTCTCGAATTTTCGCCAACAATCATGCCTTCGTAAACCTCTGTGTTTTCAGAAATAAAAAGTATGCCTCTTGGTTGTAGATGGAATAACGCATAAGTCGTCGCTTTGCCAGGTCTATCTGCAACCAATGCGCCTGTTTGTCTGGAAGTGATATTGCCAGAAAAAGGCTCATATCCATCAAATACATGATGCATTATACCAGTTCCTCTTGTGTCTGTTAAAAACTCACTTCTAAAACCAATCAGCCCTCTCGCTGGAACACGAAACTCCATTCTCACCCTTCCTTGTTCATGGTTGACCACCTTCATCAAAATCCCACGCCGGATTCCCATCTTCTGGTTGATTGTGCCCATAAAGTCTCCAGGGCAGTCAATAACTACATACTCAAATGGTTCGTAAACCTTCCCATCAATTTCTTTAAGAATTATTTCAGGCTTTGAGACTGAAAATGCATATCCCTCTCTTCGCATCATTTCAATTAAAATAGCCAGTTGAAGTTCACCTCTGCCCATCACTTTAAAGCTGTCACTTGAATCTGTCTCTTCAACACGTATGCTAACGTTGTGAAGCGCTTCTTTAAAAAGCCTTTCTTTAAGATTTCTTGAGGTGACATATTTACCCTCTTTACCAGCAAATGGCGCTGTGTTGACAGAAAACAACATTGCAATAGTTGGCTCATCTACTTTTATTGTAGGCAAGATTGCTGGCGATTCGGTGTTTGTTATTGTATCTCCAATCGAAATATCAGGTATTCCAGCGATAGCGACGATGTCCCCCGTCGCTGCAATATCAACAGACTTTTTCTCTAAACCTTCAAACGTAAATATTGTTGTTATCTTGCCTCGTTTTAAAGAATCTTTGTTGTTACCATAACTAATCTGGTCGTTAGATTTTATTGTTCCATTGAAAATTCTGCCAATACAGATACGTCCTACATAGTCGTCATAATCTATATGCGCGATAAGTATTTGCAAAGGTTTTTCAGAAGAACCTTTTGGTGCAGGAATATGTGTTACTATTGTATCAAAAAGATGTTTAAGATTGTTAGACTCTTCATCAAGAGATTTTTTTGCAACGCCATCCCTTGCATTTGTGTATAGTATAGGAAACTCTAATTGTGCTTCGTCTGCTTCAAGGTCAATAAAAAGATAATAAACCTCATCTATTACTTCTTTAATGCGTGCATCTTTTCTGTCTATTTTGTTAATAACGACAATTATGGGGAGCTTAAGTTCCAGAGCCTTTTTTAAAACAAAGCGGGTTTGTGGTAGAGGTCCTTCAGATGCATCCACAAGCAAAAGCGCCCCGTCAACAAGTTTCAATGTCCTTTCAACTTCTCCGCCAAAATCAGCGTGCCCGGGTGTATCAACAATGTTAATCTTGTAGTTGCCATAAGTAACTGCAGTATTTTTAGCCATTATAGTTATGCCTTTTTCGCGCTCTAAATCAATCTTGTCCATCACCCTTTCCTGAACATTTTGATTGGCTCTAAATATCCCGCTTTGTTTGAGCATCGCATCTACAAGCGTTGTTTTGCCATGGTCAACATGAGCTATTATGGCTATATTTCTGAAAAGTTCAGTTTTCATTTCAACCTTCCTAATTTATTTAAGCTTTCTATAATAACATATTTTTAGAACAATTGTGGTAAATTTTTTTGCTTTATTAAAAAAAGTTACTGTTGAAAACTTTTTTCTTTTAAGCTAAAAAAATAATATGAAAAAATCGAAAATTCTTATAATAGACGACACGGAACTTATCATTGAGATAATGGTTTCGTATCTTGAAGAATATCTATGTGAAACAGCTAAAAATGGTGTAGAAGGGATAAAAAAGGCAAAAGAGTTTAACCCTGACCTTATTTTTTTGGATGTGGTAATGCCCGGTATGGACGGCTTTCAGGTTTGTAAAATACTTAAAGAGGATCCAGAAACCTGCCGAATTCCTGTCGTAATGGTTACATCTCTCTCTGATGAGGAAAGCAGAATTCGTGGACTTAAAAATGGGGCGAATGAGTTTTTAATAAAACCTGTTAATAAAACTGAACTCCTCGTAAGAACTAAAAATTTGTTGAAAATAAAAGATTATGAAGATTTTTTGTTGCATCACAACAAAATTCTCGAAGAAAAGGTTAACGAAAGAACAAAGGCTTTAAAAAATTCTTATATTGAAACTATTGAAAGACTAACTATCGCTGCAGAATATAAAGACCCCAATACTGCAATGCACATAAAAAGGATCAGCCACTATGTGCATTTCATCGCAAAAATGTTTGACTATTCTGACGAAGAGGCAGAAATTATGTATTATGCCGCACCAATGCACGATATAGGCAAGATTGGTGTGCCTGACTATATATTACTCAAAGAAGACAAACTTACTGGTGCTGAGTTACAAATTATGCAGTCTCACCCGTTAATTGGTGCTAAAATATTATCTGGTTCAAATTCTCCTATTCTAAAGGCAGCAGAAAAGTTTACTCTATACCATCACGAGAGGTGGGATGGCACGGGCTACCCATTTGGATTGAGGGGTAAAGAAATACCATTTGAAGGAAGAATACTAATGTTAGCTGACCAGTATGATGCGTTGAGAATGAAAAGACCATACAAGCCAGCCTTTGATCACAAGATGGCTTTAAATATAATAAAAAATGGTGATGGCAGAACACTTCCAGAGCATTTTGACCCAGAGGTTTTGTCTCTATTTGTTGAATTTAATCATTTTTTTGAAGAGATTTTCAATAGTTATTGTGAGTAAAATATCGTGAAAAAATACCGTAGGTAAAAAATAATTTTTAAAACATCAAAACTAAAGTATACTAAGGTACTATGAAAAACAGGCCTTTGATTTTAATTGCTGATGATAGCCCATCTATAAGAGCGAAGCTTAAGGATTCTTTCACCGAAAATGGCTTTGATGTTATAGACGCTATCGATGGTATTGACTGTATAAAAAAGGTGTTCAAGTATTTCCCATCCTTTGTAATTCTTGATGTCAAAATGCCAAACATTACTGGTTATCAAGCTTGCAGATTTATTAAAAACCATTCCAAAACATCTGCAATCCCTGTTATGCTTTTAACAGCACTTGATAAACCTATAGATGAACTTTGGGGGTATGAGACAGGGGCAGATATATACCGTTCTAAAAGCACCAGAATTGATTTACTCATTGAGGATGTAAAAAAATTTGTGAAGGAAAGCCATATCAATTTTCCTAAGGAAGAGCTGGAGATTACCGAAGTTGATATATTAAGCTTTTTAAACGAAATCCTTGATAATAGACTATTTGAGTTAACTTTAATAAATGACATAACCGAGTTATCATTCAGGACAAACAATATAACTGAACTTGTTACAGCCTGTTCTCAGTATCTTTATAAGATAGCGAACTTTTATTGTATCGGCTTTGCACTTGAGTATGAGGGGCGTTTTAAAGTTTATTTATATAGCAACTACGAATATGGCAAACCATTTGAAGATATGATAAGTTATACCAGACAAACATTTCTTGATAAAGGTATAACATCTGTTGAGTTTGTTTACAATGTGGGGACTGAAATTTTACCTCTGTCTTACCCGGATAAACAGGAGATGTTCTTTATTGAAAATGTAGCTACCTCTGAGAACCTTCAGCATTTATCTGGAGGGGTTTTTATATCATTAAAGCGAGAAGATGTGAGCCAGATCAAAAAGATAAATTTTTTGTTAAACACTGTACTTCTTGTTCTACGTAATGGAATGCTTTATCAGAAAGTTCTTGACTTATCGATGATTGATGAGTTAACAACTCTCTTTAATAGACGCAAAATAATGGATATACTCAGAACTGAGATTGAAAGAAGCGAACGATATGGTTATGATCTTTCTTTAATAATTGCTGATATAGATGATTTTAAACAGATAAATGATAATTTGGGACATAAGAAAGGTGATGAAGTATTAAAAAGGGTTTCAACAATATTAAAGACTTCCGTTAGAAAGGTCGATTATGTTGGGAGATTTGGGGGGGAAGAGTTTCTAATTGTCTCCCCTCAAACGACACTTGAGAATGCGGTTAAGTTAGCAGAGCGTATAAGAAATATTGTAGAAAGTATGAAAATAGAAGGCTTAAATAAAAGTTTGACTTTAAGCTTTGGTGTTAGCCACTTTAGACAATCGTTGGACATTGACAGGCTCGTTAATGAGGCTGATGAGGCTTTATATGTGGCGAAAAAGAGTGGAAAAAATTGTGTTAGGTGGAAGAATTAATTCTTATTAAAGAAAGGGGAAAAGCGATGAAGCTGGTAGTAGTTGGAGGTGTTGCTGCTGGTGCAAGCGCTGCAGTAAAAGCGAGAAGAACTTCGGAAAATTGTGAAATTGTCATTTACGAAAAAGGTGCAAATATTTCTTATGCCAACTGTGGAATGCCTTACTACATAGGTGGGACTATTAAGGAAAGAGACGAACTATTGGTTGTTACAAAGGAGTATCTAAAGAGAAGGTTTAATATAGAAGTTAAATGCAACTCATTAGTAAAACAGGTGTTGCCTGAAAAGAAAAAAATTGTCATAGAAGACAGATTAACAGGGTTAGTCTTTGAAGACAATTATGACAGGTTAATATTGGCTACTGGTGCAGAACCAATAACACCTGCTCCATTAAAAGGAGAAAAGGTTTTTCAATTATATACTTTGGGGGACATGGACAGGATCAAATCATTTATAGAAAATAAATGTCCAAAAAAGGCTCTGATAATGGGGGCTGGTTTTATCGGAATAGAGATGGCAGAAAATTTTCAAAACTTAAATATGGACGTTGTTATTGTTGAGAAGGTGCCGCAGATATTGTTGCCTTTTGACACTGAAATGTCAAAGATAGTTGAAAGATATATTAAAAATAAAGGAATAAACGTTATTACTGGTGTTGGTGTATCTAAGATTGAAGGTGACGCAGCATATCTTGAAAATGGTCAGGTTATCGAGTTTGATATAGCACTGTCTTCCCTGGGAGTGAGGCCCAATTCTGCTTTAGCAAAAAATGCCGGTATCGAATGTGGGTTAAGAGGTGCAGTAAAAGTTAATGAGTTTATGGAAACTTCAATAAAGGATATATTTGCATGTGGCGATGTGACGGAAAACTTCTATAGGATTAATGGGGAAGTGTGTTGGATACCTTTAGCTGGTTCCGCAAACAAACAGGGAAGGATTGCCGGATTTAATGCGGTGTGTGAAGGTGAAAAGAAACGTTATAAAGGCACACTTGGTACTGCGATAGCAAAGTTCCATAATATTGTTTTTGGAGTAACAGGTTTTAATGAAAAGCAGCTTCAGGAAAGAGGGATTGGCTATTCAGCACATTTTTTGACTTCAGAACACCACGCAGGCTATTATCCTGGAGGACAACCGTTATATATTAAACTGTTGGCTGACCTCAGTGGCAAGGTGTTAGGGGGGCAAGTTATCGGTTATGAGGGGGTTGATAAAAGAGTTGATGTAATTGCAACAGCTATATATGCTGGCTTGACTTACGAGGATCTTGAGTCTCTTGATCTGGCGTATGCACCTCCTTTTTCATCAGCAAAAGATCCTGTTATTGTAGCTGGAATGATTGGTAATAACATTGTGAAAAAAGAAGTCCGTTCTGTCTTTAAGCTTCCTGAAAATATTAATGATTTTGTCTTACTTGATGTTCGTAGCATTGCCGAAAATAGAAGAGGGGCGCTAAAGAATGCCATTAACATTCCGATTGACGAGATAAGAGCCAGGGTAAATGAGCTTGAGACGTTGAAAGAGAAAAAGATAATTGTTTATTGTGCGACAGGTTACAGGAGTTACATAGTGACAAAGTTTTTGCAAAATATTGGATTTAAGCATGTTTATAACCTATCCGGTGGCTACTTTTTTAACGGAAATAGATGATGGACTGCTTGCGTTCTTACAGTTTGGATAACGGCTTGGCCGTAAATATAATTAACAAAACCTATCGTTATTTTGGTGGCTATTTTACTGTGTTTCTTGAATTAATCTCAGAAATCCCGGTAAAAAGGGAATATTTTGCTTCAGATGAAGATTTTGAAAATGCTTTATCCCTACTGGGAGAAAAGCAGATTTATTTTAAAGAAATAAAAAGGCATGGTGTTTATGAAGAAGATATAAGCAATGTTTTTGATGTGACCATAAGATATTTTGAGGAAAACAGCCTGCCTTATTTGAACAAAGACCAATTTTTGAAAAAATTTATTTTAAAAAGGTTTAAAGAAGAACAACGTAAGGCAGAGATCAGAAAATTAAGGGATAAAATCACCGAATGAAAAGACGCGTTTTTCGTCCAAGGTGTTAATAAATTTAGCTGTATTAAACAAAGTTTTGTTAAATATATCAATCATCACCATACTTATCCCCGCAGTATAAAGCATAGATAAGTAAATGCTTTGAAAGGGAAAGTTAGTCCCCATACTGGCTGCCCTTGTCGTTAGATTTGATAAACCACAGATAGTTTTCACTTCTTCTCCAAAAACCTGTTGGACAAATTTTATAAACTCGAGATTTGATTTGTTATGAATAACACCATCAGTCCAGCCAAGTGGTGCAATAATTGGATCTAATATTATTTTGTCTCTATCAATCCCTAATTTTTCAGCTTCATTCACCATCTTTTCCGCAAGATAGAGTTTGTCATCTAACTCTGTGGGAATATATCCGTCAGCCATCACCAGACCAATGATTTTGCAGTCATATTTTTTAGCAAGTGGAAGGATATTAACAAGCTTTTTCTCTTCGTAAGAGAATGCGTTGATGATGGGCTTTTTTGATGCGGTATTTATTGCAATTTCTATCACTTCACTATCTGTGCTGTCTATCAAAATATTTAATGATGAGTATTTTTCGATATTTTTTATGAAAAACGAAACGATTTTCTCTTTGTTTTTATTTAAATGTCCTAAGTTTACATCGATAAATTTTACTCCAAACTTTTCTACTTTTGTAACGAAATTTGCCAAAGCATTTTCGTTTAAAGAGAAAACATCTTTTGCCCTTTTATCAAAAGGTTGCAGGTTTTCTGAAACGATTTCTAACATAGTATGATTTTCACATATTTGTTAACACAAGAACAACAAAATTTTGTAAAATATGCTAATCATGAAGATCCTTGCAGTTAACCCATGGGTGTATGATTTTACTTATTACGATCTTTATGCAAAGCCCTATGGTTTATTAATATTAGCATCTTTACTCGCAGAAACTGGTCATGATGTTAAATTTATCGATTTATGCAATGCTGAGAACTTTGGGGAGCAGTTTGCTACGAAAAGAAAAAGTGATGGGACAGGTAGTTTTTACAAAGAGTTGGTAGATACTCCACATCAGTATTCAATGTTTGACAAAGGATATCATAGATTCGGGCTTCCCGTGGATGTCTTTAGAAATATTCTGGGAAAATGTGAAAAGCCCGATATAGTTATCATCACGTCCGTTATGACCTATTGGTACCTTGGGGTTAATGCGACGATAAAACTCATAAAACAAGTGTTCCCGGATGTGTCATGCTATCTTGGCGGCATTTATGCAACGTTACTGCCCGAACATGCACAACAAAATAGCGGCGCTGACGTAGTGATAACAGGCAATGCCAGTAATTTTTTTGACAGGGTTTTAGGAAAAAAACTTAACAAAACATTTATCCTGCCCAGACTGGAACTTTTTTACAAAAAACTTAACTATATTCCGATATTAACATCGTATGGTTGTCCTTTTAGTTGTGATTATTGCGCATCTAAATCAATTTATGGTGGTAATATAGCGTATGGCGATACTGCAGAATGTTTGCAGTATATCACAAAATATACTGAACTCTATAAAACAGATATTGTTGCCTTTTATGACGATGCCCTGCTTTATAATAAAGAAAATCACATTTTTAAATTGTTGCGGAGTGTTATAGAAACTGGTATAAAGTTAAGGTTTTACACGCCAAATGGACTTCATATCAGGTTTATTGATGATAGGTGTGCAGAGCTTCTAATGTATTCTGGTTTTCAGAAATTAAGGTTAAGTTTAGAGTTTACTCAAAACAACCGTTATGATTCGAAAACTAGTCTTAAAGAGTTTGAAACTGCAATGAAAAGGCTCCACAAGGTTGGGTTCAAACAACATCAACTTGGAGTTTATCTTTTGTGTGGGGTGGCTGGACAAACTAAAGAAGAACTAAAACAGGCGATAGATTATGTTTATGATGTTGGCGGTTATCCTTATTTATCAGAATATTCACCCGTCCCGGGATCAAAACTTTATGAAAAAATTAAATCAAAGTGTAAATATGACCTCTCAGAACCTCTGTACCATAACAATTCTATACTGCCATTAGAATCAGAGAATTTTAGTTATAGTGATTTTTTAGAGTTAAAGATGTATAATCGACAAAAGAGAAAACTTTTTACCTAAGCTTATGAGTACAGTCAGAGAAGAAAACGAACTACTTGAAACAAAGGTTTTGTCTCCCTTTGCTGCATTAAGCAGTAAATCGAGAGGACGCTTAAAAAAAGAAGAAAAATGCGATTTAAGAACTGAGTTTCAGCGAGATAGAGATAGAATTATTCACGCAAAGTCTTTTCGTAGATTAAGATACAAAACACAGGTATTTTTAGCACCCAAAGGAGACCACTACCGCACAAGACTCACGCATACGCTTGAGGTGTCACAAATATCTCGTGTTATCGCGCGAGCATTAAGGCTAAACGAAGACCTTACAGAGGCTATTGCCTTAGGACATGATCTTGGACATACACCTTTTGGACATGCTGGAGAAACAGTCCTTAATAGGTTGCTTAAAAAGGGATTCAGACATAACGAACAAAGTCTTAGAGTTGTTGATTATATAGAGAAAGAGGGCAAGGGATTAAACCTAACTTTCGAAGTAAGAGATGGAATTTTGAGACATTCAAAAGGTAAAGGAGAAATTCTTGTTAAAGACAAAAAGACAGTACCTGCTACAAAAGAAGGTGAGGTTGTTAGAGTATCAGACTTAATAGCTTATCTTAGTCATGATTTAGATGATGCCTTAAGGGCAAAAGTCATTAAAGACACAGATTTGCCCGGAGCTATAAAGAAATATATTGGAGAAACGCATAGCATAAGAATAAACACTATGGTTAAGGATGTGATTAATTTTGCAAGAAAAAGTAGTACATTGGAAATAGCATTTAGCAATGAAATTTACGAAAATGTCATTATGTTGCGTGAATTTATGTATAAAAATGTTTATGAGTCTGATAAAGTTCATGCCGAGTTTTACAAGGCAGAGAAAATCTTAGAACAAATTTTTCATTTTTTCTTAAATAATCCAAAAATTTTCAAACAGGAATCTGAAAACCGCTATAAAGGGACTAAAGAAGAAAAAGTGGCTGATTTTATATCAGGGATGACAGACAGATACCTCTTAACGCTTTTTGAAAAGTATTTTATACCGACACCCTGGGAAATTTTTTAACAAAAAATACAAAAAATTGTTGACAAAGTTTATTTTGTAAAATATATTAAATATTCAACTTCTTTTTTGGAGAAGTGTGTGTTTTTTTGCTGGCGTAGCTCAACGGCAGAGCAGCTGATTTGTAATCAGCAGGTTGCGGGTTCGAATCCCATCGCCAGCTTAAGATATATTTTTTAGGGAGAGGTTCCCGAGTGGCCAAAGGGAACAGACTGTAAATCTGTCGGCGGATGCCTTCGGAGGTTCGAATCCTCCCCTCTCCATTGACAAATATGCGGGAATAGCTCAGTGGTAGAGCTTCAGCCTTCCAAGCTGGGGGTCGCGGGTTCAAATCCCGTTTCCCGCTTTTTAGCCGCCCACGTAGCTCAGTCGGCAGAGCACGTCCTTGGTAAGGACGAGGTCACCGGTTCAATCCCGGTCGTGGGCTTGAAAGGTAGTTAAGGTGATTGTGGCAAAATAAAATTATTATAATTTTAGGAGGCAAGATATGGCAAAGGCAAAATATGAGAGGAAGAAGCCCCACGTAAAC
>JBBIPZ010000017.1:0-53504 GCA_037442505.1 Deltaproteobacteria bacterium | reverse complement strand
CCCTATTGGGATGCTATTGGGATGGTGTTTACATAGGAAGTATTTTTTTGGTATGATACTATTAATTTTAGTTTGGCTTTCAAAAAGAAAACTAACTTTAGTTAAAGGGGGATGTAAAATAAAATGGCCGAGATTAATAAAGAACTTGTTAAGTATGTCGCTAAACTATCCAGGTTAGAATTCGAGGATATGGAAATTGAAAGTTTTACCGATAAATTTAGAAAAATTCTCGAATATGTTGAACAGCTTGGTGTTTTAAATGTGGACAATGTCCTTACAACTTATCATGTGCTGCCTGTAGTGGATGTAATGAGAGAGGACGAAGAAAAGGAATCTTTGTCACCAGATGATGTTGTTTTAAATGCGCCACAAAAAAGCGATAATTTTTTTAGAGTTCCAAGAGTTGTTGAATAGGAATAGGAGGCAAAATAGAAATGGATATAAAAGATCTAACCATAACAGAGTGTTCTAAAATGCTTGGCAAAGGAGAAACTACTTCAACCGAGCTAACAGAAATGTTTATTAAGCAAGCAAAAAGATTAAATCCTGACATAAACGCGTTCATTACAATTGTTGAAGAAGAAGCAGTGTTGGCAGCTAAAGATGCAGATGAAAAACTTAAAGCTGGAGTAAAAGCACCACTATTAGGCATCCCAATCGCTATAAAAGACAATATTTGTACAAAAGGTATTAGAACTACCTGTGCGTCTAAAATTTTACATAACTTTATTCCTCCATACGATGCCACTGTAGTTGAAAAGCTAAAATCACATGGTATGGTTATTTTAGGCAAAACCAATATGGATGAGTTTGCGATGGGTTCTTCTAACGAGACGTCTTTTTTTGGACCTGTTAGAAACCCACATGATACAGAAAGAATTCCCGGTGGCAGCAGTGGCGGATCGGCGGCATGCGTCGCTGCATCAATGTCTCCTGCAGCACTCGGTAGTGATACTGGCGGTTCAATAAGACAGCCTGCATCTCTTTGTGGTGTAGTTGGTTTGAAGCCAACCTATGGGCTTGTTAGTCGTTATGGATTAATTGCTTTTGGCTCGTCGCTCGATCAGATTGGACCTATCACTAAAACAGTTAAGGATGCTGCTTTAATATTGGAAAATATTGCGGGTAGAGATGAAAGGGATTCAACATCTCTCAAAACACCTGTGCCACCATATTCTCAATTGCTTATTCGAAAAATAAATGATTTAACCATAGGTGTGCCAAAAGAGTATTTTATTGAGGGAATGAACGAAGATGTGTCGATAAAAATAAAAAACTCTATAAATTTGCTAAAGTCTTTAGGCGCTAAAATAAAAGAGATAAGCTTGCCTCATTCAGATTATGGGATAGCGGTTTATTATTTAATTGCTACGGCTGAAGCAAGCTCAAATCTTGCAAGATATGATGGTGTTAAATATGGGCACCGTGCTGAAAATGTAAAAGATCTTCACGAAATGTATGTCAAAACTAAAAAAGAAGGTTTTGGTGAAGAGGTTAAACGAAGAATTATGTTGGGAACATTTTCATTGGCTTCAGGATATTACGATGCATACTACAAAAAGGCAAGCAAGGTTAGAACGTTGATTAAGAAAGATTTTGAGGATGCCTTTAAAGAAGTAAATGTTATTGTTTGCCCAACTTCTCCTGAAACTGCATTTAAGTTGGGAGAAAAGACGGATGACCCTATCAAGATGTATCTTTCTGACATTTTTACAGTTAACGTTAATTTAGCTGGGTTGCCAGCTGTTTCTATTCCATGTGGTGTTGATTCTAAAAACCTGCCAATAGGTTTACAGATTATTGGTAATTATATGGATGAGCAGACAGTTTTAAATGTTGCTTATGCCTTTGAGCAGGCTAATAAGTGAGGAGGTATTGTTAATGTCTTACGAAGCGGTTATAGGATTAGAAGTTCATGCACAGTTGCTTACAAACACAAAAATATTTTGCGGTTGTTCTACAAAGTTTGGAGCCGAACCAAATTCACAGACATGTCCGGTATGTTTGGGGCTGCCCGGCGTTTTACCTGTGTTAAATAAAAAGGTAGTTGAATATGCGATAATGCTTGGACTTGCAACAAATTGCAGGATAAATAAAGATAGTTTTTTTGCCAGAAAAAATTATTTCTATCCTGATCTACCTAAAGGTTATCAGATTTCTCAATATGAGTTGCCAATTTGCAGTGATGGTTATCTTATGATCAAGACAGATGTTGGAGAAAAGCGCATTGGGATAACCAGAATTCATATGGAAGAGGATGCAGGCAAATTAATCCACGAAGGTAATAGCAGCCTGGTAGATCTTAACAGGGCAGGCACACCGTTGCTTGAAATTGTCAGTGAACCAGACTTAAGAAGTTCAGTTGAAGCAGTAGCATATTTAAAAGAGTTGAGGCAGATTTTACTTTATCTTGGTATCTGTGATGGAAATATGGAAGAAGGTAGTTTTCGTTGTGATGCCAATATTTCTGTCAGAAAAAAAGGTGAGCAAAAATTTGGAACGAAGGCGGAGTTAAAAAACATAAACAGTTTTAGATTTATCCAGAGGGCAATTGATTACGAAATTGAAAGGCAGATAGATATAATCGAGAGTGGCGGCAAGGTTGTTCAAGAGACAAGGTTATTTGATTCTGTAAAAGGGATCACAATTTCGATGCGAAGCAAGGAAGAAGCACATGATTACAGGTATTTTCCAGAGCCTGACTTGATGCCTGTTATTTTTGATGACTCATTGATTGAAGAAGTAAGAAAAAAAATGCCGGAACTACCTTATGTAAAAAAGAGACGCTTTATATCAGAATATGTGCTTCCAGAGTATGATGTAGAAGTTTTGACTACAGAAAAAGATGTGGCAATATTTTATGAGGAGTGTGTAAAACTTTACAATAATCCTAAAGCATTGAGTAACTTTTTTATGACTGAAATTTTAAAAGAGCTGAACGAGAAAAAAGTTGGGATTAGAGAAACAAAACTCTCGCCGCAGGCCCTAAAAGAGTTGTTCAGTTTACTTGATGAAAATAAGATTAATGCAAACGGTGCTAAGGCAATGCTTCCGGAGATGATGGCGTCTGGCACTCCTCCGGCTATACTTATGGAGAAAATGGGTTTAGCACAGATTAGTGGCGAGTCTGAGTTAATTGGAGTAATAAACGATACGTTAAAAGAAAATAAAACTGAATTGATAAATTATTTGTCCGGAAAAGATAAGCTTTTTTCATTTTTTGTAGGGCAGGTTATGAAAAAAACAAAAGGCAAAGCCAACCCAAAGGTTTTGAATGAACTTTTAAAGAAAAGACTTTCAGAAATACGTATAGACGATGTTGACAACTTTTAATATTAAAAGTAAACTTACATTGTGAAGAAGATTAACAACATACTGATTGTTGAAGATGATGATGATGCAAGATGGGGACTTTCACTTTTCTTGAAGAAAGAGGGATATAAAGTTTTTGAAGCGAGTGATGGACTAAACGCTATTACTTTGTTAAACAAAGAAAGTATCGATCTTGTCCTTTCCGATCTTAAGATGCCAAATCTTGATGGCTTAGATCTTCTTAAATTTTGCAACAAAAATTATAAAGACACAACCTTTGTTATGATGACCGCATACGGTGATTGTGAAAGCTTTTATGAAATACTTAATTGTGGAGCTTTTGAATATCTTAACAAGCCTGTTAGACTTGAAGAAGTTCTTACTTTGATAAAAAGAATAGAGGGCAAATAATATGAAAGAAATTAGAAAAGAGGCTTTCACTGGACATTGGGTTGTATTTAATTCTACTTTAAGAGATAAGATATTTGAATTCTGGAAAGAAAGACATTTCGAAACAGCTAAACAGTCCGAATGTAGCTTTTGTGCCGGACATGAGATGGAGACTCCACCAGAAAATTTGGCGTATAGAAAGGTTGACTCAGAAAAAAATGGACCCGGTTGGTGGATAAGGACATTTGAAAACAAAGGTGCTGTTTTGCAACCCGATGAAGAATTGGATAGGAAACCAAGTGGTATTTATGATGTTATATCAGGCTTTGGAATTCATGAAGTTATAGTCGAAACGCCGGAACATAAAACACAATTGGAAGATCTTTCTTTTAACCAGGTAAGAGATGTTTTGTGGGCTTACAAGGAGCGAATTGCAGAACTAAAACAGGATAAACGTTTTAAGTATGTGACAATTTTCAAAAACTTTGGCTTGGGAACGTTTGGTAGCATGGAACATTCTCATTCCCAGATACTTGCAACGCCTATAACTCCGAGAAAAGTCAAAGAGGAACTTATTCAGTCAAAATCATATTATGAAGACAAAGAGCGTTGTCTTTTTTGCGATGTAATCAAGCATGAATTGAAGTTAAAAGAAAGAATTGTGCTTGAAACACCTAACTTTGTTGCATTAACGCCATTTGCCTCGCTTTCACCTTACGAAGTGTTTATTTTACCAAAGCAACATCAGGCAATTTATGAGGATATTGTTCCTACCGTTGCTAACGATTTGACAGAAACGATAATAATAGTTTTAAAAAAATTAGCTGCACTTTTGTCTGTACCACCATATACAATGGCGGTTCATACCGCACCCAATTTGATACCAAGGCCAGGCTATTGGAGTACGATAAATTATGATTTCCACTGGCATTTTGAAATATCACCAAGGCTGTTTCGTATGTCTGGATTAGAATGGGGAACAGGCTTCTTTTTTAATCCTATTTTACCCGAAGTTGCTGCTGAAGAACTTAAAAATACAAAAATTTAAGAGAAGGAGGAGTCATATGAGGATTAAAAAGATACTTTGTCCTACAGATTTTTCTGAATACTCTTTTGAAGCCTTAGAGTATGCAAAAGAACTTGCAAGAAATTTTGGTGCAAAGCTTTACGTGCTGCATATTATTTATGAACCCGTGGAATATACAGGTTTTTATGTACCACACATCTCTTTTGACAAAATTAGAACAGAAATAGAAGTCGGAGCAAAAAAACTGATGAAAGAACTTAAAGACTCCAAACTTAAAGGTTTTGAAAATGTCGAAACTATGATAATATTTGGTGTGCCAGATGATGAGATTATTAAGTTTGCGGTTGATAAAGAGATTGATATGATTGTTATTGGAAGCGCAGGCAAACGTGGTCTGGAAAAGTTTGTTTTTGGAAGTACTGCAGAAAAGGTTGTTAAAAAATCACCTTGTTCCGTTATGTGTATTAAAATGAGGGAAGAAAGGTAACTATGTTAAAAGTGCGGACTCATAGAGTTAAATTTATGTTGTTAGGGGGGGTAGCAGGTCTCTGTGCCCCCTTGGGGTGGATTGTCATTGCAGCTCTTACATTTTCCGAAAATGGAAAGATGTGGAAATATCTGTCTGACTTTTTTAGCTCAAATTATAATCTTTCCTTAATGTTTTATTTCTGCTCATCTATAGTTGTTCTGGGAACGCTTGGCTATATAATCGGCTATAACAGGGACAATTTAGCTGAAAAAAATGAAGAGCTCGAAAAGAGTAAGGCTGAAATTCAAAAGAGAGAGCAAGAGTATAAAACTACACTTGAAAATCTTAGATTAAAGACTAACAGGTTATTAGAGGCTGCTAAGCATATTCAGCAGGCTCCAACTTTACAGAAAGCTCTGGAAGAGGTGGCAAGGTGTGCTTATGAAATACTTGAGTTTGATAGAGTTAATATACTTATGGTTGACGAAGAAAAAAACATAATAAAATGTGTTGTTACCTTAGGTACAAGAGATCCTATAGAAAAGATATGGGTGCCTTTTAACAGCAATGAAGGAGGACTATTATTTCGTGCGATTCATGATAACAAGACTTATCTGATAAAGAATATCAATGATTATCCGAAAGACTTTCACTTACATCCCCCTTTTAGTAATTTAGAGTCGTTTAGGACTAAATCGTTTTTCTGTCTGCCTATTCATAGGTTAGGCAAACCGATTGGAGTCATTAATGTTGACAACAAATATAAAAAGAAGGTTGCTTCAGAAGATGAGCTGGCTGTTTTGTCATTGTTGTCTCAGCAAGTTTCTCAAGCAATAACTAACGTGTATTTTATTGAAAGCATTAACAATCTTTCAGTACAGTTAGAAAACACATTTAATATGATACTGCTTCAGAGGAAGAAGCATGATGATTTGATTGCGAGATTTTCTGAAATAATCTCTGAAATGAACGAAGGTTACAGAATGCTTGATGTTAATATGCATGAACTGTTTCAATCTTTGGAAAGAAGCGTTGCTTCGATAGCACAAATACATACTTCTATAGCAGAGACATCTCAAGCATTAAAGACCCAATACAAATCAGCCGAGGAGCTTGCTACTACAGCGTTTGAGATGAAGGAATTGGCGGATGAGATTGCTTCAAGCTCCAAGTTGAATTTGGATAACAGCAAGAGGTTAAGCGAAAAGGCTCAAGAAGGGGCTATAACAATAAATAAAATTTACGATTTTATAGAGAATGTAAAATCAACCTTTGATATATCAATGGGACTTTTTGAAAAATTCAGCAGTACGATTAGCAAAGTTCATCAAATCGTGCTAACGATAACCGCCGTTACAGAGCAGACAAACCTTCTTTCCCTTAATGCATCAATTATTGCATCTCAGGCAGGGGAGTATGGAAAGCCTTTTGCTGTTGTTGCAAACGAGATAAAGATGCTTTCTGAACGTACTAAACTTTCTGCGCAGGAGATTAAAAGCATTGTTGATGACTTGAGAAATGAAGCTGAAGCATTTTTAGCGGCATTTGAAAAGACAACATCTATGGTAGAACAAGGTATTGTCATTGCAACAACTTCTAAGGCACGATATGAAGAACTAAAAAATAGTGCAGATAACTCTAAATTACTTAGTGAAAATGTAGAAAAGGCTGTTTCGGAGCAACTGGCAGGTGTAACATATATATCTCGTTCTATTGATGAAATAAAGGAGACTGCACATAAAATTTCTACTGCTGCAGAGGAGCAAGAAAAGGGTAGTAATCAAATTGTGCAGGCTAATGAGGAAATAAGGAATCTTGCAAAAGATGTACTCAAAGAGAGCGAAGAAGAAGCAAAAACGTTTAAAAATGTAGTGGATATGGTTGAGGAAGTTAATCGTTTTATGCTTGCGATGTTCAAGGATGTAGAAGACAAAAACCGTATCACAAAGAAGCTTATTGAAGAACTAAAATTTTACTTTAAGTAGATTGTTTTGAATAAAAATATACTTATTGTAGAAGATGATTTTGACATACTAAATCTGATTTCGCTTTCACTTGGGATGGCAGGTTTTGGTGTTACTAAAGCTATCAATTATAATGAGACACTAAAGGAGTTAGAAAAAAACTCTAATTTTGACATAATCTTGATGGATTACTATCTTCCTGAGGTAGATGGTATCTCTCTTGCCAGACGTATTTACGAGAGGAACATACAAATACCAGTTATACTTTTTACTGCTGCAGATATTGACCAGTTTAAAGAAAATTTGCCTGAAAATATTGTCGATACAATAAAAAAACCGTTCAGCATTGATGAAGTGATAGAAAAATTAAACAAAATAATCAAAATGAAACAATATTTTTCAAACAAAATCAGCAATTCTCACTTAAAATGTGATAAAACTGTTAGTTCTAATATGACATCATTAATCTATACGGAAAAGGCTGAAAGCTTAAAGAGCCTTTTGTCAATGCTTTCTCATAATATCAAAAACGCACTCCAGACAATATCTACTAATGTTGAGTTGCTTGAAAAAGGCTATATTGACAAAGAAAACAGGACTCAATGTTTTCAGTCGATTAAAAGAAAGATTGATTTAATAAAGAGAGATCTCGATATACTTAAACATCCTGAGGAGTTTCAGAAAGAAGAGGCATTTTCAATAAAAAACTGTATCAGGGATGTATTAACAGATCTGAAAAAAACGATTAAAGAAAAAGATGTGTATATTAAAACCGATTTTGCTAAAAAGCTTCCTCTTTACAATGGGAAAAAGGGAAAGTTTCACATAATAATTAAAGATATTCTAACAATTTTAATTGGTTGCATACCAATACACGGCGCGCTGGAAATTAGTTTGTCAAGTCACCAGCAGGAGTATTTTTTGGAGTTTTATCAGAGCGGAATTGTTGATGGGTGTGATAATACGCTTAAATTTTTTGATATTCATTATAAAGATGGGGCTGGTTTAGCAAGGGCTGTTTTAAACCTGAAAGAAATAAACGGTAGGTTAGACGTATCTTTATTCAAATCAGGAGAGTTAAATTTAAAAATTTACTTTCCAATGCATTGATTTATGTATCAAGTCGAAATTCCCATACCTGTAACTCAAAAGCAAAACATAAAGGATTTGCTTGCAAGAAAACTTGCAATTTCAAAAACTGATTTTAAATACTTTAAGATACTGAAAAAATCGCTTGATGCAAGGAACAAAAACAGGATTGTCTGGATCTACAGGATACTTTTTGACACATCTGTTGATATAAGTAAACATAATTTGACTGATGTTGTAAAAGTCAGCTCGAGCAACTTTTCAACGCTTCATATCGCCTCTGTCTCTAATAAGAAAAAGGTTATAGTCGTAGGAATGGGACCAGCAGGGATATTTTGCGCTTTAAGTTTAGCACTTTCTGGAATAAGGTGTATTATTGTTGAACGTGGCAAACCGATAGAAAAAAGAGTCATGGATGTTGAACAGTTTTTAAAAACCCGACTTTTAAATGAAGAGTCAAATATTCAGTTTGGCGAAGGTGGTGCAGGAACTTTCTCTGATGGCAAACTGACAGCTCGCACCAAACATCCTTATTATCAATTTGTTATTGATGAGTTCATCAAAGCAGGGGCGCCAGAAGAAATTGCCTACCTTTCTAAGCCACATATTGGCACAGATAGACTTCGTAGAGTAATTATTAATTTGAGAAAGAAATTACAGGATTTAGGAGTTGAAACAAGGTTTGAAGAGCGTTTAGATGATTTAATTATTGAAGAGGGAGTCTTGAAAGGTATTAAAACAAGCAAAGATGAGATTAATGCAGATTTTGTTGTTATAGCAACTGGATATAGTGCAAGAGATACTTTGCGTATGTTGTCTGGCAGGGGAGTAGTTATTGAACCGAAAGGTTTTGCCATGGGATATAGGTTAGAGCTCCCACAAAGCATTATAAACTTTGCGATGTATGGAAAAAAACACAATCTTTTGCCACCGGCAGAATTTTTCTTTACTAAATATTTTCCTGAGGTAAACCTATCAGTTTATACATTTTGTATGTGCCCTGGTGGCATGATTGTGCCTGCATGTTCTTCAAGGAATCATCTTGTACTGAATGGCATGAGTTACTATAAAAGAGATGGTATTTTCGGTAATGCTGCGATTGTTGTTTCTTATAATCCAAACTTATGGCATAATGAAAAATTAGGCGGTGTTTTATTACAGGAAAAGATTGAAAAGCAGGCGTTTGAATATGGTGGAAGTAGCTATGATGCACCAGCAGCAACGGTTATAGATTTTATTAATAAAAAAATCGTTCATACTCAAAACTTAAATACATCTTTTCCTTTTAACGTAAAACCGTATCCAATTTGGGAGTTTTATAGCGATATGTATTTATTTTTTCGAGAGGCATTGATTGAGTTTGACAGGCATCTTAAAGGTATAGTTAGTGAAGAAGCTGTTCTTATTGCACCGGAGACAAGAACATCATCGCCATATAGAATTACGAGAGATGAAAATTTGATGTCAGTTAATGTCAAAAGATTATTTCCATGCGGCGAAGGTGCTGGTTATTCTGGTGGTATTATTACTTCAGCTATAGATGGTCTAAAAGTAGCAGAAAAAATAAAAGAGTTAGGATAGGTGTATGAGTAAAAAATTTATTTCAGAATTAAAAGAGGGTGAACAGCTGCAAGAAGTTTTTTTTGTTAGCGAAAAGGTGCTTGCAACGGGAAAAACAGGGAAGCCTTACCTGTCTCTAAAGCTTTCGGATAAAACTGGTGTCATTGATGGCAAGGTCTGGGATAAGGTTGACGTATTAAATGGCGTGTTTGAAAAGGACGACTTTATTCAAGTAAAAGGCAGTGTTCAGTTATATCAGGGTATTGCGCAGCTTGTGATAGGGGATATAAAGAAAATTACTGATACAACAAGTATAAACATGGACGATTTTGTGCCAGAATCTGGAAAAGATTTAAATCTGTTATGGCAGGAGTTTTTAAACATCGGGAAAAAAATCAAAGATCCTTTTATAAGTCGTTTGTTTACAAATGTTTTTGTTGAAGACAACTCTATTCAGGAAAAACTAAGATTTTTTCCCGCAGCAAAAAGCCTTCATCATGCTTATAAGGGGGGGCTTTTAGAGCACACGGTTAACGTTGCAAAACTGGCGGAACTTGTTTACAGTTTTTATAAGGATATACTCAATCGTGATGTTCTTATTTTCTCTGCATTGTTTCATGATATAGGAAAAATCAAAGAACTTTCTTTTTCTTTCGCTACAAACTATACAGACGAAGGAAGACTTCTTGGACATATAATTCTTGCAGATGAGCTTCTTGTAAAAAAATCATCAGAGATTCCTGATTTTCCACCACAACTTTTAAATATTTTAAGACACATTTTAATAAGTCACCATGGTGAGTATGAGTTTGGCTCTCCTAAAAAACCAAAAACCTTAGAAGCTCTTGTGATACATTTTCTTGATAATCTTGATGCTAAAATTAATGGTTTTTTATTAGCTGTAGAAAAAGACGTTCAGAATGGTGACTGGACGTCGATAGTAAAGGCTTTTGATAGGCAGTTATACAAAGTAAAGCCACAAACAAAGGAAAAAAGCCTTAATTTAAATGTGGAAAAAACAGAAAAACAAAAAAGCAAGACGTTTAATCCCGTCTTAAAAAATTTTAGTTTTGACCTCTTTCAAGATAAAGAGTAAAATCAGAACGTATACTATGTCACAGTCAAAACCGATTGGTTTGATCCTGTTGTGGGGGCTTTATTTAGCTCTCTTTTATTTTATTTACAAGGTAATCAATCCTTTCGTTTACCCAATTTTGTGGGCTGGAATACTTACCGTAATTTTTTCCCCGTTACATAAATTAATCCTAAAGTTAACAAAGAATAGAGAGACTTTGTCTGCATCTTTGACGATGGTTATCATTATTTTTCTTGTAATAATCCCCGGAGCGTTTCTTATAACCTTGATTGTTTCTGAAACTATCGATTTTGCTCAAAACTTAATGCATGACAAATCTCTGGACATTTATAACATTTTAGAAAACAAGACACTTCAGGATTTTGCTAATCGAATAACAGATACCCTTAATGTCCAGAGAGTGGATATCGCATATGTTGTCAAAGAAAAGCTTAAAGAGTTCAGCTTGTTAGTAATTTCTAGGTCGGAAGGGATTTTGATACAAATACCATCTGCATTTTTCAGCTTTTTTATTACTTTGTTCACTACATTTTTTATGTTGAAAGATGGAAAAATTTTTTCCGCGCTTTTGAAAAATTTGATACCACTTTCAAATGAAGAATTACAATTCTACTTTGAAAATCTAAAAAAAGTTGTTTACGTGACGTTTTTAGGCGTGCTTTTGACAGCCTTTGCACAGGGATTAATTGCATTTATAGCCTTTTATTTTATTGGAATTAAATCTTCTCTTATCCTTGGTGTACTGACAGCTGTGTCGTCTCTTATTCCAGTAGTTGGAAGCGCCATCGTCTGGTTGCCACTTGCGATTTTTTTGTTAATCAAAGGTTTTATCTTGAAAGGCATTCTTGTTATCGTAGTAGGTCTCCTTTTCATCAGTACCGTTGACAATTTTGTAAGACCGATTTTCCTTCATCAGTACCTATCGCTACATTTACTACTTACATTCTTCAGTCTTTTTGGAGGGATTAAGGCTTTTGGCTTTATAGGCATATTTTTAGGCCCTGTAATTATTTCTGCATTTATTGGTTGTTGTCTCTTCTACCGGGACTATAGGTTAGGATTACTCGAAAGGGGGGATAAAGATGAAACAGGCACTATATTTTGAAAAACGGGACGATTCTGTTCAATGTTTTTTATGCAGACACCATTGTGTAATTAAAGATAATAAATTTGGCATTTGTGGTGTAAGGAAGAACATTAGTGGTAATTTGTTTTCTCTTAACTATGCAAAGGCTATTGCAAAACATTTGGATCCGATAGAAAAAAAACCTCTTTTTAATTTTTTCCCTGGGTCAACATCTTATTCGATAGCTGCCGTTGGATGTAATTTTAGATGCCTGTACTGCCAAAACTATGATATTTCTCAGATGCCCAAGGAAGACAATTTAATACTTGGCGAACATTACCTGCCAGAGGAAGTTATTAAAGATGCAATTGAGATAAAAGCGAAAAGCATTGCTTACACTTATACAGAACCAACCATTTTTTTTGAATATGCCTTTGATACTGCAAAGTTAGCTAAAGAGAGGGGACTTTACAACGTTTTCGTAACAAATGGCTACACTGAAGATATCCCTTTAAAAGACATTAAACCTTACCTTGATGCAGCAAATGTAGACTTAAAAGGTTTTAGAGAAGAATTTTACAAAAAGGTTTGTGGGGCAAAGCTACAGGGTGTGCTTGACACATTGAAACTTTACAAAAAGCTTAACATCTGGATAGAAGTAACCACCCTTGTAATACCAAACTACAATGACAGTAATGAAGAACTTAAAGATATAGCGAGTTTTATAAAAAATGAACTTTCACAAGATACTCCCTGGCATGTAACGGCATTCTATCCTACCTACAAGCTTCTTGATGCGCCCCCAACATCTGTAAAAACGCTTAGAAGAGCATGGGAAATAGGTAAGAACGAAGGATTATTTTATGTTTATACCGGTAATATCCCGGGAGAAAAAGGTGAATCAACATTCTGCCCAAAGTGTAACAAGATTGTTATTGAAAGGTCAGGATTTAGAATTAAACAGCTCAATCTTAAAGCTGGTAACTGTGGGTTTTGTGGGGAAAAAATTTCCGGTCTATTTGTATGAAAATCGATTTAAAGGAGCTTTCAAAACAGCAAGAAAGTCTTAAGAAAAGGCTGCTTATAAAATCTTTTAATACCGATGTTAGATTTATTCTTGGTATAGACTCATCTTATATAAAAGATACCAGAACAATAATTTCTATCGCATTACTTTACGATATTAAGAACAAAGAAATAGTTGAGTTTGCCTCAGAAAAAGGCTCTGCTGATTTTCCATATATTCCGGGATATCTTTCTTACAGAGAGCTTCCGACCACTTTATTGTCTATTGCAAAAATAAAGTCTAAGTTTGATGTTATTATGGTAGATGGGCAAGGGATTGCTCATCCAAAAGGATTAGGTTTTGCATCGCATCTTGGTGTTAAGCTTGATTTTCCAACAATAGGTTGTGCGAAAAAAAGATTGATAGGCGAATATGGTGAGGTAGGCAATCAAAAAGGTGATTATGCCCTCTTATATGTCGATGGAAAGGCTGTAGGTGCAGTAGTAAGGACAAAACAAAATACAAAGCCTGTTTTTGTTTCACCAGGCAATCTTGTTGATATATCATCTTCAGTGTCAATTGTAATGAACGCTGTCACAAAATACCGTCTGCCCGATCCTTTGCGACTTGCCCACATATATTCAAAATCCGAAATAGTAATTTAGTTTATTGTCACTATCTGGTAAACTGTATTATATGTTTGTAAGAATGTTTTTCTTTTTCTTGGTTCTGGGAAGCCTGGTACGTGCAGAAGAAATGAAGCCAAATTCCACTGCATTTTATACACCATACGAGCGTTTCGGCAAGAAATACTATCCAATCTTGCCAGAAGCTGCAGCGGATTATAAAGAAGTTGGGATTGCCTCGTGGTATGGTGAGGATTTTCATGGTTTACTAACGACTACTGGCGAAGTTTACAATATGTATGATTATACAGCTGCTCACAAAACTTTACCTTTGGGGCTATTCGTTAAGGTAAAAAATCTTGAGAACAAAAAGGAAGTAATTTTGCGTCTTAACGACAGGGGACCTTTTGTTAGTGGCAGAATTATAGACCTTTCTTATGCCGCTGCAAAAGAACTTGATATCCTCAATAAAGGAACAGCAATGGTAGAGTTAGAGGTGCTTGGGTATCCTGTGTATGAAGGCGATAAGCTTAGTTTTAGAAAGCCGGAAAGCTACGATGCACCATTTTACAGAATACAGGTGGGCGCGTTTATGGTTAAAGAAAATGCCGAAAGATTAGCAAAGTCATTTATGGATGAAAATGTTGAAGTAAAGATCATTGAGTTTCAAAGCAAAGAAGGACTTTTTTATAGGGTTAGAGTTGGTAGTTTCAAGAAGATAGAAGATGCAGAAAAATATAGTAGCAAACTCAAAAAAAAAGGTTTTGCGAAAACATTTATAGTCGGAGATTAACTTGGATAGCTTGTTAGCAAATGCAAAACTTAACCTTTACCTTAAGATTGTTGGCAGAAAAGACAATGGTTACCATTTGTTAAACATGATAAACGTGCCAATTGATATATATGATGTAGTTAGCATCGAGACAGTGGCATCGCAGGAAGCAGAAATTTTCCAGACGTTCTCGATACCCATAGACTGCCCTTTAGAAAAAACAACAATTGCAAAAGGCTTTGAACTATTAAAAAAGCATATAAGATTTTCGCAAAAATTTTTAGTAAAAGTTGAGAAAAACATTCCTATAGGCAGTGGTATGGGCGGAGGTAGTAGTGATGCAGCTGTTTTTATTAATTATTTGTTAAGAGTGTTAAAAATTAATCTTACTGATGAGTTGATAATCGAGATTGCTAACAATGTTGGTGCAGATGTGCCATTTTTTTTATTTAATAAACCTGCTTTCGTAGAGGGTATAGGAGAGAAAGTAACTGCTTTTCTTCGCTTTCCGACATTATACTTTGTGATAATTGTGCCAGATTTTTCCATATCTACAAGATGGGCATACGAAAATTTCAAATTGACATTGACAAAAAAGGAAGATGATATTAATATAAAAAACTTACAAATAGATACAAATTTGCTGCTAAATATAATGCACAATGACCTTGAAAAGCCCGTATTAGCTAAGTATCCTGTTGTTGGAGAGATTAAAACTTTTCTTGAAAAGAAAGGGGCTTTGAAGGCGATGATGACCGGGAGTGGCTCTGCGGTGTTTGGTGTTTTTGAGGAAGAATTTCTTGCAGAGCGTGTTTATTTAGAATCAAGAGCAAATTTTTTAAATTATAAAGTTTTCAAATCAAAAACAATTGGGGTGTAGGCGAATTGGCAAAGCCACCAGACTTTGACTCTGGTATCTGGAGGTTCGATCCCTCCCACCCCAGCCACATTTTCTAACCTTTTGTTAACTCAAAATCCCATTGAAACACTTCTTTTGTAAAAAATAATATTAAATTGCTTCACAATTTATCTAATTGTGGCAAAATTAAAATTATAATAAATAAAAAAAAATTAATTTAAGGAGGTTCGTATATGAGAAAAGTAGTAACTTTTTTAGTAGTTCTTGTATGTATTAGTTACGTTTACGCCTTTGATATGAACAAAGGTGACGTGAAAAAAGGGAAGGAGTTATACAGAGAGCTTTGCAGAAGTTGTCACGATGGCAGCAAGGCAAAGAAGGTGACACCAATGCACAAAACAATGGCACAATGGAAAAGGCTGTTTGACAATGACATGGCAAAATTGAAGGAAAAACATTCTGACAACGAGATGTTTAAAAAAATTAGCGAAACTGATTTTGAACATATTTATCGCTTTGTTCAGGAAGGTGCCTTAGATTCAGAACAGCCACAAACATGTGACTAAATTTGCTTAGATTTAATTTCTATCCAAAAAACTGTAAGGGGGGCAAATATGAAGAAAATTTTGTTACTGGTTTTTATGTTTAGTTTTATTTTATTAACAGGCAAAGGATTTGCTCAGGAACAGCCTAAAGTAGAAGATTTGTTGAAACAAATCAAGCAGTTAAAGGCAGATATCAATGACCTTGAAGAAAGGGTTGCCGTAACAGAGAGACACACGGCAACAGACAAGGTAAGCTTGAGGATAGATTTCAGAACACAGGCTATTGCAGCACATTACAAGGATGTAAGAGGGCTGCCAGAATGGGGCAGTGCAATGATGCAGCTATGGGCATTCGATAGGCTTGCTGTTGATGGGACAAAAATCGGTGGTACTCCTTTACCAGCTGGAAGCAGTAGCTACACATTTAATCCTGCCTTTTTACAGAAGTATGGAGCAACGTTACAGCCAATGTTTCCAGCAATGGTTTCTTTAGGATTCGTTAATAGTACTGCTTTTCTGGATATGAATGCAAACAATACTTATGACGCTAATGCAGATTTACCTATACTCGGAAATAACAGTTTAGGCAACCCACATTTTTCTGGAATATTTGGATCAGCCGATCTGGCAAAATATCAGGGCATGTTTAAAAGTATAGCCCCTCAAAAATACAACTCTAATAACGATGTAATGTTTACAAACAGACTGAGGGTAAATTTAGACTCAAAAATCAATGATAATCTTTCGTTTTCTGGAAGATTGACAATGTATAAGACATGGGCTGATGCATCAGGGGTTAAATTTTATAACGGCAACATGAACACTATGAATATGGACGGAAATGATGTCTCAGTGCCAACAGATGATTTGTTAAAGGTCGAAAGGGCATATTTTGTGTATAAAAACAGGTGGGATAAGGTTGACTGGCATATTTCTTTTGGTAGAAGGCCAGCAACAGCAGGTGCACCATTGGAGTTGAAAGAACATTCCGAAGTAGGTGGCTCTCCGCTTGCACATATAATCAACTGGCAGTTTGACGGTGCGTCATGGGGTTTTGAGCTTGAAGAGTTAACAAAGATAACAGGTGCATCTTTTAAACTTTGTTATGGTGTTGGTTTTGAATCAGGTGTTGGCAATTCTTACTCCCTATCATCTCAAAATGATGTAAAAGATGTTCATATGTTGGGATTTATTGCAAAACTGTATGATGATAAAAAAACAAAGGCAATGATTAACTATGCACACGCGTTTGATATTACTGATGGTTTTACTGGAACTGTGATTATGCCATTTACGATCAATGCGCTTGATATAGATGGAAACGGGACGTTTGATGAATACTATTTAAACCCTAACTGGGGTGGATATGTATCAAGGATGCAGGCGACAGCAAATATTGGCTCTATGGATATGGCTAACATACTTTTCCAATCAAAAGTTAAAGATATTAACTACTTTGTCTCTGCTGCAATAAGCAAAACAGATCCCGATGGTACTTCTAAAAATCCAATGATGCAATTTATGGGACAGGATGCGTTGCTTAATGACAACGGTGGACAAGAATCAAAAACAGGTTATTCAATCTGGGCTGGAGTTAAGGCACCAATTAATTTAACAAAAGGGTATTTAGGGCTGGAATACAACCATGGTTCTAAAAACTGGTTCAACTTTACTGGTGCAGAAGATAATGTCGTTGCTTCAAAGTTAGCTGTTAGAGGTGATGTTTACGAAGTTTATTACATCCAGCCAATCGTTGGTAAAAACAACTTTTTCATGACGTTTGGGGCACAGTTCTATGATTATGACTATACAAATAGCGGTAGTCCATTGGGAGCACCCAAAAAGATATCTGATGTTTCAGCATTGGATAGCCTGATGCCGGTAGTTGACAAAATTAATGTCTATTATGCGTCAGTAACATACAGGTTTTAGTTAACTTTGTGTGAGGGGTTGCTATACACTTTTTGCTATGGAGGTAGTTTATGAGAAAATTATGGATTTTTGTAATAGCGATTTTTATGTTTGCAAGTATTGCCTATTCTCAAAGGACAAGTGAAGGCGTTTATCAACAGTTAGGTGAAAACCCACATGAAGGCTATGTTAAAAGTTTTGAGGGAACCAAAACGTGTCTCAAATGCCATGAAAAAGAGGCAAAGGATGTATTTTACAGCACACATTATCAATGGAAATCAGATACACCAGATGTCATTGGCGCTTCTGGGAAAAAGCTGGGTAAAATAAATGTTATTAATGATTTTTGCACGGGAGCTTGGGTTAACTGGATCTTTGATGTAAAAAATAAAGGTGGGAAGATAGTGACGAATGGTTGTTCAAAATGTCATGCAGGTTTTGGCTTGATGCCATCAGAAACGTTGTCGCAGAAACAGCTGGAAAATATTGATTGTATGATTTGTCATGCCCCCGGGTATAACAGAAAGGTTGTTTCTGATAATGGTAAGTTAAAATGGGTTCCAACTGATGAAAAAGAAATTCTTACAGTAAGGGCACAGAATGTTCAAAAACCAAAAAAGGGTATGTGTTTAAGATGTCATGCTGGCGCTGGCGGCGGGTTTAATTACAAAAGAGGTGACGTTGAGGCATCAATGGTTAAAGCAGATAGAGACACAGATGTACATTTGGCAGGTGGTTTAAACTGTATTGATTGTCATAAATCTGAAAATCATAGGATATCAGGTAGAGGTGCTGACCTTGCAGGAACAGAAAACAAGAACCACAAGCCTTCTTGTGATACCGCAGAATGTCATGGCAACAAACCGCATTCAAACGAGCTTATCAACAAGCATGCGCTTACGTTGTACTGTACTGTTTGTCATATTCCAGAATTTGCTAAAAAAGAAGCAACAGATATGGAGAGAGACTGGAGCAAGCTTGAATACTTAAAAGATGCGGATAAATACGAACCAGAAATTAAGTTTGAGAAAAATGTAATCCCTGTATATACGTGGTGGAATGGGAAGTCATTTATTCACGATCCAGAAAAGGCCGTTGAAATAGTGCAGGGGACAACTACTATGGCAGGCTCTTGTGGAGGAATTAAAGATCCAAACTCAAGAATCTATGCATATAAGCTACACAAAGCCAAACTACCTGTAGATCCAGAAACTAAAAGATTAATCCCTGTTGCCACAGATATTGCGTTTCTTGAAGGCAATATTGACAAGGCAATCAAAGAAGGTGCAAAAAGGGCATATAACAAAGAAGTAAGAAAATACGAGTTTGTTGAGACAGAACGTTATATGGGAATTTTTCATGGCGTAGCACCTAAGGAAAAGGCTTTAAAGTGCAATGACTGTCATTCAGAAAAGGGTAGAATTGACTTTAAGGCATTGGGTTACAAGGGCGATCCTATGAAAACGGGTGGAAGGTTTAGCAAGAAATAATTTTAATTTTTTTGGGGGGGGGGGTAATCGCCCCCCTTTCTCTATTCTCTATCTGTGGTTACTTTAAAAACAAAATCATAATTCAAAATATCATCCCATTGCCAGCCTTTAGCGGTTGAACGTGTGTCGTCACCATCACCATAAGGATTCCCTGGAATATAAAACCAGTTAATTATTGCTTCACCAGATTTTCTCAACACTATCCAGTATCTACCTTTCTCAATTTTTTGGTTATCGTTAGAAAATGTAAAGTCAAGCCAATAGTAGCCCTGCTTTCTGGGAACCTTGTCCAAAAAGATCAAGTCTGAACGAACACCTTTAAATGAAGGTTTGCCATTTTCGTCTTTAAGCAGGTCTATATAAACTGCACCATCGCCGCCAAATTTGTGTATAGCAAGAGAAATAGTCTTAATTTTAACAGAATTATTTATGCTAAATGCCTGAGCGTAAATATCTTGAGACGTTACGTATTCAGCAGTTTCTTTATCAAAAATTCTCGTCGCTTTATTTTCTGATATACTATAAAGGTCAACAAGGTTTGGAAAGTTAGTATTGCCAAAAACAATTGTCTTTTCATATGGCGTTTCAATCTTTTCAGGCAGTGATGGTTTTTCTTCAATTGTTGGCAGGATATCCACCTTTTTTTGAGTTTTAACAGAGTTGCTAAGCATATAAGCCTTTGGATAATCTTCGTCCCCATCTAATTTTAGAGTTATATGGTCATTGATAAAGTGAACATCAATGCTTTCTTCATACTTTGGTAGATAAGGAGCAGCCTGCCATGAATCATTGATATCATTAGAGTCCAAGCCATGAGTTTGTTTGATGTGACGCGTAGAGGTAAACTGTTTTGATTGTTGAGGGTCGTAAAGTAGCCAGCCTAAGTCCGGGAAAAAAACTTCTATCCAGGCATGCCCGCCCTGTCCCATGCTTTGAACAAGTGTTGCACCTTTACCGGCAGGGACTTTCCAAGGTTCTTTAAGTGATATGCCCCCAACGATTCTTGCAGGTATTCCAGCTGCCCTTAATAATGCAATCGAGAGGTGAGCAAAGTTCTGGCAGTTGCCTGTCTTTGTAGCTAACGTATAGGTAGCACTATATTGTGGAGGATTATAGGTATATTTTATGTTATCAGTCACAAAATTTATGATGTTATTAACCGCCTCGTAAAGTGAAGTTGTGTTTGAAGTTAGCTTCTTTGCAAGAGATGCAATTTCTTTGTCTTTAGCTTGAACCAATTTAGTAGGTTGTAAATATAGCTTTGTATTTTCTGGTATGTCTTTTAAAGGAAATGAAGCTGTGCTTTCGATGGGATGGAGTGTTGATGTAACATCTATATCGAAATCAATAATTACAGAGATGTTTTTATTAATGTTTTCGTAATATACTTCTTTGAATGTGTTCCCGAAACTGTCTTTCATCTCAGTTACTTTTGTGGGTTCTGGTGAAAAAGAAACGTTAATCCTTTTCACCTTTTGAGAAGAGGTCTTTGTATCGTAATTAGATGGCAGGGCAAAACGATACTTAAAGATGTTCACCTTTTTGTCTAACTCAAAATCAGCCCTCTGTTTGATATTAATCGAACTCGAGAGTTCTCCAGTTAAAATCAATGTTTTTGCGGTAGCATTGACATTAAAAGCGAAAAAAAGACAGAATATAATAAATAAGCGTTGCATAACTGAATTATACGCCAATTTAAACAAAAATCAAATAATTCAACAGCTAAAAGACATGCTCTAACGCCTCTTCAACCTTTTCTATGGGGATAAAGGTGATATCTTTTTTCACGTATTTAGGCAAGTCTAAAAGGTCTGCCTCGTTCTTTTTAGGAATTATAACCTTTCTAATTCCAGAACGTCTTGCTGCCAGTGCCTTTTCCTTAAGCCCCCCGATTGGCAATACTCTGCCTGTCAGAGTAATCTCACCTGTCATTGCAATATCTGACCTTACAGGCTGATTTTTGAAGAGGGAGATTAATGAGATAACCATAGTTATTCCAGCAGAAGGTCCATCTTTTGGTATAGCTCCCTGTGGAACGTGGATATGTACATCATATTTTGATATCTCTTCTGAAGTTAACCCAAATTTTTCCGCGTTGCTTCTAATATAACTCATAGCAGCATGAGCAGATTCTTTCATAACATCGCCTAAATATCCAGTTAGAATTAGTCCTTTTCTGCCTTTCATCTTTGTGCTTTCTACAAAGATTATATCTCCGCCCGTTTCTGTCCATGCAAGCCCTGTGGCAACGCCGGGAATAGTGTTGTAAAAGCCCTTTTCATAAAAATATTTAGGTGCACCTAAATATTTTGCAAGTGACTTTTCAGTGATTGTAAAACTATTTTTATTATATTGTGTAATTTCCTTCGCTATCTTCCGGCAGACTTGAGAAAAAGCTCTTGATAAATTTCTTAGTCCAGCCTCTCTTGTATAGTTTCTGATAATCTGTGAAATAGCAGCCTTTGTAAATTTAATGTCGTATTTATCTAACCCATTTTCCGCTTTAATTTTAGGTATTAAATGTGTTTCTGCAATCTTTAGTTTTTCTTCTTCTGTATAACCTGGGAGCGAAATTACTTCCATTCTGTCTCTTAAAGGGGCTGGTATAGGGTCTAAAAGATTGGCAGTAGTGATAAACAATACCTTGCTCAAATCAAAAGGGACATCAAGATAATGATCCACAAAGTTGCTGTTTTGTTCCGGATCCAACACTTCTAAAAGTGCAGAAGAAGGATCGCCTCTAAAGTCGTGTCCAATTTTATCCACTTCATCAAGTATAAAAACAGGGTTTTTCGTGCCTGCCCTTTTAATCTCCTGAATAATCCTGCCCGGCATGGCACCAACATAAGTTCTTCTGTGACCACGAATCTCAGCCTCGTCTTTTACACCACCCAGGGAAATACGTATAAACTTCCTTCCCATTGCGCGTGCGATGGATTTACCTAAGGATGTTTTTCCAACTCCGGGTGGCCCAACAAAGCAAAGGATAGGCCCTTTTAAATCACCTTTTAGTTTCCTCACTGCTAAATATTCAAGTATGCGTTCTTTTACCTTTTCTAAATTGTAGTGATCCTCATCAAGAATTTTTTTTGCATTATTGATATCTAAATTATCTTCTGTCAAAACTTCCCACGGCATTGCTATTAGATAGTCTAAATATGTTCTTGTAACAGTAAACTCTGCAGATGCGGGATTCATTCTTTCTAATCTTGACAGCTCTTTTAAGGCGATTTCCTCAACCTTATCAGGCATCTTTGCCTTGTTTATAGCGGTTTTTAACTCATTTATTTCCTTTGCTAAAGCCTCATCTTCCCCTAATTCACGCTGAATAACTTTGAGTTGTTGTCTTAAGATATAATCTCTCTGGGTTTTTCCCATTTCTTTGTTAACTTCGGATTGTAATTTGCCCTTAATCTGTAAAAATTCAACCTCTGTGCTCAAAAATAGAAACACCTTTTTCAGTCTTTCAGAAGGCTCTATGGTGTTAAGAATTTCGATTAACTGGTCGTTATTAAGTCCCATATTTAAAGCTACAAAGTCAGCCAATTTAGAAGGATCGCTGATTTTTTCAACAAAAGGAAAATTGTCAAGCGTGAAAGTTTTGCCAAGTGAGCCGCATATCTTGAGCAAGGAAATTACACTTTGTATTAAGGTGTCGTTAACTATATTGTCCTCGAAGTAGTTTTTGATTTCTTCGACTGTTACAACCGGAAAAGGCTGAATTTCGAGAATTTTGGTTATTTGCACACGAGAAACTCCTTCTATCAGGACCTTAATGCCCCCTTCAGGAAGGTTAACCAGCTGCAAAATCTTTACCGCAGTCCCAACAGAATTCAGGTCTGACTCAGAAAAAGAGTTTTCTCTATAGGTATCTTTTGGTGGTATCAGTATAACGATTTTGTGTAAACTAAAAGCCTTTTTTATCGCCTCAACATGTGTTTTGTTAATGAAAAAAAACGATTGTAAAGCGTTGGGAAAAGATATCTCTTCCCTCGTAACGACAAGAGGAGTTTCCTGTGGCATAATGATATTATCTGAATAAAGTTCAAAACGAAAAAGCATAATTTCCCTTTAGTAATAAGATAACAACTATGAAGGTTTTTTTCAATGATTAAACGAGCCCTTTGTAAAGTTTTAGAATGGTTTTGATATCAGATTCTGCGCTATGCACAGAATGACAAAAAAGGGGATCAAAATGACGTCGGACACGTACTCGAGCTAAACGTCTTACCGCTTGTAGCTCTCTTCTTATGTCCCGCCTTTTACGTCTAACTTGTCAAGTAATCTAAACTGAGTTATCTGCTGTCGCTCAGAGTGAGTGGGAGTTTCAGAATGAATATCATTAAGAACATCACAAAGATAACCAAACATTATGGATAAAAAATGGTAACAGTGTTGCTTTTTTCTCCAGAGGGATTTTCGATATATATATCTAATCGCTTTGGTTCAGGTGTTGCTGGATACCTTATATACATAATTTCGTTACAGGAATTAAAACGCATTCTGTCTAACAATGGAGATGATAAGTTTTGTTTTTTATGAAAAATGACAGGGCTTTGTTGTTCATTAGTATCTGTGTATTCAGTTATTATCTGGTTATTGACAAACAGGGTTAATCCGGAGACGAAGTTTTTGCCTGTTATTTTGTAGATTGCTGAGTTGAAGTCGTTAGAAATGTTTTTTATATCTTCTATTATTGGTTTATGGTTGATAGGGATATTAACCAATTGAACGATTTTTTCGTTTGAACCGTAAAAATAGATGTTAATAAATGCGCCAGCTTTAGTTATTACTTCATCGGGAATTGTTAAAAACAAAGAAGAATTTTGATTAAAAAATGTAGTATCTCTACCATTTAGTGTTACTTTTTTAATTTCTTTAAGGTTTTTCCCCGTAATTGTTATTTCTTTAGTTCCACCACAAATATCAAGGACATCCGGTGTATATCCTGTAAATACGACTTCTCTTCTTAAGATTAACAAGCTGATTGGCATGGTAGAGCCATCTTTATCTTTAACTATAAGTCGATACGTGGCAGGAGTGGTGTCGGCAGGGACGTTAAATTTGATTTCTTTATCTGTGATACTGAATGGCTTAAAGACTTTATCCCCAAGAACAACAATGGTATCCTTTGAGAAATTAGAGCCCTTAATAGTGACGACACTTTCTGGAAAAACTTCGTAAGGTTCTAAAGAATATATTTCAGCTGCATATAATAGTTTATAAGAAAGTAGATATAAAACGAGGAGAATAACCCTTGGTTTTATCTTCATTAGTGTCTAATTTTTGCGGGCAATTTAAGGAAAAACAAAAAATCTTCCATTTCTGAGCCAATCTTAAGATATGAAAACTCAAAACCTTCCTTTAAATACTTAAAAGTAATTCTACCAGTGGGAGATTTTATTTTTTCATCCTCAACACCTAATAAAAAATAGCGTAATTCATCATCTGTAGCGATTTGATACGAAAGTAATTTTTTAGTATTTCCAACAGCAAGTTTGCCAAGAGCAGGGAAAAGCACTAAGCGCCTGACAGTATCTTCATTGTCAAAAACAACAGCGAATAATGGTGCTGATTTATCTTTGTAAAAGAATATACCCATTTCATTAATTTCGTCGGGATGCCCCATATTTTTTATAACAGACTGCTTTGTATCACCTAACTTTACACCTTTTACGGCAATCTTTAGGGAGTTAATATTTGGTATGGCTGTAATATCGACCTTTGTAATTTCATACTCTTCACCTGTCTTGTAAATGGTAGCTGAACCAAAGTGTGGGGTATCTGCCTCAATCTTCTTTTGAGCCAACATCTCTTTTTTTGCAATGGCGGAAGAGACAGATAAGATAAAAAAAATCAATACAAACAAAAGTCTATTCATTATTCATTCACTAAAGATTATAAAAAACTATTTTCATTTAGTCAAATTTTTGTTAACTTTTTAAATGTTATGCAGAAAAGTTTTTTTCAAAAGCTTAAACAGCAGAGTCTAAAAAACGAAAAGAGATTCTCCTCTCCTTATGCGTGTTGCTCGCTTCATGCTGTAAGGAGATTTAAAGATGAAAATGCCGAACACGATCACCGTTTGCCATTTGCGATCGATGCTGATAGAATACTTTATTCCAGAGCTTATGCAAGGTATATTGATAAAACACAGGTGTTTTCACTTGTGCCAAATGACCACATAACACATCGAGCATTACATGTTCAGTTTTTATCCAAGATTGCGAGGACGATAGGTGCACATCTAAATTTAAATCTTGATTTGATAGAGGCTATATCGCTCGGACACGATTTAGGACATCCGCCATTTGGACATGATGGAGAAAAAATGTTGTCGGAAATTAGCGAAAAATATCTGAAAACAAAATTTTTCCACAATGTGCAGGGTATAAGAGTCCTTGAACTACTCGAAAGGAGAGGAGCAGGATTAAATCTTACTGTTCAGGTGCTGGATGGGATACTCTGTCACAATGGAGAAGAAGACTACAAACGTTCAACACCCCAATTCCGGAGAGGGTTTGAGGATTTTGATGCGATTTACGAAGATATCTCTTTAAAGTCGCACACAGAGTTTCTGCCATCTACGCTTGAAGGGTGCCTTGTTAAAATTTGTGATACCATTAGTTATGTGGGTAGAGACTTTGAGGATGCAATAATTTTAAAGTTAATACGCAGGGATGAGTTGCCAGAAGATGTTGTTATGGTGTTAGGTGATACGGCAGGGAAAATTGTTTACACTCTTGTTACAGATGTTATTAAAGAGAGCAAAGATAAGCCTTATATAGCATTTTCAGAACAGGTTGCAACGGCATTACAGCGGTTGAAAAAATTCAATTACAGATTTATTTATAACAACAGTAAGATTAAAACTGAACATATGAAGTTAAAAAAGATGATGTTTATGCTTTTTGAGCTTTTTCTTGAAGATCTGGAGCGCGAACGTACTCAAAGCAATATTTACAGGGATTTTCTCGATGAGTTAGGGGCTGACTATATAAAAAACACTGAAAAGCCGAGAATAGTTATAGATTTTTTGGCAAGTATGACAGATAGATATTTTGTTGATGTGTTTAAAGAACGCTTTTTAATTCAACCTCTCCCAAGGTATTTTTCGTGAAAAAGGTAACCATTAAATGGAATAAACGTCTTGATTACGGGCATCAGTGGATCTTCTCTAACGAGGTTATAAGCAGTTTTTCACACTACGAAAAGGGGGAACTTGTTAGAATACACGACCATCAAGGCAAGTTTAGAGCTGTTGGTTATATAAATCCTAACTCATTAATTGCAATAAGAATACTTTCAAGACAAGACGAAGATATCAACAAACATTTTATCGAAAGAAAAATTGATATGGCATTAAACTATCGACATGCAGTTGGTGTGTCTAAATATGATAGTTATAGGCTTGTATATGGAGAAGCAGATGGTTTATCCGGGCTTGTTGTTGACATATATAAAGACTATCTTTCGGTGCAGTTGTTAACCGTAGGTATCGAAAGACTTTTCCCGGTTATTAAAGATGTTCTTTTAGAACGTTTTTTACCAAAAGCTATCATTGTAAGAAATGACACTTCAATGCGGGAATTGGAAGGGTTGCCACTTTATAAAGAGGTCGTATATGGTAGTGTTGATGAAATGCCAGTAGTTCAGGAAGATGGTGTATTTTATCGGGTTGATATTCTCGAAGGGCAGAAGACAGGTTTTTTTCTTGATCAACGTAGTAATCGGCTTTTTTTGAGGAAACTTATTTGTGAAGATAGAGAAATAAAGGCTATTGACTGTTTTTCTTATTCGGGTGGCTGGGCATTGAGTGCTATGTTTAAAAAAAATAATCTTGATATCTTAGCTGTTGATATTTCTGAAAAAGCATTGGGATTAGTAAGAGAAAATGCTACACTCAATAATGTTAAAGTGAATACTTTAAAGACAGATGTGTTTGATTTTTTAAGGTCAAAAAGGCAGGAAGATGAAAGGTACGATTTGATAATACTTGATCCACCTGCTTTTATCAAAAGCAAGGCTAAAATAAAAGAGGGACTAAAAGGTTATAAAGAAATTAATCTTTCCGCAATGAAATTGTTGTCGAAAGAAGGAATTTTGGTTACTTCTTCTTGTTCACACCATCTTTCAAGAGAGATGTTTTTGCAGCTTTTACAAGAAGCTGCTGCTGATTGTAACAAACAGTTTAAAATAATTAAGATGGCTGGTCAATCAGAAGATCACCCGGTGTTACTGTCTATGAAGGAAACAGATTATTTAAAAACTTACTTCCTCAAAATAACTTAGAAACAAAAAAGATTAAAACGGAGTATCTAAGTTTAATAAAATTCAGTTATCAATGTGAATATTTGTCCCTTTAAGCAGGTTAGATAGGTATTTTTGACTATATTCAGCTGGATATAAGGCATAAACTGTAAAACTGTTTTCTTGCTTTTCTATTCTGTATCTAATCTCTCTAATGAAAGGGTAGAATATAAGAGCGGCACACAACATTATGCTACTAAACCATATAAATGGCATAAATGGTTCTTTTGTAATTTGAAAACCAACGTAATCGAAGTTGTATTCATCTCTTGCTATGTTCATTAAAAAGATGCGATAGCCCTTATACACAAGCGGATCATTAATACTTACTCTTTTGGATGCCTTCTCGACACGGTTTTCAAAAATAGCTATATCGGCAAGATACTGCTTAGGTATAGGGTCTATATATGCCTTTAGAGTAAATTTCAAGTTTAGTTTTTCAAAACTGACCGCGTTTTCGAAAGGACCAACCTGCTTGCCATCTTTTAAAATAAATACTTTTAGTTTTCCTGTTATCGGATCAGCTTCTGTAATTTTAAATCTTCCACCAGCAAAGCTTATAACATCTTCTTCTCTCGTTGTAAAAAGCTGAGACTGACTGGTAATATTGTCTTTGACCAGAACCTTAATTGGCATAGGGTAATAAACTATTTTTGCTGCATCTACTACGATGTCAAATGGTAACGGTACATCTTTTTTAAGCTCCCAGTCAAAACATTGGGAAAGCTTATCGTTTACATACACATTAGCAGTGCCAAGAAAACCAGTCAACGATGAGAGCCCTGTGGTGATTAATAGCAAAACAATAGCAATATGTATTGCAAGGATAACATATATCCGATTGGCACCCTTAAATGCGTATATATTATTGTCTTTTGTGAAATTTTTGAATCCAGACTTTTTAAGTCTATCAAGTAAAGTATTGCTTTCAGCTTCTGAGATTGTTATTAATGCTTTTCCTCCAGTGGTCGAAGAAAAATTTTGTTTAGCCTTCACTTGTTTTATAAGCCTGAATAAGGTGCAGTAAGCGGTGTTTAAAGCAAACAAAAATAGCAGAGAGATAAACGGCAGGGTTTTATAAACATTCAAATCAAAAGGTGTCTTTGCCGGGAATATTGTGCCGTAGATGCTTGCCAGCCCAATCAAGAGCATAAGAAAAACACCAAATTTAACTGATTTCAATAGTCTGTCAATAAAAGTTAATATTTTCATCGTTAAAAAAACCTTTACAATAGATCCTTTAAAAATTCCCCCGTTATGGAGTTTTTATTGTTTGCAATCTCTTCTGGAGTGCCTTCTGCAACGATATATCCACCTTTTTCACCACCTTCAGGGCCTAAATCTATAATCCAGTCAGCATTTTTTATCACATCTAAATTATGTTCTATGACAATAACTGTATTTCCCATATCAACAAGTTTTTGAAGAACTTTCAATAGTTTTCTAACGTCATCAAAATGTAGTCCTGTCGTTGGTTCGTCAAGTATATAAAGCGTCCTTCCAGTATCTTTTTTTGTTAGTTCTTTTGCGAGTTTTATACGTTGTGCTTCACCACCTGACAACGTTGTGGCTGACTGTCCCAATCTTATATATCCCAACCCAACTTCATCTACAATATTTAGAATACGCTTTAGTGTTGGGACATTTTCAAAAAAAACAGAAGCCTCTCTTACTGTCATTTCCAGCACTTCGCTAATATTTTTCCCTTTGTATCTAATATCGAGGGTTTCTCTATTGTAACGTTTCCCGCCACACTGTTCGCATAAAACAAAGATATCAGCCATAAAATGCATCTCTACTTTCACATAACCTTCTCCATTGCAGGCTTCACAACGTCCGCCAGAAACGTTGAACGAAAAACGACTGGGTGTGTATCCCCTTAACTTTGATTCTGGCAATGTTGCAAACAACTCTCTTATTGGAGTAAAAAAGCCGATATAGGTTGCAGGATTACTGCGTGGAGTCTTACCAATAGGTGCTTGATCCACATCGATAATCTTATCGATAAATTCAAGTCCTGTAAGCTTTTGAAACTTGCCGGGCCGCTCTGAGCTTCTATATAATTTTTTAGCAACCGCCTTGTATAACGTGTCTATTATAAGTGTGCTTTTTCCAGAGCCTGACACACCTGTTACACATATGAATGTTTGCAAAGGAAATTTTACTGTGAGGTTTTTTAAATTGTTTTCAGATGCGCCTTCTAAAATGAGGAATTTGTTATCTGGTTTTCTGCGTTTTTCTGGTGCAGTCACTGATTTTTTGCCGGCTAAATAGAGTCCAGTAAGGGATTTGGGATTTTCCATTATCTGTTGAGGTGTCCCTTCCGCAACTATTGCACCGCCATTTTCGCCCGCAAATGGCCCAAGGTCTATAACCCAATCTGCAGAAAGTATTGTCTCTTTGTCGTGTTCAACCACTATCACGCTGTTACCAATGTCTCTTAAGTTTTTTAAAGTGTTGATGAGTTTATAGTTATCACGAGGATGCAAACCGATACTTGGCTCATCAAGAACATACAACACTCCCGCTAACTTAGCTCCCATCTGTGTGGCAAGATTAATCCTTTGTGATTCTCCACCCGATAAAGTCATTGCACTTCTATCAAGCGTTAAGTAAGATAGCCCTACTTCGAGAAGAAAACCCAATCTGCTTCTTATTTCTTTTAAGATTCTTGATGCAATTAGCTCTTTATTTCCTGAAAACTTCAGTTTTTCAAAAAAATCGTAAGCCTTGCCGATATCCATTGAGGTAAGGTCATAAATATTTTTGTCATTTATCATTATTGAAAGGCTTTCTTTTTTTAATCTTTTCCCATTACATGATGGACAGACGCCGTAAACAAGATACTGTTCAAACATATCTCTGTAGCTCGAATAATAAAGGTTGCGATAACTTTCTTCTAACCACGGAATAATGCCGTTAAACGCTGGAACTTCTTTTTCTAATCTACTGTCTGTGTATGCAGCACGACCATAAAAAAGAAACTCTTTCATCTTTTCTGGCAGATTTTTAAATGGAGTCTTATATGGAACGCCAAAGTGTTTACTGATTGTGTAAATTTCGTGACTGAACTTGATAGTGCCATCACGCTGGACTAACACCTTTATAGCACCGTCTTTTAAAGCGAGTTCTTCATTTGTAACGAGCAGTTCCGGGGAAAAATAGCGCTTTGTGCCCAATCCATCACAGGTAGGACAGGCACCATGAGGGTTGTTAAAAGAGAATATTCTTGGAGATATTTCCTGAAAAGTAAAGCCACAGGCTGTACAGGCGAAGTTCTGGTTGAACAAAAACGTTTCACCATCTACAACGTGTATTGCAAGCATGCCTTTTCCAATCTTTAGTGCCATCTCTATAGAGTCTGTTAATCTATCTTTAATCCCATCCTTTTTTACAAGACGATCAACAACGATATCAATGTCGTGTTTTACGTATTTGTTTAGTTCTATATTTGTGGAGAGTTCTTTTAATTCTCCATCGATATAAGCCCTTATAAAACCCTGCTTTTTATAGAGCTCTAATTCTCTTTTGAATTCTCCTTTATTGCCTTTTGCGATGGGAGCAGCTACCACAAATTTTGTACCATCAGGGAAATTTAAAACTTCATCAACCATCTGGCTCGTGGACATGCCTGATATCGGAATTTTACATTTTGGACAGAATGGCTGTCCTATCCTTGCAAAAAGCAGTCTTAAATAGTCATAAATCTCGGTGATAGTGGCAACAGTAGAGCGCGGGTTTTTGCTTAAAGCCTTTTGTTCAATTGCGATCGAAGGCGAGAGACCTTCTATCAAATCCACATCTGGTTTTTCCATCAGTTCCAGAAACTGGCGTGCATACGCTGATAAAGATTCTACATAACGTCTCTGTCCCTCCGCATATATGGTATCAAATGCTAACGAAGACTTGCCAGAGCCGGAAAGGCCGGTTATGACAACTAACTTGTCTCTCGGTATCTTTAGATCAATATTTTTAAGATTGTGCTGCCGGGCACCTTTGATAATAATATACTTTTCAGCCATTCTATCCCTCTTTCGTTAGCACGAAACTCCACTATCTTTAAGTATCTTTTTTGCCCAGGCAAACACTTCTTCTAACGTAGTCTTGTTATCACACTCACAATAAACTCTGACTACAGGTTCTGTTCCTGATACACGTATTAATAAAAAGTTGTCGTTACCAAACATAAATTTTTTACCATCGATAAAGTTTTTTCCGGTCGCTTTAAAACTACCAACATTGTCAAAATCAAGCTTTTCTAAAATTTTTCTAACTCTGTTTTCGTCTTCAAAATGATAGTCTTCTCTTTTGAACACGTAAGTACCGTAAAGTTTTTGCATTTCTGACCAGATTTCTGAGAGCGGTTTTTTATAATGAGCGAGTATTTCAAGCAGTGTCAAAGCACAAAAAATGCTGTCCCTTTCTGGAATATAGCCTTTAATCGCAATGCCGCCACTTTCTTCACCGCCTATCAATGCCTTTCTGGAAAGGAAGAACGGCACAATGTTTTTAAAACCAATAGGTACTTCCTCTACACACAGTCCGTGTTTTTCTGCAACCTTTTTCAACATTGATGAAGTGGATACTGTCTTTACGACAACGCCTTTTTCCTTTTTCACTGTCACAAGGTAGTGAAGAAAGAGAGGCAAGAGTCTTTGCGATGAATAAAAATTGCCTCCATCATCAAAGACAGAAATTCTGTCTCCATCCCCGTCAAATGCAAATCCAACATCATATTTTGACCGTTTCATCATCTTTTGTGTTGTTAATAGATTCTCTTCGGTTGGTTCTGGATTGATACCACCAAATGCTGGATTGATAAAATTATTTACCTCTTTTACCTTAATCTCTGTATCTTTTAACAGCTCAGTCATACATCCCTGTGCTGCGCCATACATCGGGTTTACAAGAATCTTTAGCCTGTTTTTGAAAATAGATTGGCTAAAATAGTTTTTTAAATAGTTAAGGTAAAAATTTTTTATGTCTTTTCTCTCAATAGAACTGTCTTTTTTATCACCCATATTTTTAATATTAGCTTTTGCGATGCCTTCCATTGTCTTTGTCAGGGCAGAACCCCCGTAATTTTCTTTAATTTTAACACCGTTAAATTGAGGCGGATTGTGGCTTGCAGTAACCATCAAGCCAAAATTAAGCTTTTTTAAATGTGTATAAAGCGAAAGGGCGGGGCTTGGGACAAATGTGTCAGAAAGAAACGTCTTAAAGCCAGCGTTATTAGCTATTTTAGCCAGTTCTGCTCCCACTTCTTTTGAAAGAAATCTTGTATCATAGCTCACCGCCACAGAGTTTTTGTCATGTTTTCTAAAATAAGATAGAGCCATCATAGCTACCTTAGCGGCATTATCAAAGGTAAAATCTTTACCAATGTATCCCCTGAAACCGTCAGTGCCAAACTTAATCTTCATTGTTCCTCCAGTTTTTTGTCATCTTTATCGCCAGTTTTAAGGCATTTTTAAAGCTTTTTTCAGATGCCACTCCTTTTCCTGCAATATCAAAAGCTGTGCCGTGATCGGGAGATGTTCTCACAATTGGCAGTCCAAGCGTTACGTTAACCCCCTCATCAAAATAAAGCATCTTAAATGGTGCTAACACCTGATCGTGATACATCCCGACAATCATATCAAAATCGCCTTTAAATGCAGCATGAAAGGCAGAATCAGCAGGCAATGGTCCAGTAAGTTTGTATCCCTTTTCTCTAAATTCGTCACAAACAGGCTTTATTATCTCGAGCTCCTCTTTTCCCAGGTGCCCCTCTTCTCCTGCATGTGGATTAAGTCCTAAAACCGCAATCTTGGGATTGCCCTTTTTAAGATAGCGTTTTAAACTGTTAAAAGAGATGTTCAATGCATCGAAAATAGCTTGTTCTTTTATGTTTTTAGGGACGTCTCTTAGAGGTAAATGAGTAGTTAAAGTCGCAACTCTAAGGTTTTTCCCCCAGAAAGACATTAGCACCTTCGAGTTAAATCGTTCACTTAAAAACTCAGTATGCCCTGGAAAATTGAAGCCGGCATCCTGCATGCCCTTTTTGTATATTGGAGCAGTAACAATTGCAGCTTTTTTAACTTTTTTTGCCATTAGCGCAGCTACCTCAAGGGAACGCATTGCTATACGAGCAGTATCTTTGTTAGGTTGTCCAAATTTAAAATGATTTAAATTATCAACCTTTATGATGTTCAAGTGAGCTGGAACGCCGTATCTTATATCAGGCGCTATGTTTATAAGCTCTTTGTCTAAGAAATCATAGAAAACAGTATCAGTTCCAACTACAAAAATATTTGCGGCATTCCTTAACTGCTCGTCTTTGAGTGTCTTTGCAATGATTTCAGGACCAATTCCTGTAACTTCGCCGATAGTAATAAAAACTAATGGTTTAGAGTCTTTTTTCCACATAAAACTCTTTTTTTAAGTCAGTTAGCCAGTCGGAATAAGCCTTTTCTAATTTGTCTTTCATATACTTTTTTTTCAAATCTTCTTTTACTTCTTCAAAAGGTTTTAATCCCTCATATCCCTGACTGAGCAGTATAAAAATCTGATAGCCTTCTTTAAACCTGACCAATGGTCCAACTTCACCTTTTTTCATGTCTTTAATGGCTTCTTTAAGCTCTTTAGAAAGCATGGAAAGCTTAACGCCTCTTGGATTATTTAAAGTTGCTTTATATTTGGAAGCAGCTTCTTTATATATTTCTGTGAGTTCTTTTTTATTTTTAGCGATTTTATAGTAGTCTTTAATATCGTCGTCTAACTCATTTTTGTTATCAAAAAAGATTGTTAACACATCAAAGTCAACCAAAGTTTCTTTATCTGTGGCAATTTCTGTTCTGTAATAGGTTAACAGCAGTTCATCTGTCACAACTACCTGTGGGCGCACTTCTCTGTTTATGAGCTTGGCTTTTAAAATTTGGTCTCTAATGGTTTGCTCGTAATCATTTAGTGTTAATCCCTCTTTTCTAAGCACCTCTATAAGTACTTCGTTGGTGATATTGTTCGTTTTTTTTACAGTTTCAATTTCTTCGGCAACCTCTTTATCCGTAACAGTAATAGCAAGCTTTTTTGCCTTTTGTTGTATTAAGCTTTTTTCTATCAAGGTATCCAGAGCCTGTTCCTGTTTTTCTCTGGGTATCTTTATAAGAGTGGTATTGCTGTCTATATGGAGTTCTTTTTTTAACTGACTTAATAATATGGGTTCCTCTCCCACTAAAGCAACTATCCGATCATAAACATCAGCGTTAAGAAGCTGAATCCCTGATAACAGACAAAACGCAAATAAAGTAAGAACTAATGTAATTTTTCGACTTCTTCCCATTTTACAGTAACGTTATACTCCTTTCTTTTTTTTGCAAACCAATCAGCGTAATTGTCACCGGCAAGCTGTTTTTTTGCCTCTTCTGTAGCAAACGCTTCCTTTTCTTCATTAGTAAGTTTTTTTGCCCTGATTACTTCTTTCAGTTTTAAAATATGGAATCCAAATGGTGATCTCACCACTCCTGACATTTCTCCTGCTTTTAGTTTTTTCAACACATTAAGCAGCTCAGTTGGCAGCTCGTCTGCATTTAGATAGTCTATTAAGCCACCTCTCTTCCCTTCAGGGGATATGGAGTAGTTTTTAGCTGCATCTTCAAAAGACAGTCCATTTTTTATCTCGTCAAGCACTTTGTAAGCAGTTTCTTCTTTGTTTGCCAATACTTGCTGGAATACGTATTTTTCAGAAACAACATCTCTCATCTCATTTGCTATGTTCTCAACCATTTCTTTTGTAGGAGTTAGATCTTTTGCAAGCATAGCAGCCACTTTTTGCCGTAAAAGATACAGCTTTGCAATGTGAACATTTTGCTCTTTAATATTGCTATCTTTAAGAAAGTTATCGATTTCTTCTTTTGAAAGAGAAACCCCCAACTTTTTTGCCTCTTCGTCTAAAATCGTCTCTTCAATAAGCTTAGATATGGCAGCCGCCTTTTTTACTGATGTGTCTGCATTTGTTTTTTGAAAATATTTTATCAGATCTTCTTTTGTAAACTCTTTACCGCCAACTTTAATCAGTGCCTCTTTTTTGTGTGAACAAGATGTAAAAAAAACAAAAAGGATGCATAAAAAAGAGATTATGCATCCAGTATAGCTTTTATAAACCAAGTTATTTTTTGTTTTCATTACCTATTTTTTCTATTGCCTCTTCATTAAGTTTAACGTTATATTTCTTTTTGAGGTCAGAAACGATAGTGTCAAAAAGGGCCTTCTGGTTCTCTCTTATGTATTCTTCTTTCACTTCGTCTTTGATGTCTTCAAACTTTGGGGCTTTTGAAGGTTCTCTACCAACAAGCTTTATAATATGATAACCGAATTGGGATTTTACCACCGGGCTAATATCACCGGGTTTTTTTAGCTTTTCCATTGCTGCTTCATATTCTGGAACTAAAGTCCCTTTTTCGTGCGCTCCAATATCTCCGCCCTGTTTACCTGAGGAGTCAATAGAGTGTTCAGCAGCTAACTTTTCAAACAAATTAGGAGATTTTTTTAGTTTTTCTGCAATCTCTTCAGCTAATTTTTTATCTTTTACAAGAATGTGTTTTGTGTGTGTTTTTTCAGGTTCAGCAAACTTTTTCTCGTTCTTCTTGTAAAACTCTTTTAAAGCTTTTTCATCAACCTTCATATCAACTTTTATCATTTCTCTCAAAAACGCATCGACTAACAAACGTTTCTTTACCTTTTCAAGATCCTTTTGAACATTTGGATTATTTTCTACACCTTTTGCCTTTGCCTCCTGATAAAGAATCTCCCTTTTTATAAGGCTTTCTATAAACTCTTTTTTACCTTCTTTTGTAGCTACGTAAGGTTGTAGCTGTGGTGGTAACGCTGCCATCTCTTCTTTTATGTCTTCGTCTGTAAGCTTTACACTTCCCACTTCGACAACAACATTACCTCTATCAGGTGTAGAAGGCGCTGCATTTTCTTGTGAGGTAGCCTTTTTATTGCAACCAAATATGAACACCATCATAAACACAGCAATAAGAAACTTTTTCATCAATATCCCCCCTTTAGTTTTATTAAGTTTAATGTTTTATGTTAACACTTTCTATAAAAACGTGCAAAATCTTTTTCAACTCTGGTATATCAAAATGTTTTGAAATAAAAGTGATATATAGTTTATCTGGTGGTGCAAGTTTGACATTCAACCCTTTTTTTGACAGGTCCAAAATTATAGATTTTGGAGGCATGAAATCGTAATCAAAGGTAAAGATAAGATTACCGTTGTTATAGGAAAGTCTCGTCACTCCAATCGGAGCTAACGATAGTTCCAGAAATTTTTGATAAATGAAGTTTTTTGCCTCTATAGGAAGCTTCCCAAATCTATCATTAAGTTCTTCTTCGATATTATCCAACTCTGTCAATGATTTGGTTGCAAAAATCTTTTTGTAGTAATCAAGCCGTTCTCTTGAAGATTTAATATAATATTCGGGTATGTATGATGGAAATGGCAGATTGATTTCTGTCTCGATAACTTTTTCGCGACTTATTTCCCCTGTTTCGTAACGGAGCTCCCTTATTGCCTCATCCAGCAACTGCGTAAAAAGTTCTAATCCTATTTCGTTAATATGTCCAGATTGTTTTTTCCCCAATAAATCCCCTGCACCTCTAATCTCAAGGTCGTGAATTGCAAGCCTGAATCCTGTTCCTAACTCTTCGAGTTCTTGAATCACCCGAAGTCTTTTTAGAGCCTCTTTAGTAACATTCTCAAAAGAAGGTATCAGAAAATAGGCATACGCCCTTCGAGATGATCTCCCAACTCTGCCTCTTAATTGATAAAGGTCTGCCATACCAAACTTATCCGCTCTGTTGATAATGATTGTATTTGCATTTGGTATATCAAGACCTGATTCGACAATAGCAGTGCAAAGCAAAATTTGACTGTTCCCACTTTTGAAATTATCCATAACAACCTTTAGCTCTTCTTCGTCCATTCTGCCGTGTGCAACAGTTATGTCAATGTAAGGAAGAAGGTTTTCAAGGAACCGTTTTATTGTAAAGATACTTTTTATACGGTTGTGAATAAAAAACACCTGTCCACCCCTTTGAATCTCACGTTCAACTGCCTCTTTAATTACTTCTCCAGAAAAGCGAGTTACGTAAGTTCTTATAGCCAGTCTGCCTTCAGGTGGAGATGCAATTATGCTTATGCTTTTTAATCCCGATAAAGACATGTGCATTGTTCTTGGTATAGGGGTAGCTGTAAGCGTAAGCACATCAATTTCTGCTTTCAGTTTTTTTAACTTTTCTTTATGAGCAACACCAAACTTGTGCTCTTCATCTATGATAAGTAGTCCCAGATCTTTAAAATTTATATCTTTACTGAACAAGCGATGTGTTCCAATAACGATATCAACCGTTCCATTTTTAATATGCTCAATAATTGCTTTCTGTTTTTTCTGATCTACAAATCTGCTTAGCATTTCAACACGATAGCCGAATGGTTCGAAACGTTTTTTAAATACCTCGTAATGCTGCTCTACGAGAATAGTTGTTGGTGCAACAAATGCAACTTGTTTTTTTGCTTCGCAAGTAACAAAGGCTGCTCTCATTGCTACCTCTGTTTTTCCAAAGCCGACATCACCGCAGATAATTCTATCCATCGGTTTTTTTTCTTGCATTTCAGCGAGGGTTTCTTCTATCGCTTTTTTTTGGTCTTCTGTTTCTTCATAATCAAAAGTAGCCGCAAACTCGTCTAAATGTGCGGTGTTTATTGGAAACGCAAAGCCTTCTTTTGTTCTGCGTAGAGCCTCCGTTTTAACAATCTCCTCTGCCCACTTTTTAATATCTTCTTTCGCTTTCTTTTTAACCTTCTGCCATCGTTTTTCTCCTAATCGGTCAATTTTTGCCACATAATCTTCTGATGCAATGTATTTTTGAATAAGGTTTATCTTGTCAACAGAGACAAACAATTTTCCGTTGTCTGCATATTCTAATTCGATATACTCTCCCATCTTACCCAGCACACTTACCTGCTTGAGCCCTCTAAAAATTCCCACACCATGGTCCACATGCACTGCCAGATCGCCTTCTTTTAACTCATAGATTGTGGATATAGATTCTGACAGGCTTTTTTTTCTTACTTCCTTTTTCTTGCCTTTGATGCCAAAAATATTCTCTTCTGTGATAATAAATACTGCTTCTGACAGGTTTTTAAATCCAGAGATTGGTTTGCCTGCTGTAAAGAATAAATTTCCTTTTTTTGCCTTACCTTCAAATTCTTTAAAATTCTTAACAAGTCCATTATTTTCGATGTCATTTAATGAGAAAAGTTCTTTCAGCTTTTCACACTGATGACGTTTTGAAGACACTACGAGGGTTTTAAATAAATGCCTCTTTTCATGAAGTATATTTTTAAGAGCCAGCATAGGATGAAAGGCGGATTTAGTATTGTTTGCATTTATATTTTGGCTAACTTTATACCGCTCAAACTCGTTTACCTCTTCAAAGTCCAAAGAAAGGACATCCTCACCTTCTGGAAATGCGGTGAAGGTTATAAATGCTGGAGGTTTAAGCAGATCATATTTATCTAAACAAAAAAGTTGTTCTGGTTCAATAACAAACTCCCCTCTGTCATTATGGTAGTAATAGCCCTTGTTTATGTTTTCAGTTATAGATTCTTTAGTTTTTCCAAACAGTTCTGGAAAATGTTTGATAATTTTTAATTGGTCAAAATAGTCAATAACGCTACTTTTTTTCCCATAGAGTGTTGGTAAAAAAAAGTCCATGCCGGCTAAAAACATTTTTTGTTCGAGCGTTTCACTTAGTTTATCCCTTAGTTTTTTGGGGACATTATGATTGTCCGCATATGTTTTCAGGTTTTCAAGTGCCTCTTTGATGTATTGTTCTTTTAAAATAAAGTTTTTGGCTGGCAAAATTATACATTCCCTTGCTTTTTCAACAGAACGTTGTGTCTCAGGGCTAAAAAACCGCATACTCTCAACTGTGTCACCAAAAAACTCAATCCTTACAGGGTTACTGTAAAGAGGGGAAAAGATATCAATTACACCGCCCTTGATTGAAAATTCGCCCATTGTCTCGACATTTTCCACCTTTTCGTATCCCAATTCTATTAAAGATTTGGAAAGAACACTAAAGGGGACATCTTCTCCTTCCAGAAGATAAATATAATTTTCTTTTAAAACCTCTCTGGGCATTACAGGTTCGACTAATGCTTGTAGCGAGCAAAGATAAACTCCCGATCTATTCTCGAGCAGTTTGTAAAGTGTAGATATCCTTAGTCCATTGTTTTCTGGTTGAGGTGGCATTTTACTATAAGGCATCAATTCTAAAGATGGAAATAGATGAGACTCGACGCCAAAAAAGCTTAATTCGTCATAAAGAGACTTTGCAGTATTATCCGTTTCACATAAAACAATCAGTTTACAGGCTTGCAGATTTAATTTAGAGATAAAGTAACCAAAACTGGTTCCTGCTTTAGCAAAAACTGTGTAGGTCTTGTCTAATTTGAGAGAGGAAACTACCTGAGATAAAGGTTGCATAACAAATGTAGTATCATATCATAAAAGAAAGCCCTTTGCAAAATCTCACAAAGGGCTTCAAAATCGAATGTGGCAACCTGAGTTAATCTTCAAACTGCTTATAAAGCTTTTACTCGTCGCGCCTCCAGTAAACTCTTGCAAATCGTTCACCGTCTTTATATTTAATGTTAAACTCACCTTTAAATGCCTTGTAAACCGCTTCACCAATCCTTCTTGCCAAATGGTCGTAGGTAGTATATACAGTTAAGCTATTTTTTGACACTTCAATCTTTAATATTCTTTGAAGCGGTCGTTTTTCCCTGATATTCTTTTCTATATTTTTTATTATATTTTTAAGCTCATTAATGTGTGTTTCATTTAAGAAACTGCCTTCAAATCTTGCTATGCCAAAAGGGATATTATCGCGTATGATTCTACATGCAGGACAAATTTCTTTTACTGCATTAGTGGTATTAAGTGTTTTTATACTCCACCTGCCATTTATAAATACAAGTCCACAACTGCTACATTCAGTGGGTTCTGGATATTTTTTATACTCGTAATATGGGTTCCCTTTGTCAAGATGTATGATGTCACGCCTATCTTTTACTGAAAAGTTCTTCATGAGGACCTCCTTTTTCTAATTTGATACTTCAATTTTATTCTCAAAAAGTTGAGACGTCAAATTTGGCTTATATTTTTCTACAAATCCGATATTTGTAACCCGTGCAAGCAGCCCGGTCTTTTTTAATGGAAAGTATCCAACATATCCGTATTTCTTATTGTTCAAACGATTAAGTGCTTGAAACGTCATTAATTCCTTGCCCTTTTTACCTGTGTATAGCATAATGTGCCCCGGAAAATACAAAAGCGTTAGGTATGGTTTAGATTTCTTTAAAATTCTTTCTTTTTCTTTAGCGTTTTTGTTGCTTACGTCAACCTTTTTGAAGAAGTTAATCTGCTGATAAGAGTTACGTGGTATCTCTATATCAAAAAAGGCAAAGTAGTCAAGCAACAAGCCTGAACAGTCCCATGCGTTTTCGCTGCTTCCCCAAAAGTATGATTTTTTCTTGAATAATGAAGCTATTTTAAGGAAGTTCTTTTTGTTTAACGAAACAGGTTTAGTGAAAAATTTTGAGTTTAGCCATACATCTTTAACCGTAGGAGTAAGTATCCTCACTTTGTATCTATTTTTGCCGCTTTGAATGATTGGAAGCTTTGTGGCTATTGGCAGATTGATATCGTCAATAACAATTGGTTTTTTAAGCAATCCACTTGGTACAGCTGTTAGTTTGTTAAAAGTATTAATATCAACAATGCTGGTGTTTTTTTGAGGAATGAATCCTGATGCAAGATTGGTTTCTACAAAATAAAATAATCCATCCAGACTTTCAGCAGTTATTACGACGGGAGTTTGAGGTTTTAAGTAAGTTATAATGTTTTTGTAATGTATGTTAACTCCAGTATAAGGTAGAAAAGTCATGGTGTTACCATTTATAACCACACCATAATTAGGCGGAGACACTGGTTTTGCGATGTTAAAAAAAGGTGTTTTACCCGTATAGCTGGAAAAAATCTTTTCATCAGAAAACGTGAAGCCTGCAAGGAAAAAGAGGACAGCAATCAACAACAGAACTTTTATGATAGGCACGAAACCATTTTAACAAAACAATGTTTTGAGAAAAAGAAAAAAATAAAATAATAAAGTTATTGTGTGGCTTTGCGCAGTTATTTCAGAGATTTTCCATTGCATACTGAGTGTTAACAAAGAATCTCGTCTTTAATTAATGACACACAAATATTAAAAAAGCTTTCATCTAATGATACCAGTATCTTTAAAGCTGATATATCCGTTATCGGCGATAACCAGATGGTCTAAAAGCTCAAAACCAAAAAACTTAAGATGTGAAGATAGTTCATTAGTAAATTCGATGTCTTGCTGACTTGGTTTTTTGTCACCTGAAGGGTGGTTGTGAATGAGTATAAGTCTCGAAGCTCCATTATTTAACAATCCCCTGACAAACTCTTGAGGATGGCAGATACAGCTGTTTGTTGAAGCACTGCCAAGCTGCTGTTCAAGAATTACTTCATTTTTTGAGTTAAGATAAACAGCAACAAAAACCTCTTTCGGCAGACCTATAAGGTGATGTTTATAGTAATTATAGACGTCTTCAGGTGATTTGATGACTTTTCGTTCGTTATTACACTCTGTAGCGTAACGGCGAAAGAGCTCAATTGCAGCGAGTAAGGTTGTGATTTTTGCGATGCTCAAGCCCTTTTGTCTTGAAAGCTCTGCAAAAGGCGCATTGAAAAGGTTTCTTAATCCGCCAAAACTATTAATCATATTGTTAGCGATTTCTATAGCACTTTTACCTTTAGTCCCGGTCCTGATTAATATGGCAATTAGTTCTGGTGTTGTTAGTGCATTTGCACCCAAACGTATAAGTCTCTCTCTTGGTCTATCGTTTTTGCTAATATCTTTAATCTTTACCAAAAACAGCCCTCCTGTAAAACATATCAAAATCAGAGAAATTTTTATCAGCCATTTCAACAAGCTTAAGCATCTCATAATGTATCAAACCGTTTGTTGCCAGAATATTACCATCAAAAGGTGTTGAGTTATTACCATTCAAATCAGTTACGGTTCCGCCAGCTTCCCTTACAATCAATATTCCAGCAGCCACGTCCCATGGCTTAAGATTGAGTTCAAAAAAACCGTCAAATCGACCACATGCGGTATAAACAAGATCCATAGCAGCGGCACCAGCTCTGCGAATTCCTTGACAGAAAGGCAGTATCTGGTTGAAGTAGCTCAAACTTTTAGAGACAGTATTATCAGCATAAGGAAAACCTGTTGCGACAAGCCCTCTTTTAAGCTCAGTGGTATTTGAAACGGATATTTTTTTATCGTTTAAAAAAGCCCCTTTATCTTTCTGTGCATGAAAAAATTCTTTTCTTAAAGGGTCGTAAACAATACCTAAGACAGTTTCAGAATCTTCAACATAAGCTAAAGAGATGCAAAAAAAAGGAAAATGATGAGCAAAATTAGTAGTGCCATCAAGTGGATCTAAAATAAAACAACGTTCAGTTTTTTTAACACCGCCTGTCTCTTCCCCCAAAAATTCTATATCTGGATACAGTTGGAACAGCCTATCTTTTATAAAGTTTTCTACAGTTACATCTGCTTCGGTAACAAGATCTCTTGGACCTTTATATGAGACTTTAAGTCGTTTTTTGTAAAACATACAAAGTATCTTGCCCGCTTCGATAACGACTTCTTTCAATTTATCTAACAGCATTATTAAACACCCCTTTAGAAGTTTATTCTTTGTCGTTCTGTTTTCATCTTCCTGAGAAGTTTTATGCCTTCCTGCTTGAGTATGGTTTCTTTTTTTGCGTTGACTCTTTCAAGGTATCGTACCTTAAAAGTCTCTTCTAACCACGCAATAATCTCATTTTGTAACTCTTCGTTCAACCTGCTTTCCTTAATTTTTTCTTTTATCTGAGATAGCGGAAGTAATTTTACATCACTGCCAGTAAAAAATTTCAGGTACGATAAAACAGCCTGTTGGACAACAAAAACCTGATCAAAACTTTTTTGATTTATTTTTGAAGATTTCTTTCTTCTTTTGATTTTAAATGTTCTTAAGTAAAGTCCGATTGATAGAAATGTGATAAATAGTAAGCCTACCATCAATCCATAAAAATCGTAGTCAGGTTTAGCCTTTATGTTAAGTTTATCTTTTAATGTTTCCTTATATTCTGATGTCGAAGGATTGCTTGGCAACATAACGTTTATAGCTGAGCTAAAACCTGAAATGTTTGTAAAGCTTGATAATTTAGGATTAAACATTTTAAAATCACTAACTCTAACAAGATGTGTCCCATCCTGAGAAGGATAGAAGATGTAAGAAAAACGCACTTTCCCTTTTATCTCTGGATATAACTCTAAAAAGTCTTGCGTTATTTTTTTTAATAACAGCTCACCCTCGGGAGTGATGGTTATTTTAGGTTGTTTAAGGTTATAAAGATTGCCTGTTCCTGTGAAGACAAGGTCCAGCTGGATATAGTTTTTTTGAGTTGCGGTATAAATATTAACTTTTATATTGCCTTCCCCCAAACCAAACAGTTCTAATTCTTCGGGGAACTTTTTTACATCAAAACTTAAAGCGGTAGAAGAAAACAGTTTTTCATCCTGCGCTGATTTTACTTTGATTTTTAGTGGTGTCAGATTATATTTTTTGTCTTTGTTAAAAAAGACGAGAAATTTAGCCTCATAATGGTTATTTTTTGAAGTGGTTTCAGGCAGTCTTTCTGTATAAACATCTTCCCAACCGGGCCAAAAAAGTTCAATATTTTGATATCCTTCGGGTATTTCAAGAACAAAATACATAAAACTACCTGGATATAAATTTTCTTGTGGCTTTAAGGTATAAAACTTGACAGGTTCAGGTTGAGTTTTTGTGGCTTTACTGCTAATAGACAAAACTTCATTTTCAATGGCTTCAAATTTTATAGGTGGGACAGTATATGAATTGCCTTCTTTATCGTTAAAAACGAAAGGTCCGATATTATAATTACCCGCTCTTTCGAAATATAATATAAGTTCGAGTTCACAATGAAATTTTTCCGTAAAAGTTGTGTTTAAACGACTTTCAAGTAGCTTGACGCCGGCAGGCAATATAAAAACTGGTTTAGTAACTACCGGGGCAAGAGTTTCTACTGAAACATTGGCGTGTGTCAACCTGTTAAGGATAACTGTTTGCTTAGCATCTTCCTGCGCTGAACCTAAAATCGGTGTTAATACAAGAAACCCCAATATAAAAAGCCTTCTAACTACACGCATCACTAAAGAATATTAAATAAATCTCCCCAAAAAGTAAATAGTTAAACGTTAATTTGAGCTTTGAAAAAGGTTTCTTGCTCCGGGAAATATCCTAAGGTTAAGTTTTTTAAGGTTTTGCAAAAATATTATTTTTTAACAAATTTGACAAATAATCAATAAATGACTAAAATTGAAAAGGTATCTCAACTGTTGATGCTAAAAAGGAGGTTTTCTGAGATGAATTTCAAGAAAGCGATCTTATCTTTAGCCCTACTAATCTTAATTGTTTCTCAATCTTTCGCAAAAGAGGTAGAGAGTTTTGCTGGTGTTGTAAAAAAGGTTGAAGCATCGGTGGTTAATGTTAGTACCACGCAGATAGTTAAGCAAAATAGACCTCTTCCATTTGATTTCTTCAGAGAGTTTTTTGGTGAGGACCCTTTTGGATTTGATAGACCTCAAACCTTTCAACGTCAGAGTTTAGGTTCTGGAGTTATTATATCACCTGATGGTTATATATTGACCAATAACCACGTAGTCAAAGATGCAAGCATAATCAAGATAAGACTTTACGGTTCAAAAGAAGATTATGACGCCAAACTTGTCGGACAGGATCCAAAGATAGATTTAGCATTGCTCAAGATAGAAGCAAAAGAAGAATTACCCTATGCTGTTATGGGTGATTCTGATGCACTGGAAGTTGGCGACTGGGTTATCGCTATAGGCAATCCATTTGGGCTTTCACACACCGTTACAAAAGGAATTGTTAGCGCCAAAGGAAGAGTAATTGGTTCTGGTCCATATGATGATTTTATCCAGACGGATGCACCTATTAACTTTGGCAATTCGGGTGGACCTCTTTTTAATTTGAAAGGAGAAATTGTTGGTATAAATACAGCGATAATTTCAGGAGGTCAGGGAATTGGTTTTGCAATACCCATTAACATGGCAAAATCTTTATTGCCGCAGTTAAAAGAAGGCAGGATTGTTCGTGGTTATATGGGTATCAGGATTAAAGAAGTGACAAAAGAGTTGGCTGAAAGCTTTGGCATAAATGTCACATCAGGCGCACTTGTAGAAGAGGTGGTAAAAAACTCTCCTGCAGAAAATGCCGGGATTAAAGAAGGGGACATTATTATCGAAGTTGATGGCAAGAAGATAGAGGAAGCCGCGCAATTGCCAAAGATTGTTGCCATGATAAAGCCGGGTACTACTGTTACTGTGAAAGTTTTGAGAGATAAAGCTGAGCAATCTTTAAAGGTTAAGATAGGAAAACAAGGTGACTTTGAAGTAGATGCTACAAAGTTAGAGAAGTTAGGCTTAAGAATTTCGGACACCAAAAATGGTGTTTTGATAGAAGAGGTGCTTCCAAACTCGTTTGCGCTGTCACTTGGCATTAAATCTGGCGATTATATCGTAAAAATTAACAATGTTAAAGTTGATACAGTTGAGCATGTCCTTCATATACTTAATAATCTTGCGGCAAATGCTCCCTGTACGTTCCAGTTAAAAACAGCCAAAGGGACAAAATTTATATCTTTTAGAATGCCATGAAAAAACAACAAGAAAATATCTTTTCAGTTAATGTAGATGTAGGCTCTAAGTTTTCTGCTGAAAGAAATAACAATAGTTATTTTTCACCTGATATCGATATATATGAGACAGATGAAGGAATATTTATCGAGCTTGAGCTTCCCGGCGTTTCCGGAAAAGATATTAAGGTGTTATTAAATAATCACAACCTTTTGATAAAAGGCAAAAAAATTTGCCACCATAAAGGCAATAACACAAAATATTACATGCTTGAACGTCCTTACGGTTTTTTTGAAAAAATAATAGAGTTACCTGATAATATTAATACCGAAAAAATTGAAGCTATTTTTAAAGAAGGTGTGCTGCTTATATCTGTCCCTTTTAAAGACTTTCGGGGCGTGATTATTGACTAAAGTCAAAAATAATTCTTGACTAAAATTGTGTGAGTATAATAGAATTAGTAATCACTAATTAAGGGGAAAAAAAAGAAAAAGGGAGGTCAGAATGTTTGCTTTGGGGGATAAGGCAGTTTATCCGGCGCATGGCGTCGGGGTAATTGAAAAGATTGAAAGTAAAAAGATGTCTGACCGGGAAGAGCGTTTTTATGTTATCAAGATTATTGACACGGGGATGACGGTAACAATTCCACACTCAAAGGCTCAGGAACTTGGTTTAAGGCCAGTTATTAGCAAGGAAAAAGTTAATGAAGTATTTGAAGTGTTTGCGAGGGCTCAAGATTCAAAACCTTGCAAAACTTTGCCTTGGAACAGAAGGCAGCGTGATTATTTTGCAAAACTTAAAAGCGGTTCGATTTTTGAGTTAGCGGAAATTTTAAGAGAGTTGACAATGATTCAGAGGCAAAAGGCTCTTTCGTTTGGAGAGAAAAAACTTTTAGAAACAGTTAGAAAGCTGTTAATCAAAGAGTTAGCTTGTTGTCAGAACTGTTCTGAAGAAGCAATATTAAAGAAAATCAATTCTCTTCTTTCATCTTGAGGTTGCTGCTAAGTGTATGTATTGAAAATTGTTATCCTCCTATTTTGTGTCATAAGTGGTTATATATTTTTTAACAAAGTTTTTCAGGATACGGGCTATGCTACTATAGGTGCATTTGTTGGCTTTGGGCTTGGTTTTATTGCAATTGTTATTCGCGATATAGTAGTCAAAGTTCCTATTAAATACTTTATAGGTGGCTTTTTAGGCTTTGCTGTGGCTATGTCGCCACTTTATTTTTTTACCTCTTATCTGGATAATCCTAACTGGAGTGTTGAATTTTTAGGCTATACGCTCGGTTTCCGTTTGATAATGGGAATTTTGCTTGCTTATATAGGTATATCAGTCGGTATTGAAAAGTCCAAAAATATAAAGTTACCATTTTTAGACGAAAAAAAGGCAGAGAAGGGGCTTAGAATTCCAAAAGTTTTAGATACAAGTGTTCTAATTGATGGCCGTATCACAGAAGTTATAGAAAGTGGATTTTTAGAAGGTCCTTTTATTGTTCCTCAATTTGTTATAAAAGAACTCCAAACACTTTCAGATTCACTTGACCCGGTAAAAAGGAGTAAAGGCAGAAGAGGGCTTGATGTAATAACAAAAATACAAAAAATATCTAACGAGATAGAGATATCTGATGTTGATTTTTTTCGTATCAAAGAAGTTGATTTAAAACTTGTTACACTTGCCAAAAAAGTTGGGGGAAAGATCGTAACGATTGACTATAACCTTAGCAAAGTTGCTGAGTTGCAGGGTATTTATAACTTAAACTTAAATATTCTTGCGAATGCATTAAAACATTCATTAATCGCTGGTGAAACAATTTCAGTATATATCATAAAAGAGGGGAAGGAACCGGGGCAGGGTGTTGCATATTTAGATGATGGCACGATGATAGTTGTTGAAGATGGCAAAAAGTTTGTTGGGCAAAAAATGGAGGTTGAGGTAAAAAGTGTCCTTCAAACGCCTTCTGGCAGAATCATATTCTCACACTTAAAAAATTCATAATGCTTGACGGTGCTTACATTATAATATTAGCCTCTGGTGTAGGGCAAAGGTTTAAAAATAAAGGACTGCCAAAACAGCTAACAGAACTCGATGGCAAGCCGGTGTTGTGCTACTCTATAGAAAGTGCAGTTTCACTTGTCAAAAACGAAAGAGTTATCCTTACTTATCCTGCTGGAATGCTTAGCGAGTTCCAGCGTTTTAATGAAAAGTTTGGTTACGGCGTAAGGCTCATAGAAGGCGGTAAAAGGCGCCAGGACTCTGTGCTCAATGCTATAAAGACTATAAAGGATAAAAAGAGTATTTTGTTGATCCATGACAGTGCAAGACCACTTGCAAGCAAGGGATTGTTTGAAAGGGTTTATAACTGTGCTAAGCTTAATGGTGCATGTGTCCCTGTGATATCTCCAACGGATACAGTAAAAGAAGTTGTTAACGGAATTATAAGAAAAACGATAGATAGAAGGGCCATCGGTTTATCTCAAACACCCCAGGGGTTTAGGATCGAAGTATTAAAAAGGGTGTTAGATGTTTGTGACTTTGAGACAGAATACACTGATGAAGCGATGTTATTAGAAAACCATAGTGTTAAAGTCCATACTGTCGAAGGTGAAAGATTTAATTTAAAGCTTACATTTCAAGAAGATTTAGATATAATTAAAGCGTTTAAAAAGATTCTATGGAAAACAGAGTCGGAATAGGTATTGACTTTCATCGCTTTGGTGAAGGTAGAAAGCTGATTTTGGGTGGCGTCCAGATAGAGCATAACGTAGGATTGATTGGACACTCTGATGCAGATTGTCTAATACATGCTATTGTAGATGCTATACTTGGTGCTATTGGAGAAAGTGATATCGGGACGTTTTTTCCCGATTCTGATATGAAATACAAGGATATGAACAGTATATTTTTTTTAAAAAAGACAATAGAGCTTGTTGCTGAAAAAGGTTTTATCATAGAAAACATTGACGCAACTATTATTTGTGAAAAGCCCAGGATTATGCCTTATGTTATTTCTATGAAAGAGAAGTTGGGTGGGGTTATGAATCTTTCTAAAGACAGGATTGGAATAAAAGCTACCACAACAGAACAAATGGGCTTTTTAGGCAGGAAAGAAGGCATCGCTTGTATGGCAGTGGCTTTACTAAAAAAGAGAGAACAACCTTAAGGGGCAGATATAATGCAGATTGAAATTTTTAATACTATGACGTTAAATAAAGAAGTTTTAAAAACAATAACACCTGGCACTGTGAAGATGTATGTATGCGGCATCACCGCCTATGATCTTTCACACATCGGTCATGCTCGTTCACAAGTGGTTTTTGATGTAATACAGCGCTTTTTAAAGTATCGTGCAGGATATAACGTAATTTATGTTAGAAACTACACAGACATAGATGACAAAATCATCAATAAAGCAAAAAATGAAGGTGTTAAGTTCAATGAGATTTCTGAGAGATACATTGCCGAATTTGATAAAGATATGGAGCTTTTAGGCATTGAAAGACCGTCCTACACACCTAAGGCTACCGAATTTATACAAGATATGATCGAAATGTCAAGAATTCTTATAAGCAAAGGCTTTGCTTACGAAGTTGATGGTGATGTTTACTTCTCTGTTGAGAGTTTCAAAGAATATGGAAAACTATCAAAAAAACCCATCGAAGAACTTCTTTCTGGGGCAAGGGTAGAAGTAGATGAAAGAAAGAAAAACCCCTTAGATTTTGCCCTCTGGAAAAAGCAAAGATACGATTATGAGCCATATTGGGAAAGCCCATGGGGCAAAGGAAGACCAGGTTGGCATTTAGAATGTTCTGTAATGTCATCAAAGCTATTGGGTGACTCCTTTGACATTCATGGTGGTGGTTTAGACCTGATATTCCCACATCACGAAAACGAGATTGCACAAAGTGAAGCGTATAGCGGTAAGCCCTTTGTTCGTTACTGGCTACACAACGGGTTTGTCAACATAAACAAAGAAAAGATGTCAAAATCATTAGGAAACATATTAACAATCAGAGAAATCTGTGCAAAATACCATCCTGAAGCGCTTAAACTATTTATTCTTGCCCATCATTACAGGAGTCCTATGGACTTTGATTACGAAAAGATTGCCGAAGCCGAAACGGCACTGAAAAGATTCTACTTAAGTCTAAAAAACTGGGATGAGAAGCTATCGCAGATTGAAAAATCAGGAGATTGTGTTGATGAAACCATAAAAAACCAATTAGATGATTTTGAGAAAGCCTTTGATGCCGCTATGGCTGATGATTTTAACACCGCCCAATCCCTTGCGTCCTTGCACGAATACACCCGTATAACAAACAAATATTTTCAAGAAAAACAAAAGAAGTTTGGGCAGGTGGAAGCAGCAACTATCAACTATGCAAAAGAAAGGCTAATTTCAATGGCAAAGGTTTTCGGGGTATTACAGGAAGAGCCCGCAGTATTTTTCAAAAAATCTTTAGAGAGACTTTTAGCAGCCCAAAATGTTACGAAAAATGAAATAGAAAATCTTATAAAAGAAAGGACAATAGCAAGGCAGAACAAAAACTATTCCAACGCTGACGAGATAAGGAAAAAGCTCTCGGATATAGGAATAGAGCTGGAAGACACTCCATCGGGCACAAAATACAGGGTAAAGGTGTGAATAAGTTAGCTAAAAATATAGCCAATTTTTTAATATTGGCAGTATTATTTACTGTTACGTTTAATCAGTTTTTGTTAGCTGAAACTTACAAATATATTGACAAAAACGGTGTAGTGGTGTTTACTGACGACAAAGAAAGCATACCACCAGAGTTTCGTAAAAACGTAGTTGTGATTAAAGATGAACAACCAGAAAGTAAAATACCGGATACAAAAACGGAAAATAAAACACCACATCTAACAAAAAGTCAAGAACATGTAAGACAAGCAGAACAAAAATCTTTATTTTCAGTATATCTTAAAAAACTTACTCTTGGCGAGATGTACACACCTTTACTTGCAGCAGTTCTTATAATTGTTTTTGTATTTGCTGGTTATCTTCTAAGGGGCTTAAATAACAGTCGGATAGTTACGATAATTAGAGGAGGAATAATTTTAATTTTATTAGTGCTTGTGGCTCAGAAGTATCTTGAAAAGGTTCAAAAACATTATGAAGACTTAAAAGGCGATGTTGATGCTCTGCAGAAAAAGGCAATAAAAAGAGAAATCAAAATCGACGATGTATCAAAGTAAAGTTTAGTAATGTTTTGGTGATATTTAAAATACATAGTTGTGAACGTTCTTAGTTAATATTCAAAATCCATTTTGATTTTCCTGTCAATCCGTGAAGGGGCAATTCATGAATTGCCCCTTCGCTATTCGAATTCGGTTCCCAATTTTTCATAAAAAGATAATAGACCTGTCCCCTTTTTTCAAGTATTAAAAAAGTTGACAGTTCAAAATAGTTGGAATAACATTTTGTAAAAAAAAAAGAGAGGATGTGGGTATGATTGAAAAAACAAATTTTGCTTATGACTACCAGTTATTAATCAAACATCTTTTGTATGCACCACTATATAACAATCCTGAACAGGAGATAGTTTACCGAGATAAGATGAGATTCACTTACAAAGAGTTGAGAAAGCGTATCAACAAGTTGGCAAATGTACTCAAAGGATTAGGTCTTGAAAAACAAAAAACTGTTGGTGTTATGGACTGGGATAGTCATCGCTATCTGGAGGTTTATTTTGCCGTTCCAATGATGGGTGCGGTTATGCATATGATCAACATCCGTCTTGCTGCAGAACAGGTGCTTTATACTATAAACCATGCAGAGGATGAGATATTACTTATTCATAAAGATTTTTTACCCATCTACGAAGCTATAAAAGACAAACTTACTACAGTAAAGCATGTGATTTTTATAACTGATGATGACGACAAAAAAGTTCCTGATGCAAGTTTTTGCGGTGAGTATGAAACTTTACTGAAGTCTGCAAATGATAATTTTGATTTTCCAGATTTTGATGAAAACACGAGGGCTACGACTTTTTACACCACAGGAACAACGGGCTTACCTAAGGGCGTTTATTTCAGTCACAGGCAACTTGTATTACACACTTTTGGAGTCTTATCAAGGTTTAGTGCAACAGCTACACATGGACGTATAGGAACAGACGATATCTATATGCCACTTACACCAATGTTTCATGTTCATGCATGGGGTTTTCCTTATATCGCCACCACTATGGGAATTAAACAGGTTTATCCAGGAAGATACGAACCTTCCCTCATATGTAAATTGATAAGGGATGAAAAAGTTACATTTTCACACTGTGTTCCAACTGTTTTACAGCTTGTTTTTGGTGCAAAAGAAGCCGACAATACAGATTTTTCTAAAATGAAAATTATAATTGGTGGCTCAGCTATGACTGAAAAACTGTGCAAAACAGCTGTTGAGAAGGGGATCGACATATTTACTGGATATGGCATGTCTGAGACATGTCCTGTATTGACATTGGCACATTTAAAACCACAAATGCTTAATCTTCCGATAGAAAAACAGGTAGAAATCAGATGTAAAACTGGTTTGCCGTTGCCACTTACATATATAAATCTAATGTCCGAAGACGGAAATTTTTTGCCTAAAGACGGTAAGACTATCGGTGAAGTTGTTGTTAGGAGTCCATGGCTTACAATGGGATATTATAAGGAAAAAGAACGTGCTGAAGAGCTTTGGAGAGGGAACTGGCTGCATACAGGTGATTTAGGATATTTTGATGAAGAAGGATACTTAAAAATCGTTGATAGGGCAAAGGATGTTATCAAGACTGGGGGAGAATGGATATCTTCACTTGATATTGAAAATATTATTATTTCTCATGAGTCTGTCATGGAAACAGCTGTAATTGGGATACCTGATGAAAAATGGGGCGAAAGACCTATGGCATTAATAGTTTTAAAAGAAGGTTATAAAGGAAAGGTTTCATCAGATGATATAAAAAGATTTTTAGAAAAGTTTGTAGAAAACAAAACGATTTCAAAATGGGCAATTCCTGACAGGATTGAGTTTGTAGAATCAATCCCAAAAACAAGTGTCGGTAAGCTTGATAAAAAAGTCATGAGAAAAATGTATATAGGTGCTTAAACTTAAGAAAGATTATTGACATGAGCCC
>JBBIPZ010000016.1:44557-53980 GCA_037442505.1 Deltaproteobacteria bacterium | reverse complement strand
AAGTCGCAATCCCTTTGATTTGAGGTCTTATTTCCTACAACCCCCTATCTTTTTGTTCTTTTGTTTCAGTATGTTATCGACAGGGTTGCGGGAATTTTTCGCATCATTTATAGTAACCTAAATGCTTGACACTATTTAATTTCCAAAGAACTATACCCTCTAAATACTTGAAATAATTAGTTTTCGATTATTACAAATTTCCCAAGTCCAAAACTCGTCCCCTTCCCAACATGAAGTATCTCCCCAGCTCTTAGATGCGGCAAAAAAGACTTGATTTTACCTTTATATGTTATTTTACCACATATCCCACCTAATTTCATCCTTCCGCCCTGTCTGTTGGAATAACGCTCCCAGTCCCACCAAAAGGTATTATTTTCTTTTATCACATTTTCTTTAGCTTTTGCAATATATTTTTTGTAATCAAATGCAGCTTCCCTTTCATCGACATGGTAAAAGTTGAGAAAATTAAAACGAAATAATAATGCCTTAATTAGTATTGAAAAGTTAAGTTCTACTACTAAATCCCGCTTGTGCTTAATCCTAGCCGGAGTTAAAAACTCCAGAGTAAGCTCTTCTTCTGAATTGTCAAAATCAATATCCTCTGGAATTTCTATAAATTGATGCGGTGGCAATTTTATTTCATTATTTACACCACTATATATTTGCTCTTTATTTGAAGAAACGGATATAAGTTGAAATTTGCCTCTACCTTTACCAATACCTGTCCTGCCACATTGATGAAATGTGTAAATAAAATACTGTACATACTGTATCGCCTTTCCAATAAGTATTACTGAAAAGTCTAATTGGCTACCAGGTTTGTATATTTTGCCGTTGTTTAAAGGTGGTTCGATTACAAACGGGCGAGGAATGGTGCTGTAGTTTTTTATTTTTGATAATTTTTGGTCTTCTTTGGGTGATGTTTCAAAAATATACGCATATATACAAGATTGTTTTAAAATGCAACTGCTACAGTTCTCTCTTTTTAACGCACATACGAGCTTTCTAAAAGTGTTGCCAAAAACACCACGAAATGTTGAGCCTTTGAAGTATGGTAGATATAACTCTTCTTCTGCCTCGATTAAAAATGTCATTTTAAGAAATGGAATTTTCATTTAATATCACCTTTATACCATCTGGTATTATGTAACCAGCACCTAATGCCAGTACCTTTGTTTTCTCTGGCAGCGGATAAATTCTAACATCATCTTCTTTCTCATTTATTAGTTCTTTTAATATCTCTTTAATTCTCATTAGCTGCTCCCAGTCAAATTTACAATAAAAAACTGAATATTGCAAGTGAATGCCCAAACCTGACAAGGTTTTATAAACTTTTGCAAGTCTTTTTTCATCTTTTATATCATAACATACTAAGTAGTTCGCTTTCATTGTTTTGTCCTTTAATAAATTATATCGATAATTTTGTCTATTGTTTCGTTTATTTTGTGTTTAATTTGTTCCTTTCGCTTTTCGAATAATATAGCTAACATTTTTATCCCCGCATCTGAAAGCCAGTTAGAGCTCTCCCAGAAGCTTTGCTGTTTTATTTTGAAGAACTTCACCGCAATTAAATCCATTTCTGCATCAATTGAAAACGATATATCTTTAACTATCCCCAGTTTCTCATCTTGAAAGCAAATGCCTACTTTTGGGTCTATGCTTTTGTTTATACAGGATTTAATAATTATCTGACGTAATAAACCTCTTAAAAATTTTTTTACTACAGAATATTGTATAAAATTTGTTTCGGATAATTGAAGAATCTCATATCTATACTGGTCGTTTTTATAATTTCTTTCTTCAAAAGCTTTTCCATGATTTTCAGATAAAGTTTTTAATGTCTTTATTTCAGTTTCTCTTTTGGTAGTTAGTAGCAAAAATCTTACTTTTGACAATATTTCTTTTTTGTTTTTTGCTGCCCTCTGTGACAGTTCATAAAAATAACCATTTTCTAAATATGGTATGGAATGAATCGTTAATATCTCCTTGCCTTTGTAAAAGATAGTGGGAATCCCAGAAAATAGTATCGTTGATATCATATTCCAATCATAATCTGCATTTGCGTTTATGACAGCTGTTTCTATACTCCTTAAAGGTATTCTGTATCCAGAGGTAGTTTTAGTTTTTACCCAAAGAGATGGGCCATCTACTTTGATAAAATGTTTAGTTATCTTGTTCAGATATAATGTCTTCTTCATCTGCTATACTCCTTGTAAAATTTCTTACATACGACCTTAATTGAGGTCTTAATTCTGTCAGCCATTCTTCTAAAATCGGATAGAACTTTGCCCTACTTTGCTTCTTTAGATAACAGCCCGCCCGTTCTTTTTCATTGCTAAAATCGTCTTTTGTGAAAGTTCTGTCTTTAAATAACTGCCAGACAAATTTATCTACTTTTACCCTGAAAGGTTCCACAAAATCGCATGCCAAGGATTCCCTGCCATATTCAAATGTATGGTAAAATCCTATGGTGGGGTCTAAGCCAATTAGCTGTATCTCTCTCACCATTTCAAAATGAAGAATGGTATAGCACAGCGAAAGTAATGCATTAACGGGGTCTTCGGGCGGTCTCTTAGTCCTTTTATTAAAATTTAATGAGGCTGGAAACAGCTTTGTAAATGTATCAAAATAAACCGCCGCTGCACCTCCTTCGTATCCTCTAACCGAATCTATCCCTATATCCTGAAGATTCACTTTTGCAGTGATTTCTAACAAAGTTTTTATTGCCGTTATAAAATCATTTCTTAAATCTTTTCGTAAATCTATCAATTCAGTTAAAAATTCGATCTGAGACTTAATTTTATTGCATACCAAATTTTTGGAAAACTGCACAGGAAAGTCCGTTTTTGTTGCTTCGTACTGCTTTAGTCTGATTATTGCGTTGTTGTGCAAAAAACCGTGTAACATTCCCCCAAATCGTAAATTTTTACCTGTTAGGAAAATTACGCTTATATTGTCATTGGCAAGACGATGCAACACTTTTGTATCTATTGTCACGGAGCCAACAATTACAACTCTTTTTAAAGGATAAATTGGTGCCTGTCCCTCTTTGGTTCCATTTACATAAAATGTTAATGCATCGCCATCAAGTTTTATATGAACGTCCTTTCTGTCGATATAAATTGTTCCCATAATTTATAACCTCCTTTATCCAATGAAAAAGAATTTTGGATCTCTTGGTTGAACTGCTATCCCTAAGGTGTGCGTTCTACTTCTACCATCCATCACAAATATGTGTAATCTGTCATTTTTTATATTTATTACCTTGCAAAGATATTTAAGCATCAGTTCCAGCTCTCTATCGGTTAAAAAACATTCATACACAGACTTTTGCCCTCCGGTGCTGAAGTTTTTTATCACGTTGTGCACCTTGTAAAGCCTTCCTGGATCGGTAATATCGTAAGCCACCAAATATAACACCCTTGTCATTTTTGCTCCCCTAATGTTTATATCTTTTTAAAGAGCTGTTTTTGAAACCTGTAACTAAAATTATTTTGCCATCTTGCTCCTGCATAATTAGATTTAACCCATCGAGATTTTGTATATTAACTCCCATATTTTTTGCTCTTTTTACTTCTTTTTTGCCCACAAAACAGATATGAGCGCCGTTAGCATAAATATGTCTTCCGTATTCAAGAGCTTTTTCAACCATTTCCACATTTATACGACGTTTGCTTAGGGTAACTATTGAATGATGTGTGTAAATAATTTTTTGTGATATGATATTTTTGTTTTCCATATTTTTTGCCTCCTTTATTGTTATTACTTAAATAGTAAGACAGAAAATTGGACAAATAAAGAAATGTAACGTTTTGAAAACGTTGTGGAATTGTTTCTTTACATCGTTATCAGATTTTTGTAGATGAATTTATTAAAAGGGAGTATGGTCAAATATGGTTAAATCACCAGTCACAGGAGAGTTATATATAAGTTTTGATGCCTTGCCATGTAAAGCATGTGCTATTTTTAAATAAAGCCAGATAGGTGCCTGACCTTTGAGTATTACTTCATTGCCAGAACCAGCGAGTTTTAAGACTTTTTCTGTGTATTCGGCAAGTTTAGCAATTTTTGCTGTTTCGGTGTCTGTGTAAAGTTCGCTAAGATCTATAATAATCTGCATGAGATATTCCCCATTATTGATTAAGTTTGAGTTCATCAGATATAATTGATGCAAACTTTATAACATTATCCGGTTTTATCACAGTTGTATTTAACTGTTCTGCCCTTGCTTTGATTGATGGTTTTAACTCGCCATCTTTTAAAATGTTAGGCGATGTGCTAACAAAGAAGCTATGCACCTTAAGACCAAACTCCTTTTGTAAGGCTGCAATCTTGTATAAAGCGTCAGTTTTAGGATCATTAGCCTGCTCAAGAGATTTACATTCTATAGTATATAGAGTATTGTCTTTTGTAAACATAACATCAAACTCATTTTGATTATCTTTTTGATCTTTTACCCCAACGCTAATTAAAATATCATCTATTCCATTGCCTTTAAATTGTAAAAGTTCGTTGTAACAAAATTCTTCGAGCCAGCCACCAGTTAGACAAATTATTTCTGATTGACTTAACTGCTTTTTATACTCATTTCCTTCTTTAATAAAACCAATTTTGTCAAATAATTCTTTTTCTTCAGTTGATTCAGGGCTGTAGGAAGTAGACCATAAGAAACCTTTTTTATCACCGCGATGCTTCCTCAGTTTTTCACTAAACCTTTGTAATAGTGGTTTTACTTTTTCATAGTTTTCAACTATATATTTTGTAAGTTCGCGTCTATTTTCCGCTTCTTGATTATTTATAATAAGTTTGTCTTGGTTAAAAATCTTAAGTCCATATGCTTTAAGATAAGCATTCACTTTTAGTTTAAGATTTATTTTTTTTTCAACATTGTTAATATTTTTGGGAAAAATAAATATAAAGACATTACTGTTTATAGGAATGTATCCCATTTTACTACCATAATCCTTAAAATAATCGTAAGCAGCTATAGACATTATCTTTGTACCGCATGTTAAATTGATTAAAAACTCAGAATTTTCTTTTCCCGCAATCCATTCATCAAATTTTTTCTTACAATCTAATAAAGAATTTTCAACTACTACAAGTTCGGTGTATTTATTTTTATAATCAAGACCTATTTCCTTAAGAGCATTAATAATGTGAGCTACTTTACCCTTTTCTTTCATCACTTTTGTGCTTAAGAAAAGTATCTCATCGGGCTTGAAGTCATAAATGCTTAGTATATTTGGAATAGTTTGTTCTGATACAAGGCATACTTGTACTTTATTCATACAACCTCCAGCACTGCCCATCCAAAGGGGATGAGCCTATCATAAATAACTGGTTTTGGCTCATTTGATGCGAGCCAGAAAGTAGTTGAATTTTCGCTCGATCTATCATCCCTTCCGCGACCTTGCATAATTTTTATTTTTCTGCATCCATCAATTGTTACCGCTTCTGCTCCCGAATGCTTTCCAATACGGATAAGAAAAGCTGATTTTTCGAATTTAAAATTTGAATTACCCAGTATATCAGCCTTGTGTCCAATATTTAAAGATTCACTTAAATATTTTTTTTCTTCATTCAAGTTTGAGGCATAGAAAGAGTGTGCAGAGCGTAATAACTTCTCCAATTCAATTGGTTTATTTATACCGGAGTTTTTTTCAGGAGTGTCTATTTTTAATGTACCTTCAAAACTTGCCCCAGGTTGCAAAGTTTCAAAAATCTGGTAAATTCCGCTTTTTTCAGTAAGTAACTCTTTATCGTTTTTTTTCTTCTTTTTGTTAACTGCGTATAGTATTTTGGTTGCCACATTGTTAACCGGTAAAAGGTCTGAAACTTTGACCATTCTAAATGGATCTGAAGACATTTTTTGTTTTCCATCTAGCCTATCTAAAAGAAGAGATTCAAGTTCATCAGATTTGCCCTGCCGTTTAGTGATTCCTTTTTCTTTTGCTAATGCATTTAAATAACCGGTCCTTAATGCTCCTTTTAATGAAGAGCCAGGAATATAGGGTTTTTGGGAGTTTGAATTATATGCTGTTTTCTCTATTGTAAATTGATTTATTACCGCTTTTTTGTCATGTGAGCCCATCTCAAGAATTTTTTTATAGTGTTCTATAAGATAATCAGTTACATCCACTTCTTTGCACTTTATCTGACGCTTATAAAAACGCTTTATTGTTTTGAAAATAGCAAGTAATTTGTCTCCTGAAACAACCTTTTCGAATTCTTTACTCTCGGCTTGGGTTAATGATTTAATGTAATCAAAGGGATCAAATTCTATGAGTTTTTTTGTATTTTCATCTATAATAAAACTTGTTGGCTCATACACTTCTCCACATCCTATGTGGATTGGAGATAAAACATGTAGTCTTATTTTAACCTGTTTACTTTTATTCATCTATTTCCTCCACTTTTACAGGTATGTATAAAGAATACCCTTGAGTTACTGCCTTTGGTTCTACTTTTGATATCCCGTTAATCGCCTTGCCGATATATGGTTTTGAAAAATCAAAATTATTAGGAATTAATACTGCACCCTCATCTGCCATTATAACAGGATTTTTAAAAGGGTTTTTAGACTTTGCTAATATATCACCATGCCTGCCAAATCTCACGAAAGGTGAAAAATATATTTTTTTGTAATTATTTTCGCTTAGTACAACAGGTGAAAGAACATAAGTAGCATTAGGATTGTTACTTCCCAGTGATTTAAAGTCTAATTCTTTATAATCTTTCACATCAAATTTGCCAAGCCCAATGGAGGCATCTTTTCCAAAACCTGTGCTGCCAACTATTTTCAATGCCTTAATTAGCTGTTCGATTGTAATGTCACCTCTTATCCCCGCAAAGATGGCTAATTCTATTGATGTTGAAAATACTGTCTGTTCTGTTGTGTATGGAGTAAATTGTCCTTCACCAGTAGTTCCAGTTAATCTGTTTATTGTATTATGTGGCTGTGAGAATGATACAGTAACACTTTTTTTGTTTTTCTTTCGGTAAGACGGGCTTAATTCTTGAGCCAGTATTTTACAAAACAACTCATCATCATTCAAATATAAAGCATTTTTTAAATCACTTAACGGACTTTTTTCACCAACAAGCATCAAGCGTTTTTCTTTTAGTTCTTTACGTTTAGCTAAAATATCTTTTTTATTTAAACTGCTAAAGTTAAAGAGCTTGTCAAGTGGCATATCTGGACGTTTAAGTGCGTATAAATCACCTATCTTAGGAAAAGCAGAAGATATAACCAAAAAGGGATTTTTGTTATAATCACTGAGTAAATCACCTAAGCTCTTATCAAATAAAGAGCTGTCATAAATTGCCTGCCAACATATATGTCCAAAAAGTGTGTCTCCCTTTATTAGCGTACCAAAACCAGAGATTGGTTTTATTGTTATTTCATAGGTTCTCATTAAGAACTCCTTTTGAAACTTATTATTCAAAAATTAATAGGCTCCCCATCACAAGTTAATCCCTCAAATTTGATACTGCCATATCCACGGCTACCACTACCACCAAGAGTATCCATCTCGAGTAGTTTTAGTCCATTGAGGATCTTCTTAAATAATTCTTCATCGCTTTCATCAAGAATTTTAAATGTCAAGCTAAAGTTGAACACCGTACCTTCTGGGACTCTTTCAATAAAACGGGGATGTAGTGCGGTACCAGTTATACGATTTATCTTATTTTCAGACTTTACTTCTGTAAGTTGCCACCTGTTTACCTGAGCCTTTTTCTTCCAATCCTCATCAAGATAGCAATCACTGAATGAAACCCTTGTTGGTCCTAATCCATGATCTTCATCCGCATCGGCACCACCACTACCAAAAATTTTTAGTATTGCCTGAGCTTCTTTTTTAAGGCTTTCATCTTGTAATTTATTTAGAACCTTTGCTGTGACAAGCCCTCCATTGTCTTCAGCATAAGGCACTAAACCACTTGCAAGTTCCATAAGACTACGAACTTTTCCTTTTAGCGATGAGCCTGGAATATATGGCTCAAGTGTATGAGGATGTTTTATAACAGGATTATCTGTGCCGCCTATATGCATTTCCATATTACCAGAACCTATATGAAGTCCACTTTTAAGAACTATTTTGCCATTGAGTTTTTTGATCTTGATAAGTTTAAGCTTCATCTTCTATTCCCTCCTTTATTATTATTCTTTTGTGAACTTTTATCTTTTTCATAATATTTATAAAATCCCATAAAAGCTTCAAACAATCCAACAAATATATCGAAGTCCGCTTTTGTCTTTATCTGCTTTAAAGCTTGAGAAATAAAATCTTTAAACTTACTTGTTACAAGACCTCTGCCTTCAGCGTAAGCTGCTTTTGCATTTAGCATTTTGATATAGGGTAAAATTTTTTCAAACTCAGCTTCTTGATTTCCAGGCTGAACAGCTTTTAGCATACTATCAAATCTTAAAACTTCATCATAAAATTTTCTCAATTGACTTTGTTGATTAGGTCCACCAGAAGAACCTGATCGCTCATTAGAAATTTCTTCAGCCACCTTTTGAGCTTTTTGAGAAAATAGTTCAGGATCAAGCTTGCCATTTTTTTTGAATTCAATATCCATTTTAAACCTCCTTTTTATTTTCTATTATTATAAATTACTTGCCATAATGGTATTTTTAAAGCTCCACCAAACTTTTCAAGACATGTTTCTATTTTCATAAACTCATCAATAAGTTTCTGCTTTTCCTCATCTTTAAGCTTTTTGCCTATGTTTCTAACAACGGTATATTTGAATTTTGCCCTCCATTTAAAGCATTCCATATCCTCGATAGTAATTACTTGCCCCTTCAATATTTCCTGTTCCTGTTTTCGTGTTTCTATAAACTCATTAAGCCTAAAAATCATTGCATTGTTAATTGTTTCATTTTCAAGCCATTTCTCAAATGTGTTTTTTATTTCCATAAGCTCCCTAAACTCACTCCATTCAGCAGTTTCACCAAATAAAGTTATTCGATTTTTCCTACCTTTTTTTGATTTTTTCAAAGCTTTCTCTGACTGTTCAGCAATTACAACAATTGGAGTATCGGGTTTATTAACAGTGATACCTGCTGACAAGGTAACATCGTTATTTTCGCAAACATATTTTCTAAACTCGTCGTTGATAAATTGAGCAAAGTCAATTATTGTATTCCAGGGACCAATTAAAAATAAATCATCTCCACCAGTAAAAACGGTATAAATATTTTTAAACTTTGCATCAGTCTTAAGTGTGTAAGGCAAAAAGATAGTGAAAAAGTTATTTAGCTGTCTGCTTAAATTAGCAAGTCGAGACAAAGTAAACCTTTCTTTTCTAAAACCACATCCAAATATGAGTCCCAGATTATCAACATCAGCCTTTAAAACGCCAATTGCTTCTATGCCCTTAAATACGTCTTTTTTGTCAGTAAAATTTAGAGCC
>JBBIPZ010000016.1:0-44457 GCA_037442505.1 Deltaproteobacteria bacterium | reverse complement strand
CTTAAATACGTCTTTTTTGTCAGTAAAATTTAGAGCCTTAACAGCAATATGAGCAAAGGTTTTGGGCACAAAGTTTTTTTTATCAGTTTCAATTTGTTCTATCATTTCTAACTTCTTTTTTTCGCTCTTTCTACCAGCAAAATATCTATCATCATATAGATCTTCTTCATCATACTTAGGGACGTATCCGTTGATAAACTCAGCTGTTATTTCCTTAGATATATGACCTTCTTTAGAAATTCCAAAATCCCAGTATTTGAGAAGATCTCCACTTTTTGAAAGTTTATTCAATTGACCATGTACATGAAACGAAATCTGGTACTCCCCTAAAATTGGTTCCAATAGTTTTTCACTCTCTAAGTCTGCATTTTTTGTTGTTATCGCGATCCTATCCTCTTTAACAAGATGCTCTCCTATATAAATATGGTCACGACATATTTTGCAGGCGAATGTTTCTTTTACTTTTGCATTTTTGACAGCAGGCCTCTTGTTACAAAATGGACAAACACCATAATTGTTATCAAAGGAATCAAGATAGGTTGTAACACATCCACCGTATTTTAATATGTCAAATTTTGAATACTTTTTAGCCTCAGTACCTTTGGTATGCTTTTCCCATAAATCAGCAAAATTACCGCTTTCAAAATCTTTACTCGATGCTTCAAGGCAGGAAAAACCTACAGATACCAGTCCAAAATAATGCTCAATTAACCAGTCATTTACTTTTTGCTCTACCTTTCTTACTGTCTGTTTTGACTCTTCTGTATTGTAAGCTAATATCGTAAATTTACCAGCAGCGTTTAGTATTATGGAAGATATAGTTAAATCAAGTTGCCTACAAAGCATATCGGCAATAAGTTCGGTAATAAGTGATACGTAAAAAGATCTGCCTCTTAGTAATTTTGCAGATGCTTTACCTGTGCTACCTCCTTCTGCGAAGATAAAGTCTTGAATTCCATAAAAATCGCCTGTAACTAATAGAAACTTTTTTTCTGTCTCGTTTTTTATATCACTGATATCAAATTTGTTTATCGACTCATGATATTTATATAAAGCTGAGGCAAAAGCTGAAGTTGTTTTGCTATGGTCGTATAACGAAACATCAGGAACAACGTTGCCAACAGTTGCCGCAGGAATATGTGACGCGTAAATCATAAATAAACTGTCAAAGTGTTCAAACCACAAAGGTATGTTGTTTTTGTGCACAATGTTTTTTAATGCCTTGACAAAATTGGTGAAAAGTTCACAGTAATTTCTTGAAGCTTCTTGCTCAGACTCAGGATTATCAGAAACTTTGATCGGAAAAATATTTTTAGGTGATAGCTCTTTCAAAGGATATCTCCACTTATAATCCTGAATATTATCAGCTAAAAATTTTTCGTCTAAACGGATACTCTCAAAAATTGTAAGCAACCTTGTCTTTTTGTAATCTTTTACATCTATTTCAATGTTGTATTTGTCTTCAAAATTGCTTCTATCCATTCCACTGCTCAAACGGTCTGCAACAGTTATAATCCATTGAAATGGCGTATCTGGTTTGTGATGACAGGCTGCAAGATTAATAAAGGTATCACCAAGCCCCCATCTTGCCTTATTAAAATTTTCTGGAAGATGCTTTTCTAAATGATCTATAAATGCTGCTGTGAATAAAGCATGCCGGTGGGAATAGCGACCTTTAAAATGTGGCTGATACAAATCCATATTGTTATTTAAGAAGTTTTCGTCAGGAAAAAATCCCAACTCGTCATTCTGATCGGGATTATACGCTCTTTCAGCAAATTTGCCGATGTCATGGAGATAGGCTGCTAAAGCTATTTTGTATACTGTATCATTTGCCATTTTCTTCCTCCGATTAATCTTGCTATAAATCTACATCTACATTACCTTATTTGCAATATTAGAAACGTTTCCATAACGTTATCACCCCACAAATTTAATTTTGTTCTTGCCTATTTTCACTGTATACTTCGAACATCCGTAGTGTCTTTTTGAAATAACCATATAATATGCTGCAAGAGTGGTATCGTTAAGAGCACTTTTAATACATTTATTTATTTTGCTTATAGCAGATGTAAATTTTTCCGAACTATAATTATTTTTTTTAGGATCGAGATCAGAAAACCATGATTGCCCATCAATCCTTAGTTTATTGTAAATTTTACTAAACACCTTTTTTGCATCATCACTCCAGACTTTCCTTGTAATATTACATTTTTCGCAGCCATCACATTGTTTTTTGGAACATTTAGTCTTAAGTTTCAGAAATGTTGCATACAGTGCCAGATGAATGGGTTGTAACTTGATACTTATTTCTCCAATATTGATCTCTCGATTTTTCAAATTCAAATGTATATCCTGTAAAAAAATGGCTTCATCTATTGCATCCTGACCATGTTTAATAGATTCATTGAAACTATCACCCTTTATTTGTGCTTTCTCACCTATCCTTAAAAATGGTAGCTCAGCAAGCTCAATCTTTGCATTTCGGGTATTTAGTTTTTTTCCATCTTTTGTTAGAATTTCTATGTCTTTCAAAGGTTTATAAAAAAAGTCTTTGTTGGTCTCAAATTCTGGTGATACAAGTACATGATAAAGCTTATCCTGAGCTCTACCATAAAGTTGCAATGCAGCTCCTAAATAGAAGCTCATTGTCTTTCTGCCACCTGCGATGGAACAGTGTAACCTCGTATCTTTTTCAGAAGCCTTGCTTCTTACAATTTCATTTATCAAGTTTGCCATCTCTTGGTTATCTTCTGTTGTCCTTATATCTGATAGCTGTTCGCCTTTACTGTTTTGAGGTATGCGATATTGTGGTTCAACATAGGGGATTTTATATTCTTTACAAAGATTCTTAAGCACATTTTGCTTTTCTAATACTTCCTGTAAAATCCTTTTTCCTTCAGTTGTTGTGCCAATAACTATCTCATCGGGGTAAATTTTTGAGGGACCTGTTGCGAGGGCATAGATAGTTTCTGTTAATATTTGAGGTGTGGAGCCTAATACAAAAATGAAAATTTCTTTATATTTATGCATTTATGAATTTATGAATATCATAAATGAAGATTTTGTCAAGAGCCAGTTAATAACCCCCTGAAATAACAGTATTTGTTTGATTTGTATCCCACTATAAATCTAAGCTTTTGAAAAAATATCTCTACCACTTCCTTAGAGAATGCATCGGTTTCAAAACGTCTTTTTGTAGGGTTGTAAGAGATTAGTTTCTTTTCCTGTATTAGTGCTGACAGGATTTCTTTGTCTTTGTCTCTTGCCAAATCTATAAGCTCATCTACTTGCAGTTGTCTATCCATCAAATCAATCTGTCTTTTTACGTAGTTTACAAACCTGACGAGCTTCATTAGCGTAATTATTTTAGTCCTATCTAAATCTTTATTTACCGGATATGCCACGCTTGAACGGGCATATTTAAAATTAAAGTTGCCATTATGCGATAGAAATTCTTCAAACTTTCTGCTACCTGGCGCTAAATAATAAATACTTGGACCTAAAAGAAGCCTTTTTTCTGCTAAGTAAATTATTGTGGATATAATGTGCTCTATTTTTTGTTCCGGAAGCCCAACTATAAAATGTGTCTCTATTGGCACTCCTGTCTCTATGAAATCATTTAGTATTTTATCAAAATATTTAAACTGCCCCCTATTAACTTCTCTTTGGACTTCTTCGCTTACATCCACTAAGGAAATGTTTATCCTTTGAAATCCTGCTTCTTTTATCAGGCTTTTTATCTCGTGACTTATTTTTGGTACAACTCCATTCATTGCGGTAAGTCTTAGTTTTTTACCTTTTAACCAGTTTAACATTTCTATGGTATTTTCGCCTGTCAGATCAAAGTAGTCGTCTTCAAAATCGATGGTGTCGTATCCAAGACTGATAAGCTTTTGTATATCCCTTTTCAAATCATCAATCTCGAAATGTCTGAAACGAGACGCTGGCTTGCTGCAAAAGCTACAGCTAAAAGGACAACCCCTGCTTGTTAAAACCGGTGCTACATATCCTTTCCCGTAACGATAATGTTCTTTTGGGAGAAGTTCTCTTTTTAAATCTAACTGCCTGCTTTGTGATGTATAAACATCGGATACAACTATATCCCCATCTTTTTTATAGCAAAGACCTTCAATCAATGATAAATCTACATTTTTTGAAAGTGTTTCGATTAAAGCTCTAAATGGTTCTTCACCTTCCCCTCTAATTACAAAATCAATAAATGAATGCTTTAACACATCAGCTGGATAAAGTGTGGGGTGGTTTCCACCAACAACTGTTAATATTTTGTTGTTTACACTTTTTGCGATCTTTGCTACCTCTAAAGCCTCATCAAAGTAGGTTGAAAAAAGACTGCCAATACCAATGACATCTGGCATTTTGTCTCTGATAATGGCTTGTATCTCACTATAATTTTTACCAAACCTATGGTATTTATGAAAAAGGGAAAAGGGAGAGTAGTTCAAAGTATAATAATCTTGAAGCTCTTTAAAAGGTGTGTCAATTATTGATGGTTTTGAAGATTGTCTTAAATCCAGTATTTCTACACTGCAAAGTTCATAAATATGTGATGCAACAAACAGAAGTCCTAAGGGATAGTTTCTGATAGGAGTTGTATAGTAGTCTTCTATTGGTGGCTGGATTAACAAAACTTTCATATATTTGCTGAATAATTTAACACTTATAAAGTTTTATTTAAAGTGTTTGTTGTTTTAAATATGGTGATGTGACATTTTAAAATTGTAACCACACAAAAACATTTATCCTTGTAAAGTTTTGCGCTTAATGATATCCTAACCTTTTAATGTCACACTGGTTAGGCTTTTTTTTTGAGTATTTTATTCGGAGTAAGATAAAAGGTGATAAAAAACCATTACTTGGTGGTTTAAAGATAACGCATAGGTGTAATTTACGCTGTGAGCATTGTCCTTACTGGAGAAGGAGTTTACCAGAACCTGGTTTTGAAGATGTGAAAGATATAGTCTTTAAACTGTATGAAAAGGGAGTCAGGATATTAATAATTGAGGGCGGAGAGCCTTTTTTATGGAGAGATAATACCGCAGATAAAGATATTGTTGATGTTGTAAAATTTGCAAAACCTTATTTTTATAGTGTGGGCGTTACAACAAACGGAACATTCCCAATAGTTAATTTTCCTGCTGATGTTGTTTGGGTGAGTTTTGACGGAATGGAAGTTACTTACAAAAAGATAAGAGGAGATGTTTTTACAAAAGTGGTTGAAAATATTAGAAAATCTAACCACAATAATCTTTATGCAAATATAACTATTAACAAGATTAACGAAGTTGAATTGGATGAGATGATTAAGTTCATATCTCCAATGGTAAAAGGCATTACTATACAGTTTCATTATCCTTATGGTGTAGAAGAGGATGAGATGCTTTTTATACCTTTGTCAGAAAGAGGAAAGATTATCGATAGGTTGATTGCTCTGAAAAAAGATGGCTACAAACTTGTTGATTCTTACGGTTGTTTGAACGATATGAGGGAAAACAGCTGGCTTTGTCATGATTGGATGTTGGCTAATGCCAATCCAGATGGTTCTATTGTTGAGGGATGCTATCTAAAAAGTAGAGGGGAAATTGATTGTAAAAGTTGTGGTTTTGCTGCGCATGTAGAGATTTCAAGAGCGTTTGATCTTAAAATCTCTTCGATTTTGGTTGGGAGAAAAATTTTTAAGTACAGGATGTTGGGTTGTTAAATGGATAAAAATAGGATAAGAAACTTTTCTATAATTGCTCATATAGACCATGGTAAATCCACACTTGCAGATCGTTTTCTTGAGTTTACTGGTGCATTATCCAAGAGGGAGATGCAGGAGCAGTTTTTAGATAAGATGGATCTGGAAAGAGAGCGAGGGATTACTATAAAAGCTCAGTGTGTAAGGCTTTCTTATACTGCTGATGATGGCAACTGCTACAAACTCAATTTAATCGATACTCCCGGACATGTGGATTTTAGTTACGAGGTGTCAAGAAGCTTATCTGCCTGTGAAGGGGCGGTTTTGGTTGTTGATGCTACTCAGGGAGTAGAGGCTCAAACGCTTGCGAATGTTTATCTAGCAATAGAAAATAACCTTGAGATTATACCAGTGATTAACAAGATTGATTTGCCATCGGCTGAGCCAGAAAGAGTAAAGAGAGAGATTGAAGATGTTATAGGTTTGCCTGCTGAAGACGCACTTTTAATAAGTGCAAAAGAAGGCATTGGTATAAAAGAGTTGTTAGAGATGATTGTAAAAAAAGTTCCGGTCCCGTCAGGTGATGTAGAAAAACCGCTGAAGGCATTGATTTTTGACAGCTGGTATGACTCTTATCAGGGTGTGGTTTCTTTGATACGGGTCATTGATGGGACAATCAAAAAGGGAATGAAAATACTTTTCATGTCGACAAATAAGGTTTTTGATGTGGAAAAGTTAGGTGTATTTAATCCTCATCCAACGGAGATTCAGGAACTTTCTGTAGGTGAAGTTGGTTTTGTTATTACAGGGATGAAGGACATAAAAGATGGCAGAGTAGGCGACACTATCACAGACGCGACAAAGAAAACAGACAAGCCCTTTCCAGGTTTTAAAGTAATGAAACCGATGGTATTTTGTGGACTTTATCCCACCGATAGCGAAGAGTTTGAAGAGTTGCGTGATGCATTGATGAAGCTAAGTTTAAACGATTCTTCTTTTGTGTATGAACCGGAAACATCTCTGGCTTTAGGTTTTGGTTTTAGGTGTGGCTTTTTAGGTATGCTTCACATGGAAATTGTCCAGGAAAGGCTTGAGAGAGAATATAACTTAAATCTTATTACAACGGCACCAACAGTTGAATACAGAGTTATTAAGACAAATGGCGAAGTTGTTCCAATTGATAATCCAAACCTTTTTCCAGAAGGGCAGTATGTTGAAAGGATTGAAGAACCTTTTATTCTTGCCCATATCCATACGCCAGAAGCGTTTTTGGGAAACATTTTGAGTTTGTGTCAGGAAAAAAGAGGCAATCAGAGGGATATAAAGTTTATAACAAAAGATCGCGTAATTCTCGAATACGAGCTTCCTTTGAACGAAATAGTGCTTGATTTTTATGACAGATTAAAGTCTGTAAGCAAAGGATACGCATCTATTGATTATGAATTTCTTGATTATAAACCTTCAGATTTAATAAAATTAAACATTCTGGTTAATGGAGAGCCTGTGGATGCATTGTCCATAATTGTTCACAGAGACAAGGCTTACTATAGAGGCAGGGAATTAGTTAGCAAATTAAAGGAGCTTATACCAAAACAGTTATTCGAAGTAGTGATTCAGGCGGCTATAGGAAATAAGATTATAGCAAGGGAAAGCATACGTCCTTTGAAAAAGAATGTGCTTGCAAAATGTTATGGTGGTGATATCACGAGAAAAAGAAAACTTCTGGAAAAACAAAAAGAAGGGAAAAAAAGAATGAAGCAGGTTGGCAATGTAGAGATACCGCAGGAAGCCTTTCTTGCAGTTTTAAAAGTTGAAAAGTAGGAGAAAAGATGGAAGATACAGCTAATTTAACGATAGAAACAAAGAAAAAAGGTAAATTAAGAGAGACAATAGAGTCTATTTTAGTCGCACTTTTTTTTGCACTTTTGATAAGAACGTTTGTTGTTCAGGCGTTCAAAATCCCTTCCGGGTCCATGGAACCAACGCTTCTTGTAGGTGACTATCTGTTAGTAACCAAGTTTACTTACGGATACAAAGTCCCGTTTATGAATAAACGGGTGCTCGATTTCAATAGACCGAAAAGAGGTGATATCATAGTTTTCAGATATCCTGTTGATCCCGATAAAGATTTTATTAAACGTGTCATTGCAGTAGAAGGTGATGAAGTGATAATCCGTGACAAAAAAGTTTATATCAACGGGAGTGAGTTTGTTGTTCCTAATGCAGTTTATAGAGATAATCTTGCTTTACCGAGAGAGCTTTCTCCACGTGACAATTTTGGCCCTGTGAAGGTTCCCAAAGATTCTTATTTTGTGATGGGTGATAACAGGGATTCGAGTTTAGATAGCAGGTTTTGGGGATTTGTGCATTATAGCGAAATTAAAGGGAAGGCTTTTATTATTTACTGGTCTTTTGAAAATAACAGTTATCCATTTTATAGATTAGACAAGAAAATAAGGTTTTCACGTATAGGAAACCTGATAAGGTAGGGGATTATGGAAGAAAATGTTTTGATTAATGCTAAAAAGGAAAAGTTAAAAAAGATTATCGAGAAAGGTGTTAATCCTTATCCAAACGATTTTTCTCCCGATTCGACATCTTTGAATATAAAGCAGCTTTATGAAGACAAACCTCACGAGTATTTTGAAAATAATCTTGATTTGCCAAAGTATCGCTTAGCTGGAAGATTGATGAGTTTAAGAAGTTTTGGTAAATCGGCTTTTTGTCATCTGAAAGACGGCTATGGAAGGATTCAACTCTTTTTTCAGAAAAAAAGCTTGTCGGATAGTTATGATTTTTTCAATGAATGTATTGATATTGGCGATATAATTGGTGTAGAAGGACAACCATTCAAAACAAAGACCGGTGAATTAACCATAAACGTTACTAGTTTCAAGCTACTCACAAAATCTATAAGACCACTTCCTGAAAAGTGGCATGGTCTTTCTGATATAGAAATACGCTACAGACAGAGATATTTAGACCTTATAGTTAATGACGAGGTTAAGGAAATTTTTGTTAAAAGGATCAAGTTGATAAAGTTTATAAGGAACTTTTTTGATAGCAGAAGCTTTTTTGAAGTAGAAACTCCGATGATGCACCAGATTGTTGGTGGTGCTACTGCAAAGCCTTTTAAGACACATCATAACGCACTTGATATCGAACTTTATATGCGTATTGCACCCGAGTTGTATCTTAAAAGGTTGTTGGTCGGTGGTTTTGAAAGGGTTTACGAAATTAACAGAAATTTCAGAAATGAAGGAATTTCTACCCGTCATAATCCCGAATTTACTATGATTGAGTTTTATATGGCTTATGCAACTTATGAGGATTTAATAAAGCTGACAGAGGAGCTTTTATCTTCGCTTGCTATAGAGTTAGTTGGTAGCTATAAGGTTAAATATGGTGATATGGAGATTGATTTCACACCGCCTTTTAAAAGATACACAATGGCTGAGGCACTCAAAGAGTATGCGGGGATTGATCTGGATGAGTTAACGACACTTGAAAAATGTAAGGAAGTGGCAAAAAAACTTGAAATACCACTCAAAGGTTTTGAAGGGAAAGGGAAGATTATAACAGAGATTTTTGAAGCTACAGTTGAAGATAAGTTGACAAATCCAACATTTATCACGCATTTTCCTGTTGAAGTTTCTCCGTTGGCAAGAAAAAATGTGCAAAACCCTGAACTGACTGACAGGTTTGAACTATATGCGGCGGGGTGGGAAATAGCTAATGCATTTTCTGAGCTAAACGATCCGTTTGATCAAAAAGAACGTTTTTCAAAGCAGTTAGAAGACAAGGAAAGAGGTGATGAAGAAGCGGGAGAAATGGATTTAGATTATATCAGGGCTTTGGAATATGGTATGCCGCCTGCAGCAGGGCAGGGGATTGGAATAGACAGACTAACCATGCTTTTTACTAATAGCCCTTCCATCAGAGATGTTATTCTTTTTCCATTACTGAGGCCAGAGAAATAATTTGGATGATTGGCAGATATGAAAATACCTTATGAACTTTTAATATCGCTTAGATATCTTAGAGCAAAGCGTAAACAGACCTTTGTGTCACTTATCACGATTATTTCTGTGCTTGGTGTAATATTAGGAGTTATGGCTTTGATTATTGTCTTATCAGTGATGTCGGGATTTCAGAAATCTTTAAGAGACAAAATACTCGGTATAAACTCGCATGTGATAGTTTTGAATTATCAAGGTAGCTTTGGTAACTATCAAGAGCAACTTGCAAAAATTAAAGAAGTAGATGGTGTTAAAGATGCCGCGCCTTTTGTGATAACGCAGGTGCTGGTATCAAGTAAGGACAGAAGCATCGGGTTGGTGTTAAGAGGCATTTCACCCTCAATGCAAAAGGATGTTACCGATGTTAGCAAGTTTATAAAAGATGGGAGTTTAGAATCGCTTGATGAAAAAGGAAAAACTCCACACATATTAATAGGTAAAGAGCTTGCGGTTAATCTGGGGGTTATTACAGGTGATAAAATTATGGTGATACTACCGCAAGGGGATATAACGCCTTTTGGTATGATGCCCAGGATGGTAGAGTTTCAGGTCGGAGGAATTTTTGAAACGGGCATGTTTGATTATGATGCAACAATGGGTTTTATCAACTTGCAGGAAGCACAAAAGTTGTTAGGTATTGGCGACAAAATATCCGGCATTGAAGTAAAAGTGAAAGATATTTTCAAGTCAGATTTAGTTGCACAGGAAATTCAGGGCAGGCTGGGACTGCCTTTCAAGGTTAGAGATTGGAAAGAAATGAATAAAAATCTTTTTTCCGCTTTGAAACTTGAAAAAACAGCGCTTTTTATAATACTTCTTTTGATTGTCCTTGTCGCAGCATTTAATATTATCACCACACTTGTGATGTTGGTGATGGAAAAAAACAAAGATATAGCTATACTAAAGTCAATGGGCGCAACTTACAAAAGTATCGGTAGAATTTTTAAGTTACAGGGCATTGTGATTGGTTTCTTGGGAACATTAGTTGGAGGTTTTTTGGGCGTTATCATTTCTTTAAATTTGCATTCCATAGTTGTTTTTGCTGAAAAGGTTACTGGAATACAGCTTCTGGCAAGAGATGTTTATTTTATGGATAGGTTTCCCTCGAGTGTCGATCCGTTAGATGTAATATTGGTATGTGGATTTTCTTTTTTAATCTGTTATCTGGCAACACTTTATCCTGCTAAAGAGGCTGCCAAAATGGATCCTGCTGAGGTGCTGAGATATGAGTGATTTTTTGCTTGAGACTAAGACACTCACAAAAAGCTTTGTCTCACCTTCAGGAGATATGCTTGAAATCATAAAAGGGATCGATTTTTCAGTAAAAAAGGGTGATACTATTTCTATTGTAGGAATGTCTGGTGCCGGAAAGACTACCTTTTTACACCTGCTTGGGCTTTTAGATACACCAACCAGCGGTAGTATCAGCTATTTTGACAAAGATTTGACTAATTTTAAAGAGGAAGAGCTGGCTTCATTCAGAAATAAGAATATTGGTTTTGTATTTCAGTTCCATTATCTATTACCTGAATTTACCGCTATTGAAAACGCAGTGATGCCACTGATTATTCGTGGCGTACCTTTTAAAGAAGCTAAAGAAAAAGGCATGGAACTTTTTAAAAAGGTCAATTTAGAGGCAAGGGCAAATCATAAACCCGGGCAACTTTCAGGTGGTGAACAACAAAGAGTTGCAGTAATAAGGGCATTTATTGGAGAACCAGCTATAATTCTTGCAGATGAACCCACTGGAAATCTTGATAAGAAAAATGCCCATAATATAGCGGAACTTTTTCTAAAGTTGAATGAAGAGCAAAACACATCTATCGTACTTGTAACACATAATGATGAGTTAGCTTCTATGATGCAGATAAGGTATAAAATAGACGACGGGATGTTGATACCATTATGAAAAGAATAACAGAAATTATTTGTTTGATATTTTTTTCGTTTTTTTTATTTTTCTCCCCGGCGATTTCTTTTGCTGAATCACAAGTGATAAAAGAAATTATCGTTGAGGGAACAAAAATAATAGATAAGGCGGCAATACTAAATAAGTTAGAGACTAAAGTTGGCGGTATTGATGAGCCTTCAAAAGTTGCCGAGGACATCAAAAGAATATACAAAATGGGTTTTTTCTCTGATGTTTACGTGGAAAAGTTAGATAAAGAAAACGGAATTTTAGTTAAATTTATTGTGAAAGAAAAACCTTACATTCGCGAAGTCAAATTTGTAGGTGCAAAAGAGATATCTGAAGACGAACTTAAAGCCTTGCTAACTACCAAGAGATTTAGCTTTCTTGATGAAAGAAAGGTGGCAAGTGATATAGAAAAAATTAAAAAGGCTTATCAGGATAAAGGATACTACTTTGCTGAAGTGAGTTATAAGCTTGAACCTATAAAAGAAAAACCGCAAGATATGCAGGTGATTTTCAATATAACTGAAGGCGAAAAGGTCAGAATAAAAAAGATAATTTTCAATGGGTTACAGCATTTTACCCCTAAAAGATTAAAAAAGGAGATGGAGACAAAAGAAAAATGGTTTCTTTCCTGGTTGACGGGTAGCGGGACATACAAAGTTGATGAGCTGAAAGATGATTTTGAACGTTTGAAAGAGTTTTATGGAAATGAAGGCTTTATTGAAGCAAAAGTTATCAGTCACAAGGTTTATTTAAATGAAGAGAAAGATGGCTTGATTGTTGAAATTAATATTTATGAAGGGAAACGTTATAAGGTCACTAAGGTATCCGTTGAGGGAGATGCAAAGGAGTATGAGAAAGATTTATCTCAAAAATTAAAGCAGAAGGCTGGCGAGATTTTCAAGCGCATAAATATTAGAGACGATATGACTACCATCGGTGATTTTATGGGCGATAAAGGTTATGCATATGCAAACGTAGAACCTTTATTGAATATCAAAGAAGATGTTGGTGAGATAGAGTTAAGTTACTACGTTTCGAAAGGTAAACTTGTTTATCTTAACAGGATAGTAATGGAAGGAAATACAAAGACGAGAGATTATGTAATTAGAAGAGAAATACTTTTGAGTGAAGGAGATTTATATAACGCATCGAGGATTAAAAAAAGCAGGGATAGAGTTAATAGATTAGGTTTTTTTGAAGACGTGGGATTTATCCCTCAAAGGGTAATGTATGAAAAGCCTGAAAGTGATGATACAGACTTGATGGATCTTCTCGTTCGTGTAAAAGAACGTCCTACAGGATACCTTACGTTTGGAGTAGGATATAGTTCTGTAGATCAGTTTATGGGGACTTTACAGATTAGTCAGAACAACCTTTTTGGTAGAGGACAAAAACTTTCTGCCGCTGTTCAAGCAAGTAGCAAATCTCAAACTTACTCTATAAGCTTTTTTGAACCTTATCTTTTTGGTTACAATGTTTCCGGTGGTATAGACCTTTTTAAAACAATCAGAGAGTACACTGATTACACAAAAAAGAGTGAAGGGTTTGGGCTTAGATCTGGCTACAGGATTAATGAAGATTGGACAGTTTCTGGTGGGTATAGATATGAAGTAGCTACAGTTTCAAATGTCAGCGATTATGCATCTCAACTAATAAAGGATCAGGTGGGGACAAAACAGACAAGCAGCATAAATGCTGGAATCACAAGAGACACGAGGAATGATGCCTTTTATCCTACAGATGGCTCTTATTTTAACTATTATCTGGAACTTGCTGGTGGACCTTTAGGTGGCGATAATAACTACATAAAGTCTGTCGTTGATGCGGCAAAATACGTTCTTTTACCGTGGTATCACACGATATCCTTTCATGGACAGTATGGTTTTGTCACAGGTTATGGTGGTAAAAATATACCTATCTATGAGAAATTTTTTCTTGGGGGGATGTATAGTTTAAGAGGTTTTAAATCAAGAAGTATCGCACCAACAGACCCTGTTACAGGTGACGTTTTGGGTGGCAGCAAGGAACTATATGGGAATGCCGAATATGTTTTCCCTTTGATAAAAGAGGCGGGCGTCAGAGGAGTATTTTTCTTCGACGTTGGTAATGCTTATGATGGAGGAATGTTTCCTAACGAATTTAGATACAGCACAGGTATGGGAATTAGATGGTATTCACCAATGGGTCCTTTAAGATTGGAGTGGGGAAAAAATCTAAATCCTAAGGATGGAGAGGCAAGTGCAAAATGGGAATTTTCCATAGGAACTGTTTTTTGATATAATTTCAGATAGTAATTTTTAAGGGTTGCTAATTTTGGGAAAACATTTAACTTAGATAAATGGAGGCTTAAAGATGAAAAAGGTAACTTGTTTTATTTTTATGTTTTTTTTAATGGTATCTTTTAGTTACGCACAAAGTGTAAAAATTGCTGTTATAGATATGCAGCGTGCGCTAAACGAGTCTAAAGAGGGGACAGAAGCGAAAAAAGAGATTGCTAAAAAGGCAGAACAGCTTAAAGCTGACCTTCAAACACTCCAACAGGATCTTGATAAAATGAGAACTGAGCTTGACAAGCAGAGTTCTTTTTTAAGTGAGGAGGCTAAACAGGAAAAAGAGAAGTTATTTCAAAAGAAGGTAAAAGAGTTTCAGAACACATACAAAGAAGCACAGGAAGAGTTACAGCAGAAAGATGCGGAGTATACAAAAAAAATTGTTCAAAAGCTTGAAAAAATTGTGAAGGCTATAGGTGAAGAGGCTAAGTACACGGTGATACTCGAGAAGAACGCGAGTGGAATATTTTACTTTGACAAAGAAGTTGACATAACTGATTTGGTCATCAAAAAGGCAAATGAGGAGCAGCAGAAAAAGTGAAAAGTTTTAGACTTTCTGATATCGCCAAAGAGATCGATGGTGTTTTGTATGGTCAGGATATAGAAGTTAAAGGTGTTGCCTCTTTAAAGTCTGCAAAAGAAGGTGATATAACGTTTTTGTTTGTTAGTTCTTATCTGGAAGAGGCAGTTAAGTCTCCTGCTTCTGCATTTGTAGTGATAGAAGGGTTGCAGGTGAGTGGAAAAAGTTATATTGTTGTAAAAAACGGTTCTCTTGCACAGGCAAAGCTACTAAAACTATTTTATCCTGAAGAGGAGAAACACGCTTCTTTGTCTGATAAATCTACAATATCTAAAACCGCTGTCATTCAAGATAAAGTAACAGTTATGGACTTTGCTTTTATCGGTGAAAATACAACTGTTGGCGAAGGAACCGTCGTATATCCATTCGTCTATATTGGTAATAACGTTAAAATAGGTAGAAATGTAAAGATATTACCCCACGTAGTTTTGATGGATGATACAGAAGTTGGCGATAATGTGATTTTGTATCCCGGAAGCGTTATAGGTTCGGATGGTTTTGGCTACGCATTTGATGGTGTTCAGTATGTAAAAATACCCCAGGTAGGCAAAGTAGTAATTGAAGATAATGTTGAAATTGGTGCAAACACCACCATCGATAGGGCTGCAATGGATGAAACACGTGTGGCTGCAGGAACTAAGATTGATAATCAGGTTATGGTAGGTCATAATGTTAATATCGGTAAAAATTGTGTATTTGCCGCACAGGTAGGCATAGCTGGTAGTTGCAATATTGGTAATTATGTTGTTATGGGCGGTAAGGTAGGATTAAAAGATCATATAAACATTGGTGATGGCGTTCAGATTGGGGGTATGTCAGGAGTAATAAACGATGTCGAAAAGGGCAAGAAGATTGTTGGTATTCCTGCAATAAGCTATATAAAATGGCTTAAAGTTCAGTCTATAATCGAAAAATTGCCTGAACTAAAGAAAGAGTTAGATAAACTTTCCAATCTTGTTAAAAAGGAGGAACATAAGTAATGGTTGTTGATATTAAAGAGATTATGAAGATACTTCCGCACCGTTACCCCTTTTTACTTGTTGACAGAATTGTTGAGTTTGAAAAAGGAAAAAGGATTATCGGTATAAAAAATGTTTCAATAAACGAACCCTTTTTTGTCGGACATTTTCCTGAAAATCCAGTAATGCCCGGTGTTTTAATGATAGAAGCAATGGCACAGGTGGGAGGAATCCTTGTGCTGAAAAGTAATGAAGAGTATGGTAAAAAGGATGTTTATTTTGCCGCAATCAAAGAAGCTAAATTTAAAAAGGTAGTAACAGCAGGCGACCAGTTAAGAATAGAAGTTGAGCTTGTGGGCAATAAGAGAAACCTCTACTTTTTTAAAGGTAAGATTACGGTAGATAACGTGATTGCTGTTGAGGCAGAGTTTGTAGCCTCAGCATAATGAAAGGAGATAGCATGACTAAAATTGATGAAAGAGCTGTTGTATCAGAAGGTGCAGAGTTAGGTAGTGATGTTGAGGTGGGTGCTTATGCCTTTATCGGTAAAAACGTTAAAATAGGTAACGGATGCAAAATTTTCCCACACGCTGTAATTGATGGTTGGACAACGATTGGAAATAACTGTAAGATTTATCCATTTGCTTCTATTGGCATGGCTCCACAGGATATTAAATACAAAGATGAACCAACTGAACTTATCATCGGAGATAGGAACACAATAAGGGAGTATGTTACGATAAATAGAGGTACTCCTTCAGGCAGAGGTAAAACTGTTATTGGTAATGATAATTTTATAATGACTTCTTCCCATATTGCACATGACTGTTTATTAGGCAACGATATTGTGATGGCTAATCTGGCAACATTGGCCGGGCATGTAGAGGTGCATGATTTCGCAGTAATTGGTGGATTTACAGCTGTGCATCAGTTTGTTAGAGTGGGTACTCTTGCTATGGTAGGTGGTGCTTCTGCGGTTGCACAGGATGTTGCGCCTTATACAATAGTTTCCGGAAACAGGGCTAAACTTTTTGGCTTAAACCTTGTAGGTATAAAAAGACGTGGTATTGAAGGCGAAAATTTGGAATATTTAAAAAAGGCTTATCGCTTAATTTTTAAAAGCAAATTAACACTTAACGAAGCAAAAGAAGCTATAGAGAAGTCTGGCTTTGAAACTAAAGAAGTGCTGACACTGCTCAACTTTATGTTAGAAAGCAAGAGAGGGGTTATACGTTGGTAAAGGTTGGTGTAATTGGCGCAGGATATTTAGGTAAATTTCATATAGAGAAGTTCTTAAAGCTGGATGAGTGTGAATTGGTTGGGATTGTTGATACTTCTACTGATGTAAGAGAAGAAATAAAAAAAAAGTATAACGTTCCTGTTTTTTCTGACTACAAAGAGCTTTCAGGCAAGGTAGATGCCGTTTCTATAGTAGTCCCTACCAACTATCACTATGATGTTGCTTCATTTTTTATAAAAAACAGGATTCACACTTTCATTGAGAAGCCCGTTACTGAAAATATAAAACAGTGTGAAAAACTGCTTTCATTGGATAGAACAGGATTGAAAATTCAGGTTGGACACATAGAAAGGTTTAATCCGGTATATAAATTTCTGGAGAAATATTCTGAAAATCCTGTTTATATTTCTATTAGACGTAAGGCACCTTTTACCACAAGAGGTACAGAAGTAGATATCGTGTTTGACCTTATGATACACGATATTGATATTATTTTGAGTCTATTTAAAAATCAGGATTTAGTAGTAAAATCTTATTGTAGCGCAAAGGTTGTCACAAAAAATAATGATTACTTTAAGGTAGATCTTAAAATAGATGGTGTTGATGTGTCACTTGAGGCTTCACGATTACATTTTAAAAAGGAACGCTCTGTTACGCTTGTTACTAAAGATGCTGTTTTTGAAGGTGACTTTATTAATCAGGATGCCTACTTTATTTCAAATGGCAACGAAAAACATTTAGATGAAGGTAAAAAAGATATACTTTTAGAAGAGCTGGGATGTTTTGTCGAAGCTATCGTAAAAGATAGACCTGTTAAGGTATCCTTAGAAGATGGTTACCATGCCATTGTTGCAGCTCATCGTTTAGTTTCTTTGTCCGGAACACAAAAATGAATAAAGGTTTTATAGTAGCTGGAGAGGCTTCAGCAGAGCTTTATGCAGTAAAGCTTGTAGAAGAGTTGAGAAAGCTTATCACTCCACTTGAGATGGCAGGGATAGGTGGTGACAGATTTACTGAAGCGGGAATAGAGCTTATTGAACATTACTCCAATATCTCTGTTGTAGGTGTTGCCGAGGTAATAAGCCATCTTAAAAGTATAAATCGTTCATTTAAAAACACAATCAACTGGATTAAGAACAGTAAGCCAGACTTTATAATTCTGATAGATTTGCCTGACTTTAACTTTAAAATTATAAAAAAGATAAGACACTGGTTTAGTGGAAAAATTATCTATTTTGTGAGTCCACAGATATGGGCTTGGCGAGAAAAAAGAAAGTTCTTTTTAAAAAAATATGTCGATAAAATGATTGTTATTTTGCCGTTTGAGAAGAAAATTTACGAAGATATTGGCTTTAACGTTGAGTATTTAGGCCATCCGCTTGTAGATATTGTAAGTCAAACTATGGATTCAAAAGCGTTTCGGAAAAAATATAATATAAATGAGAAAAGCCGTATCATTTCTGTTTTTCCAGGCAGTAGAGAAAAGGAAGTTTTGAGTCATTTAGACATATTAAAAAAGTTTATGGAGAAAATGAAGCTGGCATACTCAAATATAGAATTTTGTATCGTTCCAGCAAACGAAAGGCTAAAAGGCATTATCAATGAAAAATTTGATGGAAGCCGTTTAAGAACGATAGATAAAGAAGACAATTATAATGCAATGTTCTGCTCTGATGTTGTAGTCGCAAAGTCTGGAACTACAACGCTGGAGACAGCAATAGCAAAAAAACCAGCAGTAGTTTTTTATAAAGTTAACAAGGTGAGCTACTTATTAGCAAAGTTAGTTATACATGTTCCTTATATATCTTTGCCCAATCTTATACTCAACGATAAGGTTTATCCTGAATTTATACAGAATGATTTTACTGTAAGCAACATTTTCAATGCTGTAAAAAGATTTTTAGACGATGCAGAGATATATATCTATACTGTTGAAAAGCTGACAGAGCTACAACATTTTCTGGGTGATAAAGAATTTTTTGAAAGAGCTGCAAAAAAAATAAAGGAATGGATTGATGGATAAAGAATCATTAGAGATATACAAAAAAATTTTGCATTTTGTGAAACCTTACTGGACGAAGCTTTTATTGGCTATGGTTTTTATGATTGGTGTTGCCGGAACTTCATCTGCGCTTGCATTTTTAGTGAAGCCTGCTTTAGATGGTATCTTTTTTGAAAAAAACTATAAAATGCTCACTTTAATGCCCCTTGCGATATTGGTTGCATATGCCCTAAAAGGGGTATTTAATTTTTCTCAAGAATACATAATGAATTATGTTGGCCAAAAGGTAGTTATGGATATCAGACAAACATTATATGAGCATATACAGAAACTTTCTCTTTTACATTTTATTACAACTCCAATTGGTCAGCTGATTTCGAGGATAACAGGGGATGTTAGTATACTTCAGGCTTCTGTTTCAAGGGCAATAACAAGTATAATCAAAGATTTCTTCACCGCACTTGGGCTGCTTGGTGTAATTTTTTACAGAGATTTTAAACTGGCTTTAATTGCGTTTTTCATTTTACCAGTTTTGTTTATTCCAATTTTTCAATTTGGATTAAAGACAAAACATTACAGTTACAAAGCAAACGTCGTGATGGGTGATATGCTGTCTTTTTTAAAGGAGTATTTTTCTGGGATAAGAATAGTTAAGGTTTTTAATCTCGAAGAAAGAGGAAAGGATATTTTTAAGCAGGAAAATTTTAAGTTTTTTACGAATTATATGAAGCAAATAAAGGTAAGAGCGATTTCAGGACCAATTATTGAATTCCTATCTGCTATAGCCATAGCAAGTGTTATCTGGTATGGTGGCAAACAGGTAATTGCAGGCAATTCAACACCGGGTAACTTTTTTTCTTTTATTACTGCCATGATACTGCTTTATGAACCTATCAAAAGGCTAAATGGTTCTTACAGTACAATTCAGGAGGGGATTGGTGCTGCCAAAAGGGTGTTTGAAATAATAGACATTCCTTCTGAAGAGGCTTTAGAAAAGACAGCAAAATTTGATTTAGAGCAATTTCAAGACAGGATTGAGTTTAAAAATATTAGTTTTAAATACGATAAAGACTATGTTTTGAAAGATTTTAATCTTACTGTCAAAAAAGGACAGAAAATCGGCATTGTTGGTGTTAGTGGTGGTGGCAAAAGTACTCTTGTTAATTTACTTCCACGTTTCTACGAGTTAGCAAAGGGACAGATTTTGATAGATGGTGTTGATATCAGGGAATGCTCTTTAAAATCCATAAGAAATTTAATTGCGATGGTTACCCAGGAAGTTATTCTGTTTAATGCTACAATCAGGGAAAACATTCTTTATGGTCGCAGCAATGCTACTTTTGATGATATAATTCAATCAGCAAAACACGCTCATGCTCATGATTTTATTACAAAGTTTCCACAAGGATACGATACGAATATAGGTGAAATGGGCGAACTTTTATCGGGTGGCGAAAGACAAAGAATTGCTATTGCAAGGGCTTTTATTAAGGATGCGCCTATTGTCATCCTTGATGAGGCAACATCAGCTTTAGACACACAATCAGAAAGAGAGGTGCAGAAAGCTCTGGATGAACTTATGGAAGGGAAAACCGCCTTTATAATTGCCCATAGATTATCAACCTTAATCAATTGTTCGAAAATTATAGTTTTAAAAAATGGTGTTATTTGTGAGCAAGGGACTCACGATGAATTGATGAGCAAAAGGGGCGAATATTACAAGCTTTATACCTTACAGCAAGGAGAACCCAACATTGTCTGAAAGACTGTTGCGTATAAAGAGAAATATTATTAAGGCTGTGATTCCAACCATTGCTTCTATTTTGATTAAAGGGCTTCACAAAACAATAAGGTGGCAGTTTTATGGGCTTGAGAATATAAAAGATATCAAAACCCCAGTAATATTTGCGTTTTTTCATGGAAGAATGGCGATGCTGTATTTTTTATATAAAAAAATTAAACGAGAAAATTTTGGCCTCAAAATGATTTTAAGTCCACATTTTGATGGCGAGCTTGGGGCAAAAATTATAAAGAAGTTTGGTATAGGTAGTATTGCTGGATCAAGCTCAAAAAAAAGCTTACAATTGCTTAGAAATATTGCAAAATTAGAAAACTGCGATATAGGTATAACCCCAGATGGTCCAAGAGGTCCAAACGAAAGGGTTAAGACAGGTGTTATTTATATTTCCAAGATAAAAAATTACCCCATAGTTCCCGTTGTTTATTCTGTTAATAAATCTAAAACTTTAAAATCTTGGGACAATTTTATGGTGCCTTTACCATTTGCAAAAGGTGTTTATCTTGTAGGCGCACCTTTTTATGTGCCTGATGATACCCCCTCAGATGATTTTGATAAGTACGCTGCTGAATTGGAAGAACACATGAAAATGTTGAAAATGCAAGCTGATTTGATTGTGCAGGGGGGATAGGTGTTTTTTTTATACAATCTCTTGTTGATATTATTGTTCCCTTTTTTTGTCATTTTTATATCAGTAGCTACATTATTTGTAAAAAAGTGGCGTAAGGGATTTTTTGAAAAATTTGGCTTTTATAAAAGATATTATCATACTGATAAAAACTTTGTTGTTCATTGTGTGTCTGTTGGAGAGACATTGTCTGCTGTTCCTTTCTTAAAAAAATTCTCCAACAAACAAAAAAATATAGTTTTTACTGTAACTACTAAAACAGGTTATGAAGTCGCCAGAAAGAATGTATCTAAATTCGTTCAAGAGATTGTATTCTTCCCTTACGATTTTCCCTTTGCTGTTAACAATTTTTTTAATGTGATTAAACCAGAAGCGATAATAGTTGTTGAAACAGAGCTCTGGCCAAATCTGATTTTTTTTGCCAGAAAACTGAAAATACCGGTAATATTTATTAACGGAAGGATATCGGATCGTTCTTATCCAAACTATTTAAAATACAAAAAGTTTTTTAAAAGTTTTCTTGACCACCCGTTTTTTTTAATGCAGTCTGACAGAGACAAAGAGCGGATTTTATCTCTTGGAGCTAAATCCTCTCAGGTTTTTGTCACAGGGAACATAAAATATGATCTTGAAAAAGCTGGTAAATACATAAACAAAGCCGAGATAGGTATAACTGATTACGACATAATCTTAATCGCAGGTAGCACTCATGAAGGCGAAGAGATGCTAATTATAAATGCGTTTAAGGAGATAAAGGAACAACATAAAAATTTAAAGCTGATTATAGCTCCGAGGCATCCAGAGAGGTTTGAAGCTGTGGCTGCACTAATAGAAAAGTCTGGCTTGCAGTACGGTAGAAGAAGTAAGCAAGATAAAATCAGGGATATCTTTTTGCTTGATACAGTTGGCGAATTATTTAATTTTTATAGTTTGGCAGATGTGGCTTTTGTTGGAGGAAGTCTTGTTAATGTTGGTGGGCATAATATAATCGAGCCTGCAAGTTATGGTATTCCAGTGATATTTGGACCTTATATGCAAAATTTTAAAGATATAAGTGAGGAGTTTGTATCGAGTAATGCAGGCTTTTGTGTTGATAAAGACAATTTGGTCAGTATAATTTCTGAATTACTAAACTCAGAGCAAAAAAGAATGCAGATTGGCAATAGGGCAAAAGAAATCACTATCAAAAATAGAGGCAGCTTAGAGAAAACAATTCAGCTAATTAATTTTATAACAGGAAGATGATGGAACGTTTTTTTTACAACATCTGGTATAAAAAAGGTTTTTCTTTCTATTCATTATTATTTTTGCCTTTGACCGCAATTTACTATATGTGTTGGAAAATAAATGCCTTTTTTTACGATAAATTTAATATTGCTCGTTCTCTTGATTGCCCTGTTATAAGTGTTGGAAATATTACACTTGGTGGAACCGGTAAGACTCCTTTTATTTTGTATTTGCTTGAGCTTTATAAGGAAAAGAGAGTTGTTGTGCTAACAAGAGGATATAAAGGAAAGATTGAAGGCGTTGTCGAAGATAAAGATGGTTTTTCAGATGAGGCACGCCTGATAAAAAAAAGATTTCCAGAAGTTGTTGTCATTGCAGGGAAAAATCGCTACAGTAATTATTTGAAATATAGAGACAATCATCAAACACCTGATTTAGTAATATTAGATGATGGGTTTCAACATAGGAAGATAAAAAGAAATTTGGATATTGTAATGTTTGATGGCAAGCTACTTTTAGGAAACGGTTTATTATTTCCAGCGGGCCCATTAAGAGAACCTTTACAAACTGTTAATAACTTTGCAAATCTTGTCATTATTAAAGATGGAGATGAAGATGTCAAATTGTTACTTAAAAGACTTTTTCCCAAAAAACCTGTCTTTAATTTTGTTTCAGATAGTTACAAATTAATTACTTTAGCTGGAAATGAGATAATACTCGAAAATTTGATGAACAGCAAAACTGTTGCGTTTTGTGGCATAGGTAACCCTGATAGTTTCAAAAACAGCTTGAAAAAAATTAAAATTACCCCTGAAACTTTTATTTCATTTGGCGACCATATTGATTATAATTCTTTAGTGGTTAATAAAATTCTAAGTGTTGCTGCTGACTATTACATTACTACAGAGAAAGATGCAGTAAAATTAACTACGTTGTGGAAAGATAAGGATAAGCTTGTTATACTTTTGCCAGAATACAGATTAGAAGAAGATATAAAGGAACTGCATGTTTTATGATTAAATGTGTTTTTTTAGACAGAGATGGAACTATTTGCGAAGATATGGGATACCTTGACGATTACAGGAAAATGGTTATTTACCCTTTTGCGGTAGAAGCAGTCAAGATTATAAAGAAAAAGGGGTATAAAATCTTTGTGGTAAGTAACCAGTCGGGTGTAGCAAGAGGGAGATTTGGTATTGAAGAAGCAGAAAGGCAGAAACAGTATTTATTAGAATATTTTTTAAAAAATGATGCAGAAATTGATGGCTATTTTTATTGTCCACACCATAAAGATGGTGTAATTACAGAATTTGCAATTAAATGTGATTGCAGAAAACCTGAAACTGGCATGTTGAAGAAAGCGGTGTCATTGGAAACGATAGATAAGCAACATTCTTATGTGGTTGGTGATAAGCTAATTGACGTAGAAATGGCTGTCAATGCTGGGATTAATGGTGTATTGGTTTTAACAGGGTATGGCAAAGAGGAGTTGAACAGGTGCAAAAATGAGCCTGGTAAATTTTTTTTGTTTCGTGATCTGCTTGAGTTTGCAAGGGAACTATCCTGAATATGTTTAAACATTTTAGCCTTATTGGTATAATTAAAACAAGAAAATCAGGGGGGCAATATGTCTCTTTCAAAAGAGCTTTTAGAAATCTTGGCCTGTCCTAAGTGCAAGCAAGATATAATTCTTTCCGATGATGAAAAATGGTTGATTTGTAAACATTGTAAGTTAAAGTATCCCATCGTTGAGGATATACCTGTTATGCTTGTTGACGAGGCAAAACCTTTAGAAGAGTAATATGAGTAAAAATATTCTGGTATTACGTTACAGGTTTATTGGCGATACTATACTAACAGTACCTTTTTTAAGAAACTTACGCTACGCAGAGCCTGATGCTTATATAGCATGGGTGGTTGCACCAATCTCTTCTGATGTTGTGCAAGGGATACCGTATGTGGACGAGCTTATATATTGGGACCCTTTAACTATTCATGCTGATACTAAAGGTACGCATAAAACTCTAAAGTCAAAGATTGATTTCATAAAAATGTTAAGAACAAAGAAGTTTGATAAGGTATATATCCTGAAAAGGTCTCTATCAAGCGCAATAATGGCTTATTTAACGGGTGCAAAGGAAAGGATAGGCTTTGATACAGAAGGGAGAGGTTTTTTATTGTCCAAAAAGGTTAAATATAACCATAATCAACACGAGGTTCAGAATTTTTTAGATATATTACGGGCAGATGGGATAAAAATTAAGGATGATTATTTAGAGGCTTGGTTGTCAGAAGATGAGATAAGATTTTCAGATACGTTTTTTAGTGAGAACAATATTGAGGGCAAAACAATTGCGATACACCCATTTGCTGCAAACCCAAAAAGGGCATGGCACATAGATAACTTCATAGAGGTTTCAAATAGATTGGGAGAAAAAGGCTTTAAAACTATATTTTTCGGTGGATTTAGAGAAAAAAGTTTTAAAGATTATATCAAGGCTAATTCAAGATTTGAGCCAATTATCGCTATTGGTAATACAACAATCAGGCAAACAATGGCTATTTTAAAAAAATGCAGGGCTCTTGTATGTAATGATAGCGGTATAATGCACTTAGCAGCAGCATTACAGGTTCCACTTGTAGCTATCTTTGGGCCACAATCACCTGTAAAATTTGGTCCATATAGCAGAACTGCAAGGGTCATTTACAAGGCATTTCCCTGTTCTCCCTGCAAACAAAAATTTTTTAAAGAGTGTAAGCCAAGTGAACGCATGACTCCTTTGTGTGTTGAGACAATTACTGTTGAAGAAGTGATGGAAAATATTAAGACTTTGGGTGTTATGAATGAATAAATTAAATATTTCTGCGGTTATTATTACAAAAAACAACGCAAATGTTATAGAGGATTGTTTAAAGTCTATATATGAATGGCTATCTGAGATAATTGTTGTAGATGATTTTAGTGACGACAAGACAGAGGAGATTTGTAAAAGATATAACGTAAAGTTTGTAAAAAATAGGTTCTCAAGTTTTATAGAACAAAAAAGATTGGCTACATCTTTAACAAGAAATAAATGGGTTTTACAACTTGATGCTGATGAGCGTGTTTCTGTCGAGATGAGAGAAAAAATAATTTCTCTTTCTACAGAAGATTTTGAAAAATATGACTGTTTTGAGTTTAAAAGGCTTACCTTTTTTTGGGGAAAATGGATGAAGCACGCCTCATTATATCCCGACTATAAACCTCGCCTATTTAACAAAGAAAAAGGTGATTGGGGAGGCGTCAATCCACACGATAAATTTCTTACTACTGGTATAACAAAGAAAATCTCTGCTGATATATTGCATTATCAAAACTGGGATTTGAAGAAATATTTTGACAGGACAATACTATATTCAAAGCTATTTGCACAGGAAATTTTCAAAAATGGTAAGAGGGCAAAATGGCATCACTATACTGTGCGCCCTGTTTACACTTTTTTATACAGATATTTTTTTAGGCTTGGTTTTCTTGATGGTATTCAAGGTTTTGTTGTGTCTGTTATGGGTGCAATTGGAACATTTGCAAAGTATATGTTTCTAAAAGAAATGGAAAGGCGATAGTTTTTATAACACTCTTTCTCAACAGGTATTGTATGAACATTCTTATATTGAAACCAGGTGCCATAGGAGATCTGCTGCTGTTAACACCAGTTATCAGGCAACTAAAGAACAACTATAAAAATTCAAAAATTTCAATACTTGTGAGTTCTGAAGCCACAAAACTGCTTTTCATAAATAATCCTTTTGTTGATAAAATCTTTGTGTATGAGAAAAAAGGGAAACATAAAAACTTTTTTAGTTTTATTAAACTTTGCAAAGAGATAAAAAAAGAACGTTTTGATACGGTTTTAAATTTTCAAAGAAGTAATTTAAGATTATGGTTTTTAGTTTTATTTATCAAACCAGTTAGAGTGCTTACATATCATAAGGATGAAACTAAGCACGCTGTAATCAATCATCTTGAAACGCTTTTGCCTTTAAATATCGACATTAATTTACAAGAAACTAATCTTGATTTTGAGATAGATGCTGATACTGAAAGATTTGCTAATAATTTCCTTATAGAGAAAGGTTTAGTTGATAAAGGATTTATTGTATTAAATCCCGGTGCAAGCCACAGGGTTAATAGATGGCCAGTAGATAAGTTCGCTAAACTTGCAACACTTATTCACGAAAAGAAACATAAAAAGGTAGTTTTAATCGGAGGAAAAGAAGACTTAGAATTGAATGAGTCAATAAAGAAATTGCTTAAGTTTGAAGTGGTTGATTTATCTGGCAGTTTAAATTTAGCTCAATTAGCAGCGGTTTTAAAAAGAAGTAAACTACTTGTTACTGGAGATACAGGCCCAATGCATATAGCGACAGCTGTAGGGACAAAGGTAGTAGCACTGTTTGGAGCTGCCGATCCAGAACGAACAGGGCCTGTGGGAAATGATCATATTGTAATTCAAGCAAAAGATGTACAATGTGTACCATGCAGAAAAAGAAGCTGTAAAAACAAAAACTATCTTGAATGTATGGAAAAAATCGAGCCTGAAGAAGTTTTAAAGTTTTTGTCATAAGGAGGTTGTTGTGAAAAAGTTGTTATTGGTCATGATTTTCTCAATTTTAATTGTTAGTAATGCTATTTCTGAGGAATTTATACCTTTAAGTAGTCCTATTTACGACTATCTACTTAAGCTTGAAGCAGAAGGATACATTAAAACTGGGCAGTTGACTACGCTTCCAATTTCCAAAACTGAGGTGAAGAGATTATTAAAAGAAGCAGAAGAAGCTGCAGACAATGATTTATATCTAAGTAAATTAATAAACAGGGCACAATATGAATTGGGCGAAAAAGATTTAAAAGTTTCGGCAAAATTTGATTATTTATATACTGAAAGTAAGAGCTTTTTTTCAGATAGGAACAACAATGGAGTTGAGTGGGAGAAAGGACATAATCTTAAGATAGCTTTACCAGCATCTTATTCATATGAAAATTTTGGTTTTTATGCAACCCCTTACTTCTCAAGCAACGAGAGTTATGAGAATATTAATTTTGAAGAGCTTTACATCTTGGCTAAATATAAAAAGACTGAGGTTACGTTAGGAAAGCAGTCGCAGTGGTGGGGCGGTGGTAGAAGAGGTTCTTTACTACTGTCTAACAATGCAGAAGCACTGAATGTGTTTAAAATATCTAACAGCACGCCATACAATATACTACTCCCATTAAGATTTACTTTTTTTATAACTAAATTGGAAAATAATCGGACTGATATTAAAAGTCCATTCCTACAGGGGGTTAGAGTTACAATAAAACCTGCAAAATATTTAGAAATAGGCTTGTCAAAGACCGGAATGTATGGTGGAAAAGGGCGTGATAGTGATTTGGGTGCATTTTTAGACAGCTTGTTAGGAAATAAAGAAAAGAATACAACTTCAAACATTAATAAAGAGCCGGGGGATCAGAGGGCAGGTTTTGATATAAAACTTGCTTATCCTAATAAAATTCAACCTTTTACTTTATATTTTGAGGCGATTGGAGAAGATGTAAATCACGATTTTCCTTATCCGTATAAATTTGCTTACATTTATAGTCTCTATCTGCCAAGAATTTTAAAGTTGTATAATCTGGAATTTCTCGTTGAGTATGCAACCACAACATACAAACAGAAAGGGTTGTGGTATAATCATCACATTTTTACACAAGGATATACTTATAATGGTGATATTATTGGACATTATATCGGTGCTGATGCAAAAGATCTATTTGTTAAAGCTACGTATAACTGGAATAATTCGAAACTTGACTTAATTTACGAATATTTTAGTAAAGATATGCCTGATTTTGTGTGGGAAAATTATGTTTTTAGTTATAAACAAAATTTATTAAAAAACTTAAGTTACAGTATTAACTTAAGCCTGGCTAAAGAAGATAAAGACAAGTTTTCGATATCAACTGGTTTAGAATATAGATTTTAGTAAAATTGTATTACATACCAGCTGATATTCTTTAATGTTGTCGTTTTAGCCACAATTTTGTATTTCAAATTTTGAAATTCAGGCAGGTGTTTATTGTGAACTATCAACATTAAGTCTCTTTCAGACTTTAATTTTTTCTCAACATTGTCAAGTGAATCTAACTTTTCTGTGCAGGTATTAACATAAAAATTGATATCTTCGGAATTACGCTTGTAGCTATAAAGCTTCTTATCTTTTAAAGTGTTTTTTATTATCGTGTATTGAGACATACTTTGTTCCTTAATAAACGAAGCGTAATTTATGGCAAACACCGTAAAGATAAAAAAAAGGAAAACATTAATAAAGAAAGTAATGTGTTTAGCAAAAAAACTGTTGGTTATAAGTAAAATTAACGTACAAGAAAGCAGTATTGATAAAACTATCGTTAATTGATGTTCAAATCCAACAGTAAATTTCTTGCTAAAGAAAAGTAGCAACAATTCAAAAATTAACATTAAGACTATAATTATGTTCGAAAATAACTTTTTCCCCTTGATTTTTTGAAAAGCCAAAGCCATTAAAATTGCGATTGGTGGATGCATTATTATGATATAATGATGCAGTTTATTTTTTGATAATGAAAATAGTATGAACACAAAAACTGCCCACCAGGATAAAAATTTTTCTGTTTCATTAAATTTAGGTTGTGTAAAATAGCTTATAAAGTTTGGTAAAAAAGGGAGCCAGAAAACTAAAGAAATTAAAACTACAGGTATGTAGTAATAGAATGGATAAATGTGCATGGAAGCACTGCCAGAAAAACGCTTTAAGTTATGCAAAATGAAAAATTCATTAATAAAATTCATTCCATGCAATTTGAACATGATAAAGTACCAGAAATTTATTGCTAAGAACGCAAATATGCCTGGCAGATTGAGTAGATTTTTAATCAACTCTCTGAAATTTTTTCTAACAAAAAAGAAAGGTATGTTAATGCCAAAAGGAATTATTATTCCAAGAGGTCCTTTGGTTAAAAAAGCTAATCCTGAAAACACATACCCCCAGAATATATATTTTTTGTTATTTTGTTTGATGCCTATGTAAAAACAAAATGTTGAAATGGAGTTAAATACAAGTAGGAAAGGCTCGGGTACTATTGCCTTACTGTAAAAATATATTTGAAAATTTGTAGCAAAAAATAAAGTTGAGTATATGGCAGTTTTTTCATTAAATTCATTTTTTACCACAAAAAATATAAAGTAGATGAGCGCAGACATAAACAAAACGGTAGGAAGCCTTGATACCCAGTCTGAAACTCCGAAAACCTTGTATGATGCAACTATCGCCCAGTAGGTAAAAATGGGCTTTTCGAGCCTTGGTTCACAATTAAAATAAGGGGTAAAATAGTCCCCTGTCTCCAACATCTTTAAGGCTGCAAATGTGTATTTAGGTTCGTCTGGGGGAAATAGCGGTATATGCCAGAATCCGAAAGAAAAATACAGAATACACACAACAAAAGGTAATAGATATATGAAAAAATTGTTTTTTGCTTTCATTTTTATGGTATTATACAAAAAAAGTTATGGAAAATAAACGTCTAATAGCTTAAAATTAAACACTATGAAAGTTTCGGTCGTTATCCCGATATATAATGAAGAGCAAAATATAAAAATTCTCTACGAAAAACTTAAAGAGGCCCTTGATAATCAACAGTTCTTTTATGAGCTGATATTTGTTGATGATGGGAGCACTGATAAGAGCCTAAGTATTCTAAAGGAAATCCAGAAGTTAGATGATAAAGTGGTCATTATATCTTTCAGGAGAAATTTTGGACAGACTGCTGCTTTTTCGGCAGGCTTTGATTACTCATCTGGGGATGTAATTGTTACAATTGATGGCGATTTGCAAAATGATCCCGGAGATATTCCAAGGTTAGTGTCAATGATGAATGATAATGATTATGATATAGTGAGTGGTTGGCGAAAGGATAGGAAAGACCCATTTTTAAGTAGAAGACTACCCTCTCAGATTGCTAATAAACTTATCTCGTGGGTTACTGGTGTTAAACTTCATGATTATGGGTGTAGTCTTAAAGCATATCGTAAAGATGTCATAAAAAATATCCATCTGTATGGAGAGATGCACAGATTCATTCCTGCAGTTGCAAGTCAATATGGGGTAAAGATAGCGGAGGTGGTTACTACGCATCATCCGAGACTTTATGGTAAATCAAAGTATGGTATCTCACGTACCTTCAAGGTTATCCTGGATCTCATTATGATAAAGTTTTTTCAGACATTTTTTATCAAGCCTTTAAGGGCTTTTGGCCCAGTTGGTTTGTTAAGTTCGTTTCTCGGCATGTTATTGTCACTAAAGCTTACTTATGAAAAGTTTTTTTTAGACAAATCTATTGGGGGCAGACCACTATTAATTTTAGCTGTTTTACTTATTATTGTTGGTATCCAGCTTATTGCGATGGGTATTTTAGGCGAGTTTTTAGTCAGGATTTACTTTGAAGGTCAAAACAAGAAGACATATTATATAAAAGAAGTCATATCCGACCATTAATTAGGGTTTCAAAAGGAAATGTATGCATTTGCTGATAACTGGCGCTTCAGGTTTTATAGGCTCTAAAGTTTGTGAGTTAGCTTTAGCTAAAGGCTATTCTGTAGTCGGTGTTGATAATATCAATAATTATTACGACACAAAGCTAAAAAAAATGCGTTTAAAATTACTTAAAAATAATAAAAGGTTTGTTTTTGTTAAGCTTGATATTGAAAATAAAATTAAGTTGGCAAGGCTGTTTCAAAGTTTTAAGATTTCTGGTGTAATTAATCTTGCTGCAAGAGCAGGTGTTAGATATTCAATCGAAAACCCTGAAGTTTATTTTAGCACAAACGTAATGGGAACACTAAATATATTAGAGTGTATGAGACAGCATGGTGTAAATAAAATGGTGCTCGCATCTACATCATCGCTATATTCTGGACAAAATGTGCCTTATCACGAAGATATGAATACTGACAGACCATTATCTCCTTATGCAGCATCAAAAAAGGCTGCTGAAGCTCTACTTTACTCTTATCATCATCTTTATGGTATCAAATGCGTTATTCTAAGATATTTTACTGTTTATGGTCCTGCTGGCAGGCCTGATATGAGTTATTTTAGATTCATTAAACTTATTAGAGACGGGAACCCAATAAACATATATGGTGATGGGACACAAAGGCGCGATTTTACATATGTAGACGACATTGCTTCCGGAACATTGGCAGCTTATGAACATAATAGATTGGATTTTGAAATTATAAATTTAGGCAACAATAATCCAGTGGAACTAAACTATGTTGTTAATACCATAGAAAAACTCTTGGGGAAAAAGGCTATCATTAAATATTCTCCTTTCCATAAGGCTGATATGTTTGAGACGTGTGCTGATATTGGTAAGGCATTGAAATTGCTCGGATGGAAACCGAAAACCAGTATCGAAGATGGACTGAAAAAAACAGTTGCCTGGTATATCGAAAACGAAGCTATCCTTAAAGATTTGTCGTTAGAAGAGGGAGATGAGCAAAATATCTCAAGACGAGCTTTAGCCTGATGGAAACTGCAAGAAAAAAGACAATCATAAAAATTACTTTAAAAATAGTAGTTAGTTTTAGTTTTTTAGTATATTTGCTGTTTAAACTCCATCCAGAGACTTTAATAACCGAATTAAAAAAGGTAAAAATTGGATATTTTGTTATTGCTACCATTTCGTATCTTTTCACCATGTATTTTTCCACGATCAGATGGTCTTACTTTATAAAGATAAAAAAAAGTTTTAAAGAGCTTTTTGAGTTGTATATGATTGGCACATTTTTTAATTTATTTATGCCGGGTACAATAGGTGGTGATGCGATAAAGGCTTACTATCTTTACAAGGGCAGTGTGGACAGTAAAAAAGGGGATTCTCTTGTTTCTGTATTTATGGAACGGTATATGGGGTTTTGTGGTTTGATATTTATTTCTCTACTGGGATTGGTCTCAGGTTATAAATATGTTGCCAACAGCTTTATAGTTCCTTTACTGGCATCAATAATTGTTGTGTTTATTATTGCAAGCGCCTTTGTTGTTTATTTCCCTTACGAGATGTTTTATAGCAAGTTGAAGGGGGTAAGAATCGCAATAACTGCATACCTTAAAAACTATAGAATCATATTCAACACGTTTTTACTATCCTTAGTTGTTCAGGGTATAGGTATCTGGGTTGTGTATCTACTGGGTTTAAGCATTGAAATTAATGCTACGTTTCCCACGTATCTGATATTTGTTCCAATTATCTCTTTGGTTTCAATGGTTCCAATTTCTTTTTCTGGTGTTGGTGTTAGAGAGTATAGCTTTCTCTACCTTTTCAGTGTTGTGGGTGTGTCAAAAGAAAAGGCTGTATCTTTATCGCTTCTTTGGTTTCTTGTTATGATAATAACAGGCCTATTTGGGATGTTTTTTTACATAAACAAGAAGCATCATTGATTTTTTAGATATTAAAAAATATAGCCATAATAGCTTTTTTCAGCCATTTATTGGTAAAAGGAATATTGTCAGGGGTATCTTCAAAAAGTCCTTTTTTTTTCAATCGTTTGAGTATTGTGGTGGAACTGAAATAATTCCATAATTTCACAATCAATCTTTCTTTAAAAAAACGCCTGTCTATTTGTTTCAAAAACTTTTCATAAATTGTAAAATCTTTATTGATGATTGATTGTGCTGCGTAAATGCCGGAAAGGTAAGCAGAATCAATGCCACCGCCATGTAAAGGTGAACAAAGTCCAAGTGCATCACCAGTAAGTATAATGTTGCCTGCCAAAAAAGTTTTAAGCCTTTTTGTTGGTATTGGGCTTGCTTTTTTAGATAAAACTTTATGTGAAGATAAACCTTCATCTTTCAGGATATTTTCTAATGTTATCTTTAAGTTTGGGATATTTTTGTCTTTTGAAAGATAACCAAGTCCTGCATTTGCAATATTCAAATCTCCATCAACCATCTTTGGAAATAGCCAGTAATAGGCTGGAGGATTATTAAGTATTACTGCTTTTATACTGCCAGAATATCTGGTAAAATTGCCTGATATTACATACTGATAAGTAGGCATCAGTGCCTTTCTGTATCTTGAAACTTCTCTTTTGGGAAGCAAAAAGTGTGAGACAGCTCTAACACCAGTAGCATCAATTACAAAGTCATTATTTTGAGACAATTCAAAAACTTCGTTTTTAGTGAGTTTGTAATTTTCAATAAATTTGGCTTTCTTTGAGATGGCGATTTCTTTAAGATTTTTTTGCCATGTCTTTCTGTCAAATGTGAAAAAACGACTGTAACTTGGCAAATTTACACAAAACTCTTCCTTATCCTTAACAATTATCTTGTTGATCTTCATCGAGAGCGGGAGTTTAATATCGATGCTATTGTAAAAATCAAAAAAGCCTTCAGCGCAAACAATATTTTCCCCCACTGAAAAGGCTTCATAAACAGTTGTATCTACACCATTTTCGGCGAGTGATATCGAAGCGGCTAAGCCCGCTGGTCCAGCACCTATTATTGCAACCTTCATTTTTTTGATTTTAACTGCTCAAGAGCTTGTATGGCATTTTTTTTCACAAGAATATTTTCGTCATTTAATAGCCTTTCGATATAAGGACAAGCCTTCGTTATACCGAGAATCCCCAGTGTCCTTACAGCTGTTTTTCTTACAGTAGGTGATGGGTCATTAAGTAACATTATCAAATCATCTGCAGCTTCACTGGCGTTAAGGTAAGCAAGGGCTTTTGCTGCAGATTTGCGTACCCATTCATCGCGGTCTTTCAACGCCCTGATAAGACATGGTATAGCCGAAGGGTCACCTATTTCACCTAAAGCAAATGCTACATTATCTCTTACAAGCGCATTTTCATCTTTTTCTAAAAGTACAAAAAGCTTTGGCAGAGCCTCTTTTGCTTTTCTTTTACCCAATTCTTGTGCTGCGGCATTGCGTATCACAGCAATTGGATCGTCAAGAGCGAGAATCAATCTATCTAAATCTACATTTAGCACAGTAAAATATTATAAAAATTTTTGTGCAAAATCAAGCTATTGTTTATGCCAAACAACAGGAAATGTTTGACTTTTTTCTGTTTTTGCAATAATCTATAAATTCAATGCCTTTTGAAAGATTACTTAAGGATTTAGTTGAGAATATTGATGCCAAAGGTGCCATTTTGCTTGATTGGGAAGGAGAAGGGGTCGTTCATTATGGTAAAATTGATGAGTATGATTTAAAGGTTATAGGTGCTTATCAGGTTATAATTCTTAATCATTTGAAAGATGTGCATAAAGGTAAAGATGTGATGTTTTTTCAAATGAAGTTTTCATCGGGTGTTGTTCAGTTTATGCCTGTTAACAAGGACTATTATGTGCTGCTTTTATTTGAGAGTAAAGAGATTGCACCAAAAGCATTATATAAACTAATGGATACTGTGCAGGTTTTTGCGAAAGAGATAGCATGAATTTCTTAAAGAAGATAGGTGAAAAACTCTCCAAAACCCATGAAAAGTTAATCTCAGGAATCAATCAGATTTTGGGCAGGGGTGTGATAGATGATGAAGTGTGGGAAGAATTGGAGATGCTTCTTATCACTGCCGATGTTGGCGTAAAGACTACTACAGAGCTTATTTCAAGATTAAAAAAGCGAAATTTGCAGAGTGTTGACGATTTGAAACCTGCGTTGATAGCGGAGGTTGCGTCTATTCTTTCTCCTTTTTCTGCTAAATTAAACACAGAAACTCGTAAACCTTTTGTAATAATGGTGATAGGTGTTAACGGTGTTGGCAAAACTACAACAATAGCTAAATTGGCAAATTATTTCATTAATGATAGCAAAAAGGTGGTTCTTGGGGCATGTGACACGTTTAGAGCGGCTGCTTCAGAACAACTTGAAATTTGGGCACAAAAAGCGGGAGTTGATATTGTAAAACAGGCTGAAGGAGCAGATCCAGCAGCTGTTGCTTACGATAGCTTGAAAGCAGCAATTGCAAGGAGTTACGACATTTTGATAATTGATACTGCTGGCAGGCTTCACACAAAATCCAATCTTATGGAAGAGCTAAAAAAGATAAAAAGAGTTTTGAAAAAAGAGTTAGATATCTATCCTCAAGAGACATTGCTTGTTTTGGATGCTACAGTGGGGCAAAACGCAATTAGTCAGGTGAAAACTTTTAAGGAAGCCGTTGATATAACAGGTCTTGTTATGACAAAATTAGATGGAACTGCAAAAGGTGGCATATTGATTAATGTTGTAAAAGAGTTTGGCATTCCAGTAAAATTTGTCGGGTTGGGGGAAAAAATAGATGATTTAGAACCTTTTGATGCCAATGCATATGCTGAGGGGCTTTTTAAATGAACATTATTTTGCCAAATACCAATGGTGGTTCTTTCCCAAATGAGCTTCGTGAAAGCCAGTATGTTATAGATGCTATTAAGGTTGGCGATACCTGGCGTATATTTCGTGTGCTTGCGGAGATGGTGGAGGGATTTGAAAAATTAAGCAATATTGTTCCAGCAGTTACTGTTTTTGGTTCTGCAAGGGCTAAGCCAAATAGTAGATACTATAAGTTAGCACGGGAGATTACTGGAACACTTGCTGAGCACGGTATTTCCACGCTTACAGGCGGTGGACCTGGTATAATGGAGGCTGCAAATAGGGGGGCATACGAAAAGGGAGGCAAGTCTATCGGGTGTAATATTGAGCTTCCCTTAGAGCAGAAACCCAACAAATATTGTAAGACAATAGTTAGTTTTCATTACTTTTTTATTAGAAAAGTGATGTTGGTTAAGTATTCTTCTGGTTTTCTTATCTTTCCTGGTGGATATGGTACGATGGACGAGCTTATGGAGGCTCTTACGCTTATTCAAACTAAAAAGATAAAACCATTCCCACTTATACTTATTGGTAGCGAATACTGGAATGGATTAGTTGATTGGATGAAAACCCACACTTTAAAAAGAAAATTGATAAGTAAAGAAGATATAAATCTGATCGAAATGCTTGATACAAAAGAAGAAGTTGTGTCGAAAATTTTAAGATTTTTAAAATTGAAATAAGTAAAGGAGTAATTACGATGAAAGAGTTTAATGTTGCTATTGCTGGTGCAACGGGTGCAGTTGGTGAAGTGATGCTCGAGACACTTGAGCAGAGAAACTTTCCTGTTAAGAATCTTAAACTACTTGCCTCAGAAAGAAGTGTAGGAAAGAAACTCAAATTTAAAGGTGAAGAGATCCCTGTGGAGAAACTTGAAAAGGGTGCTTTTAAAGGGATAGATATTGCACTTTTTTCAGCTGGTGGCGATAGAAGTAAAGAGTTTGCCCCAGATGCTGCTGAAAGTGGTGCAGTTGTTGTTGATAATAGCTCTTATTTTAGAATGGATCCGGATGTGCCTTTGGTTGTTCCAGAAGTGAATCCAGATGATATTGCCCTTTACAAAAAAAGACACATTATTGCTAATCCTAACTGCACAACAATAATAATGGTTGTTCCTTTAAAACCTCTTCACGATTATGCCAGAATTAAAAGAATCGTTGTTTCTACATATCAGGCTGTTTCTGGTGCTGGTGCAAAGGCGATGGATGAACTTGCAAAGCAGGTTTGTCAATATGTGGATGGGAAGGAAATTCGTGTTAACGCGCTTGCTTACCAGATAGCTTTTAATTTGATACCTCAGATAGATGTTTTTACTGATAATCTTTATACAAAAGAAGAAATGAAGATGGTTAACGAAACAAGAAAAATTATGGGTGACAATTCTATTAATGTAACCGCAACTACTGTTAGAGTACCAGTTTTTAGAAGTCATTCAGAATCTGTAAATATAGAGACTGAGAAAAAGCTTACAAGAGAAAAAGCCATAGAACTTTTGAGCAACGCAAAAGGTGTTAAGGTTGTTGATGATCCCGCAAACAAAAAGTATCCTATGCCTTTGTTTGTTTCGGGAACTGATGACTGTTATGTAGGCAGAATAAGGGAAGATATCTCGATAGAAAATGGACTCTCTTTGTGGATTGTTGGCGATCAGCTTAGAAAAGGTGCGGCTTTAAATGCTGTTCAGATTGCAGAGGTGCTAATCGAAAAATATTTGTAATAAGGATGTGGTGTATGGCACAGCCCCCTTTGAAACATCTACTTTCATTAGGTAGAAGTTTTTGGGATGCACAGGTTTTACTTACTGCTACAAACTTAAAAGTTTTTGATAATTTGCAGGATTTTTGCAATGCCAAAGAAGTTGCAAAATCCTGTAAATTAAAACTAAGACCAACAGTAATGTTGCTTGATGCGCTGGCGTCGCTAAAGATTTTAGAAAAAAAAGATGATAAATATTGTGTTTCAAAAGGTTATGCACCTTTTCTTTTATCCACATCAGAGAAAAATGTAGTTTCTATTTTGAATCATTACTACTATATGTATGCTGATTGGGGCAGCCTAAAGCAGGCATTAAAAACCGATAAACCTGTCGATAGAAAAGATAGAAGTGCTGAACAGTTTTATGAATTTATTCGAGGAATGGATAATTTGACAAAGTTTTATAAGGACAGACTAATTGCTAATATCAAGACTGATGGAGTAAAAAAGTTTTTAGATGTTGGTTCTGGTCCAGCAACATATTTGAGGGATATTTTGAAAAAGAACAAAGACATAACAGGCTACATATTAGACCTTCCGGATGCAACTAAAGTAGCCAAAGAGTTTCTTGATAAAGAAGGATTATTAAATCGTGTTAAATTTATCAAGGGTGACATAGAGTCAGCTGATTTTGGAAATGGGTACGATGCAATTTTGATGTCGCAAGTGTTACATTCTTTAACTCCAGAATCTGTGAAGATTGCATTTAACAAGGCTTATAATGCTCTGAAAAAAGGTGGCAAGCTTTATATACACGAATTCTATCTTAACGAAACAAGGACATTTCCACCTGAGAATGTAATCTTTTGCCTTAACATGCTTTTGCATTCAAACGGTGGTGATAATTTTACAATCAGCCAAATTAAAAAACTTTACAGTGAACATGGCTTTAAAAATATTAAAATAACAAAATTCAAAAAACCTTACACAGTTTTGTTAGCGGCAGAGAAATGCTAATTTGTTAATTTTGATAGCTGGCTGACTCCTTCGACGAAAACAATCTCGTTTTCTTTAATATCATCAGTTATGATGAAGTTATCACCGTCCACAAAGCCAGTTACTGACCGTTTTTCGACTATGCCATCTCCTTTGTAAACAAAAATATAAGTGTTATCTGCGTTTATCATAATAGCTTCTTTGGGTAATATTGCAACATTATTAATAGTTGAGACTGCTTTAACCATTACCTTGTCGGTATTTTTTTCTAATAAATTTGTTTTAATAGAAAATTTAACTTTTGCTGTATTGCCAATAAGTTCTTGAGAAATAGCCTCAACAGGCAACTCTGTGGAATCAGATAAAACAAAAAATTGAGTTTCTGATGTTAAAGATGAAGCAGGGATAGCCCCTTCAAGAATTGCATAAGTATTTAATTGTATCGTAGCTAATTCTTGGGGCGGATATTTATTTTGTTTTTCAACATTTATGGAAATTATCGTCCCATCCTCAGGCACGGTTATATAAACATTAGTTATTGGAATGTTGGCGTTAAGTGGAATGCCGATATTTTTCAATTTGGAGGCGATGCTCTGATCAGCTGTCTTTTTATATTCATTTAAGGCTGTGTTCAACTCCTCAGAATAGACATCAAATAACTTGTCACCTTTTTTTACATCATCCCCTTTTCGCACATAAATGTTGTTTACATAAAATGAAAAAGGAAAGTAGATTTTTAGAAAATTTTGACGATAATTGCTATTAAAGTTGAATTTTTTTATGATTTTATAGTCAATCAATTCAATTTTTAACGTTTTAAGCCTGTTAATTTCAGGATTGTTTGATAGGTTGTAGATATTTTCGGATACATTACTTGAAACTTTTAAGGAGGGTTGTTCACGGCTGGAAGAAGATTTGCATGACAATAAAATAAAAAAAACCAACACAAAAGACAAAACTTTTGTCATGTCAGTATTATAAAAAAGTTGTAGTTAAGTTCAAAGTTTTTTATTAAACTATTTGTCCGTTAGGCCATAAGTTAGCTGGCGGTTCTTTGCCTTCTTGTTTTAATTTATAACGGGCACATTCTTTGAAATCTCCCTTGCAATAGAGCATTACAAGTGCTTCAGCGCATTTCTGGTTTCCAAAAGAAGAGAAAAATTTACATTTCTCAAAATTAGGACATATCATAAAATTCCTCCAATATTGATTAATTTTAATGATAAATTATTTGCTTTTTTTAATCAACTAAAATCAACATTATGCGATATTACGTGAACTACGAGTAAAGATGATAAATTTAGTTTGTGTAAATTCCAGTCAAATAGCTGGATATTTTGGTTGTATAAGAAAAAAATATTGCCAAAAAACAAAATATGTTATAATAATTTAATGCACATAAATTTAAAAAAATCCGATATTGTTCATATTGCTGTCTTTTCATTATTGATTTTAGCTGCTTTTGCAAATGTTTTTTCGATGGAATTTGTGTGGGACGATACTGTCCAGATTAGAGACAATACAAGTATTACAAATATTTCGCATATTAAAGAAGTTTTTTTTGAAGATACCGGGACAGCTACAACAAATGGAGAGGATTACACCCCATACTATAGACCTCTTTTTACAATTTCGTTGATGATAGATGCCTTTTTGTGGGGCAAAAATCCGTTTGGTTATCATCTAACAAATGTGTTATTACATTTAGAGGTTACGCTACTTTTATATTTTAGTTTATTATTGATCTTTAACAATAGGATGATTGCGATGGTTGCTGCTGCTATCTTTTCTCTTCATCCAGTGCACTCTGAGGCAGTTTCATATATTAGTGCGAGGACTCATCTTTTATGTGCTTTGTTTTCTTTAGCCTCATTTTATTTTTATGTATGTTATAAAAAAGTAAATAATTTAAGATACTTATTGGCAACAATTTTCTTTATTATCTTTGCTTTGCTTTCTAACGAAATGGCTGTTTCTTTACCAGCTATATTTTTGTTATACGAAATTTGTATTGAAAAACGAAACCGGAGAAGTTTTTTTTACCCAGCTTGTTTTTTTATATTAACTTTAACTTATGTTATCTTAAGATTTATCATTTTGCATAATTATACATGGGTTGATTTGCCTGTGAAGGACAGAACGCTAACAGGTTTTGATATTATTATTAGATACTTACGATTGCTAATACTCCCTGTTGGGCTTAAGGTGTTTTATGAAATTCCTTTACAAAAAGATTTTTTCAATATCCATCTATTTATTACATTTTTATTGCTAATATTTCATATTTGTTTGGGGTATCTCTTCTGGAAATGGAGTAAACCACTTTTTTTTGGGCTTTTGTGGATTTTTGTGACACTTTTGCCCGTATCTAATATTCCTGCTGTGATTTATCCTTCCCTCCTTGCTGAACGTTATCTTTACCTGCCATCAGTTGGTTTTGCAATTATGACGGGCCTTGTCATTTTTTATGCCTTTGAACATATTAAAGATAAATATGACATTGAACGTTATATCTTTTTTAGACGTTTTTCTTACGGAGCCGGTGTTTTTCTTGCAATATGTCTGATTTTCTTGTCTCTGTCAAGAAATGCACCTTACAAAAGTGATTTAGAGCTCTGGAAGACGGCAGTTAGTCAGGAACATTCAAGTATTTACTCTCATTATAGATTGGCTCTCGCCTATGAAGAATCTGGCAAGCTTGAAAACGCAAAAGATGAATTGGAATATGTTTTTAAGAAAAATCCACAAAAAATTATACAAGACAGAATTATTTATTTATACCATAGATTGGGATTAACTGATGCTCAAGCTTTGTATAGGATAGGTGTGCTTTATTTAGACAATCAAATGTATAATAGTGCGACTGTTTGTTTCTTAAAGTCAGTTAAAAACGATGACAAAATGGCTGAAGCTCACAATGCCCTTGGGATTTCTTACTTTGAGCAGGGGTTATATAGCGAAGCGGTTGCAGAGTTTAGAAAAGCAGTAAAACTTAACCCTTATAATCCTGGATACTTAGAAAATTTAACAAATGCAGAAAATAATCTTGCAAATATAAAATAAAGAAACTAACTGGGCTCTTGAATGTCAGTTCTTTTTCTGCTAATAATAAAATGTAAGTCAAAAATAAAATAGGAGGTTCAAAATGAAGAAGATAACTCTGTTTATAGTAGTTTTTTTAATGTCGGGCTTTTTGTATGCACATAATCATGGTGGTGATATGGATGGTAAAATGGGTACGCATATGGGCATGAATATGCGTATGATGGGCGAACATATGGATGAGATGGTTGGTGCATGTCTATCTAATGCTGAAGAGCTGAAACTAACGGATGAACAAATTGCAAAATTACAGCCATTACATCGGGAGATGCAGAAAAAACAAGCAAAATTTAAGGCAGACATAAAGGTAGCTGAGCTTGAACTTGAGGAAGTTATGGATGTAAAAGATTTTGATTTAGCTAAAGCTGAACAAATTTCTAAAAAGATTGCCGAGCTTCGTTTAGCTTACCATTCTGAGCTTCTTAAGCTGATGAAGGATGTTAGGTCAATCCTTTCTGAGGAACAGTTTCAAAAGATGAAAAAAATGAAAATGATGGGTATGATGAAAAAACCAGCGATGAAACATGGTGGCAAGATGCACAAAAAACCAATGATGCAAGGGAAATAGTGTTTTAAGTGTCATTTTTTTTAGTCAAAAACGTTGATAGCTACAATAATAGAGATTCGTTAAAAGATTTTATTTTTCATACTTTAAACCTTTCGGGGAAAACACGCTTGTCTGGAAAGAAGGTGTTAATTAAGCCCAACTTTCTTAAGCCTTCTTATCCTGATAAGGCAATCATTACTCATCCTGATTTATTGGTTGCTGCTTTTGAAGTGTTAAAAGATTGTGGTGCCAAAATTTATCTTGGTGACAGTCCGGGCTTTGGGAGCTTAGAGTCTGTGTTGAAGAAGGCAGAAATATTTCCCTGCATTGCTATGTACGATGTTAAAGTGGCAGATTTTTCTGCCGCAATAAAGATAAAGTCGAAAAATAGTATTGTTTTCAAAGAGTTTGATTTGCCAGAGGTCATTTTTGAATGTGATGAGATATTTAACATTCCTAAGCTCAAAACGCATCAGATGATGCTACTTACCTTAGCTGTTAAAAATCTATATGGCTGCATCTTTGGTGCAAAAAAGATAAAACTACACCTTACTGCAGGAGAAAACCATGAGTTATTTGCTACGTTGCTTTTAGATATTTACCTTGCTATAAAGCCATCTTTAAATATTCTTGATGGTATTTTAGGAATGGAAGGTGATGGTCCAGCATCGGGAGAAGTAAAAAAGTTTAGACTTTTAGCTGCATCAGATGATGCATTAATACTTGATTTTGAAGTTGCAAAACTTTTGTCAGTAAATCCAGAAAAGGTTCCATATTTAAATGTTGCTTTAAAACATAAACTAATTCCTGAATGGTATGATACTTATGATAGTGGATACGTTGTTGAAAAGAAGCAGATTAAGCTGCCAAAGTCGCATGCTGTTAATTTCTCGATACCGAAGTTTTTGCACAAAATTGCAAAACGTTACTTTTTAGCTTATCCAGATATTGGCGATATTTGTAAAGGTTGCAGAGTGTGCTTGAATCACTGTCCAGTATCTGCGATTACAATGAAAAAAAACAAAGCAAATATTGATAAAACAAAATGCATTCGCTGTTACTGTTGTCAGGAATTATGTGAACACAACGCAGTTAAAGTTAAACGTTAATTTTGAGTAAGTGTGGGTTAACCAATGTTTGATGCTCATGTTCATTTTTGTATTGATGGTAAAGAAGTTTCGCAAGAAGAGTTAAAAACTATAAAAAATGACTTTGCCAAAGCAGGAATAACGCGAGTTAGAGATATGGGGCATAAAACGGGCATAGGTATTTATGCAAAAAAGGTTTTTCAAAACGAAATAATTGTGGAAACTGCTGGCTATGCATTGTCAAAAATAGGTGGATATGGGGCTTTTCTTGGTTGGCAAATAGGAGAGAAGGCTGAAATTAAGAATGTAGTGGAACATTTATTCCGAGCGGGCGTAGATTTTATTAAAGTTATAAACTCTGGTATTGTTACCACTAATCCAACAATTCCTGTATCAAAAGGTGGATTTTTAAGTGATGAGTTAAGAATTATAGTAGAAGAGGCAAATAATTTAGGTTTAAAGGTTTTTTGTCATGCAAATGGTGATAAAAATATTAAAACTGCTGTCTTGGCAGGCGTTTCTTCGATAGAACACGGCTTTTTTATACAGGACGAGACCATTCATATGTTGAAAGAGTATAAAGTAGAGTGGACCCCTACTATTAACGCACTTTACAGCATTACCAAATTTATACCGGAAGAAGAAGCTAATTACATAAAAAAGGTGATAGATAAACATCTTAAAATGGTCGAATTAGCAATAAATATTGGGGTTAAAATAAACATAGGCTCAGATAGCGGTTCAAAAGGGATACAACATGGAGAAAGTTTTTTTAAAGAACTTGAGCTTCTAAATAAATTAAAGGTATTCCCCAGTTATAACTAAAAAAGAGAACATATTAAAAAAGAGGACGGCCCTTTTTTACCCTTTTTGGAGCTTTTTGGGATACTGATAAAAAAATGAATGGACCTGTCCCCTTTTTCGCCCAACAGGCTGTAGTGGTGCAAGGATTGTCGTTACCCTCTACAATGCATTAAAAAGGCTTGACAAAGAGCTTGATGTTGCTGCGATTTGTGGTGCTGGAGGTGTAACCGTTGCTGCCATAATCAAAAGAGAAAACTAAAAAGAGAAAACCAAGCCAGAAAATAAATATATATGGAAATAGAATAGATAGAATAGGTGATAGAATAGGGACAGGTCCAATATTAACCTTTATTCAAACAAAGCAGGTAATTCCTGGGCTTTTGGTTGATTTTTCCCCTTAGTTTGAATG
>JBBIPZ010000015.1:0-57251 GCA_037442505.1 Deltaproteobacteria bacterium | reverse complement strand
TGCTTACATAGTTACCCTGACTTGACGGAGTAAAAGTAACTAAAATATCAAAAGTTCCGCCGGGTAAAATAGTAACCGGTGAAGCACCAGTCGCAGGCTTTCCTACGTAGTTTATTGTATAAGCAGCATTCGCAGGAGTAGAAACATCTGTAATGTTAAATGACGCGTTGCCAGTATTTTGTATGGTTATTGTCTTTGTAACCGAGGTGCCTGTGGTTATCACACCATAGTCAAGCTGGGTAGGTGTTAATATAATATTTCCTCCAGATGTTGTACCTTGTGATGTGGCTGTTCCAGAAAAATTAACGTTTGTAGTTGTAGTAAGGCTATGTTCAAAAAGTATCTTTAAATCAGAAGAAAAGTTGCCTGCCTGAGATGGTGCAAATCTCACCTGTAAAACCAACGAGTTGCCAGCAGGAAGCGTATAAGGTGTTGCAGGGAGATTTAAAATACTAAACGGACTTATAGGCTGGTCAAAATTTAGAATTTTTACATCTATCTGACCACTGTTTTGTATCACAAAGCTTTTTGTTTCAGTAGAACCAGAGCCAATCGTGCTAAAAGATACACTTGATGGTACAGTAACTGTAGGAGTTGCGGCTATCCCTTGCAACTGAACTATTGGATTTCCATTTGAAGCATCTGAGTTTACTGTAAGGCTATCTGAGTAAGTGCCATCTGCAGTAGGAGCAAACTTAAGTGTAACTGTGTAAGTACTACCTGGTAGCAATGATATAGGGAATACAGGCGAAAAAACATAGCTAAAGGGATTAGAAGGGTTAGTGATACCTGTTACAGTAAGTATGGAGTTTCCACTGTTTTTTATAGTTAAAGCCATAGTCCTGGTAGTCCCGGTAGCTATAGTGCCAAAATCCAGCGCCGAAGGATCAGGAATCATTGTAATCTTTGGCGTAGCACCCTGTCCAGTTAGAGATATCGTGTAATTTCCGCCATCCGTTTGTATCTGTAGCTGTCCTGTATATGTTAATAAATCTGTGGGTGAAAACCTCACTGTTAAAGTTTTGCTATTACCTGGAGTAATAGGTGCCGTTGCAGAAACTGGGATGCTAAAGGCGGCACCATTTAATACATAAGAAATGCTTGTTATGTCTGCATTACCATTGTTCGTTATAGTAATATTTAGATCTTTTGTGCCTGTAATAAGCTGAGTACCAAAATCGAGTGCCGTGGAGCTAACAGATGTCTGTGGGGCGATACCGTTTCCAGAGAGATTAATTGTTTGAGATAATCCCGTTACATCTGTTTGAATATCAAGCTTGGCAGTAAAATTGCCCGATTGTGTGGGCGCAAATGTAACTTGAACTGTTATGTAGTCTCCAGAGTCAAGCTGCCCTGATGTTGTTCCAGATAAAGTAAATGGAGCAGCAGCACCAGTTATATTAGTTACACTAAAAGGCTGATTGCCAGTATTTGTGATTTTAAAAGAAAGCACCTTTGTATTGTTTACCTTCACATCGCCAAAATCAAGATTGTTTGTATCAACAGAGATAGATGGTTGTACGGAACTGCCCTGCAAGTTTACTGTTGCGGTACCTCCATCGGATACTATATTAAACGAAGATGTAAAACTCCCGGAATTTTTTGGGGCAAACTTAACAGTAAGGGTTGTCTCTGCACCCGGTACAAGGTCAAGATAGTTTCCATCGTCCTGCGCCGACAGCTGTGAAGGTAAAGATTGATGAGTAAACGTTGTAGAACTGAAATTACTAAATGTTGGTGTGGAAACGTAATCAACCCTCAATGTCGTATCACCAACATTCTTTATCTTAAACGACTGTGTTGCAAACTGACCTGTTGTAACAGTTCCAAAATCGAGTAGCGGTGGTGAAAATGGCGTGTTGTCAAGCTTAAGTAAAAACAAAGCAGGGTTACCAAGGCTAAATCTCTGACCATACACATCAGAGCCATAGGTGTTAAAATTCCTCGCATCCTTCCAGACTGCAAGAAACTTGTTGTCATCATTACTATAAGCTATGGTTGGAACAAGCTGGTTTCCTTGAGACTGTGATATCGCATAGTTGTTACCTCTTCTTGAGCCTTCCAGATCAACATACTGTCCAAAAATATCAAGGTTTTCTGACGAAATATCGCCATTTCTACCATCCTGCCAGATTACAAAAAATCTTTGATTGACGCTATCGTAAGTTACATACGGCTTTGACTGATTACTGTTTTTCACATTGTCATCCTGAGCACCATCATTATTTGTATCCTGATAGCTTACAAGGAAATTGTTTTTATAAAGCCCACCACCTGAAAATAGCAGTTGCCCATATATTTTTGTATTTCCTGATTTGTTGTTTTCATCCTCACGCATATCTTCCCAGACGATAACAAACCTTTTTGTAATTGGGTCATAGGAGATGGAAGGATAATAAGCTGCTACTCCGCTCAAATCAATCTTTTTTGTCTGGACAGATGCAAGACATACTTCTTGAGAAAAGGTCGCATAGATATGATTAAAACCATCATCGTAACTTTGAGTGGTAAAGGTAGTTGCAACAACGTCCCAAAAGTTACATCCTCCATCGTTACCTTTGTCAGTGCAGGTATTTTGCATCACACCCTTATTTCTCACACCTTCAAAAGCTGTTAAGGTCTCAGGTGTTGTCGTGTCAGATGCTACATCGGGGTTGTTTGCATTTGTAAAAAACTCATAAGTGTATTCTTCTGTAAGTGCCGTTCCAGAAGCTGTTATCATTCTGTTCAATCTATTTACGTTATTTCTTATTACATCTGCCTTCTGAATGCCAAGACAGTTTTTTTGCTCGCTTAGTGTATTTCCATCAACGCTTGCGTAGCCCGGAAATCGTTTATCACCAAAAATCCATGTGACAGGCGTATGTCCAAAGGCAAGTTCGGAAGACATATTTTGTTTATCCCTGACATCTATCCAGACGATATTAAATCTATCTTTAACAGGATCAAAGTTAATTTTTGGTAGCTGCCTTGAAACTAAACGTGAACCATAGTTACTAAGCGTTATTTCTCTTTCTGAATCGGAATAGTAATTATAGGCTATTGTTGCTGATGCACCTTTTGGTAATGGAGTCTGAAAGGTAAAAGAGAAATTGCCTGCACTATAATTAATCGTACCAGTACCATTGCCTGTTAAAGTCCCATCACCATTGTCATAAACAAATCCACCGCTTACGGTAATTGAAAAGCTTCCTGGCACGACAGGGACTTCGCCCAAAGTTACATTTCCGGAGAATGTAGTTATACCGCTTAGGTTGCTAAAAGATTTTGATGTTCCTGATAACTTTCTGTTTATCCTGTAGCTAACAAGAATTCGAGAATATTTTTTAGGTGCATTCGTAAAAGAAAAAGAGGTAATCGCCCCGGTATTGTAATTGATTGTCCCCCCACCAATATTGCCAGCACCATCATCTGAAATCGTCTGTTCACCATCACTTATACTTACAGAACCAGGAACAACAGGAAAGTAGCTTAAATTGATGTTAAAGCTGTTTGTTATCCCGTCACCCTGCCCAACATATTCTATAGCAGAACCATCTCTGTACTGTTTTGCGTCTTCAAAGGAAAAGGTTTTTTCAGTCCCTATAACATAACCTCCACAGGAAGCATTGATAGCTTGTACATCAATTTCTTTAAAAAATATATATCCTGCATCATCGCCACCTCGCTCATCCTGCCACACAACCACTATCTTATCGTTACCAGTTGCATTTTGAAGGACATCCTTATCTCTATAAGCCGCCCTTGGAGCAGTCTGATTGCCTGCAGCATTTGATATTGCAAACGACTCGCCACATATTGTGCCATCTGCATTTACAAACTGACCATATATATCTGAACCTGTATTAGCGGCATTTCTATAATCTTCCCACACCACAAAGTATAATTTTTTATCAGGAAGGTAAATTACGTGTGGATTTTGTTGATCGCCTCTTAATATGGAGGAGTAAACGCCCTGCTTGATACCGATACCACTTAAAAGTATTTCGTTGCCTTCAAGCTTTGCAACCTTAACTTTACCACCTGAAACTTCCCTGTCAAGGATGCCGTTTGGGTCTTTATGTACACCATTACTACCACATCGGACAAATATAGATACCAGAAGAAGTGATAACAATATCATCAAAGCCTGTTTTTTCACGTTACCCTCCTGAAAAAATTTTCCAAATATTTAAAGCAATAATGCCTTTAAATACAAACATCCCTCAGCAAATTTTAATATTATACTTAAGCACTGTCAAGAAAATAAAGCCTTTTCGTGTTGTGGTAAAAAATTTATATAAGAGGACAAAGTTTTAGATTATTCACTTCGTTCAGAATAACAGAAATGGTGGATAAATTTAATTTTGATTGAGGGTCTGTCCCTTTTTTCAAAGATTCTGACAATAAAAAAGGGCGTCAAAAGACGCCCTTTACGCTGTGTTTAAATTTACTTATATCTGTTAGAGAAGTGGTGCAATAACAAGTGATACAACACTCATAAGCTTGATGAGAATGTTCATTGAAGGTCCAGATGTGTCTTTAAAAGGATCGCCAACTGTATCGCCAACAACCGCAGCTTTGTGTGGGTCTGAACCCTTTCCACCTAAGTTTCCTGCTTCTATATGTTTTTTTGCATTATCCCACGCACCACCTGCATTTGCCATCATAAGAGCCAGAAGAACACCCGCAACTGTTGCGCCAGCAAGAAGCCCAGCCAATGCCTCAGGTCCAAGTATAAAGCCAACCAAAACTGGAGCTATAACAGCAGTTATACCTGGTAAAATCATCTCTCTCAGGGCTGCCTTTGTACTGATATCAACACACGTTGCTGGATCTGGCTTTACTCCTGGTTTACCTTCGAGAAGTCCGGGTATTTCTCTAAACTGTCTCCTAATTTCCTGAACCATATCATAAGCAGCCTTACCAACGGATGTCATTGTAAAAGCGCCAATCAAGAAAGGAATGATACCTCCAATAAGTAGTCCAATAACAACACTCGGTTTTGTAAGATCGATAGTAAAATTAGGATACTTGACCATAACTGCCTGTTTATAAGCAACAAAAAGTGCTAATGCGGTAAGTGCTGCAGAACCGATAGCAAAGCCCTTACCTATAGCAGCAGTAGTATTTCCTAAGGAGTCAAGTTTATCAGTTATTTTTCTAACATCTTTTCCTAATTCTGCCATTTCTGTGATACCACCCGCATTGTCTGCAATAGGTCCATAAGCGTCAACTGACATGACAAGACCAACTGTAGCAAGCATTCCAACTCCCGCAACACCAATGCCATAAACACCAGCTACAGCATTTGCAACAAAGATTGCTGCACAGATAAAAAGAACTGGTATAGCGGTACTTTCCAGTCCCACTGCAAGCCCTGTAATGATGTTGGTAGCAGGACCACTCTGGCTTTGCTCGGCTATTTTAACTATTGGTTTGCTCGATGTGTAGTACTCTGTAACAAGACCAATGATAACACCAATTACGTTACCAGCTAAAACCGCAACAAAAACAGAATTTTTTACATCTAAGAAATATGTGGTAATCCATGCAAAAATTAAAAATAAAATAGAGGAAGAAAACGTTGCGTTTCTTAAAGCTGCTGCTGGACCTGATTTAGCAAATACCTTCATTAAAGCAATGCTGATAATCGAAGCAATGATTCCCACAGCGGCATAAGCGATAGGCAACACCATTAAATTTAACTTAGAACCTAAAGCTGCTTCTATCGAACCTGGTACAACCGTTGCACCGATGGCAACTGTTGCAACAATAGCACCTACATAGGATTCAAAAATATCTGCTCCCATACCTGCTACGTCACCAACGTTATCACCAACATTGTCAGCAATAACACCAGGATTTCTGGGATCGTCCTCTGGAATTCCAGCCTCAACTTTACCAACAAGGTCAGAACCAACATCCGCTGCCTTTGTGTAGATTCCACCACCAACCCTTGCAAAGAGCGCTATTGAGGAAGCTCCCATCGCATAACCATTGATAATAGCTGCCGTTTCGGGCTGTCCAAAAATGATAAAGAAGATTCCAACACCTAAAAGTCCCAATCCTGCAACAGCCATACCCATAACCGCACCACCATTGAATGCGACCATTAATGCGGCACCTTCTCCCCGTTCCTTTGCAGCCCAGGAAGTTCTTACATTTGCTTTAACAGCGGCCTTCATGCCAAAGATACCAGCCAGAACAGAAGATAGACCACCACAAACATAAACTATGGCAATCTGAACATTGAGAAAAACACCTAACAACACGGCTACGATAGCAATAAAAATAGCAAGGCTTTTGTACTCTCTTTTCAAAAATGCCATTGCGCCCTGCTCGATCAACCCGGCTATCTCCTGCATCCTTTCGTTACCTGCTGGTTTGGAAGCTATCGCACTAAAAAGACCGAATGCGACAATAATCCCAAGTATACCAAGTGCAGGCAAAACGTAAATTAGAAAACTGTTCATATCGTCCCCCCTTGTGTAATAGTTTTCAGTTTAAGCTTGAGCAGAATATTTATTACATTTTATACCAGCTTTTGTCAAGATTAATTTTAACTCGAGCCCAAAAGAAATCATTCCTTGACAAATAGACATTTAATGATTATCATAGTTACGAGCTAATATGGTAAAGGGGAGTAGCTTATATCGATGGTAAACGTCAACACGTCTGATAGTATCAGACCGGGTCCATCGGTTAGGTTCATTAACTTAACAAGCGAGACCTTTGCCGCAGTAAACGTTGTTTGTTTATTGTGGCAAAGGTTTTTTTATATAAAATTTTAGGAGGTAACATTATGAATGGAATTAAAACTATGCTATTGATGATGGTTTTGACATTAATGTTTGTATTTTTTGGTGGACTTATTGGAGGAAAATCAGGTATGACATTTGCCCTGTTTATGGCATTTGGCATGAACTTTTTTGCATACTGGTTTAGTGACAAAATTGTTTTAAAAATGTACGGTGCTGAAGAAGTCACAGAAAGAGATGCACCCGAACTATACGGTATAGTCAAAAGACTATCTCAAGCAGCAGGGCTTCCTATGCCTAAGGTTTATATAATCGAGCAAGCCCAACCCAATGCATTTGCAACAGGGAGAAATCCAGAACATTCTGCTGTAGCTGTTACAACAGGGATTTTGAGACTTCTTTCAAAAGAAGAGATTGAAGGTGTCATTGCACATGAACTTTCTCATATAAGAAACAGAGATATACTGGTAGCAACGATCGCTGCTGCCATAGCAGGCGCTATCAGTTATCTTGCACAAATGGCTCAATGGGCAATGATTTTTGGAGGAAGAGACAGGGACGAAGAAGGTGGAAATCCTATCGTAGCGCTTGTTATGATGATAGTTGCACCAATTGCAGCTATGCTTATACAGTTAGCGATATCAAGGGCAAGGGAATATGGCGCAGACGAGGCTGGTGCAAAGGTTTGTGGAAATCCTCTCTATCTTGCCAATGCACTTAAGAAACTACACATGGCATCTCAAAGAATTCCAATGGAAGCAAATCCATCTACTACCCACTTGTTTATTGTCAATCCGTTGACAGGTGGTGGTTTCGCAAGGCTTTTTAGCACACATCCACCTATTGAAGACAGAATAGCAAGATTAGAATCAATGGCTTATGGCAGATAGGTTAAACTGAAGATACGGAGACAGAACAATGAATAACCCAAAAGTTTTGATTTTGATGGGAAGCGACAGTGATCTCCCTATAATGAGTAAAGCTGTAGAAGTTTTGAAAGAAATGGGTGTAGGTTATGAAATGCATATATCTTCCGCCCATAGACTTCCTGAAAGGACGATGGAACTTGCAAAAAAAGCAAGAGACAATGGCATAGAGGTTATAATCTGTGGTGCAGGAATGGCTGCTCATTTAGCAGGTGTGGTTGCAGCTAATACTACTTTGCCAGTAATTGGTGTCCCACTTGCTTCGGGTGCTTTAAACGGCGTAGATGCTCTTTATTCCACCGTAATGATGCCGCCGGGCATTCCTGTCGCCACAATCGCTATCGACGGCGTAAAAAATGCCGCATATTTAGCCTGTTCAATGCTTTCAATAAAATATCCTGAAATCACCCAAAAGTTAGAAGAATATAGAGCTAAAACAAGAGAGAGCCTCTTGAAAAAAGACGCCGAACTTCAAAATAAGTAATGGAAAAGTTATTTAAAAGCATTTCTAAACTTAGCGAAAGCTATTACAAAAGAAAAAATCTTTTTGAGAAATGTGTGAAATAGAACTCCTCCCTTTTAAGAGATATCATTCTTTGTAAGCATTTGAAAATATAGGAGAACTAAAATGAACTGGCATAAAAAAAACGTTGATGACGTTTTAAAAGAACTAAAAGTATCCTTTTCAGGGCTTTCTCCGGATGAAGCAGAAAGAAGATTTAAAGATTTTGGACCTAACGAACTTATCGAAAAGAAGCAAAAAACGCCCATTCAAATTTTTTTAGAACAGTTCAAAGACTTGATGATAATAATCTTGCTTGCTGCGGCTATCATCTCTGGCATCATTGGAGACGTTTCAGATACGTTCGTAATCATTATAATTGTGATAATCAACGCCATTATAGGTTTCATTCAAGAATATAGAGCAGAAAAGGCTATGGCTGCATTAAAAAAGATGTCTGCTACAAATGCCGTTGTTGTAAGGGATAATAAAACACAAACAATAGAAACAAAATACTTGGTGCCAGGTGATATAGTGCATTTAACTGCTGGCAACATTGTCCCTGCTGACTTAAGGTTGATAGAAGCATACAATCTTAAAATTGAAGAGGCTGCATTAACTGGGGAATCAATCCCATCTGAAAAAATGACAAAGTCCATAAATGATGAAGTCCCTATCGGTGACAGAAAAAACATGGCTTTTAAAGGTACACTTGTAACCTACGGCAGAGGCATTGGCGTTGTTACTGATACAGGGATGAATACAGAGATAGGAAAGATCGCAACAATGCTTCAAGACGAAGAGGATTTAAAAACTCCGCTTCAAAAAAGGCTTGAGCAGTTTGGTAAAAAGCTATCTTTTGCAATTCTTGGAATATGCGCCATTATCTTTATCGTTGGCATCCTGCGTGGTGAAAAACCACTTTTAATGTTACTAACAGCCATATCCTTGGCTGTTGCTGCCATACCAGAAGCATTACCTGCTGTTATAACCATAACTTTAGCTTTAGGTGCAAAAAAACTTGTAAACCAAAATGCTTTAATTAGGAAGCTCCCTGCCGTAGAGACTTTGGGTTCTGTTACCTATATCTGCACAGATAAGACTGGAACACTTACATTAAACAAAATGACTGTAGAAAAGGTTTATGTAAACAATACGATGTCCAGTGAAACAGATGATGAAACCATTTTAAAAGCAGTTGCCATATCAAATGATGCAAAAAAGGCTCCAGATGGAACAGTCATAGGAGATCCTACTGAGGTAGCTCTTTACGAATTTGCATCAAAAATGGGATTCATAAAAGAAAACTTAGAAAAAACCTATCAACGTATCGGTGAATTTCCCTTCGACTCAGAAAGAAAATGTATGACAACAATACACAGATGGGATGACGGAAAGTTCATCTCCATCACAAAAGGTGCTATAGAAGTCATACTTGAAAACTCAAAGGAAATTATAATAAGTGGTGAAAAAAAACCAATCAATAAAAATGAGCTTTATAAAATCTCTAATGAAATGGCATTTGAAGGACTTAGGGTCTTGGGTGTGGGCATAAAAATATTTGATAAACTGCCAGAAGATTTTTCTCATTTTGAGTTAGAGAAAGATTTATTGCTTGTTGGTTTTATTGGTCTTATGGATCCGCCGAGAGAAGAGGTTAAAGAAGCTGTAGCTTTATGCAAAAAGGCTGGCATCATCCCGGTTATGATTACTGGTGACCATCCTTTAACGGCTGTAAATATTGCCAGAAGGATTGGAATTATCGATGATTTTGATGTTAAAAAGGTTATTACAGGGAAGGAGTTAGAAAAACTATCTTTGGAAGAGTTTGAAAAAATGGTGCTTGATATAAGGGTTTATGCAAGGGTAGCGCCTGAACAAAAGTTAAAGATAGTAAAGGCTTTACAGGATAAAGGGCAGTTTGTTGCAATGACAGGCGATGGTGTAAATGATGCCCCGGCATTGAAAAGAGCTGATATTGGTGTTGCTATGGGCATCACTGGTACTGATGTATCTAAAGAATCTGCAGACATGATTCTTCTTGACGACAACTTTGCAACGATAGTAAAGGCTGTTAAAGAAGGCAGAAGGATATTTGATAACATAAAAAAATTCATCAAATATACAATGACAAGTAATTCTGGAGAAATCTGGACAATCTTTTTAGCACCCTTTTTAGGATTACCTATCCCGCTTTTACCCATTCACATCCTCTGGATAAACCTTGTAACTGATGGCCTTCCAGGACTTGCTTTAGCCTATGAACCTGCAGAAAAAAATATTATGCAAAAACCACCAAGGGATCCGAAGGAAAGTATATTTGCTGAAGGATTGAGTTATCACATCATCTGGGTAGGTTTGCTTTTGGGTGGAGTGTCTTTATTTACTCAGGCATACTCAATACATATTGGAGATTTCCACTGGCAGACGATGGTATTTACTGTTTTATGTTTAAGCCAGATGGGGCATGTGCTTGCAATACGCTCATACCATGAGTCTTTATTCAAACAGGGGTTATTTTCTAACCCATTCCTTATATTTACGGTATTGCTTACCTTTGTTCTCCAGCTTGGAACAATCTACATTCCTTCAATGAACAAAATTTTCAGGACAGAACCTTTGACCCTTAATGAGCTAATTGCCTGCATTTTGTTGTCAACAGTGGTTTTCTGGGCTGTGGAACTGGAAAAGTTTGTGAAAAGAAGAAGATATTAACTGCCAGACACAGCAGGTGTGGGTAAAATCTTCCCTGCAAGCTCTTCCATGAGTTCTTTTACAGATACAATCTTGTCTATCAGGTACGCCTTTGCACCAACTGTAAAAAGCATTGCATCATTAAAAGGGTTAAATCCACCAGAACTTAATAAACCATTACAAATACAAAAGAACTTCTCGTTGTCGTGTTTAGCCGGACATTTTGTATATTTGCCTTCTTCATCTTTAGTTAAAAGATAGCCTAAATTACACAACGGTTTTCTAATTTTAGCCAGAGCTGCCTGATACATTGGTGAAAATTTAATAACCCTAAAAGGCAAACCACAAGGAGAGCCAGGATGATGAGCTACTACAATATCGTCTTTAGTAGCTTTTACGACTGCTTCTTTATAAGCCTCATTTGCACCACTTTCATATGTTGCCAGAAATCTCGTGCCTAACTGGACACCACTCGCCCCCATTTCGATAAATTTAACAATATCTTCGTGGGTAAAGATACCGCCAGCAGCGATAACAGGGAAATCGCCATATTTTTTTGCGACATCTAGAACAGGGGGTAAAAGTTTTTCTAATGTGTGTTCTTCAGAATTGATTTCTTCAAGCTTAAAACCTAAATGCCCACCGGCAAGCGGTCCTTCAAGCACAGCGGCATCAGGTCTATATCCTTGGCGCTCCCACTTTTTGCAGATTACCTCCAAAGAACGCGCAGATGAAACTATTGGAATAAGCGCCGTGTCTTTTGGTGGGCAGATAGAAGGCAAATCAAGTGGCAGACCGCCACCGGACACAATCGCATCGACACCTGCTTCTATTGATGCTTTAACTATATCCTTGTAAAATTTGCTTAAAGCCACCATTATATTAATTCCAACAAATTTACCAATACTTTTTGCTAAATTAATCTCCTCTATCGTAGCCTGAAAATTACTTACCATTTTGCCGAGTCTGCTCGAAACAAGTCTGTCTATTGCGGCACTCGAAATAATTCCAAGTCCCCCTTCTTTTGACACAGCACCAGCAAGTGATGCCATCGAAACACCAATTCCCATTCCACCCTGGAAAATTGGCAAAGAAAATGTTTTGTTTTTGATTGTTAGTTTAGGAAGCATTATATTACACCTTTCAAAATTTTACTCACCTTATATTGTAACACGCAAAAAAAATATAAGATATCTATTTTTTAAATGTGACCTGGTTTTAGCAGCAAGACTGCTTCTTTATAAATTTCAAAAATTTCTGGTTTAAAAAGTACCATTCTTACTTCTGTTAGAGAGGTGTCTTCTATAAGGAAAGATATTATCGCTTCGATGGCTACCTTTGAAGCCTCATTAGCAGGATAGCCATAAGCCCCTGTGCTTATTGAAGGAAATGCGATAGTCTTTATTTTATAATTTTTTGCAAGTGTAAGTGAGTTTGTATAGGCATTTTTTAGTATCTCTGCTTCATTGTGTCTTCCGTCTATATAAACTGGTCCAACCGTATGTATTATGTATTTTGTTTTTAAATTGCCGCCAGTTGTTATTACTGCATTGCCCGGCTCACAATGTCCAATCTTTTTACATTCTTCTAAAATTTTAGGCCCTGCTTTTCTATGAATAGCGCCATCTACCCCTCCACCTCCCAAAAGGGATGGATTAGCAGCATTCACAATCGCATCTGTGTCTTCTTCTGTTAAATCCCCAACCTTAAGTACCAGTGTTGTTTTATTAATAAATGTCTCAAAATTCATATAATTCTCTTATTTAAACAAAACCTCAACAGTAGGATTTATTTGTGACTCTTCGCCTTTAACTATACAGCTAACTTCGTATATTACTGGAACATTCAGTAAAGGAAACTCGTCAACAAATTTATCATCTGGAGTTACGGCATATGGGGAGGGCACTTTCTTTCCGTCTTTTTTATATCTATACACTTTAAACTGCTCACACCAATCCCCTTCAAATAATAACAGAACATCGCCTTTGTTGTCCAATATCTCAAAGGTTAGATTTTTTGGCGGTAAAATCAAAGTTTTAGAGCGTTTTTCGGGTTCTTTAATCACTGTGGTAGTATCTGGCGGAGGTTGCAATGGACCTTTTTTGCCACAAGAAAAAAACAAGGTAGCAATTAAAAACAAAAAAGAAACAACTTTCATATCACTTTTCAAGCTGTTTTTCCCAAAATTTAATAGCCTCTCTTACCGCAGTTAGACCTGTACCACCCTTAACATTTCTCGATGAAATGGCAGATTTAATATCAATAGCTTTAAAGATATCTTTGCCAAACTTTTCTGAAAACTTTTTAAACTCTTCCAGGGATAGTTCATTCAGCTCTTTTTTCGACCTTTCACAGTATACTACAATTTTACCTGTAATTTCGTGTGCTTCTCGAAAAGGCAAGCCTTTTTTAGCTAAATAATCCGCAACTTCTGTGGCTAAAATAAAACCTTTGTCAGCCTCTGATGCCAATTTTTCCCTGTTAAACTCAACCTTTTTAAACATAGCTGTCAGTACTTGCAAAGACGAAGTGACGGTATCTATGGCATCAAAAAGTGGTTCTTTATCTTCCTGCATATCCCTGTTGTATGTCAATGGTAGTCCTTTCATTATAGTTAAAAGTGCAAAAAGGTCTCCATAAACTCTGCCAGTTTTGCCTCTCGTTAACTCAAGAACATCAGGATTTTTCTTCTGAGGCATAATGCTGCTCCCAGTACAAAACTCATCGGGAAGAATAACATATCCAAACTCAAAGCTGTTCCATAGTATCATGTCTTCACTTAAACGAGAAAGATGCATCATTATTATGGAGAGTGCGGATAAAAACTCAATCGCAAAATCTCTGTCTGAAACTGCATCCATACTGTTTCTTGAAGGTTCAGAAAAATTAAGCAGCTGTGATACAAACTCCCTGTCAAGGGGAAACGTTGTGCCAGACATCGCACCAGAACCTAATGGTAGTATGTCAACCCTCCTGTAACAATCTATTAATCTGCCTTTGTCGCGTTCCCACATCTCGACAAATGCAAGCAGGTAATGAGATAAAAATACGGGCTGAGCGCGTTGTAGATGTGTGTATCCAGGAACAGGAACATCGAGATATGCCTTTGCCTTTATCACAAACACCTTTTGCAAATCCCGCAACAGTTTGTATAAATTCAATGTTTGATTCTTTAAATAAAGTCTGATATCTGTCGCAACCTGGTCATTTCTACTGCGTGCCGTGTGCAACTTACCAGCCACTTCACCAATTAACTCCTTCAGTCTCCCCTCAATCGCCATGTGAATGTCTTCATGTGACTTTTTAAACTCAAATGCGGCAGACTCTATTTCTTTTTTAATTATGTTAAGTCCTTTAATTATTTTGTTTGCGTCGGCCGAAGACACAATTTTTTGTTTTTTTAACATTTTTACATGGGCGATACTACCAGCAATATCTTCAGAATAAAGTCTTTTGTCGTAAGAGATAGACTCTGTAAAATTTTCTACCATTTCATCGGTAGTTTCACTGAAACGTCCCCCCCATAGTTTTTTCATCTTTTACCTCACTATTGTAATCTGTTTTTTACATTTTCTAACAAAAACAAACATGTAGCAATACTTTTTTGTTTTTTAAACTGGTTTATTTATGAAAGTTAAGATTTAGATGGTTTTTTTGCGTGATTTTTTGTATATTTTTAGTATGGTAGAACAGTACAAAATGCCTCTTTTCCCCTTTTCTGCAATTGTTGGGCAACAACAAATGAAGCTTGCTTTAATTTTAAACACTATCGATAGCAGAATAGGTGGTGTTTTGATTAAGGGAGAAAAAGGCACTGCCAAATCAACAGCAGTAAGAGCACTTGCCAAGCTTTTGCCACCAATTAAGGTGGTGTCAAACTGTCCATTTTTCTGCGATCCAGATGACATGACAACTCTTTGTGATAACTGTAAAGAAACATTAAAGAAGGGCTTCGAATTACAAACGGCTGTTGAACCGTTTAGTCTTGTGAACGTACCACTTGGTATTACTGAAGATAGATTGTTGGGAACGTTAAACATAGAAAAGGTATTGAAAGATGGGAAGAGACATTTTCAGCCTGGATTATTGGCTCGGGCAAACAGGGGCATACTTTATATCGATGAAGTGAATCTTTTAGAAGACCATCTTGTTGATGAACTGTTAGATGTAGCCGCTATGGGGATTAATATCGTTGAAAGAGAAGGTATTTCTTTCTCTCATCCCAGCAGATTTATACTTGTTGGGACAATGAATCCTGAAGAAGGGGAATTAAGGCCTCAATTTTTAGATAGATTTGGCTTGTGTGTTAACGTTGAGACCATAAAAAATCAACAAGAACGTGCTGAAATTGCTAAAAGAAGAACGGCATTCGAAAAAAATCCTGACAAGTTTGTTAAGATATGGGAAATTGAGGAGAGGAGAGTTTCCCTTTCTATTCAAAAGGCAAGAAAGCTGCTTCAAAAAATCAAAGATGAAGACTGGCATTATGATCTGGTCAGCAAAATGTGCATACTGGCAGATGTTGATGGACACAGGTCTGATAATTTTATCTTAAGGGCTGGAAAAGCTTATGCAGCATTGCAGGGCAGGTCAGTTGTTGTTCCTGAAGACTTTCTGGTATCATCTCATTTGGTTTTGCCACATAGACTTAAGAAAAGGCCTTTTGACGAAGATAAAGGTATTGCACAGTTAGAAAAGCAACTTGCTGATACCATCACTGAATTTAAGGATAAAGCTAAACAAGAACACATCGTTGAACTCAGGGAAAAAAAAAGCCTAAATTTATAGCATCTCAACGTGAAGATATCATTGGTGGAAAAGCCTCTGATTTTGACAATCTGATACCTGTCAAGCTCAGATACTCAACAAGAAAACATACTAAAGGCAAAAGAAAAACCAAGCAACGTTCTGCCAGAGGTAGATATATTAAATCCGAAGTTATGCAAGAGTTAACAGGTAGTATTGCTTTTGATGCAACATTGATGCAGGCGGCAATACGTTCAGCTAAAGAAAAAAGCTTCAGCATAAAAAAAGAAGACCTGATGAGAAAGGTGCTTGTAGGGAAAGGTGGCTCATCAATACTTTTTGTCGTTGATGCATCTGGTTCTATGGGTGTAGAAGAGCTTATGAAAAGCACAAAAAATCTTGTTTTGGGCCTGTTAAATGACGCATATCAAAAGAGGGAACGGGTAGGCATGCTCGTTTTTAGAGGTACGCAGGCTATAACAGTCTTACCTTTCACCAACAGCGTAACAAATGCAAAAAATTGCATTAAAAACATCATTACTGGGGGGAAAACCCCTTTATCTTTAGCAATAAAAAATACTGCCGAAGAGATTTTGATAGAAAAGAAGAAATATCCTAAAAACGAGCAGATTGTCTTATTCTTCACAGATGGAAGGGCAAACATCGCAATTAGCAACGAAGATCCTTTTGAAGAGGCACTGTATTATGGCAAAAAACTCACAAAACTTCATTGTAAAATATTTGTGATAGATACAGATCCCACATGGATTTCATATCCTTACGCAAAGGAACTGGCTACAAAATTGTCTGCAAAATATTACAAGCTTAAAGACATTCTGACAGGCGATATAAGAGAGCTTATTTACGGTTAATGCTAATCATTCTTGTTTGTATTTCTAAGTGTTAGACACCATGCTCCCAGCTGCTTAACCTCTTCATTAAGGTTGCGAATTCTCTGGCTACACACCTGAATGATTCTTACCAATATTTTAAAAGCGGTTTTAGGATGTTTTTCTATAAAAGTTTCAAAATCATTTTTACTTAATGCAAGTACACTTAACTTTGTATGGGCAATGACAGATGCATTATGAGGTGTTTTGTCAAAAAATGACATTTCACCAAAAATATCTCCTGTCTCCAATATTGATAGAAGCTTATGGTTTTTATCATCAATTTCTTTTACCACCTTTGCCCTACCACTCAATATCAGCATCAAGACGTGGGACACCTCACCCTCTTTTATAACGGTTTCTCCTTCGCCGTATGTAACTGGAATCATCAGCTTTACAAGGCTATTGATTTCTTCGTTAGTAAAGTTCTTAAAAAATTTTAAATCATTATACGTCATAACGTCAGTTTATTACGCAAAAAACGTTCCAAAAAAACTTCTTTTATTATATTATACATCATATGAAAAAAGCAATTTTCCTGGCTGATGCGCATCTTAAATCTCCATTGGAAACAAGTTATAAAGAACTTCTTTGTTTTCTTAACCAACTTAAAGACGATAAAAGGCTCGACTCGATCTTTCTGCTTGGTGATCTGTTCGATTTTTTTGTTGGGTTCCCTAAAATTATTTTTTATGAGCATTTAGAGATTATAAGTAGCTTAAAATCACTTTCAGAGCAAGGTATTTCTATTTTCTATTTTGAAGGTAATCACGACTTTTTCCTGAAAAAACTAAATAAATTGGGATTTCCTGTAAACATTATAGAAAAGGCTCTGGACGTCTTTTTAGATGATAAAAGGTTTATTTTAAGCCATGGAGATATGGTGGACAAATCTGATTATGCACACAGATTTTTATCACTTATTGTAAAAAATCCTTTTATAAATCTATTTTCTTACATATTACCGCCTCATATTGTGTATGATTTTGCACACCTGTTCTCGCAATTTAGCCGGGAAAATATTAGTTCAAAGCGTGTGTTTTATCCTTCTGTTCTTACTCCATTTGCAAGAGATTGTGCAAAGAGGGGTTACGATGGTGCTATACTTGGACATTTCCACAAAAGTCTGGTTTTAGAACAGGATGAAAATCTTCCAATTCCGATATATTTAGTTGGAAGCTGGAAAGAAAGTAGAGAATATCTAATTTTTGAAGAAGGTACATTTCGGTTTGAAACATATAAATCAATATGTTCCTAAGGCACCATCTTTTCTTGCTCTTTTTTCAAAATAGGAAAACGTTTTAATTCCTAAAAACATATACACTGCAGTGTTAAAAATAAAGTATAAAAAGTTTTTTTCAGACACGACATAAAAAAACGATGCATTGTTAAAAATCAGTGCCTTCATGATGTTTAACCCTTCGGTCATCGGAATAAAGTGTGAAAATTTTTGCAAAAAGCCGGGAAAGACAGATAATGGGATTACCGCACCAGTAAATATCAGAAGAAAAAATCTTACGATTGTAGTAACTGGTCCCAACCTTTTAAAGACGAGGGTTAAGCCAGCAAATGTTAGGCCCATCCCATACAGACCTGCATATGTAATAATAAACACCAGAAAGGCTGGAAACCCTATGTTTATTTTTAACCCAAAGAAAAATGTAAATAGCAAAAACATAATAGCCGCAATAGAGAGATTGATAAAAAAACGTGAAATGCTTCTACCATAAAGATTGTAAATAAGCGGATATGGTGAGAGCGCGATCTGCTCTAAAATTCCGATGTGCATATCTTCTCTAATAGCACTACTTAAATGACCCACCGCATCAAGGGCAAAAAACCAGACAAGAAATCCTACTACCTTATGTGCTATAACGACTTTATCATAACTAACTGTCCCATTTGAAAAGTCAGCAGAAGAGTAAACAAAGCCAATAAAAATAAAAATCAACATTATAGTAGAAGATATTCGTTCTAAGCTGTATCTTTTAAAATACATAAATTCCCTATAACCTTCAGCCAGTATAATCCCTGTTATTTTCATTCTGTTGCCTCGTTTAAGAATACTTCTTCCAGTGTTGGCATACGTTTTTCGACGCTTAAAATACTTATATTTTTAGAAACAAGATATCTTAAAACCGTATTGAGTTCGTCTTCAGGTATGCTCAACGTTGCTAAATTTTGTTTATCATTGATTTCAACAAACTCCCTGTTTTTAAGAAAATCTCCATTGATACTTCTTAAATCAGAATTTAGCTTCAGTATATACATTTGTTTAGATTTGCCAGAAACAAAACCTTTTATACTTCCGTGATAGCAAACTGTGCCTTTTGAAAGGAAAACAATCTCATCAGAGAGTTTTTCTATCAGGCTTAGCTGATGAGATGTTATTATGACAAGCTTTTTTTTATTAACAGCAATATCTCTTATAAGTTTTTGCATACTGTTACTTGAATTTGGATCTAACCCTAAAGTAGGCTCATCTAACAGGAGAATGTCTGGATTATGTAACAAAGATACGATGATAGCAATTTTTTGTTTCATGCCCTGTGAGAGATTGCGAACAGGTGTATCTAATTTACTTTTGAGTTCAAAAATCTCAAAGTAATTCTCTACAATGGGAGCCACTTCTTTGTAAGAAAGGCCCCTTAACATAGAGAAGTATCTAACATTTTGAATAGGAGTTAAATTCCAGAAAATATTTCTTGAACCTTCTAATATTGCGCCAATGCATGATAATAGTTTAAAATTATCTGGATATAACGGCTTTTTGTCTATCAATACAGAGCCTGTTGTTGGAAAAACAAGCCCACAAAGAAGTTTTATTAAAGTAGTCTTGCCCGCACCATTATGCCCAACAACTCCATAAACCTTGCCTTTTTCAAAAGTAAGTGTAACATTATCAAGTGCTTTAACTAACTGCGAGCCGTTATTATAGTATTTTGCTAAACAAATTGTTTCTAACATCACTCATCTTTTTTGTAGAAAAATAGGAACGCCATCCTGGGACGACGGGAAGAATCATTGGTAACAAAATTTATACTTTCAAAAACATAACCTTTTTCTGTCCATTCGTTGAGTATTTTTTCGATCTCTTCTTCTGAAACAATGCTTGTTTCTACAACCTTGTAAGGCATATTAAAATTATAAGGCTTAAAAAACCTTTTAACAAGAACTAAATTAACCATTTAAACCAAAAAACCTTGTTAAAAATCGCCCTTTGTGATAAAAATTAGTAGGTTATTTTTGGGAGGTATGTAATGGAAAGAAAGTATAATCCACACGAAATTGAACCAAAATGGCAAAAATATTGGGAAGAAAAGAAAATATACAAAAGCGACGTTGACAAAACAAAAGAAAAATATTACGTGCTCGAGATGTTTCCATATCCTTCTGGTCGTATCCACATTGGGCATGTGCGTAATTACACCATAGGTGATGTAGTTGCAAGAACAAAAAAGATGTCTGGCTATAATGTAATACACCCTATGGGGTGGGATGCTTTTGGCTTGCCTGCTGAAAACGCAGCGATCGAAAAAGGTATCCATCCAGCTAAATGGACTTACGAAAACATCAAAAACATGAAACAACAGCTTAAAAGACTTGGGTTTTCTTACGACTGGGATAGGGAAATAGCTTCATGCAGACCTGAGTACTACAAATGGGAGCAGTTAATTTTCATAAAAATGTTAGAAAAAGGTCTTGCATACAAGAAAAAATCCAGTGTTAACTGGTGTCCTTCTTGCAACACGGTGCTTGCTAACGAACAGGTGGAAGGAGGAGAGTGCTGGCGTTGTAGTTCAAAGATAGAAACGAAAGAGTTAGAACAGTGGTTTTTCAAGATTACAGCTTACGCAGAAGAGTTGTTAGACTGGTGTGATAAATTGAAAGGATGGCCAGAAAAGGTCATTTTAATGCAAAAAAACTGGATTGGCAAAAGCTATGGATGTGAGATAGATTTTCCTCTTGCTGATAGGGATGGTAAGATTACAGTATTTACAACACGTCAAGACACAGTATTTGGTGCAACATTTATGAGTCTCGCACCAGAACATCCATTAGTTTCAGAACTTTGTAAAGGAAAACCAGAAGAAAAGACTGTGATCGATTATGTTGCAAAATCGAAAAACTTAACCCCCCTTCAAAGACAGATGGCAGAATACGAGAAAGAAGGCGTATTTACAGGAAGTTACTGCATAAATCCATTTACCGGCTGGAAAATGCCAATATACGTTGCAAACTTTGTATTGGCTGAATACGGAACAGGTGCGGTTATGGCTGTACCATCACACGATGAAAGAGACTTTCAGTTTGCTAAAAAGTACAACCTGCCGATAGTTGTTGTAATACAACCAAAAGATAAAGAACTTGATCCAGCAGAGATGACAGAGGCTTATACAGAACAGGGCTATCTTGTAAACTCTGGACCTTTTAACGGTCTTTTCAACGAAGAGGCAAAAGAAAAGATTGCACGATACATTGAAGACAAAGGATGGGGCAAAAAAAGTATCAACTATCGTCTAAGAGACTGGGGAATATCCAGACAACGTTATTGGGGGGCACCTATCCCAATAATTTATTGCGACAAATGTGGTACTGTTCCTGTTCCTGAAAAAGATTTACCTGTTATTTTACCAGAAGACATAACTATAACAGGCAAAGGACGTTCTCCTCTTGCAGAATTAGAAAGTTTTGTTAATACAACATGTCCAAAATGTGGTGGAAATGCTAAACGCGACACAGATACTATGGATACTTTTGTTGAATCTTCCTGGTATTTTTTAAGATTTGCTTCTCCTCGCTACGATAAAGGTATGTTTAACCCTGAAGAAATTGATTATTGGTTGCCTGTTGACCAATATATAGGTGGTATTGAGCACGCAATACTGCACCTGCTTTACTCACGTTTTTACATTAAGGTTTTGAGAGAGCTGGGATTATTAAAGTTTGATGAACCTTTTTCCAACTTGCTTACTCAAGGTATGGTATGTATGGAGAGTTACAGGTGCGAAGAACATAACTATCTATTACCCGAAGAGGTTAAAGATGATAATGGTAAAAGGGTTTGTGGTAAATGTGGCAAGGAAGTGATTGTTGGTAGAGTTGAAAAAATGTCAAAATCCAAGAAAAATGTTGTGGACCCTGACGATTTAGTAAACAATTACGGTGCTGATACTTCAAGACTTTTTTGTCTTTTTGCTGCACCGCCAGAGAAAGATTTAGACTGGTCTGAAAGAGGCGTCGAAGGTTCGTATCGTTTTATACAGAGGGTGTGGAGATTGTTTTACAACTGGATTGAGCATTTTGAAACTCCTCAGGAAAGAGCGATGCCAGAAGTTTCGGATAAAAATGCAAGAGAAATAATTCGTTTTACACACAAGACGATCAAAAGGGTTACAGATGAAGCTGTCAACAAATTTCATTTCAACACAGCCATCAGTGCAATTATGGAGTTTGTTAATTTTCTTTATACCATTACTGATGTTAAAAACTATGAGATCAAATTATCAATGAGATATGCGATACAACATCTTATTATCCTGCTTTATCCATTCACGCCTTTTGTCTGCGAGGAGCTCTGGGCAGAAATGGGCTTCAAAGAAACTCTATACTTTGAAAAATGGCCTGTCTACAATCCAGAATTCATTCAGGACGAAATAATAACCATAGTTGTTCAGGTAAATGGCAAGGTAAGAGGACGTTTTGATTTTCCTGCTGACACACCTGAAAAAGAGATGGAGGCTCAAATTACTGCTGATGAAAAGTTAAAACAGTATATAAAAGGGGAGATCAAAAAAATTATCTGGGTTCCCAAAAAACTTGTTAATATCATTTGTTAAGATGAAGATAAAATTTTATTTATTACTTTTAGTTTATTTTATTTATGGCTGTGGTATCACAGTAAATACATATCAACAGAAAAGCCTTGCTGACACTAAGATTAAGGTTGAAGTTCAAAACAGGACATTTGATGCGGGTGTTACATATATATTCAAAGATGCCTGCGAGGCTTCTTTTGTAAAAAAAGGTGCAACAGTTGTTGATGATAACGAAAACTACTTTATCGCATTAGAGATTAAAGAAATCAAAGCCACTCCAGTTTCATTCAATACAACAGATATTGCTACAAACTATAATCTTAATTTGAAAGGAAGTTTTAAAATAGTAAAAGTAGAGGGTAACAGTAAAAAAGTGTTGATTGAAGACAGCTTCTCTAATCTACAAACATTTTCAGTTGCAAATGTAGATTTAACCGAAATAAAAAGGCAGCTTAGCATAATGCAAGCTGCCTACGAAATTTCAGAAAGTATTAAAGACAGATTAATTATGCTGCAGTAGTTAGCTTTGCTGCACGTTTGGCAAGCCTTGCTTTATGTCTTGATGCCTTATTCTTATGAATGATGCCTTTCACAGCTGCTTTATCAAGACATGACTGAGCATTGATAAGCTCTTTTTTTACAGCATCAATATCCTTAGCCTCAATCGCAACACGTACCTTTTTTAACTGAGTTTTAATCGCACTCTTTGTTGATTTGTTTCTTTCCCTTCTAACAAGGCTCTGTCTTTCCCTTTTTAAACCTGATTTATTTTTTTTACTTGCCAATTTACCGCCTCCTAATTAATAATGAACTGATATTATAAAATTTGTCTGGATATGAAGTCAAGTATAAATAACAAAAAAAGTGTGTTAAAAGCTTTTAGCGTAATAAGCTCCATGACATTTTTAAGTCGTATAACAGGATATATACGTGACGCCTTTATTGCTGCATTCATTGGGGCTTCTTATTTTTCAGATGCCTTTTTTGTCGCATTCAGGATACCAAATCTATTTAGGCGATTATTAGGAGAAGGAGCGCTAACTCCCGCAATAGTCCCTATTGTGGCTGATCTTCTATCGAAAGATGAAAAAGAGGCAAATGCAGGAATAAAATCTATAATCGCAGCAAACACATTGTTAGTTTTTTTAATCACCTTGATAGGCATCGCTTTCAGTCCATTTATAGTAAAGTTATTTGCATTTGGGTTTACCCAGAATGAGTTGCTTTACACGTTGACAGTTGACCTTAACAGGCTTATGTTCCCCTATCTTTTTTTCATCTCTATCGTAGCTGTATATATGGGAATTCTTAACGCAAAACACCATTTTTTTGCGCCTTCTTTTTCCCCTGTTTTACTAAATATTTCAATGATATTTGGACTCATTTTCTTTAGATTTTTTGTTAAATTGCCTGTGTTTGCCCTTGCTTATGGCGTTTTACTCGGTGGGCTATTACAACTTATTTTTCAGATACCCTACCTAAAAAAAGAAAACCTTCCTTATTTACCTGGCAGACATATAAAGACAGAAGCAACATATTCTGTTTTAAAACTGCTTATACCGTCAATATTTGGATTAGCGATTACACAGATAAATATTTTAATGGATACTTTTGTTGCCTCATTCTTAAAATCTGGAACGGTCTCTTATCTTTACTATGCTGACAGATTATTAGAACTGCCAATAGGATTGTTTGCAATATCTTTTGCTACAGCAATATTACCAGTTATATCGCAAAATGTTATAGATAAAGATGTAGAAAGTGTTAACAAAAACTTTTCCAGAACATTAACATACTGTCTTTTTTTTATAATCCCGTCTATGTTTTTCTTAATTTGTTTAGGAAAGCCAGCGATTTCTATTCTGTTTAAAAGAAAGGCATTTGATATAGAGGCTTTAGAGGGAACATATATTGCTCTGATTGGTTATGGTTTTGGCCTTCCTTTTTTTACATTTAATCGCCTCATAACGCCTGTCTTTTACGCCTATAAAAACACTAAACTTCCTGTGCGTGCGGGCTTTTTTGCTATGTTTGCCAACATTGCTTTTGATGTTCTGTTAATGCCTTTTGGTGCATTTGGGCTATCTGCTGCAACGAGTATATCTTCAGTAATAAATAGTATTTTTCTTTACAAATACTTTAAACAGGCACAACACCCCTTAGAGTTGCAAAAGACACGGTTAGTTACAATAAAACTTATATTTTCCTGTCTATTTGCTGCCGTTCCAACATTTATCCTTTCTATACATTTTGACTATGACGACAATATCATAATGAAAATTTTGCTATTGATAGTTCTTACTGCTTTATTTTTATGTTTAACAACAATATTTCTTATACTTTTTAAAACTGAGGAGCTAAAAGATTTATGGCTATTCATAAAGAACAGATTAGCGAAACGTTAAATACACCTTTTTTCTTTTCAATCAGGCTTGCATACTGCAAAGATGGCCTTGTATCAGTTGATTTTATTGAAAAAACGGGCAGTGTGCTAAAAAAGCACAACTTTTCACACATTACTCGTCAGTTTATAGAATATTTTGAAGGCAAGCCTACTGTTTTTTCTAATGAATTTTTATTACCACCCCTTAATAACTTTACGCTAAAGGTGTTATCAGAATGCTGTAAAATTCCCTATGGCAAAACAATCACATACAAAAATCTTGCCAAACAATCTGGAGCGCCAAACGCCTTTAGAGCTGTGGGTGGAGCGTTACGACAAAATCCTTTGCCAATAATAATTCCCTGTCACAGGGTAGTAGGTTCTGATGGGAAGTTAACGGGTTATATTGGCAAAAACGGTATAGAGATAAAACGCTGCTTACTTTTAATGGAAAACGCAATATAATGCGCCCCCGGCGTGGATCGAACACACGGCCTCAGGATTAGGAATCCTGCGCTCTATCCTACTGAGCTACGGGGGCATTAAGATTAACATTATTATATACAAAAATATCGCCTTTAGCTATCAAAAAAATTTTATAAAAGCACATCTAATTAAAGAAGTGTTAACTTTTTTCATTAAAAGAATCGTCATTGACAAAATAGTTTGTGGTGTTTATAATTATATGCGAATTTTTATTTAGCCGGAGTGGTGGAACAGGCAGACGCGCCGGACTCAAAATCCGGTGAGGGCAACCTCGTGCGAGTTCGATTCTCGCCTCCGGCATTTAAATCTTTTATCAGTTAACTTAATCAGTTTATAATTATCCAGGTGACTTTTGTTTGCTAAATTTAGAGATCTTTGAAAAAGGTCTGTAACTCTGGGGGAACATTTAAAAACCCTCTGAAGACAAGTTGTTAATTTATAAAAAAATTCAAAATCATTTCCAATGATTTTGAAGACCTTTACAGGTTTTGATAGAAGTATTAATAATTTTTTTTGTTTTTGTACCATTACATTCTTTGGCACACATATTGCTTCAACACCTATACAATACTCCCTCCCTTTTTTTTGGAAAGAGGATTCCCCCATCCTCTTTCCCAAACTTTTTTCTATAGTTTCCGACATTTATTTTAGTTTTCATTCTTGATTTTAAATTTTCGTTTGATTTCTTTTATCGAAAAAGTGTAAGATATAAATTACACTTAAACTATGAATTATATCGATTTCCTACTTGAAAAGGCTAAATATTTGAGGGGTTTAACGCCTGATGAGGCTGAGGCTCTTCTTTTGTGTAACGATTACGATACACAGTGTCGTGTCATCGAAGCCGCTAAATTTGTCAAACAGGCTATTTATGGGAAAAGGATTGTTCTTTTTGCACCGCTTTACATATCTAATGAATGTGATAATAACTGCCTTTACTGTGGCTTTCAACAAAGCAATAAGGAAAGCCATAGAAAAACTCTTTCTTTGCAGGAAATAATACAAGAAACAAAATCTTTAATAGAAACCGGTGTTAAGCGTATTTTACTTGTTTCATCTGAAAGTAAAAATTTTGCTTTTGAAAAGATTATTGAAGCTATTGAGTGTTGTTACAACGTGAAAACAGAACACGGTGAAATCAGACGTATTAATGTAAACATTGCACCTCTTTCGATAGAACAGTTTAAACGTTTAAAAGATGCAAAAATTGGCACATATCAGGTTTTTCAAGAAACTTATAATAAAGATGTGTATGCAAAAATGCATCCATCTGGACCAAAAAGTGATTATAAATTTAGATACCAAGCTCCATTCCGCGCTCTGGAAGCGGGTATTGGAGATATTGGAATGGGGGTCCTTTTTGGTTTAAGCGATCCTGTTTCTGAGATAAAGTCTTTGCTTAGCCATATAAATGAAATGGAGAGTATCTATGGAATAGGTCCCCATACAATTTCTGTCCCTCGTATAAAACCAGCAAAAGGAGCAAAACTTTCCTTTAATCCACCTTATAACGTCTCTGACGATTTTTTTATTTATATTGTTGCTGTATTAAGACTTGCCGTCCCATACACTGGAATAATTTTATCTACCAGAGAAACACCAGCCTTAAGAGATACTCTTTTTGATGTTGGAGTATCACAAATCAGCGCCGCTTCTTCTACAATCCCCGGTGGCTACACTCAAAAAGAAGAAACTATACTTTCGCAATTTTCAACTTCTGACGAACGTTCTTTAGCGGAAATTGTTATAAAATTGTGTGAGTCTGGGCATATACCAAGTTTTTGCACTGCTTGCTACAGAAAAGGAAGGGTTGGTGAAGATTTTATGGATTTAGCCAGAGATGGTAGAATAAAAAATTTTTGTGATAAAAACGCGCTACTAAGCCTTGCGGAATACGCAACAATCTTTTTGAATTTTGACAAACGTGAATATATCAAAAAATTTATTTTTAACTTGATAGATAAAGAAAATGTTGATGCTAATTTTAAATCTTTACTTGATAAGGTTTTTTCTGGAGTGAAAGATGTATTTATCTAAAGCTGACTGTAAAGAACTTTTAGATGATTATAACGAAGATGTGTGGTGTAAACTCAAACAGGCTGCCTTAGAAAAAAAGGTAAGATTTTATGGTAAAGAGATATTTTTGAGAGGCGTGGTTGAATTTTCCAACCAGTGTAGAAAAAACTGTAAATACTGCGGCCTTAGAAAAGATAGTGATATTACCCGGTACCGTTTAGAAGAACCTGAAATCCTAAACAAGGTGTCAGAAATTTTTAACAGCGGCATAAGAACCGCTGTATTGCAATCTGGAGAGGACATTTATTACACAAAAGAGCGCCTCGTTTCTATAATCAAAAAAATAAAGAAAAATTACGATATCGCAATTACGTTGTGTGTAGGCGAAAGAAGCGTAGATGATTACAAAGCCTTTTTTGATGCTGGAGCTAGTAGGTTTTTGATTAAACATGAAACATCTAACGAGAAACTTTACGCATTCTTTCATCCAGGTGAAACGCTTAAAGATAGATTAAGGCTTTACGAAGAATTAAAAAAAATTGGTTATCAGGTTGGACTTGGAAACATAGTTGGGCTGCCTTACACAACCGTTGAAGATTATATCAATGACATATTTCTGATGAAAGAATTAGATGCCGATATGGCTGCTATAGGCCCTTTTATACCATCAAAATTCTCCCCTCTTTCAAACTTTCCTCATGCATCAACAGAATTAGTAATCAAAATCAATATTCTTGCTCGCATTATACTTGAAAATGTAAATATGCCTGCAACAACAGCCCTCTATTCGATTGGTAATCAATTAGCAATAAAAGAAGCGATTTTATCCGGTGCTAATGTCGTTATGCCTAACTTCACACCAGAAGAAAAAAGACGCCATTATAAAATATATGACTTAAAAACACCATTAACCATAAGCCTTGTAAAAGAGATTGCCAATGAAGTTGGCTGTTTTATATCAGAAAATAGAGGAGACAGAAACTATGCAAAGTGTGCCTAAGTCTGAACGTAAAAGGGTTACCTTTTTGGGAAGAACAAATGTTGGAAAGTCGAGTTTAATAAACGCTTTATTAAATCAGAAGGTTTCGATTGTTTCTGAATTACCCGGAACTACGACAGACCCAACGGAAAAGGCTATAGAGATACTTCCTGCAGGTCCTCTACTGTTTACAGATACCGCTGGGATTGATGACATTTCTCCCCTTTCAAATGAGCGTATCAAAAGAACAAAAGAGATTGTTGAGAAGACAGATCTTGCCGTTTTTGTGTTTTCTTACCCTTTTACCAATCTCGAAGAAACTTATTCAAAAATCGAAAAACCTTATCTTGATAGGGTTAAAGAGCTCGGAATCCCTTATATTTTTGTTGTGAACAAGTGCGATATCAGTGATGAACTTCCTGCTTTGCTTGTTAAAGAGGCTAATGACAGATTAAAAATAGTTTCTAGTAAAAATATGACCAATATTGAAGAATTAAAGGCTTATATTGGTTTTTTACTTGCATCAGACACTCAGCCCAAAATACTCGAGGGAATTGTAAGTAGAGAAGACATCTTTGTGCTCGTTACTCCTGTTCATCCTGCATATCCAAAGGGAAGATTGAAGCCTCTACAGGTTCAGGTAATTAGAGAAATTCTAAATTGCAACGCTATAGCGATAGAAACAAAACCAGAAACTTTACCATCAATTTTGAAGAGTATCACGAAAAAGCCTAAATTGATTATTACTGATGCTACTACCTTGAATGATGTTTCTGACATTGTTCCGCAAGATATTCCTCTTACCACTTTTTCAATGCTCTTTGCACGTTATAAAGGTGACCTCTCTATCTTTAAAAGAGGGGCAGAAAAACTTAAATCAATAGTAAATGGCAGCAAAATAGCGATTATTGAAAGCTGTACTCATCATCGCCAGGAAGGTGACATGGCAAAAGAGCTTTTGCCACAATTCATAAAACAGATAACAAATAAAGAGTTTGAGTACATCTACATCTCTGGAACCAATTTTGATTTTGAAAAACTATCCGGTGTTTCTTATGCATTACATTGTGGCGGCTGCATGCTTACAAAAACTGAAATGATAAATCGATTGAAATTTCTGAATCAGAAAAACATAGAAGTTTTAAACTACGGAATGCTTATGGCTATAAAAGATGGACTTTTAGAACGAACATTAAAGCCATTGGTTGAAACGAGGTAAAAATCAATGATTATCCAAACCAAAGAGGGGCTTTGTAAAAAATGTTACTCCTGTATTAGAGGATGTCCTGTAAAGGCTATTAAGGTTCAAAACGATCAGGCTTTTGTCTTACAGGAAAACTGTATTAATTGTGGAAACTGTATAAAACTTTGTTCGCAGGATGCTAAAGAGGTTGAAACAGGTCTCAATATTAGTGAAGCTTTTAAATTAAAAAAAGAGCCAATTGCAATAGTAGCACCAGCATTTGTTGCTTATTATCATGAATGCCATCCACTTCAGCTTGTTTCTGCGCTGAGAAAATTAGGTTTTTCAAAAGTTTATGAAGTTTCTTATGGAGCAGAACTTATCATAGAAGACTATAAGCGGTTTATTTCTGAAAAGATGAAAGAACCAAATCAGATAACCTATTTGTCTTCTCCCTGTCCTGCGATTGTTAATCTTATCTGCAAATATTATCCAGAACTTATTAAGAATTTGGTACCAATTGTTTCACCGATGATCGCAATGGGTAGATTTCTAAAAGAACGTTTTCCTGAGAGTATGATCTTTTTTATCGGTCCATGTACCGCAAAAAAGAGTGAAATCAAGGAGAAAGAAAACTCAGATTTCATTGATTCAGTCTGGACTTTTAAAGAATTAGATCTGTTTTTTGCTGACAATGATATCCACCCGTCAAGAAAAACTTTTTCTGATTTTGATGGTTTTTTCCCCAAAGTTGGACGATCTTTTAGCTTATCAGGCGGGCTTTTGAAAACAGCTTCAATTGGAACAGACATTTTAGAAACAGACTTTGTAACGGTAGATGGTAAAGATGAAGTTATTAGCTTATTAGAATCTCTCAAAAAGGGCTCGTTAAAACCACGCTTCGTTGACATTTTATACTGTAAAGGCTGTATCGATGGCCCTGTGATGACAAACAAAGGCACAAATTTTGAGAGGGCAAATCGAGTTATTAAATATGTTAAAGACTACGCATTTCAAGCTGAGGGCGAAGTTTACGAGCCTCCTAAAGTTGGACTCAAAAGAAATTTCGCCGTAAAAGACAGGATTTTTTTTATTGAACCGAAGGAAGAAGAAATATTAAAGATTTTAGACGAAATGAAGGTTTATAATGGTGGAGAAAATTTAAACTGTGGTGCATGCGGATATGAAAACTGTTATGAAAAGGCTCGGGCAGTAGTAATGGGACTAGCAGAAATAGAGATGTGCCTGCCATACCTGCTAAATAAGATATCCATAAATAACATAACGCTATTGCAAGACTATCAGATGATTCAGAAAGAGCTTTATAAAGATAAGGATTTTGGTTTTGTTCTGGGCAATACGCCAAAGATGCGAGAAATCTGGCAACAGATTGAACGCGTAGCACCAACCTCAACTACTGTGCTTTTGAGGGGTGAAAGTGGAACGGGAAAAGAGATGCTCGCAACAATCCTGCACAGAAAATCGTCTCGAAAAGACAAGCCTATGATAACGGTCAATTGTACTACTTTTACTGAAAATTTATTAGAAAGCGAGTTGTTCGGTCATGTGAAAGGTGCTTTTACTGGCGCTACAGAGAACAAAAAGGGGCTTTTTGAGGCTGTGCATAATGGTACAATCTTTCTTGATGAAATTGGAGATATGCCACTCTCTCTGCAAACGAAAATCCTCCGCGTACTGCAAAATGGAGAGATAAGACCTTTAGGGAGCAACGAAGTTAAAAAGGTTGACGTTAGAATCATTGCTGCTACCAACAGAAATCTTGAAGAGCTAATTAAGCAGGGTAAGTTTAGAGAAGACCTTTATTACCGTTTAAATGTTTTCACAATTACATTACCACCTTTAAGAGAGAGAAAGGAAGACATCCCATACTTGTTACATTATCATATAGACCTTGCTCAAAAGAAAATCGGGAAAAAAATTAGTTCTGTTGAAAAAGAAGTAGTTAGGTACCTGAAGGCATACCATTGGCCTGGCAATATTCGTGAGCTTGCTAATGTTGTGGAAAGAGCAGTTATTCTGTGTGAAGACAAAGAACTAAAAATAAAAGATTTTCCCATTTATATTCAAGATACAGTTCCTGAAAAGGAAATTCCGCTCTCATCAAAAAGCCTCTGGGAGATCAGAGACGAGCATCTTTTAGTCTTTGAAAAAAACCTGGTAAAAAGATATTTAAAACAAACACTTGGCAATGTTAAAAGAGCTGCTGAGCTTGCTGGTATACCACGCCCAACTTTTCATAACCTTATGAAAAAGCACAAAATAACAAAAGATGAGATTTTTAAACGCTAAAATAAGTCTCTTTTGACAAAAAAATAGGGGCAATTTAGCCCCTATTTTTTTATTATAAAGCTCCACAAGATTTAAACCTTTTCCACATTTGCCATAAACGCCTTAGATTCTGGGATAGCAGTATTAGCATCTCCAGCCGACGGTGTAAGTAGGTTAGCAGAATCTCCAGCATCTTTTGGCGTTAACCATCCATAACACCATGGAAGCCCAATCATAAACACCTTCTGCTCTCCTAACATATAGACAGGTATTCGCGAGGATACAATTGCTATACCTGTAACTTCACCTCTTATTGTACTTACCTTTACCTTATCACCGCTCTTTATCTTTTTTATTTCTGCTAACTCTTTCCCTATCTCGACAAACAATTGCGGTTGTAGTTCTAACAGCCATGGCAATCTTCTGGTCATAACACCTGTCTGCCAGTGTTCAGTTACCCTGTAAGTTGTGGCGACATAAGGAAATCTTGGATCACAGCTGGCGAAAACATCCTTTAATGCCTTCTGGTCAAAGACTTTAGCCACAGGATTTACCTTTTGTGACGACATGAGATTTTTTTCTACAGGACACTCAAGTGGCTCATAATGCTCAGGGAATGGTCCGTCCGCAAGACCAGGACCAAAAATTGCACCTACACCCTCTACTTTCATTATGAAGGGATATTTCCCTGCCTTTTCGTTTGAAAGTGGTGGAGCAGGTCCATCAGGGACATCACCAACCCATTTTGTTCCGTCCCATTGTATAACTGCCCTTTCAGGATCAAGTGGCTCTCCTTCAAGGTCAACAGACGCCCTATTGTACAGAATTCTTCTATTAACGGGCCATGCCCATGCATAGTTAGAATAAAGGCCTATACCACTGTTATCCGTATCGTCTCTTTTCGCCATGTTATTGCCTTTATCGTTATAGCTCTGGCAATAAATCCAGTTTCCACATGCAGTGCTTCCATCTGCCTGAAGCAATGGAAATGCGGTAACCTGTGTCCCTTTTTTGTATAACGTCTTTGTCCCTTTAGCTTTATCTTCTATCTCTTTATCTTTTGCCCAATACCCATTTATCTCTTTTGCTACAAGATGAATATCTACCTTATCTTTGCCGTAATTCCAGTTTAACTTAAGTATTGGTTCTGGGAATTTACCTTTTTCTTTTTTGTAAAGCTCTCTAATCTTTAAAAACAGCTCGTTAATTATTTCGGCATCGGGCTTTGCCTCTCCAGGCGCATCATTTGCCTTATATCTCCATTGCGCCCATCTCCCACTGTTAGTAACTGACCCCTCTTTTTCACTAAACACCGCACAGGGTAGAAAAAAGACTTCTGTATTAATGTCTTTGGGATTCATTCCGGGTCCTTTCCAGAAGGAAGCTGTTTCGTTGTCAAAGATATTCACAGCAACCAGCCAATCCAATTTAGCAAGTGCATTTCTTACCTTATTGGCATTAGCACCACTACAGGCTGGATTTTGTCCCCAGGCAAAAAATCCTTTTATTTCGCCTTTGCTCATCGCATCAAATAAGTATAACCAGGAATAGTTTTTTGCCTCTTCGATCTTAGGCAGGTAGTTGAAACAAAAATCGTTTTTTTCTGTAGCATTATCACCATAAAAAGCTTTTAACAGGCTAACAAAGTACTTGGGATAGTTACTCCACCAGTTAACGCTTTTCGGGTCTGCGTATTTTGGGGTGTTTTTTTCAAGATAGGTTTTTAAATCTTTAAACGACGAGTTTACTGTCTTAAGATATCCGGGGTAGATGTGAAACAGTAGCCCATGGTCAGTTGAACCTTGAACGTTTGATTCCCCTCTTAAGGCATTAATGCCACCTCCAGATATACCAACATTGCCAAGTAAAAGCTGAATTATAGTCATAGCTCTAATGTATTGTGTCCCAACTGTATGCTGTGTTGCACCCATCGCATAAAGAATCACTGCAGCCTTGTCAGGTTTTCCAGTAGATGCATATAACTTGTAAAATTTGAGAAGCTTATCCTTGGGTGACCCACTGATTTTAGAAACCATGTCTAGCGTGTATCTGCTGTAATGTTTTTTTAGCAGTTGAAAAACACAGTTTGGGTCCTGTAAAGTTTTATCTTTTAAGATTATGCCTTTTTCATCACGCTGGTAAGACCAAGTAGCTTTATCATATTTCTTTGTTTTTGGATCAAATCCAGAAAACAAACCATCTAAATCGCCCGGCATTTTAAAATCTGGATTTACAAGAAAAGAAGCGTTAGTATATTCCACAACATAATCTTCAAAGTAAAGATTGTTCTCAAGAATATAGTTTATCAACCCACCGTAGATAGCAATATCAGTCCCAGGTCTTGACGGTATATACATATCAGAAACCGCCGCTGTTCGAGTGAATCTTGGATCTACTACTATTAATTTTGCATTACGCTTTTCTTTTGCTTCCATTACCCACTTCATACCGATTGGATGGTTTTCAGCAATGTTGCTCCCCATAACAAGTATGACATCGGCATTTTTCATGTCTATCCAGTGATTTGTCATTGCCCCTCTACCAAACGACTCTGCCAGAGCCGCTACAGTTGATGAGTGTCAAATACGCGCCTGGTGTTCGATATATACCAGGCCAAGACTCCTTAAAAATTTTTGATATAGATAACATTCTTCGTTATCAAGCGCTGCACTACCAACAGAGGCAATCGCTTCAACCCTGTTTACAACCTCGCCTTTCTTATTTTTATACTGAAAATATTTATCCCTTGTTGCTTTGACCCTTTTTGCAATCTCGTTTAAAGCCTCTTCCCAGCTTATCTCTTTCCACTCTGTCGCTCCTTTTGCCCTGTATAGAGGCTTTTTAACCCTATCGTCACTATTTATCAGCTGTTTTAAAGAACTTCCTTTCGAACAAAGAGAGCCTCTATTTATTGGACTGTTAGGATTTCCCTCAACGTTTATCACCTTGCCATCAAGGGTGTGAATAATAAGGCCACAACCTACCGCACAATAACAGCAAACAGAAATAGTCTCTTTCGCTTTCTCAAATTTAAGTTTTGGTTCAAAGGCGTTTGCATCCCTTTTTAAACCAAGCGTAGAAGCACCAGCTGCAGCCAATCCCGCAATTTTTAGAAAGTCTCGACGTGTAATGCCTCCCATACTTTCCTCCTGAAAATTATTTTGTAAAATCTATTCCCACCAATGAAGGGGTAGGTTTTTTATAACCTTTTGAAACAGCCCAATCGTCAAGAGAAACTGTCTTTAAATCCCACAACACATAAGGCTCATCGAAATTCTCAAAAACAAGCGTTTTTATATAGCATTTACATGAATTACAAATATCAACCCTTACCTCTCTTTCTGATATTTCAAAGAGTGAGTATTCTGAGGTTTCTTGTTCGCAGTTAAAACATTTAAGTCGGGGATAGCTCCACTCTGTCCAGCAAAGATGACATATAATCTTCCTTGCCCCGCTATCGCTTATAATAGATAAACCCGCCTTACTGCCACAAAATGGACACTCGCATTTTTGCCAGTTATTGATATCAAAAGATTTTATAAAACGACTTCTATACGGCTCTGTTAATGCGTGAACTGCAGCAAAAAATGTAATTTTGTTCCTGTCGATTCCCTCAAACGTCTGTAAATTTAAGTCTTGTGAAATTTCTTCTTGAAGAGATAACAACTCATCCAAGTTATAAGACGATAAAGCGATGTCAAAGCATTTTGATGGTTTGATACAACTTAGCTGTTTTGACTTCAAACCATACTTTTGCTTTATTTTGTATATCTTTTCAGCTATCTTATATATTCTCTGCATTTATTGCTGTCCCGCATAGACTATTGCATATCTAAGCAAAAAGGCTCCCACAAGCACAAGAACCGGAGCAATCTTCCCCTTTAAACCAACAATATTAAGCAAAATAGGAACCACAGTGCCTAACAGTATTCCCCCTCCAATGAAAAGTAATCCATAAAAACCTGAGAATAAGTTTTTCGCCTCTGGATAAGGCCCATATCCAATAGTTAAAGCAAGAATATAGAAAAGGATAACTGAAAGTTCAACTACCAGACATATATTATCAAATCTTTTACCCTGTTTGAGAAAAGCTTCGTCATCTTTTTCAAGCAATATAAGCAGGCAAACGCCACAAGAGATACCTGATGCCAAAAAAAGCGCTCCAAGAAAGGGAGTTGCTGCCCATAACGTCCTTGTTGTCTCTGAAAGCAGAACACCCGTATAAGCACTTAAAAACACACTCAAAGCTACGCCAATAAGCCCATACACTCTGAAAGGCGCTATACGTAAGAAAAAATCTCCGAGAGTTTTCAAACTCCCCTCAGAATTGATGCAAACGGTGATAAAAGTATTAACACCAAAAAATAATAGCCCCCAGCTACCCATAGACATTGGAGAGAAAAATTTGTAAGCCAACATCATATGAATAAAACGCGATGGTCTCTCTAAATCCAATATGAGCAAGAAAACGGCCACCAAAAGCAACACAAAAGAAATCGTGTAACCCTTTTTGCTTATATTTGTCCTTTGCCCAGAAAAGAAATCGTAGAAAGACGCTGTAAAATAGATACCCCCAGCCATACCAGCCAAAAAAAGGTATAAAACAACAAGCATTCCCCAATGAACGTTCATTTTTCACCTCCCTTTTTGAAGCTTGCATAAGCCCCAAAGGTTAGTATTAGTGCTGCAATTAATCCAACAAAAGAGTTACTAAACACATTTACAAAGTTAATAGCTGGTGGAGCTTTGGGTTTTTCTGGAAGAGCGTACACCTCTGGCGCTTCGGGTAATAGGTATATAACCCCCAAACCTCCAAGTATATTTTCTCCATAAACATTAAATTTATTCTTACCATTTTTTGCTAAAAAAGACGCCCTTTCCCTTGCTACAGTCAGTATGTAGTCTCTGCTACCAAACATTATAGCCCCAGTTGGACATGCTTTTGCACATGCTGGCATCAACCCTGAAGCAATCCTGTCAGCACAAAGGTTACACTTAGATGCGATATGTTTTTCTTCATCAATATGTGGGATATGAAAGGGACACGCATTAAGACAGTATTTGCAACCTGTACATATCTTTTCGTCAATATAAACAGCCCCTTCTTTTGTTCTTTTAATAGCGTTGGTAGGACATACCGCCATACAACCAGCATCTCCACAATGGTTGCATTGATAAGTGAAAAAACTCCAGTTGGCTTCAGCTTTATCAACCTCAATAAATTTCACCCTTTTCCAGGTCTGTCCAGATAATTCAAAAGGATTTTCAAATGTTCCGACATTTTTTGTTTTTTCAGCCTTCCTGTCGTTCCACTGCTTGCAAGCCACCTGACAACTTCTACAACCGATACACCTTGTTACATCATTAAGCATAGCGTATCTCATAACGCCTCCATAAAACAGTGTTTGTTTTTTAGATTTTAGCAACATAAACAAAATTGTCAAGTAAAAAAATTTTCTAACTGTATCTTGTTACAGAAACATTACCGCTTTTATCTAAAATAGCTATAATAAAAGGCGACTTCACAGCTGAGTCTTGTTGAGAAATTTTTTTCATATGTTCTAAAATAAAATTTTCTATCTCATTTTTTGTCTTTCCTAATAATTTTACTAATTTTGTTTCCAACACGATGCGTCTTGGCGCTGTGATAATATTCCCAATTGTAAAATTTGCCAATGGAGCTGTTCCTTCCGTGCCTAAAAAACCAAGTGAAAGTTTCTTTTCTTTGTCGAAGGCTGCAAACAAAAAATAAAGTCTTTTTAATCTTTCGTTAATCATTTTTCCGTAATTTTTAAAAAAATTCTCAAGTTGCTTGCTACCATAGGTAACCAGATAATTTTCAATTTCTTCTTTCGTAATTAAGTCCAATACCCCGCTATGAGATATAAATCCACGAATAATTTCTATGCCGAACGAAAGTCCTGCTGAAGTTATGATAAAATTATCCCCAACAAATAACTTTTCGCTACTTGCAATGCTTACGCCATTCTCATCAGCAATATTGCTGTCTGATGCTATTATCGCAAAATTGTCATCTAAAAATCCTATGATCTGAGACATTGTTTAATTTTCATAAACCATATAGTCAGCATCGTTGGTTGTTATACTTGATGCATTAATCTTATTTGGCACTTCTGGTAAAACTGTCTTAACAGTAATACTATCATCTAACCTTTTTAGCTGAGTTGTAACTGCATTTTTTAAGGCATGAACAAAACCCGTTAGCAAAACTATCTGTCTATTGGGTTGTTTTTTTCTGTAATCAAGAATGTAAAACGCCATGGATTTGTCCCATAATATTTGCGCCTCGCAAAAATTTTGAAAAGATCTGTTATCTGTTCTGCTTTTATGAAAATCAAAAATTTTTTGAATAAAAAATTTATAATCCTCATCTACATCACATCTGACATCTTTGGGTAGTTTTTCATAATCCTTTTTAGTCAAAGAGAAAAAACCTTTTTCAGCCACCTTTTGCGTTATCTCCTTAGGGATATTAACGCCAATCAGCGGAATTTTATTTTCTTTGGCATAAAAAAATATTTTGCTGTATAGATTCCATGGAAATGTCCAGTTTTCATAATAAATTTTTATAAAGTCGTTAAGAGTTATTCTACCAAAAAACCAGTCATCAAGCACCTGTTGGTTTTCATATCTAAACATCTCAAGAGCCACTGCTATATGTATTTTTCTGCTATTAAGCTCTTCAATAAGTTTTAACTGAAATTTATGGTGGCGTTCTTCGTTATGCAACTCTCCAATAATAATAATGTTAGCATTACTAAGTTCATCTACAAGCTTTTTTAATGAAATAATTTTTTTATTGCTTACATTCAGCGCGTAAAAAGTATTGTCAGCATAAACATTTAATGGGAACATGGGCAAAAACAGTATAATAAAAAAGACAATCTCGCGTATTGTTTTAATCAAAGAAGTTGGTTTTATATTTTTCGAATAATTCGATAATAAAACTAACATTATTTAAAGCATATCGTTTTTCTCCCAATTGTGCAATACCTACAACTTCTATTATTGAGTTTGTAATAAAAGCAGAGATATAATTTTTAGTTTCTTCGACTCTAACTGTTCTCTCTTCGACACAGACACCTGCTTTTGTCAATATATCAATCAAAATGTTACGGGTAACACCTTTTAAAACTCCAGCTTTAGGCGTAACTAAAACTTTTTTTTGATTGTCGAAAAAAAAGACATTCGACGTTGCCCCCTCTAACACATCACCATTTTGGGTAAAGATAGGCTCTTGATATACGTTTTTAGATAACATCAAAGCCTTTAATGAGTGAAGATATCCCAGATGTTTAAGTTCAGCATAATCTCCCCGACAGAAAGGAACAAAGAATGCTTTTACACCTTCTTTTCTTATGGTAAAAATTCTCTCTGTTTGTATTGGTCTGGCATAGATAAATACTGTCGGTTCATCAGAAGAAAAATCCCTTAAATCTTTTGTAACACCTCTCGTTACAGTAATTCTTACATAAGCATCTGATGTCAAAATTTGGTTTATACTCAACAAATCATTTATAAGAGACCGAATATCACTATCTGTATAAGTTAACCGTATCTTTAAATCATTCAACCCTGCCTTCAATCTATCTATGTGCTGTTGCCATGCAAATATTTTCCCTTTATAACTCCTTAGCGTCTCAAAAACACCATCTCCGTATAGAAATCCTCTGTCAAATGGTGAGATTAAAGCCTGATTTTCCTCAATAAAAGCACCATTCAAGAAAACTATCATCTGTCAACCACCTCAGAAAGCCCAATAGCTGCGAGGAATGACCTTGCTTTGATAATTGTTTCGTCATACTCTTCATAAGGATCAGAGTCAGACACTATTCCGCCTCCAACATTGAAAAAAAGCCTGTTTCTTGTTACTACACCAGTTCTTATAGCGATGTTAAGGTCAGCATCACCAGATGCATCAATGTAACCTATACTACCACAGTAAATGCCACGTTTTACTGGCTCTAATTCATCTATAATTTCCATCGCCCTCAATTTAGGCGCTCCTGTTATCGAGCCGCCAGGGAACATATGTTTAACACAATCAAATATATCTTTCCCCGGATTTAAATTTCCTGATACTATAGAAACAATATGATGAACGTTTGCATACGACTCCACTCGCATAAGATCACTTACTGTAACTGTTCCTGTCTCACATATCCTTCCTAAATCATTGCGTTCCAGGTCAACAATCATAATATGTTCAGCTCTATCCTTCTCACTGGTTATAAGTTCTTTGATAAGGTTTGCATCTTTTTCTTTATCAGCCGAACGTTTACGAGTTCCCTTAATTGGTCTTGTTTCGACGTAACTCCCAATTTTATAAACAAATCTTTCTGGTGAGTTACAAATAACTGTAGCCTTTTTTTCTTTGAGAAAGGCGCCGAAGGGTGCAGGACTAATTTGTCTCAATTTCATGTAAAAATTTGCGGTCGATTGTGTAAAGTTACACGAAAATCTTTGGGTGATATTTGCCTGATAAATATCACCACTCGCAATATACTGTTTTGTCCTGTCTATAATTGAAACATATCGTCTTTTTGATAAAGATGTGCATAGTTTTGGTGTGAGGCTTTCATCTTTACATGCCGAAAATCGCTTTATATCTTTTAGATATCTATCTGGCGAATTGCCAGCAGATGAAACAAAAAAAAGTTCTTTTGTTCTATTATCGATTACGAATATATCATCATACCAGTTAAATTTTGCTAAATTAAGATTTAAAACCTTATTGGGCATCTTTTTTGGCATGAACTTATCAAGAGACCAGCCGAAATCGTATGTAAAATACCCAATAAAGCCGCCAGAAAACGGAAAATCACCTTTTTTTCTTTTTTTTTCGTTCAAAACATCACGCATCACGTCAAAAATATTGCGATTAATCATTGTATTTTTAGCATTTTTTGTTATAAATGTGTTTTTACCACACTGATAAACTGTAAAAACTGGTTCTATCGCGATATACGAATATGGAGCAACTTCGTAAAATCCATCTCCGCCATCTAACAGATAAAAATTTTCTTTATTTGAAAAGCTTAACAAAAAATCAAAAAGATTAAATTTCTCGTTTATCTTTACACAACGCATATCTTGATTTTAGACAGCTGGCTTACAAATAGCAACAAAGATTTACTTTTTTAGAAAATTTTTATATAATGTAATGTGAATGGCAAAGATTTTCATAGTAGATGACGAAAAAGATAATCTAACAATATTAGACCTTTATCTTAAACAAAGGGGCTTTCAAACCGTGTTATGTAATTCTGCTTCTTCAGCCTTTACACGTATTTTATCTGAAAAACCTGATCTTGTGATACTTGACATAATGATGCCCGAGATGGATGGGTTTGAAGTATGCAAACAGATTAAATCTAATGAAAAAACAAGCGATATTCCTGTTATTTTTTTGACTGCTCGATATTTGGATAAAAAAGACTTGATTCTGGGACTTTCGCTGGGGGCATTTGATTATATCACCAAACCTTTTGATGAAGGCGAACTTTATGCCAGAATTAATGCTGCATTGCGTGTACGTTTTGCTGAGCAGTCTCTTAAAGAGCAAAACATGATGTTACAAACCATCCTGTTACATATGAGTGAGGGGCTTTTTTTTCTAACCAACGATAAAACAGTTCTGATGAAAAACAAAAAGGCTGAAACTTTACTCGAAAATTACGGTATTTTTGAGGGCAATAAACTACTTTCACTTGGTGAAATATCTACTGAGACAATATTTTCGGCTCATAGAGAATTCTCAAAAGAGCAAACTATATCTCATAACATCTCCTTAGGAGAAAATGTTTATAAAATTAACTCCTCTATAGTTAAGATACAAGAAGGCGATGGTGTAATAATAACCATTGACAATATTACTGCTGAACTAAAAACTCAAGAAGAGCTTCTCCAATCTGCTAAGCTCGTTTCGATAGGTGAGATGGCTGCAAGTATTGCTCACGAGATTAACAACCCAATAACAGGCATTATCGGTTATAGCGAGCTTTTAAATCTTTACAAAGAAGCTGTGCCACCTAAAGTGACAGAAATCGCCTCAAAGTTGCAGAAAGAAAGCTATCGTGTAAAAAATATTATAGAAAATTTGTTAAAGTTTTCGAGAAGACAGCAACTGATGGACATGGCTTATGTAGATGTGGCTCAATCGATTAAAGAAGTCGTGTTTTTAATAGCAAACACTTTTGAAGAGTTTAACATAACTTTTGAATTTTCTTTCCAGAATCAGATGCCTCTAATATTTTGTAACAGCGGGCTAATTCAACAGGCGGTACTTAACCTATTACAAAACTCTTTTGATGCAATTACTTTATCTAAAAAGGGTTCTAAAATTTCACTCAATGTGTATGTAGATGGTGACAAGCTTTATATTGAAACACAAGACGATGGTCCAGGTATCCCCCCAGAGCTAAAAGATAAAATTTTTGAACCTTTCTTTACAACGAAAATAAAAGGAAAAGGAACGGGGCTGGGGTTGTCTCTTATTCACAGAATTGTTCAGATACATAATGGGAGTATCATCTTCGAGACCTCTTCTGATGGAACTAAATTCACCATTGCTCTGCCATTAGAACAACCAAATCTTATTACTGCTAAACCAGAGCCAAAGATTGATTCTATTTCTATATCTCAACAAAAAAAGGCTATCATTGTTGATGACGACACAACTATCAGAGAGTATCTTGCTGATATTCTTTACACCTTTAAGTTCAGTATAGACGAGGCATTAACTGCAAGCGAAGCTATTAATTTGCTGAATGTTAATGATTACGACGTTATAATAATAGACCTTAAATTGCCAGATAAAAGTGGTGTCGATATTTTAAATTACATAAAAGATTCAAAACCAGAAAAGGTCGAAAAGGTAATCTTTATTACTGCTGACGTGTCTCTTGATGCCAGAGAAATGCTAAAAAAGACCAGAAGACCGTTCCTAATAAAACCCTTTACTTTCAGTGACCTTGTAAATATTTTGGGTCTAAAATAATATGAAAAATACTCCACGAGTTGTGGTCATTGACGACGATGAAGCCCCAAGAGAGATGCTTAAAGACTTTATGGATTCTCTTGGATATGCCTGTGAGGCCTTTTCTGAGCTTGCCGAGGCTAAAGAGTTCTTCACCACATCTCCAGAAATAGACCTTATTATTCTTGATGTTTTTTTGAGAGGGAAAAACTCTCTGCCATTCATTGATTATTTAAAAAACATCGGCTACACCGACATTCCTGTAATAATTATCAGTGGTTCAATAAGCCCAGAGTATATACAGGACGCAATTTCAAAGGGCGTCTATGATTTTGTTCCAAAACCCTTTACACTTCAACAGATAAAGGAACGTGTTGAGCATGCTCTTTCTTACTGTTTAAACATCAAACAGAACAAAAAATATTTCTTACATATAGAAGAATTGCTAAAAGAAAGAACACAGATGTTAGAGCAGTTAGCCTTTCAATCTGTAAGGGCACTTGCTAACTCTATTGAAGCAAGAGATCCATACACACGTGGTCATTCTGAGCGCGTTGCAGAGTTTGCGGCTACAATTGCTGAGTCTTTAGGTTTTGAAGAAGAAGCGCTCACAAAGCTAAAATTTGCTGGCTTGCTGCATGATGTAGGAAAAGTTGGCATTCCCGATCTTATACTACTTAAGCCCGGCAAACTAACAGATTTTGAGTACTCTATAATGAAAAACCATCCAAGTATGAGTGCCTTAATTGTGTCTGAAATTACGCCTTTAAAAAGCATTATTCCATGGATTAAACATCACCACGAAAATTTTGATGGTAGTGGTTATCCTGATGGTTTAAAAGGCGAACAAATCCCCATCGAATCTCAAATACTTGCTATTGCTGACAACTATCATGCCCTTTCTTCGTTGAGACCTTACAGAAAAAAAATGAATAAAAATGACGTGATTGATTATATCAACACTGAATTTGGGAAAAAATTTAATCCCATGCTCAAGACAAATAGCATTAAAGTATTGCAGATGCTTGAGGAAAAAGAAGAAACAGTAAGTTCGATATCACCTTACATACAGCGATTCAGAGACGCAATGGTTTATATTGATTTTCTGACAGGCCTTTACTGGTATCCTTATCTAAAGACATTTTTAACTGAAAAAATAGCTAAAAAACAACCATTTTATCTGGTTTATATTGACATAAATGATTTAACGTCTATCAATAAAATGTACGGAAGAATAAAGGGTGATGAGGTAATTGTAAAAGTTGCTCATACAATTCAGTCTATATTTTTTTCGCCTGCTGTAGTTGTAAGGGCAGGTGCAGATGACTTTATAATTTATCATGAGACGGAATCAACAATACTTCATTACAAAACCCGTCAAATAAGACAAGCATTAGAGAAGGATAATATAAAGATAATAACTAAAATCCTTGCATACCCACGTGATTTTACAAACCTTGATGAGTTGTTTACGGGGCTTGAATAAAAATTTTAAAAATTTAAAACCTTTGCTATAATTTTATAATATGGTTAATAACAAGACCAAATCCAAACAATGTCTGGTTTGCGGCAAAAAGTGTATAGAGTTAATCTGTGAAACGTGTAGGGACAAGCTTCAGGCTGAAGCATTTTATAAAAAAAAGAAGGACGAAAAAGAAAAAAAATAGGTAGGGGGAAATCATGGATCATTCAGAACTTTTAAAAAGTTCTTTTAGAGAAGCGGTTAGGTTTGAAGAAAGCGGCAGAGAGTTTTTCTTAAAGGCAGCTAATGCCTCAAAAAATCCTATGGCAAAAGAGATTTTTACAAATCTTGCAAATGAAGAGTTAAAACATATAAAAAGAATAAAAGAAGTTTACGACCAGCTTGTATCTAATAATCTTTTTCCAGATGTTTTGCCAAAATCTGACAATCTACCATGGAAAAGCATATTTAATGATGCTTTAGAAAAATTCAAACACATTGTCAATCCTCAAATGCTGGAGTTAGATTCCATAAAACTTGGTTTAGACTTTGAATCAAAAGGTTATAAAATGTATGATGAACTTTCAAAAAAGGCTGCTAATCCTATAGAAAAATCGTTTTTTGAAACATTGCGTGATGAAGAAGAGGGGCATTATTTAGTTATCGAAAATCTTAAAAAGTTCATAGAAAATCCTGTTGATTGGTATGGGGAATTAGAACACCACATATTTGAGGGATAAAACATCAACTTCAAACATCATATAACTATTACTGCCACACTCCTTTTTTTATTTTTAACAGCTAATGTGGCAGTTTCTTTTGATCCTCTTGAATTTCTGAAAAATCCTGACTTTCCTAAAAAGCCAGAAAACAGACTGGTTTTAGACGTCATTGATGGAGATACTATAATCTTAGAAAATGGTGAAAAAGTGCGATATTTAGGGATAGATGCTCCAGAAACACACAAAAAAGAAGATGGTGTATGGATTAATGTTAAAGAACCCTTTGGTAATGAAGCCACTACTTACAATAAAATGCTGGTTAAGGGAAAATTTGTCGAATTACGTTATGATGCAGAAACAAAAGATATATATAACAGGACGTTGGCATACGTTTATGTAAATGGTGTAATGCTAAACACAAAATTGTTATCAGAAGGAATGGTTTTCCCTTATGACATCACAAAGCTTAAAGAACACACTAAATTTAAACTGGCTTTTTTAAACGCAGTAAAATCTAAAAGAGGGTTATACAAAAATTTTTTTATACCGGCTAAACTTTATGAACAGATTGGGCTATACGGTTGGTATAGAGGAAAGGTTAACTCAGTTTATAACGATAAAAACAAAGTGATAATAAATACCGACTATCTTGACATTCAAATTTCAAAAAAAGGTAAGTCAAAACCTTATGGAATAAATCCAGGCAAAATTTGTTACTTTTATGGAAAGTTAAATAGAAAAAAAGACCGTTATATTTTGTTATCGGAAAATTCGCATCATTTTGTCATAGAGTAAATAAGCAAACTATGCTGTTTGTCTATTAAAAACTGCTACTGCACATTGCCCAACACTTATACAGGCATCGTTTGGTGGAGAATATTGGTTGATACCGTACTCGAACCCTGCATCAATTAACCTTTTAATAAAATGATATAGAAGATAGCTGTTTTGAAAGCTGCCACCAGACATTGCCACTTTGTTAATACCTTTTTTATCTCTTATTCTGATAGCAATCTTCGTGAAAACATCTACTATAGATGTATGAAACCTTATCGAAATTGTGGGATAAGGTGTTCCCCTTAATAAATCTTCCACAACTGTCGATAACAAAGCATTTGTATCAATCAAAATTTCATCTCCATTTTCAAAAAGTTTACATGAATATCCATCTAAAATATCAGCAATGTTGTATTGTTGATATATTAAGTTTTCCAGTTCAACCGCGGCTTCGCCTTCATAACCTATCTTCCTTTTAAATCCAAGAAGATATGAAACCACATCAAAAAGTCTCCCAAGGCTGGATGTAAAAAGCGCACTTCTAAACACAAATTCAGAAAGATTCTGAAAGTTTTTTTGTATATCATCACTGAAGATTGATAATAGTTTTTTGTTAATCAACCCATGATAAACTAAATACGAAAATGCAGATTTCTGTGGTTCTTTTATGGCTGAATCACCAAATGGAAAAGCTGTATAAGAAAGATGCCCATATCTTTTGAATCCACTTATTAGACTACCTACAAATACCTCACCTCCCCAGATTGCACCATCTTCCCCAAAGCCCGTCCCATCCAATGCAATTCCTATAAAATCTTCATTTACCCAGTTTTTTTCTAAAGCCACCGCCGCGATGTGTGCCTTATGATGCTGAACTTTCAATAATTTAACATTATTTTTGGCAATCTGTTCCGCATACTGGCTGCTTAAATATCCTGGATGTAAATCACACACAAAAATATCCGGCTTTAACAAGAAAAAGTCTTTAAAATCGTCTATGGTCTTTTTGTAATCCTCATACGACAGATAATCTGCAAGATCGCCTAAATACTGCGACTGAATTAACACGTCATCCTTGACAAAGCTGACCGTTGATTTTAAATCGCCTCCAAAGGCTAAAATTTGAGCTGAAGAACGTTCTTTTAAAAAAAGTGGTAGCGGGGCATAACCCCGGCTTTTTCTTATCAAAATATTTGTATTATCATCTAAAATTTTGACTACGCTATCTTCAACAAATCTGACTATTTCTCTATTGTGAACAAGAAAATAATCTGCAATACTTTTTAAACGACTTGCATCTTCATCGCGATAAACGATAGGCTCACCAGAAATATTTCCTGAGGTAAACACAAGCATATCAAAGTCCTGCAGCAACAAAAATTGGTATGGTGCATAAGGTAGCATAGCACCAATATATGGGCTTGTTCCTGACAACAATGACAATGTTTCGTGTTCTAAAACGCCTTTTTTTTGCCTAAGCAACACTATTGGACTTTCTTTGCCTGCTAAAATTGCCTTCTCAACCTTACTACAGAAACAGTACTGGCTTAATGTTTCGAGGTTTTTAAACATTACTGCAAATGGTTTAGTATCCCTCTGTTTTCTCTGTCGTAGTGTTTTTATTGCATCGCTGCTTTTTGCATCGCATATCAGATGATAACCACCAACACCCTTAACAGCAAGTATTTTGCCTATTTTTATTAGATACCTTGCCGTTTCAAAGATATCATCAGTAACCACCTCTTTAAATTCGGTATCAAGCATTTTGTATTCAGGACCACAGCCTGTACAAGATATAGGTTCTGCATGATAGCGTCTCGAGGATATATCTGTGTATTCAAAATGGCAATCTTCGCACATCTTAAATTTACTCATGGTGGTGTTCACCCTGTCATAGGGAGAGGCTGTAATTATCGAAAAACGAGGGCCACAATTAGTGCAGTTTACAAAAGGATAGTGATAGTATCTGTTTTCCCTTTCAAAAAACTCTTTTTTACAGTCTTCACAAATAGCAACATCAGGTGATAGAAATATATTTTTGTCTCTGCCCGAAAATGACTCTGCTATTCTGAAATCCGTGTAATCTATTGTGTTCCAGATGTTTTCGATAGAAATGTTTTTTATGATAGCTAAGCGAGGAGGATTTTTTTCTATATCTGAAACAAAGTTTTTAATCGCTTCATCTTCACCGCAGATCTCAATTTCCACCCCACCATTAATATTTCTAACGATTCCACAAACGCCATGCTTTTTTGCCAAACTATATACGAAAGGTCTAAAGCCGACTCCCTGCACTATTCCATCAATAATTATCTTTTTGGCTAACTTAGACATTTAGTTTAAAGCGTCTTTTCTGCCTTATCTTTTCTTCTAAAAACTGTACCAGAGGAAAAACGGTCTCCTGTTTAGTCGCTGTAACTTCAAAAATCTTTATAGAATAATTTATAGAAGTGATATCACGCTTTGCCTTGTCCAGATTAAAGTTTGTATAAGGAATAAGATCAACCTTGTTAATTACCGCAACATCTGATTTAAAAAAGGTAATGGGATATTTTTTAGGTTTGTCATCTCCTTCTGTTGTTGACAGGATTACAATTCTTAGATCTTCGCCCAGATCAAAATCACTTGGACATACCAGATTTCCTACATTTTCAACTATAATCATATCAAGTTGATCTGTGTTAAGCTCTTTCAAGGCAGACTTTATCATGCTGGCATCCAGATGGCATGCACTTCTTGTATTAAGTTGAATGGCTTGAACATTGGGTTTTGATAACCTCGCAGCATCAACAGTATCTTCGATATCACCAACTATAACTGCAATCTTAAACGCCTTTCTCATATAATCAATAACTGCTTCAAGAAGCGTGGTTTTACCTGCGCCAGGAGAGCTTATCACATTAAAAACAAATATCCCTCGCTCCGCATAAAACGCCTTTAATTCGTTAGCAATTTTATCATTACCTTCAAGAACCGGTGCTACTATCTTTACTTTCATTCTCCTCAACCTCAAGTTCTACTATATTAAACTCCATGCCTTCTAAAATATTTAAAGCAGTTTTGCTACAGGCAGGACATTGATAAGTTGGATAATCAAGTTGCAAACGTTTGTTACAGTTATCGCATTCTGCTAATATTGGTTTTTCATTCAGTTCAAAATCATAATGGATAGACATCTGTTTTTTTATCTCTTCAAGGCAAAAGCTTAGCGAGTTAATGTTTACGCCACTTCCTGATCCTACTTCTATCACAGCCTTCTCTATTTTAACATTATTTTGATTTTCATATTTTTCGAGCTGTTCAATTAAAGCTATCGCAATAGAAGCCTCGTGCATACCGTTAATCCGCATCTTCCAGCTTGGATACCAATAATCTTACCTGATTTATGAACGCAGGCATCATCTCTTTTAATTCAACTGAAATATCTCCCAATCTATCATACTCCTTAGGAACAATGCCAACTACATAAACCTTAGCATTACTACCTAACATCTTAGCAGTATTGTAAACATTGCCAATAGTTACTTCGTGAAACGAGCTAACTAAATCATCTTTCAAAGAAACACTGCTAAGGTCAAACACATACACAGAGCCTGGCGTATCGTTTACTTTTATGATATCAAGAAAGATTATTTTTTCATACTCAAAAAAGAGGGGAAGAAGGGCGAGACCCTTTGTCCCGCCCTCTATCAAGGCAACACCCTTGGGGGGGGTATTTGCAAGCTCTCTTACTGCAGCTATTCCAAAACCTTCATCTGCTAACAGCTCATTCCCAACACCAACTATTGCAAGCATTTACTATTTTTCTTCTTCCCATCCAGTTATCATTCCTATATAGTAGTCGCTTATCGTAGCACCAGTAGTTCCTAAGTAAAGGTGCCCTAAAAGAGAAATGGTGTAAAAAATTGTTAATATAAAGTGCCAAAAACGCACATAACCAAGTCCTGAAAACATATCTACTACCTTTGAAAAGATTTCTGGTTCATAAAGTGCAAATCCCGTTAAAAATTGTGGAATGAAAACCAACGGCCATATTGAGTATGCAAGCTTTTGTCCAGGATTATATTTACCAAAATTAGGTTTTGGGGCATGAACAAAAATGCCATAAAGGTAATACTTTAAAAGCCTGAATAACGCCTTTATTTCCCCTGGTCTGAATATTATCTCAAACGCCTTTTTTGTTACAAAAAAGTAGTAGTAGCCCCTCGATACATAACACCAGACTATCAGCCATGCAAAGATGAAGTGAATGTATCTTGCCATGGATATAGTACCGAAAAAGGGCACATGGGTTGGCCAATGAATGTGCAAGCCTGTCAAAACAAGCATAATCATTGACAATGCATGTAACCAATGAGTGAGCCGCGGAAATAGAGGGTGTCTGTATATCTTAGCCATAATTTACCCCCTTAAAACACTTTGAATTTTTTTATTTCATTCGTTTCTGGCTCGATTACATGAATTGCACATGCAAGACATGGATCAAAGGAGCGAACTACGCGTACTGCCTCGATTGGGTTTTCGGTATCAGCAATCGGTGTTCCAATAAGAGCCTGCTCAATAACACCCTTTACGCCCTTTTCGTCTGCTGGACCACAGTTCCATGTAGATGGAACAACGCACTGATAACGCTCAATTTTGTGATTTTTTACCTTTATCCAGTGTCCCAATGCACCCCTTTGAGCTTCTGTAAGACCATAGCCTTCGCTCTCTTTTGGGACCTCGTAAGGGTTATTAACAGGCTTATCGGGATTGGTCTGAAGCAACCATTTTTCTGTCTCTTCTGCAATAATTTTTAACTCAAGCGCTCTACATGCATGTCTTCCTAAAACAGAGAAAAGGATCGACTCATCAGCATTTAAACTTGATAAAACGGATTTAACTAATTTAGATACTTCTGGTCTTTTGCCCGATAGGTGGGTTATTGCCATTCTCGCAAGAGGACCTACCTCCATCGCATTTCCATCATACCTTGCCGCCTTAACCCACGTGTAGGCATCTTTCTTTTTAACATCAGGAGTTGTCTCTCCATCGTAAGGATGTAAATTTGACGGTGAAGAGTATTTTGCATAGAACACGTCTTCCTTAATCTTTTTCTGATCAAGTTCCTGTAACTTTCCATTAATAAAAGCACCCGGAATATGATATGTCTCAGTACCTTCGTTATTAAGCTCAAAAATTCCATAAGCAAGAAGGTTTTTATGACCAGCACCAATCTTAAACCACTGTGGATATGCTTTAGCAACCGCTAAAACATCTGGTATATAGCAGGTATCGATAAACTCTTTAATCTTTCTCAATCTATAAAGGTATGAAGCTACCTTTTCGGCAGTAACATTTTCTGCTACGCCACCCGGTACAATCCCTGTTACATGAGGCATCTTACCGCCCCAGATTGCAACCATTTCCTGTGCTGTTCTTGCCATCTCAAAAGCCTTTACATAATGGCTTATCGCAGTTAGATTAAGCTCCTTGTCTTTAATGTAGTCACCTTTATACCTTGGCAAAAATGGAGCAGCAGCTGTATTTCTGCCGCTTGCAACTTCCTTTTTCACCCACTCTCTAATGTTTATCATCGTTGCATCATTGCCCTTATAATCCAGAATCGCTGTTATATCTACAAAATCAAGCGCAACCAGATTATAAAAGTGAAGAATATGTGAATGAAGCAAATTGCCTGCTGCCATCAAGTTTCTTACTATCCTGCCGTTATCGGGTGGATTCACCTTAAAAGCCGCGTCAAGCGTTTTTGCAGAAGCCATTGCATGTCCAACTGGACATACACCACATATTCTTTGCGTTACTGTGATTGCATCCTGAGGATCTCTTTCCTGAAGAATAATTTCCCACCCACGAAACATGTCCCCTCTTGCTTTTGCATCTTTTACTTTGCCGTTTTCGACTTCTATCTCGATAGAGAAATGCCCCTCTATTCTTGTAATCGGATCTATAACAACTTTCTTAGCCATTTATTTTGCCTCCTTTTCTGTTGCTTTTTCCTTTTTCTTATTAGATGCTATAATTCTTCCAACACCATGGGCAATTATTCCACCTATAGTAGCTGCTCCAACTACTACACCAAATTTATCAGCTTTAACCTTGAGTCCTGGAATACCTGGCACCTTTGCTTCTGGAAGTCTTGCATACATTGCGTTTCCTTTAGAACCAACAAAGCTTTCAGATGCACAGCCAACACAGGGTGAACCACCTCTAATTGGCCAGTTAACACCCGTATTCCACTGATAATTTGGACAGTCGTTATATGTAATGGGCCCCTTACACCCTAATAGATACATACATTTTTTCTCGCCAAAACTTTTTGCAAAATCACCTCTTTCAAAAAATGGTCTCATTTCGCAATTATCGTGGATCAATCTGCTGAAGAACATCATGGGTCTTCTTTTGCTGTCAAGCGTAGGCATACCAAAAAGTTTAAGATGTGCAATTGTCCCTACAAGATGATGAGGTCTTGCGGGGCATCCAGGTAAATTTATAAGTTTTTCTGTTCCAATCACTTCAGATACTGGCTTTGCCCCTGTTGGATTGGGCTCTGCAGCAGGAATTCCACCCCATGTTGCACACGTTCCCAACGCAACTACATACATCGCTTTAGCAGAGAGATCCTTAAGCCATTTAAGCATCGTGATTGGATTGCCGTTTTCATCCTCTCCAATTGTACAGTAAAGTCCGTCATCCTTTGTTGGCACTGCCCCCTCTACAACAAGGATAAATTTTTCATCACTTTTCAAAGCATCTTTTAATACCTGAATACATTGATGCCCTTGAGAAGCCATCACTGTCTGATGAAATCTTAGACTGATGATGTCCGTTACCACATCCACTACCGTTGGAGAAAATGTGTTCAAAATCGACTCAGAACAACCGGCATCGTTCTGGCCCTGAATCCATATTACAGGGATATTCTTACCCTGACTTTCGACAGCGTGAGCAACCTTGCTTAAGAAAGAAGAAGAAAGTATCGCTGCTCCAGCGCCACCAACAACCTTTAAAAAATCTCTTCTACAAAAATCCATCAGCACCCTCCTCATAAAAAAATTAGCATGTTATTAAAATCAATAACTGTGCCAACCATTTACTTCTTAATAATACCGTAAAATCAACAACTTATTTTCAAGATTGTTTCGATTAGTGTAACGCAAGCATTACACTGTAAAAAAAAAATAACACTTTATTAAAATTAAACTGACAGGCTTGTTATATTGATAAGGCTATAGAGAGAATATTAGAAAAAGGAAAAGTCAGCAAATGTGCCAATCTTTTCCTTTAATTATTGCGAGTTTAAAGTAAAGCGTCTATCATTCCTTTCAGGCTGCCTGGATCCACATAACCTTTCAGGTTTTGAATAAGTTTGCCATCTTTACTAAACAAAAATGAATTTGGAATTGAATCAACTTGGTATTCTTTTGATAACTCAGGTTCAGCTAAATATACAGGGTAATTAAACCCAACCTTTTCAGCAAAAGGTGCTAACGTTTCTTCTCCAGTTTCATCAACGTTTAGACCAATAAAAACTACATTTTTACCCGCATAGGTATTTTTTAACTGAATCAACTCGGGAACCTCTTTTCTGCAAGGTGGACACCATGTAGCGAAAAAGTTAATTAAAACCACATTACCTTTGTTAGATGCTAAAACTTCTTTTAGCTTAGCTGATGTCATCTTTTCAAACTTTGACGCAGATGTGGGTGCATTCGTAAGCTTAGTCTCTTCTTTCTTCTGACAGCCAACTAAAACCAATACTAAACACAGCAACAAAAAAATTTTTTTCATACATTTTGCTCCTTTTTTATTATTCTTTCTGGTAACTTAACACCATTAATCTTTATTGAGATTGCACCAAAACGACAGGAATTTGTATAACATTTAAAACACCTGATACAATTTAGCTGATTCGCTCCCTCAGGAAATTTAAGATGCATAGGACAATCCCTGTAGCATTGATAACATTTAACACACTTATCAGGGTAATGCTCCATTTGCACTACACTAAACTTATTAAAAAGTGAATAAATCCCACCAAGTGGGCATATTGTCCTGCAAAAAGGTCTTCTGATAAAAATCATTGCAATCAACAAAAGCGCAAGAATTGCAACTTTGTTGTAATATAAAACACCTATTAACTTACGTAGAGATGGATCGAGAAACATTAAAGGAATGCCTGCTTCTAACGTGCCAGCAGGACAAACAAATTTACAAAACCATGTAATTCCGTAACCAAACTCATCTGTAACCAAAAGCGGTAAAATGATAACAAATAAACCAAGAAAAAGGTATTTCCCATACTGTAAAAAAGAAGGTATGTCAATTTTTTTTGAGGGAATTTTATGCACTAATTCTTGAAAAAAACCAAAAGGACACAACCATCCACAAGGAAATCTACCAACTAAAGCCCCAATTGTTCCTAAAAAACCTATCACATAAAAGCCCACATGTAACTTTGCAGACTGTAATGATGACCTTACACTGCCCAGGATGAACTGCAAAGAACCAATCGGACATGCTAATACAGCGGCTGGACAAGAATAACAGTTAAGTCCAGGTGCACAAATCGACTTAGTCGCCCCCTGAAAAATCTTGCCAGTAAAAATAAAACCCAGATAAGAATTATTAAGCAGTGTCATTAATGTTTGAATTACACGTCTAAGTGGATTGGTCACCCTATCCTATCCCCACACAACTAAAGCATATTTTAATAGCCTTCTCCAACACTGCAGCATACTCTTTTAAATTTATGCCAGCTAAAAAGAATAACGCAAAGATGAAAAGCAATAAATAAGATAACTTTTGTCTATCCATATAAAAAATTATACCCTTTTGATATTTTTTTTAAAGTGGAAAATGTATTCCTGCAATTTTTAGATTGGGGTCTGTCCCCTTTTGGAAAAATGGATAAAAAAAAGGGCTGGTTGCCCCAGCCCTTTATGTTTTTTAATATTCTGGCATTGGTGGCATTCCACCGGGCATAGCAGCTTTTTTGTCTTCTGGTTTTTCTGTGATCATACACTCTGTTGTGATTAAAAGCCCTGCAACAGAAGCAGCGTTCTGCAATGCACAACGTGTAACTTTTGTAGGATCAATAATTCCTGCCTTTAACAAGTCTTCATACTCTTCTGTTCCAGCATTAAATCCAAAGCCACCTTTTCCTTCTTTAATTTTTTCTACAACGACTGATCCGTCATAGCCAGCGTTTTGAGCAATCTGTTTTGCTGGTTCTAAAATCGCCTTTTTAACAATCTCAGCGCCAAGCCTCATTTCGCCTTCTAATTTAAGATTTTCAAGTTCTGACAGTGTTCTAATCAAAGCTACGCCACCACCAGGCACGATTCCTTCTTCAACGGCTGCTCTGGTAGCATGTAACGCATCTTCTACTCTTGCCTTTTTCTCTTTTAATTCGGTTTCAGTTGCTGCACCTACCTTAATTACAGCAACACCACCAACCATCTTTGCAAGTCTTTCTTGAAGCTTTTCTCTATCATAGTCTGATGTAGTCTCTTGAATCTGGTTTCTTATCTGTTTTACCCTTGCCTCGATTTCCTCTTTTTTTCCAGCACCATCAATAATTGTTGTGTTGTCTTTGTCAACGACAACGCGTTTTGCCCTTCCTAAATCCTGAAGTTTTGCATTTTCAAGCTTAAATCCTGTCTCTTCGGAAAGGACCCTGCCACCTGTTAAAATAGCAATATCTTCCAGCATTGCCTTTCTTCTGTCACCAAAACCAGGTGCTTTAACTGCACAGCAATGTAACACGCCTCTTAGTTTATTTACAACTAATGTAGCAAGCGCCTCTCCTTCTACTTCTTCCGAAATGATAATGAACGGTTTTCCAGTTTTTGCAATCTGCTCGAGTATTGGAAGTAAATCTTTCATATTGCTAATTTTTTTGTCATAAATCAGAATGTACGCATCTTCTAAGACACACTCCATTCTGTCTGCATCTGTCACAAAGTAAGGGGAAAGGTATCCTCTGTCGAACTGCATACCTTCCACAACATCCATGGTAGTTTCCATTCCTTTTGCTTCTTCAACTGTGATAACGCCTTCCTTTCCTACCTTTTCCATTGCTTTTGCAATGATATTACCTATTTCCGGGTCGTTATTTGCAGAAATTGTACCGACCTGAGCAATTTCTTTCTGATCTTTAGTAGGCTTGCTTAATTTTTTGAGAGATTCAACACAAACTTCCACAGCCTTGTCGATACCCTTTTTAAGGTCCATAGGATTGTGACCAGCCGCAACGAGTTTTGCGCCTTCTCTGACTATTGCCTGTGCCAGAATTGTAGCTGTTGTAGTACCATCACCAGCTGTATCGGATGTCTTGCTTGCTACTTCTCTTAGTAACTGAGCTCCCATGTTTTCAAACTTATCAGCAAGTTCAATCTCTTTTGCAACTGTAACACCATCTTTTGTGATGGTTGGCGCACCAAAAGATTTGTCAATTACAACGTTTCTACCTTTAGGACCGAGGGTAACTTTAACTGCGTCAGCAAGAATATTGACGCCCCTGATCATAGCCTCCCTCGCCTCATAACCAAATTTTAACATCTTTGCAGCCATCTTCTAATTCCTCCTTTTTTCAATTATTTTTCCAGAATGCCCAGAATATCTTCTTCTCTCATGATAAGATACTCTTCGCCGTCAATCTTAATCTCGTTGCCAGCATACTTGCCAAAAATCACTCTGTCACCAACCTTAACATCCATAGGCACCTTCTGCCCATTTTCGAGGATCTTGCCGTTGCCGACTGCAACTACTTCTCCCTCTTGTGGCTTCTCTTTAGCGGTGTCGGGGATAATTATACCGCTTTTTGTCTTTTCTTCTTCTTCTACCCTTTTGACAATAATTCTGTCGTGTAATGGTCTTACTTTCATAGCTCTCACTCCTTTCTTTTAAATTTTTTTAGCACTTTAACTTTTTGAGTGCTAATAAATTAAACATTGAAGATTTAGTTGTCAAGGGGGGGATTAAATATTTTTTTATTTTTGTGATATGAATTGTTGATTTTTAGAAAATTGTATGATTTACTTACTTTTAAATTCACACATAAAGGAGGAGGGCAAATGAAAAAGACTATTTTAGTGTTTATATTATTATTGTTTTCATCAACTGTCTTTGCGATGGAGTTTCAGCCTGTAGGTGCAAGACAGCTCGGTATGGGTGGTGCTGGTGTTGCTTCCACAATGGACGTAACTGCTCAGTATTACAATCCTGCTATTTTTGGCTTCTTTGGCAGAGAGACTAAAAAAGGATTTAAAGACAAAGACTTTGGTTTAAATGCCCAAATAGGTGCTGGTGTCCGATTAGAAAATAATTTAGCAGACAACATTGATGCATTAAGCAAAATTGATTATGACCTGGTAAAACAGATTTCTACAAATACTGGGCAAGACTTTACAGCACAGGGTTACAGTGAAGCTTTAAAGCTTTTATCCATCATTCAGAAGATTGATAAGGATCAGGGTGCAGTTACGATTAACGCAGATGCACTGCTTGCAAGCCGTATAAAAAGAATTGGAATCGGTATTTACGGAATTTCAGAGGTAAATGGTAAACCTTACATTGATCTGGTTAATGTCCAAACTGGACAAAGTGCAACTGATGCAAAAAATAAACTTACTAA